>NZ_AJXW01000022.1 GCF_000264375.1 Rhodanobacter thiooxydans LCS2
GTGGCGGAGATCGACCAGGACATCGCGGTGGGCGACGCCGACGCGGCGCAGGACCTGCTCGACGCCCTGCGCACGCTGCCGAACGCCGAGAAGGAAGTGGCGCAACTGGAGGCGAGCCTGAAAGTCCTGGAGCAGGTGCGGCCGATGCTGGCCGATGCCGCCGGCCTGCTGCGGCAGGGCAAGGCCGACCAACCCGCGGGCGGCAATGCGCTGGAAATGTACCGCGAGGTGCAGAAGCTCGACCCGGAGAACGCGGTGGCCGAGCAGGGCATCTTCCAGGTGCAGCGGGCGGTGCTCGACCGCGCGCTGGCGGCGGTGGCGCAGAACGATTTCGCCGGGGCCGACCGCGAGCTGGCCGCGGCGCAGGCGATCCGCCCTGGCTCGCAGCAGATGATCGACGTGCACAAGCGCGTGGACGACATGCGCGAGCAGCGCGCCAACGGCATGCTGGCGCAGGCGCACTCGGCACTGGACGCCGGCAATCTCGAACTGGCGACGAAGCTGGCGGCGCAGGTGCGCGCGATCGCCCCGCACCTGGCGGCGCTGGCGGCGTTGGACGAACAGCTGACCAACGCGCGCCTATACGCCAGCTACAAACCTGGCCAGGTATTCACCGACCGCTACGTCGACCTGCCGGGCAAGACGCCGGCGATGGTGGTGATCCCCACCGGCAGCTTCCGCATGGGCGCCTCCGCCGACGACGACCACGGCGGCGCCGCACAGCCGCAGCATACGGTCACCATCGCCAAGGGCTTCGCGATGGCGCGCAGTGCGGTGACCGTGGCGCAGTTCCGCGAGTTCGTGCGCGCCAGCAACTACGTGCCCGACTCGGTCAAGCTGGGCGGCGCCAGCGTGTACGACGAGCGCAGCGGTGCCCTGCGCGATGACAGCTCGGCCACCTGGCAGGACGACTACGCCGGCCGCAAGGCCGACGACAACCTGCCGGTGGTGAACGTCTCCTGGAACGACGCCAAGGCGTATGCCGACTGGCTCAGCCAGCGCACCGGCAGAACCTATCGGCTGCCCAGCGAGGCCGAATTCGAGTACGCCCTGCGCGGCGGCACCAGCAGCCGCTACTGGTGGGGCGACGACGCGCCGAAGCACGTGGTGGAGAACCTGACCGGTTCCGGCGACCGCTCGCGCAGCAGCCGCCGCTGGAGCCATGCCTTTCGCAACTACCGCGACGGCTACTGGGGCCCTGCGCCGGTGATGAGCTTCGCCGCCAACCCGTTCGGCCTGTACGACATCAACGGCAACGTCTCGGAGTGGGCGCTGGACTGCTGGCACGACAACTACATCCGCGCACCAGACGATGGCAGTGCCTGGGTCAACCCCGGCTGCCGCTCCCACGTGGTGCGCGGCGGCTCATGGGGCAGCTCGCCGGAGCAGGTGGACTCGGCCTACCGCCAGGGCGCCGACGTCGAACTGCGCAGCGGCCGCGTGGGCTTTCGCGTGGTGCGGGAGTTGTAGGCAGGCATGAAAAAGCCAGCGTGAGGGGATGCGTGCAAACCTTGGCCCCGACCGTGCCATGCGCGATCATGGCGGGCAAGTAGAACAGGGGCAGGCTTTGGACGGCACGGTGACGCTGGGTGCACACGTATTCATACGAGGCGAGGAGTGGCTGATCTGTCAGGTGGACGCGTCCCGCGACGGTGGCCGCCGGCGCGTGTGCGGTGATGCCTTGGAACTGGTGCGTGGGTGCGCTGCGCAGTTCCCGAATTGGTTTGAGGGGTGCAATGAGGTACGCGTTCAGTTTCCGGTGATGCGGCGCCATAAGCTGGACACTTGGTGCGACACCCACGGTTGCGTTGTCTTCACCGCCTGCAAAGGCCTCGTTGGCGTCGACCTCCCCGGCAAGGGTGCCCACCGAGAATCAGGCTGCCGCACTGCCCGGGCGTTTTTTTCGCAACCGCCGAGGGGTGCTGCGGACTCCATGGTCGAGAACTGGGGGTGTCCGTGAGCAGCTATCTCTTTGTCGAACCGCGCCTCCGGCTAATCCAATGGGTGCGCCGCCAACTGGTCGGCCCACCACCGAAAGCTCAGGGCGGACTGGATGACGCCCTTCTCCGAGGCATACTTCCTACCGAACGCTTCCCGTGCGGAGCCATCTACCCTGTGTCTTCGTCGGGCGAGGGCATTGACCCGGCAGGGGACGAGGTGGAAGCAGCCGAAGCTGCCACGGGAGCCTCGGGCGAAAGCAGTGCCGAACCGGCCATCGTGCGCCGCTACATACCGCCGTCCTCGCTGGGTTTTTCCTTCTTCATCACGGGTCGGCGCATTGAACTGCAGCTGTTGTGTTCGGCCGTTCGATACGAACGCACGGAGCGTGACGAGAGCGGACGATACAAAAACGAGTGGACGCGAAAAGCGCTGGTTCCAGACGGCAGCAGCGAGGAAGTCGTCGACGTCACCTGTCCAGACAAGGAGCAACATCAAAGCTGTGGGGTTCTGGCGGATCGCGCGCGACTCGACATCCTCTGGCGGCGCTTCGCTGACGGGTGGATCGTCACCGTCGCTCTGTGCAATACGCAGGTTGTTACCGATGACTCGCGCGAATTCGCGATGGAGCGGGCGGAGCACACATTGTTCGAGGCCAACCTCAGATGCGTGGTCGATTCCGGCGAGGTGGGGGAGTATCCGCGGGTGGATCGCAGACTGCTGGACGACGAAGAGCAGGAAATCGAACTTCAGTATGCCGGTCAACGCATCTTTGCCATCGGGCACGGTTGTGCTGCTGATTGGGGTGTGGCCAATGGCTGGGTCACGGAGTTGCGCACCGAGACCATGCCCATGGTGGAAGTGCCGCAGATGACCGCGGATACGGGTACGGGTGGGGACGCGGCATTGTCCTTGGCGGTGCTGTCGCGTCTCGACGATTGCGCCGACCCGCTTGCCTCCGCGCTGCCGGCCTTCGTGGATGGCTATGCTGCCTGGGCAGGTCGACAGGGGGAGATGCTTTCTGGGTTGGCTGAGGACGATCGCGCGGCCGGGGAACGTATCTGCCAGCGTATTGGAACGACCGTCAAGCGCATGCGGGGTGGCTTGGCGTTGTTGGGTATGGATGCGCAAGTCCGGCTGGCCTTTGCCCTGGCCAATCGCGCCATGCTCGATCAGATGCGGCAGCATGACGTCGTGCGAGGCAAATCGCGTGGTGATGATGCCTACCGCTGGCGCCCGTTCCAGCTGGCGTTCTTGCTTACCGTACTCGAATCCGCCGCCGATCCGGAGAGCGAGGACCGGGATACGGTGGATCTCATCTGGTTTCCGACCGGTGGCGGAAAGACTGAGGCCTATCTCGGATTGATCGCCTTTCAGATCGCGTTGCGGCGGTTGCGTCACCCTCATACCGGTGGTGGCACCTGTGTGCTGATGCGCTACACCTTGCGCCTTTTGACCCGCGACCAATATCTGCGTGCATCACGCCTGATCTGCGCGCTGGAGCGGGTTCGTCGTGAGCGCGATGACCTTGGGACGGAGCCGATCAGTGTCGGGTTGTGGGTGGGCAAGGCGACCTGCCCAAATACCTTCGCAGATGCCGCGACGCTGGTGGCTGAGGCGCGTGCGCGCGGTGAGTTGCCTGCCATGGTGCTTGATAGCTGCCCGTGGTGCGGGCAGGGGTTCAATCCACGCTCAAGCTATCAGGTCAGCGGGCGGCAGTTCGGTTTTCTTTGTAGTAACACGCAATGCGATCTGTATGGCACGTTGCCATGCAATGTGGTGGACGAGGCGCTCTATGCCAATCCGCCAACCATGTTGGTTGCTACCGTGGACAAGTTCGCCCGGCTGGCTTGGGAGGAACGTGCCAGCGCATTCTTTGGCGGTGCACAGTGCCTTCCTCCGGAACTCATCATCCAGGATGAGCTGCATCTGATCTCCAGTGCGCTGGGCTCGGTGGCTGGCCTCTATGAGGCTGGGCTGGATACTGTGCTGCGGCTGCGCGGTATCTATCCCAAATACATCGCCTCCACAGCCACGATCCGCATGGCGACCCAGCAGGTTCGCCGGCTCTACGGACGCGTGGTGTCCGTGTTTCCATCGCCCGGATTGAGTCGCGATGATTCGTACTTTGCCCGTACCGTGCCACTGACGCAGCACCCGGGACGCATCTACGTTGGCTATCTGGCCCCCATGCTCAACCGCCAGAAGTGTCTGGCGCCGCTGGCGGCCGCCATGCTGCTGGCACCTGACGCCTTGTTCAAAGACGAACGGGAGCGAGCCGCGCTACTCGACGCATGGTGGACGCAGATTGTGTATCACGGCAGCCTGAAGGGCGTCGGCAACAGTCACACCGCGTTTGTGAGCGACGTTGGCGAGTTCATACGTTTGCTCGATCCGCAATCAGATGCACGCAGGCAGACCAGCATTGCCCAGCTGACCAGTCTGCAGACGGCTGAGGAAAACAGCGCAATCTTTACCAGACTTGCGCTGCAGCGGGGTGCAGATGGATGCCTGGATGCGGTGCTGGCCACCAACATGGTCTCGGTGGGGTTGGACGTTGCGCGCCTTGCACTGATGACGATCAACGGCCAGCCCCTGACCACCGCCGAATACATTCAGGCCAGCAGCAGGGTCGGCCGCAGCGACGTGCCCGGCGTCGCGTTCATGAACTACTACCGGGACCAGGCGCGCAGTCTCTCGCATTACGAAAGTTTCCGTCCTTTCCATGAAGCCTTCTATCGGTTCGTCGAGCCGACCAGCGTGACGCCCTTCACCTACCAGGCGCGCCTGCGTGCACTGCACGCCGCACTGGTGATTGTCATACGCCATGCGCGCATAGGCTTTGCGGGCAATGACGACGCAGCCCGCTTCGACCCCGACATTGCTGGCGTGGACAAAGCCATCAGGGAGTTCAAGCGGCGCTGCGGCCAGTCTGCCACCGACACGAGGCAGCAGGCAGAGATCGAGACACATATCGATAGTTTGGTAGTCGCTTGGCGAGATGAAGTGGAGCGGTGCCGGACTTTATCGTGCGCTCTGCGCTATCAGGAGTCGGACAACGACAAAGCAGCTGGCCGGCTGCTATACAACCATGACGATCGAATCACGGGACTTTGGCCAACACTGCAGTCCCTGCGTAATGTCGAAAATTCGGCACTTCTGAAGGTACTTTAGGTCATGTCGAATCACCTGATCCCGATTCGCCTGTCGCACTTGCTGGCGCACAGTGGGGTCGGCGCCATCGTGCGCGGCCCCGACGAGCTGGTGGTCGTCCGTGATACCCGACAGTGGACAGACAAGCATGGACAAGCCGGAGGCAGCGTTATCCCCTATGTGGAACGTGTTCGCGCGGCACTGGGAGTGACCGAGGTTCTCCGGGAGCCGCCCGTTGCACGCGAGGGTGCACATGGCCAGATTGATGGCGTTTGCGTGCCGGTATCGCGCTTTCCGCAATGGGCGCGCTGCCCGAACTGCGGTGCGCTTTACCTGAACCCATGGCGGGAAGGCGGCGGTGAATCGCCGCGGTGCGATCGGCAAGCATGTGGCAGAAGGTCAAAGCTCGTGCAGGTGACATGGGTGTTGGCCGACCCTGCAGGTTATCTCGCCGAAGTGCCCTGGCATTATCTGGCGCACAAAAATGCCCGTTCACCGCAGCAACGAGGTTGCAATGTGAAAGACAGGCTGCGACTGGTTGAAATCGGAGCGTCCCGATCGTTGCGTTGCGATGCTTGCAGAGCAGAAGTCCTATTTCGTGGCGATGAACGCCTGGGCTTCGGAACGGGTCGCCAGCAACCTTGGACGTTTGACGAGTTGGCGCCCGCGAGGGAGCTGTCGAATGACGGGCACGACCAACTCGCGCAGGTACTAGCGATCAATGACACGCGCGCGTACTCACCGGTCTGGGGACTCGCGCTCGTGATCCCGCCCGAATCGCGAGCACGTAAAGGAACTGCCGTCGATCGCTTGTATCGCAGTACCCAGGACCGGCGGGCCATCGACGCCGCGCGAACGCCATTGGCAAGAAGGGGCCAGATCAGAACGATCGCAGATACCTATCGCTGCACGCCGGAAGACCTCGAGGCGGCGCTTCTGGATATTGCCCAAGGCTACCCTTCGTACGATGCGGTCTTCACTCCCGGACAGCTTCGGGAAAGCGAGTTCGATGCGTTTTTGGAGATCCTTCCCGACCAGCAGCCGGATGAGGATCTGGTGACACAAGACCAGACGGAAGTCTGGCAGGCACTAGCCGGCGACGAGACCGTTGGCGAAGAAGTGCGGCAGCTCGTTCTTGGGGTGAACCGCTTGGTACGCGTGGATCGGCTCAAGGCCGTGAAAGTGTTCAGAGGCTTCAGCCGCCTCAACGGAGAGGTCGTTGTGCCGCCGGACATCGTGGGCAGCTCCGACTGGTTACCGGCGGTGGAGCTCTACGGCGAAGGCATCTTCATCACACTCGACGAAGATCGGCTTTCACGCTGGGGTGATGACGAGGCAGTCAACTTGCGAGTGCAGCAATTGCTTCCCCGCTTCATCCAATCCGGACGGGATGCGCCCAATCCACTGACCGCCCGCTTTATGTTGCTGCATACCTTGTCGCACCTGTTGATGCGCCAGATCGAAGCGGAAGGCGGATACCCTGCGGCTTCACTCACAGAAGTCATTTACTGCGCGGAAGCGCCCAAACGCATGGCCGGGATACTGATCCATGTCGCCGTTCCGGATATCGCCGGTTCTCTGGGCGGACTGGCCGAAATTGCCGAGCCACGCCGCTTTCTAGGCATCCTCGTGCGTGCGCTGGAGCATGCCCGCTGGTGTTCGCTTGATCCGGTATGCAGCGAGCACGAAGGCCAAGGGCCCGGGCTCCTGAACCGCGCTGCGTGCCACGCGTGCGCCTTGGTTCCGGAGCCTGCCTGCGAGTACGGCAATACCCTGCTCGATCGAGTGTTTGTCAAAGGGGTGGATAGTGGTCTGCCCGCGTTCTTCGGGATGCCCTAGCGATGCCCTGCGATCGGACCCGTCGATTCACTCTGCCGAACGTCCAAGACCTGAGCAAGGATCAGGATGCGGCACTAGCTCTGCCGCTGGACGGGCAGCATTTGATCGTGGGTGGTCCAGGAACCGGCAAGTCGGTTGTCGCGTTGCTGCGGGTGCGGCGCTTGGTGTCGGAGAACGAAAACTATCGCTTCCTCGCATACAACAATCTTCTGGATCAGTCGAGTCGACATTTGTTCGGAAACGACTTGAAGGCGTTCACTCTGATTAGTTGGTTTCGCAGACTCTGGAAGTCACTCGTCAAGGAAAATGTGCCGCTTCTGCAACCTAGTCGGACCGGATATCAAGCTATCGACTGGCGGAGTGTCACGGACCGCCTTCAGACTGGCGAGCTCCCCCCACACTCGTTTGCGCTTCCCTCCCTGGTCATCGACGAAGGGCAGGACATGCCGCCGGCGTTCTATAACGCGCTTGCCAATCTCGGGTTCGAGCACTTCTACATCGTCGCCGACCAGAACCAGCAGATTCATCCGGACAGGTGCAGCGCGCGGCGAGATATCGAGAATGCCTTGGCGATTGCTCATGCAGATACGAAAGAGCTGGTTGCCAATTACCGCAATACCCGTCCCATTGCCCAGTTGGCGCAACATTTCTATTCGGCCAACCCGGCCAGTCCGAAGCCCGACCTCCCTCCGCCGAAACCGCGTGCCTCGATTCCCGAGTTGTGGAGATACGGCTACGGAGAGGCGCGGACGCTTGAGAGCATTGCAGAATTCATCTTGCAAACAGCGGATCGAGCCCCGAAGAAACTGATAGGGATCATCTGTCCAAACAACCCTGTGCGTGAAAAGTTCATGCATGTACTCAATGACATGGACCCTGAACTCGACTGCGGCAAGCCGCCGATCAGCACTTTCGTTTCGGGGCAGGAGGAACCCCTAGATTTCGGGCATGGCGGGATCGCGGTGATCAACGCCCAAGCTTGCAAAGGCTTGGAATTCGACATAGTCATCTTGGCAGATATCGATGAACATCGACCGCGAAACAATTCAGACGCGCTGAAAAAGAGGTTCTACGTGATGGTGGCTCGTGCGCGTGATCAGATCATCATTTTGCGCACCGGAAATCCAGTGCCGGCCATCGATGACCTCCTACCCCAAGACCAGGCCTTTTTGGCCAGGAAATGAACATGATCCCTCGCAAGACAGCGACAAGCAGAGCAAAGCCGCCCGCCAAGGGGACACGCAAGAAGTCGACATCGAGGCAGCCGGACCTGCTGGAAGCATCCGCCCCAGCCGAATTGCCTGAATCTGATGCCGAAATGCCGTCCGAAAGTTTGGGCAACGAAGTTGGGCAGAGTCTTGGCTCGGCTACTGGTCACCCGGAATCGACTGCCCCTCCGTCGCAGCATTCGACAACTCCGCCTGCTTCTGGTGAGCCCGGCTTCGTTCCTCCAGGAAAGCTCGCTCCTTCGGACGCGGCGGCGTCCGGCGGCGTCCGGATGGACACCGCTTCGCAAACCTGGCTGTTGGCGACCAATCACCTGAATCTGCTTCACATGCTCGCCGCTGGCATGGCCATGGGGCCGGCGGGCTTTGCAGGCAAGTACTACCGCGACCCATCCGGCGAGCTATCTGGCCTGGTCCCCCTTTTTCGCGATGGCGTTCCGGAAGCTGCCATACAACAGGCCGTTAGTGAGCAAACGCACCTGCGTCCGTGTATCGCGGAGATAGACCTTACAGGACTCAGCGGACAGGTTCATGTGGTCTCGCGCAACGGTGAGGTTTCTTCCGGCGCGTTGCCTTTGCACATCGACTCGGAGGTAAGTGCGCTACTTGTCGGTGCACCCTTGCCAATGACTTTGGTGAAACGCCTGGTATTCCGTTTACCAACTGACCGCAAGGAATTCGAAGCGTCTGCGCACAGTTTCGCCAATATCGACTTGACGGATCTGAGCATCGAGACGTCCGAGCAGTTCTTTTGTCCTGAGCACCCCGTGGTGTGGCCGTTGCACGGCCAGTTGGAGGACGTCACGCGTGATCGGATTGATCAGCCTTCCGCGCGAGGTGAGGCTGTCGGAGGCTGTCTGGCCATGCTTTACCACCTTGCGAACCGAAGCGACCGGTGTTGCTCCGCCTATCGCGTGGCCAGTGGTGCCGGTACATCCGATGACTACGTCGCCCTACAGCAAGATGCGGTATTGGCGGAGCTCGCGTCATGGGTTGAATCCGGACAGCCGCGTCCGGGAAGTCCGGTGCAGGCACGGCTCTTCTGGGGCGTTGCAGAGGCATTCGTGACGGCGTCGCTCAGCGGATCGGCAGAATCGCCTCTCGACGTTGTCCTTGGCTTTCTGGATGGCCAACTCGCCGCACTGCAGGACGCGCGTTATCGGCCGCGACTGGAGCAGTTGATTTCCGACATGCGCAGCACCTTTGGTTTAGGCGGAGGGACGATCAGTCAGCTATTCGAGCGGCACAAGGGAACGTTGTCACGCCCGTTGCTACTGTTCTGTCTTCGCGAACATTGCGTGGATCTGCTGGAATTCCAGCACCCAAGCCTTAATGACGAGGAGCTCATTGCTGCCGCGGTTTTGTTTGGAGTCCGTGATGGTTGGATCGCTCTTCCCGTTGAGCTGCGGACTTCGAAAGCGCTTTCGCAATTCGTGGAGCAGAAGATGTTCGAAGCCGAATGCAACCAACGCAGTGTTCGACTCTCGCTGGATAAAACGCCGATCAGACCGGTTCCACTTCGCGAGCTTCTCAATGATCGCGGGAGCGTCTGGAGCGAGTCGCGCAATGCATCACTGGCGAGGATAGCCAGTCGGATTGGATGGCAAGACTGCGTTGTCTCCCGGATTCGCTTGCCGCAAGGACAATATCGCCTGAATATTTCTGACGATGGCATCGAGGTCGTCGTTCGCGGAGATGTTAGGCCGCCAGATGTCGAGATCGACAGAGGTGGTTTGTTGAAAAAGATCTCCCAGTGGCCACCAGTGCTTCGTGACGTTGAGAACGAGGTGAGATCCGCACTGGGTTCCAGAGACTGATCATGAGGATGATCCCCAATCAGCCACTAGATACTCGAAGCCGGGCGGAGCTGCGAGTTTTCGATCAGTTGCGTGCATGCTTTTCTGGGGCGGATCAGCATGACTGGTTCGCCATGCATTCGCTTAATTTGCCGCAGCATGAGTACAAGCGATTCGGTGAAATAGACTTCGTTGTTTGTGGGCCAGATGGCCTGTTCGTGCTGGAGATCAAGGGAGGTTCCGTTTCATGTCGTGACGGGGTGTGGGAGACGCGAAACCGGAATGGCTCGGAGCGGTTGACGGAGTCGCCATTCAGGCAGGCCGAGGGCGCGCTTCATGGTCTTCGGAAAAAGCTTCCCGCGGAGTTCGCCACCGCTTTCGTCTTCGGGTACGCGGTAGTCGTGCCTGATGTCGGAGACATGCCAGAAAGTGCCGAGTGGGATCGGGCTGTTGTCGCGGACGCCAGGAATTTCCGGCAGTTTGAGCAGTGGCTAAAGAAGTTGATCTCCCATTGGCGAAACAAGGACCGGAGGGCTTCGAAAGCGAGTCCTGATCAGCTGCGCAAACTGCAGCAGTTCTTGCGCCCTGAGTTCGAGGCGGTGATGCCATTGCATGCATCGATGCATGCGATCGAGGCGCGCGTTGCGCAGCTGACCGAAGACCAGCTCCGATACATTGATGTCGTCGAAGCCAATGATCGTGTCATTTGTTCGGGAGGCGCTGGGACGGGAAAGACGATGTTGGCGCTCGAATTGGCCAAACGTTGGAGTGCCGCCGGCATGAAGGTGGCGCTGACTTGCCACTCCCCGTGGCTTAGGGCCTATCTCGAGAAAGCGGCTACGCCAGGAGTGACGGTGTCGCTGACGAATTCGGCCCAAGTCACCGCGAGGCGCGCAGGTATCGAAAAGTTTGATGCTCTGATCGTCGATGAAGGCCAAGACGTGCTCAACATGGACGCGCTGGTGCGTTTGGACAGCCTTCTGCGTGGCGGTCTTGATAGCGGTCGTTGGAGCTTCTTCCACGACGTAAACAACCAGGCTGGATTGTGTGGCGAGTACAAGCCGGATGCTTATGACTATCTCAATGGCCTTGGAGCTGCCCGCCTCCCATTGAGAACCAACTGTCGCAACACTTTGCCCATTCTGGAGCGGGTGCAGAAGGCACTCGATGCAGATGTTGGGGCGTCTGCCGTCGGGAATGGTCCGGCGGTACGCGAGATCACTGTCGCCAGCAGGGAGGAAGCTGCGGCTGCGTTGCAAAATGAGTTGCTGAAACTGATGAATGACGAAGGCTTCGATCCGTCGGACATCGTCATTCTCTCGCCAAACACCTATTCGCAGTCTTGTGTGTCATTGATGCCGGAACATGAGGAAATGCACGTTTCGGTACTGGATTCCTATTCCCCTCGAGCTGCAGGTGATAGCGCTGTGGGTTTCGCACAAATTGATAACTTCAAGGGGCTGGAGAGTTCGGTAGTTTGGCTGGTTGATTTGTGTGCTCCGAGCGTGAACTCGCTCTTGCGCTCATACCACTATGTCGGAATGACCAGGGCGCGCGCCCTGCTTGGTATGATCCACGTTGATTCACACTGAGAATGACAGTTGCCCGTGCGTGCGTCACTTTCCACATTTCAAAACGCAGCAGTAACACCATCGGATTGGACTGCGGCTGGTTTCATGGCGCGGAGTTAGTTCTACTGTGTCACTAAGTGCCTCTGAGACTTCGGTGCGGCCTCCCGCAACAAGGACATCGTGACAGGTGCCGAGCGATCACGCGGGCGAGACGAAAGTGCAAGGTCGCGATCGAGCGCGGCTGATGCCGCTGCATCGGTCCCAGCCCCACGTGGCCGGAAGCCTTCGGGTACGGCAGGTGCCTTGAATCGAGCACAGTTTTTTTTACTGCCGCGCAAGCGCTCCAGCGTCAAAAAGCCATAGGCGGCGATGCACAGGCTGGCGTGGTGGTGAAATCCGCGCCAGTTGCGTCCTTCGTAGTGGCCCAGGCCGAGTTCCTGCTTCAGTTCCAAGTAGTCGCGTTCGATGCGCCAACGGCCCTTGAGGGTGCCGACGAGGACTGGGAAGGTTGTTTCTTCAGGGCAGCGTCGACAGCCAGTAGCGCAGCGGCTCGGCATCGCTGCGGGGCCATTCGATGACCAGCCATTCGGGGTTCCTGGCGCGGTCATCGTGTGCGGTGACCGCGCGCACGCGGGCAAAGCGACCGGACAATTTTTCCGCGGTGCCCTGTCGCCAGGCGATGGTGCGATACGCCCGCGCCGGCAGCGCCTGCGCCAGGGCACGCACGCTGATGGGAGAATATGCCACATCGCGCACCACTCGCACGCGTGGGCGACCCCGTACCGCCACCGGCGGTGCGGGGGCCGGTTGATGCGCCCCCACCACACCGTGGTGAGTGGTCGGATGCCCAGCGCGTAGAGCAGCCCCTGCGCGCTCAGTTCATCGCGCAGCGCACAGTCGTCGCCATAGGCGGCGTCACCCAGCACCACGCCCCGTGGTACCTGGGCGGCGACCGTGGCGCGGATCTGCGCCGCGGCGATCTGGTTCTTGGTCATGAACTCCACCGACGTGGGCACGCCGACCGCGGCACACCGCTTCGGATCGTCGGCCCACTCCGCCGGCAGGTAGAGCTGCCAGGCCAAGGGCAGACTGTTCGCCTCAGTCGCCAGCGACAGACTCACGGCCACTCGGCAGTTGTCGGTCTTGCCGGTTTATCCGCAGTACTGCCGAGCCACGCCCACCGAGTGCGTCCCCTTCTTCGGAAAACCTGTGTCGTCGATGATCCAGAAGCAAGGCTCCATCCCGTCGCGCGTCAGTGCCGGCAGCACCTGCTTGGCTACCGTCGCCAGCACGGCTTCATCGCTCCACTCCGAGGTCGACACCAGGTGATGCATCGACTGATGAGCCGAACGCACCTCCTGTGACCGCACGCGTGCCGCCATCGGCTCCACGCTCTTGCGCCCTCCGGGCAACATCAAACCCTGCAGATACCATGTGGCCGGCGCCGCCCGATCCGCGTGCCCCAAGGCGGCCACGATCGCCTTCCCATAACGTGCAAAGCGTGCTTCCAGACTCGTACCCATGACCCACCTCCTTGCCCCTGGCTCGAAGATGGCGTCATCGTGCCATATTCAGTGACACAGTAGAATTAGGGGCTGGAGGTAGTTCATGGCGGCCAACAGAAGTACCAACGGACACCATCAGATTCCTTGCGAGCTAGCGAGACCACTTGAATCCTTTCAGGCATGAAAAAGCCCGCTGTTATACGGGCTTTGGGTGTTTCTTGGGTCTCGGTGGTGTCACCTAAAACCCCAAATTGGTACCGGTGAGAGGACTCGAACCTCCACTGTGTCACCACAAGCGGATTTTGAGATTGATTCCCGAGAATAGGATGGGACTACGCTGGAACCCGCAGAGCCTTGCTGTGCTTGGTTTTCCAAGAGGCTAGTCTCGTCTAGCCTTACGTCCTGACCAGATCGATTGCGGCAGACTTTCCGATGCCGTGGCTCCTGGCTGGTTCCTGCGTTCGATCCGAACTAGGAGGCGTCATGGCCAAGACCAAGCTCACCAAATCCGCTGTCGATGCGGCCGAAAACACTGGCAAAGACTACGAGCTGCGGGACACTATTGTCCCCGGCTTCCTCTGCAAAGTCACCGGCCACGGCCGCAAAGTCTTCATGCTCCAGTACCGCACGAACTGGGGCGAGCGCCGCAAACCGAAGATCGGCCAGTTCGGCGAATTGACCGTCGAGCAGGCCCGTTCGATCGCGCAGGACTGGCTGGCCGACGTGCGCAAGGGCAACGACCCCAGTGCCGCCAAGCTGGCCGCCCGCATGGCTCCTGCGGTCAAGGAACTGTGCGAGCAGTTCATCGACGAATACTCCAAGCCACGTAACAAGCCCCGGACGGTCGATACCTACCAAGGCTACATCGACCGCCACATCGTGCCTGCGTTGGGCAGGATGAAGGTGCCCGACGTGACGCGCGCCGACATCACGATGCTGATGCGAAACAAGGCGCATATCGCCGTCACGGCCAATCGGGTTCTAGCCTGCCTGCGCAAGATGTTCAACATGGCCGAGGTGTGGGGCTACCGACCGGATGGCTCCAACCCGTGTCGCCATGTCCCCAAGTACCGGGAGGATGGCGAAACGCGGTACATCACCGACGAGGAACTGGGGCGCCTTTACGCCTATCTCGACCGTGCGGATGCCGAGGGTCTGGAGCATCCGACCTTGACGCTGGCGGTCCGCTTACAATTCGAGTTCTCCGCGCGCATGTCGGAAATCCGCACGCTTGAATGGGCCTGGGTCGATTTCAAGAACCGCCGCGTCGTCTGGCCGGACAGCAAGACCGGGGACATTTCCAAGCCGATGAGCGAGGTGGTGTACCAACTGCTGTCGAACGCCCCTCATATCAGCGATTCGCCCTACGTGTGCCCGGCCATCTTCGACAGCAAGGAGCCACTGCCCGAAGGCACCTACTACAACGCCTGGAAGCGCATCTTGGAACGCGCGAAAGTGCCGCACGTCGGAACGCATGGCATCCGCCATCGTGCGGCCACCGATATCGCCAATTCCGGCGTTCCCATCAAGGTCGGCATGACACTGACCGCGCACAAGACCGTCACCATGTTTATGACGTATGTACATACGGAGGACGACCCGGTTCGGGCGGCTGCGGAGAAGGTAGCTAACCTACGGCGGGATACCATCGAGAGCTGTGCGCCGGCTGCGGTGCCGTTGGCGCCCCCCACCGTTGAGGATGGCGACAAGACCCTTACCAGCCAAGGCAACTATCGTCCGTATCGGCACCGCAAGCACCAGGCGCGTGCCGTGCCGCCCGATACGAAGCGGGCCAAGGCCAAGCCTGCGCCAGAAGCGCTGGAAACGGCCATCCCCTGAACCACGCCCCTGAATTCTCGTATCGCTGTCACGACAATTCAGGGGCTTGTCTTCTATATCCGAACAGGTATAATCATGACTGAGAAACGCAAGCTCCTGTATTGGGAAGGCTCGTCGAAAAAGGACTTCAAGGCGTTCCCCATCGACGTGCAGAAGGACATGGGCGTGGCGCTGTTCGTCGTTCAGTTGGGCGGCACGCCGGATTCGGCCAAGCCTTGGAAGGGGCTGGGTTCCAGCGTGTACGAGCTGGTGGAAGACCACCGGGGCGACACTTTCCGCGCGGTCTATACAGTGCGGATCGGCGACGCGGTGCATGTGCTCCATGCATTCCAGAAGAAGTCCAAGTCCGGCATCGCCACGCCGCAGCCGGACGTGGAGTTGATCGAGAAGCGGCTGAAAGCATTGCTCGCCCGTCACGGGGCGAGCGGGAGAACGTGATGACCCGTATCGACCATCCCCAAGGCACCGACAACGTGCTGCTCGATCTCGGTTTCGACGACGCCGAAGAACTGTCGGCGAAGGCCGCGCTTGCGCTCAAGCTCAACGAACTGATCGACCAGCGCGGGTTGAGCCAGATGGCGGCTGCGACGATTACCGGCATGACCCAACCGAAGGTGTCGCAAGTGCGCCGCTACAAGCTCCAGAACATTTCGCTAGAGCGGCTGATGCAGGCGCTGGTTTCAATGGATCAGCAGGTCGAAATCGTGGTGCAGCCGGCGCGACGTGCCCATGCGCCGGGTATCACTGTTGCGGTCTGAATCTTCGCGGAGCATCAGCATGGAAGGCGAAGCGATAGCGCTGCGCGGTGGGGCCATCGCCCGGGCGGGCATCGTGACCGACACGGCACTCCGGGAGAGGAATGCAGCGAATGGTTAGGGGGAAACAAAAGGAGAGGGTGTCACCATCGGAATTCATGCGCCAACTGCGTCCCGAACTCTATTCAGACACCAGCGATCGAACCACATACTTGTTCGATGCAGCGACACTCGAATACTGTCTCGATACCATCACTGCGCGCAACCAGACTCACGACTTCGAAATTTTTTGTCGCAAGCTGTGCGAACGCACCATTTGCCCAAACTTGAAACCTGCCACAGGGCCAGAGGGAGGCGGGGACAGCAAGGCTGATACCGAAACTATCCCGGTTGCTGATGAGATCGCAACTCTTGCCTATGTGGGCGAGGCAAACGCCAACCGGGAACGCTGGGCATTCGCTTTCAGCGCCAAGAAAAAGTGGGCGGAGAAAGTACGCAACGACGTTGCAGGCATCGTAGCGACGCAGCGTGGGTATCAGAAAATCATTTGCGTTACGGCACAGTTCGCCCGTGCGAAGGATCGCGCTCGTGTCGAAGACGAACTCACCAAGCAACATGGTGTGACTGTCACTATTCTCGACCGGAGTTGGATCGTTGAGCAGATCGTCAATGGCGATCGCCGAGACCTAGCCTTCAACTACCTCGGTGTCGGGCAAGAAGTCGCCGACACGCATCGGCTAGGACCGTCGGACTATTCTCGCTCCCAGCAACTTGAAGATATTGAGAAGGCGCTCGGCAATCCGGAGGCATTCTTCGGGATGGAGATGCAGCGCGTGACGGAGGCTTTGGTAGCAGCCAAGCTATCACGCAATCTCGAGCGTCCAAGAACTGAGACGGATGGGCGGTTTGCTCGCGCAGTTCGGTTTGCCGAACAAGATGGTACTCATCGCCAGAGGCTTGAGGCTAACTACGAATGGATCTGGACCGCTTTTTGGTGGTTCGACGACATCACGTATTTGAACGGAAGTTACGACGCTTTCGAGAAGCTCGTGAGCGACACGGACCACGCCAAGAATCTTGAGCTTCTGTGCAACCTAGCTCAACTACTTTTCAACTCGGTTGTCCATCAGCATCTGACAGTCGATGAGGCCAAGCTGGAAGAGCGCACAACTCGATTGAGCGGCAGATTGAAGTGGGTGGCCGCAGATGATGAACGTCCAAACAATGCATTGGAAGCGCAGACTTCATTACTCGTCATCGAAGTCAACCAGGCATTTCTCAAGAAAGACTCCCAGAAGCTGAGTTCTCTTTGGACGCAGTTCTCTGGCGTGATCAGGCAGGCAAAGGGCCTCGGTGAATTCTCAGTCGATCGCTTGACCAAGCTGATCGAGGTGTTTGGCAGTGCCGCGGGCAGGGACCTTGGCTATGCCAAACTCGTCGACGACGTGGCGGAGTTTGTGTCGGAGCGCACTGGCGAAGCTCAGGGTGCGCTCGTGCTCCTCAAACGCGCTCAACAGCTCGATTTCGAAGACAACTTCGAAATGATCCGGTTGCTGGGCAAGGCTGCGCGGCAACTCACCAAAAAGGAGTATGCCGATTCATTGATCGAAGCACTGCAACTGCTCACGCTTGCTTATCGTAGTGCTGGATTGCTCTGGGCTGCGCGCGCTAGCTGCATTTTTGCGATGGCTTCAATGTTCATCGAAGCGGAAGAGGACAGCGATCTTCCGGCCTCGATCGTGCCTACGATCCTAATGTTAGCGTGGATCGCTGTCGAACTTCGGCACCTTCCGGACGCTCTCGAAGCCATTCGGCTGGTTCAAGGTTGTGCGGCGATGCTCCCGCTCGATGATGCCTCCAAGGAGCGTGTCATGGAGCGGCTCGCCGAGTTCGATCTCATCTTGGCAAGCCAGATTCTGAATTTCACGACACAAGAGCTTCAGCAGCTTGTCTCATTGCCCAATGTTCTTGGTGGACTCGGCCTGCAGCAGAGCCGAAACTCACTGCTCTACGTGCTAGGCCATGAGGCGGTACTCCGCGAGGAGGGGTCGATACCGCATGAAGAGACGCCAGAGAATGTGGCCGATTTGTTCGCTTTGCTGGCTAGCCAGCCGGTCTCCAGCAATCCGCACGGTCCTGTCATATTTAACGAGGGGGACTCACAGTGTCTTGTATCGAGAGTGCAGGGCGTTCGGGTCGCTGTTCACCACTCATGTTCTGACGTCTCGATCCTTGCTGCGGAGGCAGCGATAGGTTCCATAGAAGCGCTTTTCGCGACGGCGATCGATCTGGGCGCAGCGGCGCATACGGAGAACTTCACTATCACGCTGCAAGAAAGTTCACAGGTCAAGGCGCCCGACTTCACGATCGATGCCGAGGAAATGTCTGCCACCATTCGTTGGCCGGCCGGGTTGATACCTGCCACATACGACCGACAGGACGATGTCCAGAAGATGCTGATCGGGCTGGCGGCTACGATCTTTGCCGCCACGTGCTATGTAGAGGATCTGAAGCAGACGGTCGAACATCTCTTTGAGAATGAAGCAGTGCTCGACCGCATTGGGATGGTTGTGGTTGCAGGAAACAGCCGCCAGCGCATATTCAAGAGAGGGCTGTCGAAGCTCGGCGACTGGGTGCAGATGGCAACATCGGTGTTCACGCTTGAGTCGGCACGCCCCACCATTACTCGTCGCGCACTGGATCCAGTAGAAGATGGCGAAGGTTATTCGGCAACAGGTGGCAGTAGCGCACTATTTCAGACGCACGATCATCGTGACCTTGATGTTCGCTCCGTTATTGATGTGCATCTTTGGAATCGAGCTGGTTGGACGGGGGTGGCCTTCGCCCACTGGGGGCCATCGTATCCGCCAGCGATTTCTCTCATTTTTACGGACGAAGATGCCGCCAGGAAGATCTTCACGCGTTGGCGCGAACGCCTGGGGCAGGTCGATAGACGAGACGAGATATTCGTGGCGATAGTGCGTGGAATCTCTGCGGATCATCCGGCTCACTACCGTGTCCTTATTACTTCCAAGCTTCCTTCCAATGATGAGAAGCCCACAGGTAAAACCTTCATGATGACATCGCGAATGCAGACAATGCACGCGGAGTCCGATGTCAATCTGAGTCGTTTCCTCGATATCTATAGCCGGTCACGCGCCTATTTGCTTCTTCCCTCGATCTTGAAGGGCGGAGCCGAGTCGGAGCTTCTTCCAGAGCTCGCGATCCTAAAGCGAGGGCTGAGTGTAAAGAACGCTTCCGAAGTGAACGAGCATGACGCTGAGGCGATGGCACTTGGACTGGAAGAGTACCGCAATCGATTTGGAGGGTTGGGGCGTAGTGCCCCAAGTTAAGAGGCTGTCTGGTTTGGCAATGAGCTTTGCATGGGACGCATTTTGCGTTGCCTGATATCCCGGCCCATCGGGTTGTGTGCGGAGCTGGAGCGTGAGGCTTGCCTGCGTGATCTTTGAACAAGTGGTGGAGAGCTTGTCTGGTTCCACTCGGCGGTTACTGCGAGGCCTGTTAGAGCCAATGGCGCTCTTCATCCACGACGAGCTGCTGCATTGTGTCCAAATCAATTGCCTGGGCCGACCTGCGGCGAATTTCGATCTTTTCAGGTGTCATCTCCGACTGCAATTCGGCTTGCGTACATTCTTCCAGCGCTCGCTGGAACTCCAGTTCATCGGCACGGGCGAAGAGCACATGTTGACGAGCATCGTCGATCAACATCAACCTCACAGGATTGAGGCGCAGCAAATGACGCCAGCGGCGATCCAGGGACACGAAGTAGGGAATGAAGAAGGAGCCGACTTGACTGACCGTGGCGATTTGTTCCATGACACGAAGAAGCGTCATGTCCCAGGCCATACCGCGAATCTCCTTCAGCATTTCGTGGGACCGGCCTATGATGGGGCCGAAGAACGGTGATCCCTGGTTGGAGGTCATGCCGCTCCAGATCAACCGTATTTCAGTGAGCTGGATTGCCCCTAGCTTATGGATGCTAAAACGGAGCAATTCGCGCAGGATCCGCTTTTTGTCCTTTTTGCGCTCCTCGTGCCACAGTCGTGCGAATCGCAGCAATAGAGCCTGCGTTCCCGCACTCTTGGCTTCTTGATGAGTGATCAGCTTACTGGCGTGTAGTTCCACAAGATAGTTTTCGGCTTCAGGCCGTAGCATGACCTTCAGATCTTGACTTGGAACATCGAAAGCTAAGCGGTCGGGAGCATCACGAAAGGCATCCCAATCCACGTGGTCGAGCATGCGGAAAGCGATCAGTGTATTCAAAGGGCGCTTATTGGAAGGATCGTCACGAGCCAGGCGCACGTTTTCGATGAGGAACGGCACTACATCGAATTGCACGCGGCGATTTCGAGCCTTGAGCATGAGGAGCTCGATAACCCTGTCGCGATCAGCCTTCTGGATGTTTTCGCCGGCAATGACTGCACGTATCTTCTCTGCGAAATTCGAGTCGAAGCTGAGTGAAAAGTCGATGAGTACATTCGACCTACCACCCGTGAGGTGCGCTTGGACACTTGTTCCAGCCGACAGGAAGAACGCACGTGGGCCCTCGAAAAATGAGGTCACATAGTCGTTCGAGAACACACTAAGACCGAGGTCTAGGTCGACCGCACCAGGGTTATCGGTGCAGACGACAGTGCGAATGGACGCACACTCGGCGGCGCGGTGTGTTTCGATGGTACTGAGTGCAGCTTCGTCACGGTTAAGGAGGGCTGACAGTAGGGCGTCGGCAATGGGGATATCGGGCATAAGCTGCTCAACTGATGTGCGCGTCGATGGTTTGGTCAAGCGGCTCCACTTTTTCGGTTTCGGCCGGCCACGGCACCTCGAAAAAGTAGCGCTGTCATAGCCCATCACTTTCCTATCGCCATGGGCTTTAGCGCCATGCGAACTTCGGCTTATCCTGTGGCGTGACTTCCGCACCACAAAGCTTCATTGCATGCGCTAGGAGACGCCAGAACTCCTCGTAGTCCTGGTTGTGCATCGCATCGTCCGCCACACTGAAGAAGGGGACCGGACGATTTGCGTCGTGGTGGGTGTTGGCCACGACGATCTCACGGATGTGCATCAGTCTGAAGCGAAGGAAATCCGAGTAGAGTAGCTTGGTCGTTACGTCCATGATTTCCGGGGACAGGTAACTGGCATAGATCTGAAGCGTCGTCGTGATTTCGTCCACCCCTTCCTTCGCTGCTCGCTCCAGCATGCTGAACCATCGGATTTCCTCGAACGAACCGTCCGCGTAGGGTGATGCCGAATTCAGGTCGAGCGATGCGAGGACCTTGCGGCGATCGGGGTCGAGCAGATCCAAAGGTGACTCCGGGGGATCGCATTGCCGACGCCAGATTGAGTCATTGGTGATCGGATGGATCGCGTGCTGAAACTCCCTCAGCAACTGACGAATGCCGATGGCAGCTATGCGTTCCTTGGTCTTCTTCCGGATGGCCTGTTCGCGCTTGTTGCGCGAGGTCACCAGCATCGACGTGATCAAGGCGAGGAAGCCGATCGCCAGAACGACCCAGCCGAATGGCGTGATCTTCGAGAAGCCGGAGGCATCTGGAGACCACTTGGGTGAACCAATGATTGCGGCAACCGCGGCCAGAAACGCCACGATCGGCGGCACGTAATCGAGAATTTTGAAGCGGTAGTTTTTTCGCATGGAGTTACCGGCCCGGCGCGATGTTCGGTTTCGTAGTAGGGCGAGAATAAACAGCCTTAGTCCCCAGGGCGAAGCGGACTTCCCTTGGGAATCCACGGTTCCCAGAGAACATGCCGCCAATCATGTTGGAAGGTGGCCCTGAGCGACGCCATACCTTGAGCGGTCAACAGCAGGTTGTACTTGCAGAGAATCTCATCAAGGGTCCGCAGGGCGGCGTCGATCTCGTTGAACCTGGGCAGACGACGGATCTTGCCTGGCGAATTCCGATGCGCGATGCGTTTGTTCACGAAACGTCGGACGCGTTCGCTACTGTCTTCGATCCGACGCAGATCGGTGCGAATTGCCTGCTGCGACAGGAATGCGCGTCCCGGCCCCACGACATTATCGAACGTGGAATGCCCATATTCGGCACCGGGCACGGGGACGTACATGCGTACATGGGCGGCGCGTTCAATGATGCCTGGATTTTCCAGAATTTCGTAAAGCATCCGCCAGAGCGAATGCGAACTGTTGGATTGATCCGTGAAACTACGGATGCCGATCGACACGGTCGCCACGTAGTTCGAGCACATCCAGCCGAAGAAGTCGCCCGGCAGAAGTACCTTCGGGTTCTGCTTCGCGACTTCCTGCAGGTCCCAGAATATCTCCTGGCTTGCGAGCAGGCTCGTCAGATCGCGACGCATGCCGGGCAACCAGCGCTTCCATCGCAGACGCAGCTTGGGATGGAGTGTGGGGGTCCTTTGAAGCGTGCTAGGTCTTCTGCGGCGAGGTGCGTTCTTCATTGTCGGTGGTGTTGATAAGCTGCCTTGTTGTTCTTACCACCGTAGCTGTCCCACTGCACAGCAGTTACGCGAGCGGGGAACGCATTGACTTCGGGCCAGTTGCGTAGGCCGGGAATAGCGGCGATCAGGTCGATGATGGATGTAAGAGCCTGTTCAAACCCCTTAGACATCGCCTATGCGGCACTAAAGGCCTGTCTCACATGGGCAACGTAGGCCAATGGACGATTCCGGATCGCCCTGGGTCCTCGGATACTGGCGATCGCCATGTAAGCAGCACCTGCCAGCGTCAAGGCGGAACCAGCGTAGGCGGTTGTGTTGCCTAGGTCCGTTGCATAAGCCGTAAATCCAGCGCCAAAGAGTGGCGCAAGTGAACCAAGTATCACTTGTCCGAACGCCCGCTGCATGGATTCTTTGATCTCGGCGATGCGCTGCTCGCAGTCCTGGAGGAATGCTTCGTTGGCTTCGGTGCGATCAGTGGCATCACGAAGTAAGGCCACTCTAGTGCAATGGGCTTCGACGAGTGTGCGGAAGCGTTGCAGGCGAGGGCCGTGCCGTCGTTTGAAACGGAGCAACGTGGCCACATCCACCGGCCCGGTGGGGGCGGGCAATAGGTTGTCGAGGACCACGCCACGAACCTCCTGCCTACGCGCGGGATACTGCCCCATCTGCCCTACACGTGGTTGCAGGTACCGAGCGAAGGCCGCCTGGTTCGTCACTGGAGCTGCATCGACTTCGGGAATTGCTCCGAGGCACGCGGCCAAGTAGGCCATGAACAGGTTTGCTGTCGTGCTTTCCACATCGTACCAATTCCAATCGATCTGCCTCGCAAGTCTTGATGCCACCAAGAACTCCGGTATTGCGCCGAGCTTCTCCGCGTGAATACGGCTCATACGGCCGGTTGGAACGTTGAGCTGAGAGCGTCGCTGCAATCGGTGCTCGACTAATTGGATGAAGCTCTCATCGAATCGTGGAATCTGATGTATATACCGACCGGGAGTGACGGGTTCGACGAGACCTTCCGTGAGAAGCTTCCGCATGAAGCCGCTCATTTGTTCCGGGCGGTCCAGGTAGTCCAGCGGCACGATGGATGAGAGCTTGTCCCAGTAGAGGAGTGACTTGACCGTCCACGCCTCGTTCGGAAGCGCGATGTATGGAAAGAAGAGTGCATTGCTGCGCATGATCCGTGCCCTTGTGCACCGTCGCAACGAAGAGAGACGCCTTCCAACTTTACGCCTCAAAGTATGGTGCCGACATCAAGGCACTTCATAGACATAGTTTTGTCGACCTGGCCAACTTGATACTGTTGCACGGACGCGGTCTTTAGCGCGCTCGAGGCTGTACGGAAACACCTTGGAATAGACAAGATAGTGGCTCCAGCCAAGATCAGGTGGTACCTCGGTCGCCAACAGGTTGAGTGTGTCGGGATACTCGTCATCGTCATCGACGGTAAAGGTCGGTCCGTCAGGGAAGAGTCGCGACCTAGCCAGCTCACTGATTTGTATAGCATGCGGTCGTGTTGTCTCTATCACTACGATCCCATACGTTGACAAGGCCAGCTCGATATCCAGCAGGCGAATGTCTATGAGTAGATGCACTTTCATGTCCGAGCCTCTCTGATCAGTTCACGATGAAGCTTGCAAATGTAACGCCTGCATCTTGCTTGCGAACCGCGGGTAGTACTCAAGAGGCATGATCAATGCCATACCGATGCAGTAGTTCCTGCTGAATCTGTAGCGCGGTGAGCTTCTTCTTACCGGAGTCCGTTTTCACATAGACTTCCTGGCTCCCGGTTGCGAACAGGAGCGATTGACGAATGGACGGAATTCGGATCTCCACAAGATAGAGACCGCGTATCGCTTGGACGCCATCACTTATCGGATGAAGTTCGATGCGATATCGCGTGGGGGCAAGTGAGGGCGTAATCTGATGCAGTTTCTCGGTGACGACGCGCCGCAGCTCGTCGCATTCCCGATCGGTGAGGTTGACTCCGGTGATGGCCCGGTCCTCGTCGCGAACGCCCCAGTAGATGGCACCTTCCTGGGGTGTTCCAGCGTTGAGGAAAGCGACCACATATTGATCGACCACACCCTTAATGGCGGCAAGCGGATTTTCACCCTTGACTTCCTTCAGTTCGCACGCGCGGGTTTCCTGCTCTGGGAAGACGTGACCCTTGATCCATTTGGGGCGTTTGCGTATCGGTAAGTGAGGCCGTTGGAGTTCTAGAAGATAGTTGTAGTAGGCGAGAGACGATGTCTCCGCCGAGGCGCGCTCCAACATGGTCATGGGGTGATCGGGAAACGCCACGCGATTGTTGGTCAAGACAATGACCTGCGTTGTTTCGGCGAGTGATTCAAGAAGTGCCCTCGGAAAGTCGAGCATGTCGTGGGACATCGTTTCAAAGAACTCTTCCACGATGAGCGGCGGGTTCTGCTTCGAGGTGCGCCGAACAACGAACTCGTCGAGCAACATGCCGAGCGACTGTTGTCCGCCGGAGGCGCGGGCATCTCGGAACATGCCGTTCGCGCGTATATCGAGCCACGATTGACTCTGCCTCAAGCTGTCAGGGAGCAGCGACTCGACGCGATGGGGAACCAGCGGCAAGGGCTGCCATCTTCCCGGATCTCGGCGAAGCAGAAGCCGGGGGGCATCGGGATTCGAGAGCATTGCGCGCAGGCGCTCGCCCAACGGTGCAGCGGGGTTGCCGTCGTCGCTGGTGGCAACATGCTGTTCGACATGGGGGTGGCCTTCGCGATCTAGGGACACCGTCAACATGAGATCTTCGGCGACGCCCTCTTCATGGAGGGACACGTTTACCGTCGAAGGCCCAGTGCCTGCGGCATTTATGCGAACCGCCGATTTTCCGATTAAGGCGGCGACCACCGCACCCACAAGTTGTGTCTTGCCGGCACCGTTGTCGCCGCAGATGACGTTCATGCCTTCCTTGAAGGTCATGTCGAACTGGTCGAACGATCCAAAATTTCTAAGAGAGAGCTTGCCAAAGAACATGATCCGAGAGCTCCTATAACCCGTGCCGTGTCCCGCGGAACATGCGGATGCAGATGGCCAGTTCATCAGTCGTCAGCAACCTGGATTGGTTTTTATCCGTGGCGCTCATGCGTCGTCGCTCCCGTATGTCCAATTGATGCCCGGAGTATGGAAAGGCGAGGGGGCGATACGACAGCCCCCGACTGCTGCCCGGCTTGAGGGTTGCTTACGGGATCAGTTCACCGTTTCCGTCGGCCAATCCTCGGGAACCAACGCAGGCGGCTTGGTCCACGGCTGTTCCACCAACGCGTCCTGGAACCACTGCTCACGCAGGTTCGCATGCTCGGTGACGATCAACTGGAAGCCGGGGACGTCCTCTTGGGTGAACTTCAGCAACAACTCGAACAACCGGCGCACCGCATCGAGGTCGGCGTCGGCTTCAGTGTTCTGCACCGAGCCATCGGCGTTCTTATAGAGCTGCTCGGACGGGAAGTAGACCTGGGTCGGCTGATCGATCAGCAGGAACCGCGGAATCGGGCGATTGTTTTGGGCTGCGAACAGATGCAGAGCGAGTAGTGCCGACAGGTGGTAGGCCAAGTGGTTTTCACCGCCACCGGTCCGGCCCATCGGGACTGGACGCTCGGGTCGATCGAAGATGATCGTCATTTGCGGCAGATTAAGCCGCGCAGGGTAGGGGCCGAATTCAGCGTTGAACTTCTGGATGTAGCGCGACACCTGTGCGGATATGTTGTTGAGGATCGAAGTCAGGCGTTCGTTGCTGTCGTCGGCGCCGATTTGGTCCTCAAGCTGCTTCACCTTGTTGCTGAGGCGGCGATTTTCCGCTTCCAGCTTGGCAAGATCCTCGTTCGGGAGGAGGGTTTCCAGGAACAGGCTGATGCGGCCGACCACGCGCGCGGCAGCGTTGTTGCGGCTGCCCATCTGGGCGATGACCTCGTTGGCCGAGATCGCCGCAGACAGTTCCGCTTCCTTCTGCTTGATGTTGCCCGCGATCTCGTCCGCTTTGCCGGTCAGTTCGGTCAGATAGGCTTCGAGTTTCGGGCGCTGGCCAGTGGCGATGCGCAATTCCTTGTCGAGCGATGCCAGCTCGTTGAGCAGGACGACGGCGACCGGGGATTCCAGCGCCAGGTTCCGTTCGCTGAATGGCCACTGCCATTCGCCGCTGTCAGAATTCTTCGGCAGCGCCTTGATCGAGGCCAGTCGGTCCATCTGTTCGGCGGCCTCGCTTTCGTAGCCGCCCGCCCGTTTGGCGAACTGTCGTGCTGCGTCGATCCTGGTCTGGGTGTCGCGGCGATCTTGTCGCAGCTGGCTCAGTTCTTCTTCCAGAAGCGAAATCCGACTACCGTCGTCGTCGGCTACCGTTTCGGGTTTCCACGATAGCGTTGACCTCAACGCGTCAATGACGCCGTCGGCACCCGGGTTCCCGTCGGTGTGGCCGATGACACCGACCGTCCGGGCTTCCGAGTAGAGGCCGATAGCCTGCTCGTGCGACGTATCGACGGTATCGCGTGCCTGTTCCAGCTTCTTGTTGCTGATCCTCAGGTCCCGTTGCGCCGTGCGTAGCCTGGATTCCAATTCATAGCGGTCGTGGGAGGACACGCCGAGCAGAATCGGCAGCGTGTCGCGGATCGCTTGTGGCTGGAACGGCTCGTTCTGGCGGTAGAAAAGCTGGTCTTTGTTGGCGACCAGCCCCTGCTTCTGGAACAGGTAATAGAACGTGTGCTTGACGTTCGCATCATAGCTGTCGCGACTGTGTTCGAGCGCGACCTCGGTACGGTTCTCGGGAATACCAAGCAAGCGCGACAGCAGTTCGCTGATGCTGTCGTCGTCGGTGTTGACCGCCAAGTCCTTGAGCTCGGGAATCTGCAATTGAGCACCCCTTCGCAGCATTGCCATGCTGCAACTGGCACCGCCGCCAGGTGGCGTCGGCTTGGCGACCAGCACCTGCTCCTTCTCGAACTGGTAGATCACAGCGAACCAGGCCACCTTGTCGCGGATGACGCCTTCGGGGACGTTGAACGTGGAGCGCCCCATGCAGTATTCGATGATGTCGGAGAGCGCGGACTTGCCGGTGGAGGAGCGACCGGTGATGACGTTGAGCCCGTCCACCTTGAACCGAAGGTCCCGGCGCTGGCCGTCATGGCTGTAGATGTGGATGGAGCTGATCTTCATGGACGAATTCCGAAAGTCGTATAAACGGTCGCCTGGTCGGCGATGCGTGCGAATTCTTTTCCGACGATGCGTGCCACTTTCTGGCAGGCGACAGTCTCGTCGGTTCCGTCGACTGCCTTGCGCACCTTCTTGGGCACGGTCTGGATGCGACCATCGTCCGCGACGGCGATGCAGCCTCTTTCCATCAGCAGACCGAACCCCTCGAAGGCATAGGGCAGCATCTGCGTGACCCTGTCGGCGAAGCCCACCATGACTTGCTGGTTCTTCTCCGTGGTCTTGAGCAGATAACTGCGTGGACTGCTGGCGATCACCTCACGTGAATCCTTGTGCAGGCACAGGGGCAGCACCAGCAGCGACAGCGAGAAGGGCATGCCGCGGGCGTCTTCTTCCTCGTAGCCATGCAGGGCACGGAACAGGATCAAGCCGCAGAAGGCAGGGTTGAACAAGTTCCGAATCTCGAAGGGGCGCCGATCCCATCGTTTCATGGGGCCACCCCCAGCACTTTGCCGAGACGGTCGAGGAATCTCGGGTGCCAGTAGACCCTAGGTTCGGGCGCGGCATCCGCCAGGATGTGAAAGCTGCCGCGAAGGACGTAGGGTTCCGTGACCCGTGCGCGGATGCGCAGGGATTCGATCTTCCCGGTCTCGAACTCTGCCCAGTTGTAGAGGGTCGCACCAGCTTCGCGAAGCGCGTCCTCGGCGCTGTCTTCCCTCACTTTCTCGAAGGCGACATCCTTGTAGCGGTTCCACTCGTCGGCCAGGCGATCTTCATATTCTTCAACTTCGCCCGACACCAGCAGGTTCTCGCGTGCCCAGGCCGACCGCTGCTCGAACGCCCGGTAGTAGTCCAGGATCGCGCTCCTGATCCGGCTGGAGGAAATGCCGATCTCCCGCAATTGCGCCACGAACAGGCGCGTATCGGCTTCAGTGTCGATCTCGCCGGCGGGCACCTTTCCGCGGAAGGTAATGGGGAGGTTGTCCACCTTGTATTCCTCAGCGAAGTTGGACAGCTTGTCCGAGACTTCGTAACCGAAGATTCCTTCCGTCCTGGCGCCCGTCAACTGCTTGATCACGGCGTCAGTCCACCAGCCTTCCAGCCGTTCGAAGACAAACTCGCGGTGCTCGCGGCGGATGCTCCGCATGTGTTTGTCCCTGATGGTTGCCGGGATGTCACCGATACGTGGGCTGCCGTCGAGGATCAGGATGCGTTCGAGAAAATCCTGCTTCTCGGTGTCACTCAGTTCGTTGAACGCCGTGGCGATCGGAGCGATGAGTTTCGATGTCGACTTGGTGAGTGCGGCATCGGCCAACTCGGTCAGCATGGCCGCCTCGCCGGAGGCGACAGGCTGGTCGGAAAGAAGGCGAGCAAGAAACGAGTCGGCCGATACCGTGCCGGTGGTGAACAGGAAAAACCGCAGGTTCGATGCGGCACGGCCATCGCGTTTGTATCGCGCCAGCCAAATGTTGACGGACTTCCAGAAATCGGTCGACAGGTCGGTCAACCTGTCGCCGACCGCCTTGTGCTTGAGCGAGGCCAGGGATTTGCCGCCGTCGCCGTCGATGAAATCGAGGTCGTCGTCCTTTTCCAGGAAGACGGCAGTGTCCTCAGGCAACTGCAGCAGATGCAACAGCGCGAGTCGCGCCTGGTAGATGTATCCCAGACCCTGCTCGCCGGCTGAAAACTTATCGGTGGATGCCTCGGCCATGCCCAAGTCCTTATGTCCGCTTCTTGTGGGCGGGTTCGGCGGCATAGCAGGGGAGGGCGCAGCCTTGCGCCATGGCGTACTTTGCTTCGACTCCCCTGTGACTACGGCCGCAAACCAGGTACCCAACGCCTGCCAGTCGCCAGCCATGGTAGCAAACTAGCCAGGTTGGCTTTGATATGCATTTTCGGCAACGTTCGCCCCATTATTTTCGCCTGTGACCGAAGTATGGAAAGCGAGAGGCAGGAGCGATACGGCAGGAACCCGACAACACCCAGACAGGGGTTTGGCTGAGCTACGGTCGGCGTTCATCCGCCGCATCCTGTTCGACCTTCTTGCAGATAAGATCGGTAGGCGTACTCGATCAGGTCGCGTACCAGTTCGAGCAAGCCGCTCCACGGCAGGCCATCGAATGGATCACCGTGCGCAAGCGAGTTACGAACATCGGCGAGAGTTGATTGCGAGGCATTCCTGCTGTCCGATTCGCCACGTGTCGCCCGATCACTGCGCAGCGCAGGGATGATGGACCCGCCGTAGCGTTGCGTGAAGGGAAGCTGGGTATCCGTGAGGCCATCGTTGTCCACCAGGTATTCAAGCAGGTCGTGCAACATGGGGGGCGGCCTGCGCTTGTTACCTGCCTGCGCCGGTCGTTGGTGGAAGAACTCGCCATATCGGTCTGTTAACGCCAGTTCGAGCGCGGTTAGCGCGACCAGTTCGCCAGCTTTCACCAAGTCCGCATCCAGCCACGCCAACGCGTAGAGTCGCTGGGCACGGCGGAACTTGTCGCCGACGATGCGCGGTATGGCAGGGTGCAGTCCACGGTCTGCGATGAACGTCCGCCATTCCTGGAAGTGGTGGAAGGCGAGCAGGGCGGCCGGATTCCCCGGTTGAGGCCACGGCATGGCGAAAGGCACGTCGCTGCGATCGATGTTGAATGATGCGAAGTCGGGGAGGGCCGTTGTATCCATAACCGCTTTGTCCAACTGCAAAGATCATCAATGCGATAGCGTTCCGGCGTGCCGCCGTCGGGCTCGCGGGCTGCGCCCCGCGCCTCGTGCCGAGTCGCGGCCATCCGGCTTTGATCCCTGACGCCTCCGGCCCTTGGTGGGCCTGCGCGCTCCGCTTGCCGGCGTTGTGGCGTAGTGGTGGCGGTCTTGCTGTGTCCCTTCACGGTATCACGGCGTTCTCGCCGTCAAGGGCTGCGCGTGCTTGCACGCTTGCGGCCGTAGCCGTCTTCGACCCCTGACTGCTTGCGCTGCGCCGTGAGGCACCGGTTCCGGGCAATGCCGCCCGAGCAACCGGAGCACGATCATGTCGCACATTTCCTTCCCCTCGGATGTCTCACTGCTGGTACGTGACGCACGCGGTCGCTATCAGCCGGCGACGGCCGAGCAGATCCTGGCGGCGGCGCGCCAGGTCGTCGATCAGAAGATGCAGCGCGGTGCGAACTTTGGTTCGCCGGCTGACGTGAAGGCGTATCTGCGCGCCAAGCTCGCGGGCCTGGATCACGAAGTGTTCGCAGTGTTGTTCCTCGACAATCGCCATCGGTTGATCGAGTACGTGGAGATGTTCCGCGGCACGCTCGATGGTGCCCCGGTGCACCCACGCGAGGTGGTCAAGGAAGCGCTGCGGCTCAATGCGGCGGCAGTGATCTTCGCGCACCCGCATCCCAGCGGGCACCCCGAGCCGAGCCAGGCGGACAAGGCGATTACGCTCCGGCTCAGGGAGGCGCTGGCGTTGATCGAGGTGCGTACGCTGGATCACATCGTCGTCGGTGGCAACGACACGGTGTCGTTGGCCGAACGCGGGCTGCTGTAATCCGAGGGGGCTTCGGCCCCCTTTTTTGCGGTGTCCGCTGTCGATCGACGATTCACCTTTCTGTTCACAGCGCGTGGTGCGTCGCCCGAGCGAAGCCGGGCCGCGCTGTCGTGCTGCGCATCGAGCCGCCGATGGCGTGTCGTCCTTACGGCGCCCATCGCTGACGCCTCCGGCCCGGCTCTTTGATCCGGGCCTGCGCGCTTCGCTTGCGTGGGGTCGGCGCCCACTGCGGTCGTTGCCGTGTGATCCGCCTTTCCTGACTTCATCCCCTTGTTCGCGACTGTAGCCCGCGGCCGTGCGCCGTCAAGGCGCGCCGGGCCGTGTCCTCGGCTGCGCCTGCGGGCCGCACCCACCCGGCGCTTTCCTCCTTGACGGCACCCGATCGTGCGCTCCTGACCGTCGCGGGCGATGAACTCAGGAAAGACGGTGGCAACGAGGCCGGCCCAGGTCTCCACGCCGACCCCACCGGAAGTCCAAAGCGGGCTCCGAATCTAGGAATCCGGTGGGGTTCAACAGCCAACCCTTGTCAGGAGAAAAACCATGCAACTTGCATCCCGTTTCGCATCCCATTCCCCGGTGCTGCGCTCGGAATACCCCTTGTCGGATGACCAAATCCGCGCCGTGGCCCCGTCCATCTACGCGGACGCCCCGCACCAAAGCCGCTCGCAGCGGTACGCCTACATCCCCACCGCCGCCGTGCTGGCCGAGCTGCGCAAGGAAGGGTTCCAGCCCTTCATGGTCACGCAGACCCGCGTGCGGGCCGACGACCGCCGCGATTTCACCAAGCACATGCTGCGGCTGCGCCACGCCAGCCAGATTAACGGCCGCGAAGCCAACGAAATCATCCTGCTGAATTCGCACGACGGCACCAGCAGCTATCAGCTACTGGCAGGCATGTTCCGTTTCGTCTGCAAGAACGGCCTCGTGTGCGGCGACACCGTGGCGGACGTGCGCGTGCGTCATCAGGGCGACGTGGCCGGACAGGTCATCGAGGGGGCTTACGAAGTGCTGCACGGCTTCGACCGCGCGCAGCAATCCCGCAATGCCATGCAGGCCATCAGGCTGGACAGCGGCGAGGCCGAAGTGTTCGCTCGCGCTGCGCTGGCCCTCAAGTACGACGACCCCGCCAAACCCGCGCCGATCACCGAAAGCCAAGTGCTGGCCCCGCGCCGCTTCGACGACAACCGGCCCGATCTGTGGAGCGTGTTCAACCGCACGCAGGAAAACCTGACGCAGGGCGGCTTGCTCGGCCGCAGTGCCAACGGCCACCGCCAGCGCACACGACCCGTGCAGGGCATCGACCAGAGCGTGCGCCTCAACCGCGCGCTGTGGCTGCTCGCCGAAGGCATGCGCCAATTGAAAGCCTGAATCCCCACGCGGAGGGCCGCGTGGCCCTCCGCCTTCGCTGTTGCTTCTCACTCGATAGGAGTCCGTATCATGAACGCCAAGACCCAAACCGAAACCCGCGTCCTGGAAGCGGCTGCCCCGGCGCAAAACCTGATTCTCGTCCCGCTGTCACAGCTTCGCTCGTCCAAGCGCAACGTTCGCAAGACGGCGGGTGCCTCCGTCGCCGCACTCGCCGCCAGCATTTTGCGCGTGGGCCTGCTACAAAACCTCACCGTGATTCTTGCCGCCGATGACGAGCATTACGACGTGGTGGCCGGTGGCCGTCGACTGGCCGCGCTGAAACTGCTGGCGAAGAAACGGCGCATCGCTGCCGATTACGAGGTGCCGTGCCTGCTGGTGGCCGATGCGTCGGCCCGTACCGTGAGCTTGACCGAGAACGTGCAGCGCGAAGCCATGCACCCGGCGGATCAGTTCGAGGCATTCGCCGCACTGGTGGCCGAGGGCCGACCCATCGAGGACGTTGCCGCCGACTTCGGCGTGACCCCGCTGGTGGTGCAGCGTCGCCTCAAACTCGCCAACGTGTCGCCGCGCCTGATGGCGGACTACCGGAACGATGCGGTGACGCTGGATCAGTTGATGGCGCTGGCGATCACCGACGACCATGCCGCGCAGGAAGCGGCGTTCTATGAGGCACCGGAATGGCAGCGCAGCCCGGCTGCGCTGCGCGAGCGCCTGACCGCGCGCGAGATCGACGCGCAGCATCCGCTGGTGCACTTTGTCGGCTTGGAAGCCTACACGGCGGCGGGTGGCGGTGTTCGCCGAGACTTGTTCGCGGAGAACGACAGCGGCGTCTATCTGGACGACGCCGCGCTGCTGGAACGGCTAGTGCGTGACAAGCTGGTCGCGCTGGCAGAGGAAGTCCGCGCCGAGGGTTGGGCGTGGGTCGAAGCCGTGCCGCACTTGAACCACGCCGAAAGGCAGGCATTCCATGCCGCACCACGCCGGCGGCGCGAGCCGACCGCCCGCGAAGCGCGCCACCTCACCTCGCTGCAAACGCGCATCGACAAGATCGACACGGCGCTGGAAGATGCTTACGAGGCGGAGGACGAAGACAAGGCCGACGCACTGCACCAGCGGCGCGAACAGGTCACCGGCGAATGGCAGACCGCACAGGATGCCCTGCAGGACTACGCGCCGGAGGCGCGTGGCGTGGCCGGTGCCATCATCACCATCGACCACGAGGGCGACGTGGTGGTGCATCGTGGCCTTCTGCGCGAGGCCGAGGCCAAGGCGCTGCACACGCTGGAACGGTTACGCCACAGTCTGGCCGGCGCCGAGGACGCTACCGACGACGAAGCCGAAAACCCGGAGCCGCCGCAGGCCACCAGCCTGTCCGACCGGCTGGCGCAGCGTCTGAGTGCGCACCGCACGGCTGCGCTGCAAGTCGAAGTCGCCCGGCACCCACAGGTAGCGCTGGCCGCGCTAGTGCATGGGATGGTGCAGGCCGTCCTGCAGGACGGCCACTACGGCGACGGCCTGCCGCTCGGCGTACGCCTGAGCGTGCAGGATAGGCTCGAAAACTCCGCTCTGGACTGGCCGGAATCGTCTGCCGCCGTGGCACTGCGCGAGTTGCAGCAGGCATACGGCGAGAAGCTACCGGAGGACACCGCCGACCTGTTCGCCGTACTGCTGGCGAAGCCGCAGGACGAGCTGGTGCGGCTACTGGCCGTGTGCGTGGCGGCTACGGTGGACGTGGTGACACCCCATGCTGCGCAGCCCCAGCCCGGCGCGGAACTGGCGCAGGCCGTCGGGCTGAACATGGCCGCATGGTGGAAGCCGACCGCGGAAGGCTATTTCCGCCACGTCTCCAAGGCCGTGATTCTGGAAGCCGTGGGGCAGTTTGCACCTGAGCATGTCATGCGGCTGTCCAAGCTCAAGAAGGCCGACATTGCCAACGAGGCCGAACGGCTGGCCGAGGGCACCGGCTGGATGCCGGTTGTGTTCCAGGCCGGACACGACACGGAGCCACAGGAAGGCGCGCAGGAAACGGTGAGCGAAGCGGATGCGCCGGAAGATGCGGCCGACGAGGGGGCGGCCCACGCGCTGGCCGCGTGAGATAGCCGCAGGGCTCCGGCGCAGTGCGTCGGGGCTTCTTCTCAAAACCGGGCGCGGCAGGTCTGCCGCGCCCGGTTTCAACGTCCAGAGAAAAAATCGCCCCGTCGCCGCCATCGACCAGGCGGCGACGGGGTAGGGTACACGTGCCTTGTGCGTGGTACGGCAATTGGTTGTCCGCTTAGGCGGGAAGGTTTTGATGGCACCCCGCCGCAATGGGCGGGGCGCGTGGGGCTACGCCCCGACTTGCTGCGGCAGGTTGTGCAAAGGCGTGCCGTCTTCGACGCTGACGATTCGTTGTCCACACGTCACGAAGAACGGATCACCGACACGCCGTCCGGCCCTGCTATGGAGCTTCCACACCACGCCTCAAGCACATCGCCGCAGGCTGCGGCAGGGGCGTTCTCGCTCGTCGTTGGGGTATTGACCTTGTCCGCGTCAGGGAACAAACCGGTGAAGCCGTCCCGCTGCGATGGCGAGTTGGCCACGGCTCCTTTCGGGAGAGATGGGCCCATGCGTCCTTTGGCTGTTGTGCATCCTGGCGGGGCACGGCTGCGCCTCGGGCTTCATGGCCGCAACCGTCTGGCGCAAACAATTTCCCCTCCGCTATGCGGATTCCTCGCGCAGCAAATTCTTTGCGCCTCCCGGTCCTCCACTGCGTTCCGGCCGCAAGCGGTGCAGCCAGCCCGACCCCCGCCGATCGGAGCACAACAAGGACGCGATGGGCGCGACCTTGGTTAACCCGAAAGGAGAAAACATCATGGCCAACATCGGCACCTTCACCGCTCAGAACGACGGCTTCGCCGGCACGGTTCGCACCCTGACGCTCAACGTCAAGGTCAAGTTCGTCCCCAATGACAAGGGCAGCGAAAACGCCCCCGACTTCCGCATCCAGGCGGCCGGCGGCTACGACATCGGCGCGGCGTGGAAGAAAGTCAGCCAGGCCGAGCGACCGTACCTGTCCGTGACCCTCGACGACCCTTCGTTCCCGGCGACGATCTACGCTCGCTTGATCGAGGAAGAAGGCGGCACGCACAACTTGATCTGGTCGCGCAGCAAGCCGGCAGCCTGACGGCCGCCCACCGCGCCCCGCCCCTTGCGGCGGGGCGCCTTCGTTCTAGGAGCCGGAAGCCGCCAGGCGGCCTTCCGTCTCCGTCATCAAGTCAGCCGAGCTGCATCCGAGTGCACGGGCAATCTTGAGGATGAGCACCAGTGTCGGCATGTGCTCACCACGCTCGATCTTGCCCAGATGCGAGCGTTCGATGCCTGCCTGATTGGCGAGATCTTCCTGAGCGATGCCGCGCTCCGTGCGCCGTGCGCGCACGACCGCCCCGAACGCCTTGGCCGGCTCCGCCTCGAATGTCGTGGCACCGGCCGGGCGGCCGCGCTGGATGGAACGCTTCTGCATGGGCAGAAGCGTCGATTGGCACGCCAATTAAAACCACGTTAAAGATAACTCAATAACGAATTTTGGGCTTACCATGTCAGCCGCTTTGGTCTCGGCGTGCCCAGCCGGATCGACGCTTTTGTGGGTTCGAGGATTTTCGCGAATGCGCATCGGTGGCTTTGCTGACTTCCACAAATCCGCATCGGTACTTGTGTGCTTCGACGGATGTGCAGACATGCGCATTCGTGCTTCTGCACGAATGCGCGGAACCGGATCGGCGGATACCCGCATCCTTCCAAAAGCGCATGTACGCCTTGGTAGTTGGGTGCGGTTTTGCACCGGCGTCGGCACAAAGGAAAGCGGTACTCCGGTGGGGCGATCCTTGCTGGAATAGCGACGATGAATCCCTTCATCACCGACGACGAACGTACCCAGCTGTTGGCCAACGGCCAGGCCCGCGCCACCGCGCAGGACTTCGATCCGCTGCCGGTGGTCAAGCTGTTTACTCCGGACGCACACGCGACCTGGCTGCTGGCTGCGCTCGATCCCGCCGATGGCGATACGGCCTGGGGTCTGTGCGACTTGGGTATCGGCATGCCCGAGCTAGGCACGATCCGGCTGTCGGAGCTCGCGGCCATCGTCGGCCCGTTGAATCGGCCGGTTCTGCGCGATCAGCATTTCCAGCCCACGCGTACGCTGTCGGGATACACACGGCTGGCCCAACTCAACGGGTCGATCCTCGACTGACCGCCCTCGGTGCGCGATCCAATCCCCGCCAAACCGGGCGTATTGTGTCTATTTCGGTCTGGCTACAGATCGAGTCCGCATCAATCGGCACTCTGTACGCCGTCCCGTACCACTCGGACGCAATCAGTCGTTATCGCATTGCCGATGTTATGCACTGTGTCCGATGCGGTACGCGAAAAATGACGCGCACCGCCGTCGCACCCGCACGAGCCACGCAATACGTCGGAGTCAAACGGTCTTGATCTTCCCAACGCCTCACCGATCGCTATGACGTTTTGACGATCGCGCGCCGGTTCGTGGACGCCCATTGCGACGCCCTGCGTTGCCACAGGAGTCCGCGCCATGACCGATTCCCGCCACGATCCCTGGCGTCCCAGCGCCGCTTACCTCTACGTGTTGCATCTGGACGGCCCCGCGCTCGCCTGGGAATACCTTCGCCGCCATCCCGACTACTACCGCGACTGGCGGCGCCACCATCGCCGACCGACTGGTGCCGTAGCGCAACGCTGGGGTTTGCGCGGGCTTGAAATCCCAGGCTTGGATGCGCGCGACGTGCATCCGGTCTGGTGTCCCGAGCCGGCCGGTGTCGTGCAGCTCCACCCCGACTTGGCGCCGGCGCCCGACACGGCGTCGTTCGATCTCTGGCGCATCGCTGGCCACAAACACCTGTTCCATGACGGCAAGCACCTGGCGCTGACCATCTGGGTGCCGGGCCGCTGGCGGCGCTTCGCACTCGCCCCGGCGCTGGCGCACGGCATGCCTTATGTGCGTGCCGTCCACCCTGATGATCCCGGGATGTCATTGCCTGCGGATGAGCGCGCGCCGTGGGCCTTGTGCGTGGCGCGGCCAAGCCGCACCGCATTGCTGGAGGCGCACACCTTGCAGGCGCTGGACGGCACGCTGGCGGGTGCCAGGTTACGCGAAGTGGCCGAGGCGTTGTATGGGCCGGCGACCGTCGCGGCCGACTGGCATGCCGACAGCGCGTTGCGCGCCCGCGTGCGCCGGCTGGCGCAGCGCGGCACCGTGCTGATGCGTGGCGGCTACCGCCGCCTACTCCACGATACATCCGCTGCACAGGGACGTTTGCATGTCCCCACAAAACGTCCCTGAGCAAGCGCCCCATCTTTCCTGAGACTGCCTCCATCCGGCGGCGATAGCGCCGCCGGCGCTCTCAACCGATGGAGGCTCACCCCATGCGACCCGTTCCTGTGCGGCCCTATGCCGCCCACACCACTGCACCACAACCCGCCGCAGCCGGCCAACCGGCGCGCTACCTGACCAATGATGAAGCCGCCGGATACCTGCGGCTGTCGCCGCGCACGTTGGAGAAACAGCGCGTGATTGGCGACGGGCCGCGCTTTCGCAAGTTTGGCCGGCGCGTCATGTACGCCGTCGTCGACCTCGATGCCTGGGCCGATGCGCGCAGCTTCGAGGCCACGTCCGACCCCGAGTACGCCGAGCGGCACTCGGCCGACAGCCGTGCGCGCTGACGGGCGGTGTGTGGGCGGCCATCGTCATGTCCCGACCGGCACGCGAACAGCTCACGCTGTTCCGCGCGTTGCCGGGCGACATGGCCCCGCGCGACAGCCAGGACCTGATGGCGTTTCCGTTCTTCTCGCTGGCGAAGTCGCGGCGCACCGCGCCGATCGACTTCCGTGGCGGCGGCGTGACTATCCGCGTGGAAGGGACGGCGGAGCACGGCATCGCCACCATCTGGGATGCGGACATCCTGATCTGGGCCGCGAGCCAGATAGTCGAAGCCCGCGACGCGGGTATCCCGACCTCGCGGCTGATGCAGGCCACGCCTTACGAGATCCTGCGCTTCGTCGGGCGCGGTACGTCGCTGCGCGATTACCAACGCCTCAAGGCCGCGCTGGATCGCCTGCAATCGACGACCGTGGCCACGTCGATCCGCGAGACCACCAGACGGCGCTTGCACCGCTTCTCGTGGATCAACGAGTGGAAGGAGCGGGCCGATGCGCGCGGCACGCCACTGGGCATCGAGATGATCCTGCCGGATTGGTTCTATGCCGGCGTGCTCGACGCCGCCCTGGTATTGACCATCGACCCGGCGTACTTCCGGCTCACCGGTGGCATCGAACGCTGGCTGTATCGCCTCGTACGCAAACACGGTGGGCGCCAGGCCGGCGGCTGGCAGTTCGACTTCGCGTACCTGTATCGCAAGTCCGGCAGCATGGCCCGGTTCTACGACTTCGCCACCGACCTGCGTGCGCTGGTGGCGAAACAGTCCTTGCCCGGCTACGTGCTCGGCATCGAGTGGACGCCCGACCGCAAAGCGGAGCTGCTGACCTTCCGGCCCGTGCCGTACGCGGCACGGGGATAACTCGGGAACAAGCGGTGAATGGCCTCGTGCTATCAGGCAACCGAAGACTCGTGCTATCGGGCAACACATCCTCGTGCTATCAGGCAACAGAATCGGCCGAAAACCCAATCACCACGCGGGTTTCCGCGGCCTCTAACTTACCTAACCTAAAAACACTAACAGGTAGTAGCGCCACGCCGTTGCAGTGGACAACTGCCGAAACCCAAAAGCAACAGCGACACCAACCACTCCAACCATCGCGTTTTCCAAGTCGATCAACGGGCCGTTTTCCGTCGTGGAGAACCGTCCCATGATCGTCGCTCTGCTCAACCAGAAAGGCGGCGTCGGCAAGACCACGCTTGCCACACACATCGCCGGCGAACTGGCGTTGCGCGGCAAGCAGGTCATCCTGCTCGATACCGATCCGCAGGGCTCGGCACTGGACTGGACACAGCGTCGAAGCCAGCAGGGGCTCCCACGGCTGTTCAGCGCCGTGGGCCTCGCACGCGAGACGCTGCACCAGGAAGCACCGGAGTTGGCACGCCGTAGCGATTACATCGTCATCGACGGGCCGCCGCGCATCGCCGCGCTGGCGCGCTCGGCGCTGCTGGCAGCCGATTGTGTGCTGGTGCCGGTGCAACCCAGTCCCTACGACCTGTGGGCGAGTGCCGAGATGGTGGCGCTGATCCGCGAGGCACAGGTGTTCCGGCCGGTGCTGCGTGCGGCCTTCGTTATCAACCGGCGCGTCAGCACCACTGTCATCGGCCGCGAGGCACGCAGTGCGCTTGCAGAACAACCGCTGCCATCGCTGCAATCGGAAATCCGTCAGCGCATCGTCTTCGCCGACAGCGTGGCGGCCGGTCAGCTTGCGCGTGAGCTGGCGCCCGACAGCACCGCTGCACGCGAAATCACGGCGCTGACCGATGAGCTGTTGCGGTGGTCGTCATGAGCCATGCACGCGGCAAGCGTATCGCCATCGGCGCACGCCCGCCGACGAATCCGCACGCCGAGGCGTGGATTCGTCAGGGCGACGGCGTCGACCTTCAGAAAGGCGACCTCTACACCGCACGTCTGACGCTCGATATCACGCCTGCGCTGCGTGCGCGCATCAAGGTCTCGGCGTTCACGCAGGGCGTGACGGTGGCCGAGCTGCTGCGCGCGTTGCTGGAGCGCGAGTTCCCGGAGCACACCCCATGAATGCGTCTTCTCAAGTGGCAGCGATCGCGCCGCCGCCCTTCGCAGCGCTCATCGATCACGAGCTGTTGACTCGGGTCTCGCTCGCTTACGTCGCGCATCGTTTCAACCTCTATCTGCGCTTCGGTGAACCGGCGTATCACGTGCAACGTGATCGTTGGCGGCGCGTGGCGGCGTTCTGGCCAGCATCGATTTTCTGTCGCATCCGCTGGGAGGCCAACGACTACGGCACGGTGCGCTGGCAGCTCATGGTGATGCAGGCATGTACGTCGATGGATGCCGCGCAGCGCATCCCCGGTGTGTGGCCGGGCGCATGCCTGCTGCTGCACGCCGAAGGCGAACGCATGGTTCGCCTCGTGCTGCCGCTCATCGACGCCATCGAGGCATTGGGCATCGCGCCGGTCGACGTATCGCCCGCTTACTGGCGCATGCTGGGCAACCGGCTCCTTGCGCATGGGCCGTTGCCGGTTTACACCGCCGAACGGCACGCCGCCTGGCTGGCGGGGAGGGCGTTGTCATGACGGTCATTCCCACCATCGACACTGCGCCACGTCCTCGCTCGCGCCGGCGCACTCGCCTCATCGTGGCGACACTGGCCGCCGCCAGCCTCGCTGCGCTGGCCTGGGCGTACTTCGTGTCGCCGTTGCCGCGTCTGGTTTACAACCCGTCCGACAGCGTGGCGGTCGGCTGGTATCGCGTCGATCCGCTCGCACGCCATGCCGGCTCGCTGTCACCTGCGATGCACGTCGGCAGCATCGTGCTGGTGCCGTTGCCGGCCGCCGTCGCTGCACTGGCCGCGCGGCGCGGCTACCTGCCATCGCGCATCCCGCTGCTCAAGCCGGTCGCCGCCGTCGCGCGGCAGCAGGTGTGCATCGCCGAGGGTAGCGTGCGCATCGACGGCGTGTCGGTGGCTGCCGCGTTGCGCATCGATGGCAGGGGCCGGCCGCTGCACACCTGGTCGGCCTGCCGGCGTCTTCGCCCTGGCGAACTGTTCCTGCTCAGTACGACCAATCCAGCGTCGTTCGACAGCCGGTATTTCGGCCCGGTACGTGCCGATGCCGTGCTCGGTGTGGCGCATCCGCTCTGGCTGGAGACGCGGCCATGACGCCGCTCGACGTCGTGCATGTGGGCCGGTGTTATGCCGTGTCGCCGCAGCCTCGCCGTGCATGCAGCGCGAGCGCATCCGCGCTGCGCTTTGCCTGGCATCCGCTGCGCCATGCTGAAGTGGTTTCCCTTGTGCAGGCGGCTTGCCCCGAGCGCGCCATGCCGATGGCATGGCAGGCGCTCGCCGGCGTGCAGGCTGCGCATCGCGCAGCGCCGCCGGGGCATCGCGTCCCCGTGCCGTCAGGCCGGGGAAAGATGCAGGGCAAGATTGAAGGGTGCGGCACCACGGTGCGCACAAAGCCTGTCTGCACATGGGGGTGGCGCGGCACGCGCCGGTACGCGGCACCGTGCTGCGAGTCGGCGCAAGGTCAGGCGCGCGCAGGAGATATCGCGTGCCTGCCACCCGCCGGCGCGATGGTCTTGGATGGAGCTTGCCGATGAGCCGGCGCGACCGCTCGGACGGCGACAACCGTTTCCGCCTCCGTCCGGGCGCGCCGAAGCAACGCGGCGATACCTTCGTCGCCCAGGTCTTGCGCCAGGCGAGCAAGGCGGCCAACACTACCGGTGGCAAGCGCGGCAAGACGCCCGGCTCCCGGCTGGGGCGCGGCCATGTGGCGGCTCGGTTCACTGGGCAGTCGCTGTCTGCAAACTCGCGGCGTGCCACCGTCAAGGTGCGGTTGGTATACCTGAAGCAGGCCGGCGCACGCTCAACCGTCACGCACCTGCGCTACATCGAGCGCGAGGGTGTAGGCCGCGACGGTGAGTCGGGCAGGGCGTACAGCGCGGCGACGGACGAAGGCGACCTGACTGCATTCGAGGAACGCGGACACGGCGACCGCCAACAGTTCCGCTTTATCGTGTCACCCGAAGACGGCGCCGAGCTGGGTGACCTGCGTACCTATACGCGCCACCTGATGGCCCGCATGGAAGCCGACTTGGGTACGCGGCTGGACTGGGTAGCCGTCGATCACTGGAACACCGACAACCCGCACACGCACATCGTCCTGCGCGGCAAGGACGACACTGGCCGCGATCTCATCATCGCGCAGGCGTACCTGACCCGCGGGCTGCGCGAGCGTGCTGCCGAACTCGCCACCGAATGGCTGGGGCCACGTACCGAACAGGAGATCCAGCGCACGCTCGCGCGGGAAGTCGAACAGGAACGCTGGACCAGTCTGGATCGCACCTTGCAGCGCGAAGCCGTTGATGGCCTGATGCACGTCGAACGTCTCAACGAGCCGCGATTGCACAGCCGGCGCGAGATGTTGATCGGCCGCTTGCAATACTTGCAGCGCATAGGTCTGGCGAGCCAACCGCAAGCCGGCACGTGGGTGATCCACATCGAGGCCGAGCCGACCCTACGGGCGATGGGCGAGCGCGGCGACATCATTCGCACCATGCAGCGGGCATTGGGTGGCACGCAGCGCGATCTGGCCGTATCCGAGCCGCGTGGGGATGGCCGTACCTTCGTTGGTCGCGTCACTGCCAAGGGGTTGGCTGACGAGCTGTACGACAAGGGTTATCTGGTGGTGGATGGCACAGACGGCAAGGCGCACTACGTGACGCTGCCGCCCCGGACGGACCTGGAGCAGTACCCGACCGGTAGCATCGTCGAGGTCAAGGGGGACGTCGGCACACGCGCCTCGGACAAGACCATCGTCGCGCTGGCCGTCGATGGTTTCTACCGTACCGACCAGCATTTGGCGGTTGCCCAAGGCCAAGCCACGCCTGGGCGCGATCCACGCGAAGTGGTCGCCGCTCACGTGCGTCGACTCGAAGCCCTGCGCCGAGCCGGCGTGGTAGAGCGTGTGGCCGAGGGACTATGGAAGGTGCCGGACGATCTACTCGAACGGGGGCGCCAATACGACAGCCAGCGCCTGGGCGGTGGCGTCGCGGTCGAACTGAAGTCACACCTGCCCATTGAGCGACAGACCCGTGTGATCGGTGCCACCTGGCTGGATCAGCAGTTGATTGGCGGCGGCAAGGGGTTGGGCGACATGGGCTTTGGTGGAGAGGTGAAGGACGGAATGCGCCAACGTACCGACTTCCTGGTAGAGCAGGGGCTAGCTGAACGGCGTGGGCAGCGACCGATTCTGGCGCGCAACCTACTGGCGACGCTGCGCAGCCGTGAGTTGGCGAAGGCCGCGCGTGACATCGCGGCCGAAACTGGATTGGAGCATCGGCCGGTGACCGACGGGCAGCGTGTGGCCGGTATCTATCGGCGCAGCGTGCTGCTGGCCAGCGGGCGCTACGCCATGCTGGACGACGGTATGGGATTCAGCCTGGTTCCGTGGAAACCGGTCATCGAACAGCGGATGGGGCAGCAGATTGCAGTAACGGTGCGCGGATCGAACGTGAGTTGGGAGATTGGTCGAATGCGAGGCCCTACGGTTGGATAACCTCATCGTTGGCCGCTGGGCACATCAGCCAGCGGCCAATGGGTGGCATGTGACCGGCATTTATCGGTGCAGCGTCATGCTCGCCAGTTGACGCGGCGCCTCGGGGTTCGGTGATCGAGCAACGGTTGGGGCTGCCCATTTCGGCAACCATCTCTTCGCAGTGACAGCTCCGGGGACACGACATGCCCGCGACGGTGGCGTCGGCCGACACGAAGACCAGCGTGGTCGATGTGACCGCTGAAGGTATGGCCTTGAAGGTGCATTTCCCGCCGTCGGTCACGGCCAACCTCAAGACAGGTGACAAGATCACGCTGCACATGGGCTACAGCAGACCGTGAATCACCTGAACCCACCTCCAGAGTTGAAGGTGTCAGGTCACACGGGTAAGCTCGTTTCATGACCGTCTCGCTGCGTCTGCTCGCTCGTTCACGTCGCCTCCGGGCGATGGGCGTGTTGGCGTGGCTGATGCTGGTCGTCAACTCATTGGCCGCTGCACCGATGGGTATGACGGGAGGTCCTCACTCTCATTCTATGCACACAACGGTTGCGGCGGTCAGTGAACCCTGTCATCACCACGTCGCCGCCAAGGGATCCCAATCCAGTTGTGACGATCAGTCCGGTTGCTGTGGTGGCGCGGCGGGGCATGCCTGCACTTGTGCCGCGATGTGCAGTACCACGTTGACCCCCGGGGCCACGACTGTTCCCGTTTCGACCCCCATCACAGCCCGTTATGCCATGCCGCTGCCCCGCAGCGCGCCCGCGTTGAATACCGCCCCTCCGTTGCGACCACCGGCGGTCTGACTCTCCCTCGTTTCTGATGAGCTTTGCTGGCGATCGTCGTGTGTCGATGATCGCAAGCAATCGGCTGTGATCGGTATCGGCATGATCGATACCGCCTGCCCTGGAGAGAGTCCATGAACCTGTTTCCCCCGCCCCCTGCAGATTTGTCGCGGCGACGCTTCGTCCAAGGTGTCGCCATCGGCGGCGCCGTGGCCGGCTTGGGCCTGCTGCGTCCCTCGAACGTCTGGGCGTTGACCAACCCCGGTCACCCCACGGTGCTGAGCGGCACCGACTTCGCGCTGGATATCGCCGAAACCCCGGTCAACTACACCGGTGCCACACGCCTGGCCACCACCGTCAACGGCGGCATTCCCGGCCCGATCCTGCGCTGGAAGGAAGGCACCACGGTGAACCTGCGCGTGTCTAACCGGTTGCGCGTGCCGACCTCGATCCACTGGCACGGCATCATCCTGCCGTTCCAGATGGACGGCGTGCCGGGCATCAGTTTCGACGGCATTGCGCCCGGCGAAACCTTCCTCTACCAGTTCAAGGTGCGCCAGTCGGGAACCTACTGGTACCACTCGCATTCGGGTTTCCAGGAGCAGAACGCGTTGTACGGCCCACTGGTGATCGAGCCGGACGGCCCTGAGCGCTACCCCACGGATCGCGACTACGTGGTGATGCTTAACGACTGGACCGACGAGGATCCCGAGCGCATCTACGCCAAGGTGAAGAAGCAGAGCGACTATTACAACTTCGCCCAGCCCACCGTGCCGGATTTTTTCCGCGACGTGCGAGAAAAGGGCCTGAGCCAGGCTTTGGCCATGCGCAAGATGTGGAACGAGATGCGCATGAACCCCACCGACCTGGGCGATGTTTCCGGCTACACCTACACCTACCTGATGAACGGCACCGCGCCGACGGGCAACTGGACCGGCATCTTCAAACCCGGCGAAAAGGTCCGGCTGCGCTTCATCAACGGCTCGTCGTCCACCATTTTCGATGTACGCATTCCGGGCCTGAAGATGACGGTGATTTCCGCCGACGGTCAGGACGTCGAGCCGGTCTCGGTCGACGAGTTCCGCATTTCGGTGGCCGAAACCTACGACGTCATCGTCGAGCCGCAGGACGAGCGCGCCTATACGCTGTTCGCCCAGTCGATCGACCGCACGGGCTACGCCCGCGGCACCCTGGCGCCACGGCAAGGCATGCAGGCCGAGGTTCCGGCGATGGATCCCCGGGTATGGCTTGGGATGCAGGACATGATGGGCGCGATGTCGATGGGGGGGATGGATCACGGCAGCGGTCATGCCCCGACGCCCGGTATGGATCATGCCGGCAAGGATCACGGCAGCATGGCCGGCATGGCGGCCACGCCCGCACCCGTCGTGCGCCACGCCCGTACCGAATACGGCCCCGGCGTCGACATGCACGTGGACATGCCACGCACCAACCTCGACGACCCGGGCATCGGCCTGCGCGACAACGGCCGCCGCGTACTGACCTACGCCGACCTGCACACCATCGGCGGACCAATTGATGCGCGCGAGCCAAGCCGCGAGATCGAGCTGCACCTGACCGGCAACATGGAGCGCTTCATCTGGTCGTTCGACGGCGTGAAGTTCTCCGACGCCAAGCCGGTGCACTTCAACAGCGGGGAGCGGCTACGCATCGTGCTGGTCAACGACACCATGATGAACCACCCGATCCACCTGCACGGCATGTGGAGCGAGCTGGAGAATCCGGACGGGCAATTCCAGGTGCGCAAACACACCATCAACGTGCAACCGGCGCAGCGCGTCACCTATGCGGTGTCGGCCGACAACCCGGGCCGTTGGGCCTACCACTGCCATCTGCTGTATCACATGGAGGCGGGCATGTTCCGCGAGGTGGTGGTGTCATGAAAATGCATCGTCGTAACACCTCAACCGCTCCGCATCGTTCGGCGTTGCTAGCTGCACTGTTGCTGGCGCTGCCATTGGCGGCCACGGCGCAGAGCGCGCCCGCGGCCAGCAGCACATCGTCGATGGACATGAGCTCCATGCCAGGCATGGATCACGGCAGCATGCCCGGCATGCCGATGCCGGCTCCCGCAAGCAGCACCGCGAAACCGGCGCCGAAGCCGTCCGCCAAGAAGGCGCGGAAGACACCCACCCCGGCCCCGTCGACACCGGCTTTCCACGACATGGATGGCATGAAGGGCATGGATCACAGCGCCATGCCGGGCATGGATCACGGCGCGATGTCGGACATGTCGATGCCCGCCAACCCGGCCACATCGGCGGCACCCACCGGCGACATGTCGGGGATGGATCATTCATCGATGCCCGGCATGAGTCCGGGAGCGATGCAAGGAATGGATCACAGCGGCATGGCCGGGGTGGATCACGGGGCGATGCCCCAAAAGGGACAAGGTGAGATGACCGGCATGGGCGCGATGCCTGGCATGGCGATGGGTCCCATGCAGGGCGGCAGTCCGCCGCCGAACGCACGCAGTGACGATTATTCCGACGGCGTCGCGGGCAGCCCCATACAAGGGTTGCACATGCACGGCAGCGTACCGGTCGGCATGCTGTTGATCGATCAGCTCGAAGCCTTCCATGGTCGCGATGCGAATGGCCAGAGTTGGGAAGCGCAAGCTTGGTACGGCAATGACGAGAACAAGCTGTGGATACGCACCGAAGGCGAGCGCAGCCGCGGCAAGCTCGAAGACGGTGACCTGGAAGCCTTCTGGAACCACAACATCGCCACGTTCTGGAGCACCCAATTGGGTGTGCGCCAAGAAATCGGCGAAGGTCCCAACCGCACATGGGCGGCCTTCGGTGTGCAGGGACTGGCACCGTACTGGTTCGAACTGGAGGCGACGGGTTACGTCGGGCCTTCCGGCCGCACCGCCGCCCGTGTGCGTGCGGAGTACGAGATGCTCTTCACCCAACGCCTGATCCTCCAGCCGGAAGCGGAGATCAACCTCTACGGCAAGAACGATCCGCAGCGCCGGATTGGCAGCGGCGTTTCCGACGTGCAGTTCGGCTTGCGTCTGCGCTACGAGATCCGCCGGCAGTTCGCGCCCTACATCGGGGTGAACTGGGTGCGCCGCATCGGCACCACGGCCGACTACGCACGACAAGATCATCAACCCGTTCTCGACCGGCAGATCGTGGCCGGCGTCCGACTCTGGTTCTAAGGGGAAATACCATGAAACAGCACATCAAGCATCACAGCATTACCGTTGCCGTTGTCCTGGGCGTTCTTGCCCTCGGCGCCGGTGCGTTTGTGTATTCCGGCCTCTACAACATCGGTGCTGACGACCACCACACCAAGCCGGTGTTCGCGGTAATGCAGACCCTGCGAGAGCAGTCCATCCATGCCCGCTCGAAAGACATCGTGGTACCCGACCTCAATGACGAGCAGTTGATCTTGAAAGGGGCCGGCCAGTACGCGGCGATGTGCACCCAGTGTCATCTCAAGCCTGGGATGAAAGACTCGGAGCTTCGCCAAGGCCTGTACCCGCTACCGCCAAACCTGTCGCAGGTACGGGTCGATCCGACGGATGCGTTCTGGATCATCAAGCACGGCATCAAGATGAGCGGGATGCCGGCTTGGGGCATGGTGCCCGGTCACGACGACCCCACTATCTGGAGCATGGTCGCGTTCATCGAAAAACTGCCGGGCATGACGCCTGCGCAATACAAAGCCATGGTTGCCAAGGCCCCGCCGGACGAGGACATGCATATGGGTGAGGACGGTGGCCATGGCCACGGTGAGGCCGTCGATGAGGACGCCCACGGTGCTGCCGACATGAAAGGCATGGACATGTCCGGTGAGGTCGGTCACAGCCATGGCGCGGCTGCGGAAGATGACCACGATCATGCGGCGGCGGCCGCGCCCGCGGCTGAAGCCCCGCTTTCGCTGGAGGGCATGAAGCCGAAGGCGGCACCCGCGGCCGAGTCCGTGGCACAGGCGTTCCAAGCGGCCTTGCAGCACGGCGATCGAGCGGCCGTACTCGCTTTGCTGGCTCCCAATGTCACCATCAGCGAAGGCGGCCATGTCCAGACGCGTGACGCCTACGCGGCTGGTCACTTGGGCGAGGACATCGCGTTCTTGAAGAGTGCCAAGATCACCCCGGTCTCGCTGGGTTCAATGCCGATGGGCGACACCGCCATGGTCGGTAGCGAGAGCGACATCCAGGCCACGGTCAAGGGTAAATCGACCACGCTGCGCAGCCGCGAGTTGCTCAACCTCAAACAGGACGACAACGGCTGGAAGATCGTGTCTATCCAGTGGCAAACCACCCCGGTATCAGGAGAATGACGATGAAGCGGTGGTTTTCCCGCCTTGGCAGTATCGCCCTGTTTGCCGCGCTGTTTGCACCGGCGGCGATGGCGGTGAATGCGTTCGACGTGTACAGCGATCCATCCTGCGGTTGTTGTGGCGCATGGGTCAATTACATGCGCACGCAGGGCTACGCTGTCACCGTGCATCAGGATCAACCGATGGCGGCGGTGAAGGCGCGCTTCAGCGTGCCTGCGGCTGCCATGTCCTGTCACACCGCGCTGATCGACGGCTACGTGATCGAAGGCCACGTGCCGGTGGAGGACATCCGTCGCCTGCTCGCCGAGCGGCCGGACGCCCGCGGTCTGGCGGCGCCCGGCATGCCCGCCGGCTCACCAGGAATGGAGCTGCCTGATGGTCGCGTTCAGCCCTATGTCGTCGAACTCATCGCCCACGACGGCACCACGTCCGCCTTCGCTCACCACGCGTATTGACAGGTTGCTCAACGTCAAACCATTGCTGCTGTCTCGGGAGGATGCATGAACACCCACCATCACCACACGGGCTCCAACAATCACGGCGATCACACCCACACCGGCGAAGGAAGCACCGTTGTCGATCCGGTATGTGGCATGCAGGTCGATCCGGTCCGGACCGCGCATCACGCCGAGCATGAGGGGGTAACCCATCATTTCTGTTCGGCAGGTTGTCTGGAACGCTTCGTGGCGGATCCGGCCAGGTACTTGACCCGGCAATCTGATGATGTCCCCGCACCGACAGGAACGATGTACACCTGTCCGATGCATCCGCAAGTGCGCCAGGACGGCCCCGGCATCTGCCCCATCTGCGGCATGGCGCTGGAGCCGGAAATGCCGGGGCTGGACGACGAGGACAATCCCGAACTGCGTGATTTCAGCCGCCGCTTCTGGTGGACCTTGCCGGCGACGGTGGTGGTGCTCGTACTGGCGATGTTTGGCCACTACTTTCCCCGGTTGCCGGTAGATACCCGGACCTGGATCGAACTGGTACTGACCATCCCGGTCGTGTTGTGGGCAGGCTGGCCGTTCTTCGTTCGCTGCGTGCAGTCGGTCCGCAACCTCAGTCCCAACATGTGGACCCTGATCGGCATCGGCGTTGGCGCGGCGTTCGGCTACAGCATCGTTGCCACCATCGCACCGGATCTGTTCCCGGAGTCGTTTCACGAACATGGCCGCGTGGGCGTCTATTTCGAAGCCGCCGCAGTGATCGTCTCGCTGACCCTGCTTGGCCAGCTACTCGAACTGCGTGCCCGCTCGAAGACCTCGACCGCCTTGAAGGCCCTGCTGGGGCTCGCGCCAAAGACCGCACGCCGCCTGCGCGACGATGGCGGCGAGGAGGATGTCGAACTAGGCCACGTCCACGTCGGTGATCGCCTGCGGGTACGCCCTGGTGAAAAGGTGCCGGTGGACGGCGAAGTGATCGAAGGGCGCTCTCATGTCGACGAGTCAATGCTGACCGGTGAACCCGTCCCGGTTGAGAAGATCGTCGGCTCCAGCGTGATCGGCGCCACTCTCAACGGCACCGGCAGCCTGGTGATCCGGGCGGAAAAAGTTGGTTCGGCGACAGTGCTGTCGCAGATCGTGCAACTGGTCGCGCAGGCGCAGCGCTCGCGCGCACCGATGCAGCGCATGGCCGACAAGGTCGCCTACTGGTTTGTGCTGGCGGTCCTGGCGATCGCCGTCGCGACCTTCTTCGTGTGGGGACTGTTCGGCCCGGACCCGTCGTGGACGTTCGCAGTGCTCAACGCGATCTCGGTCTTGATCATTGCCTGCCCTTGCGCGCTGGGATTGGCCACGCCGATGTCGATCATGGTGGCGACAGGCCGCGCCGCCGGGGAAGGCGTGTTGTTCCGCGATGCTGAGGCCATCGAGAACCTCCGCAAGATCGACACCCTGATCGTGGACAAGACCGGAACCCTGACCGAGGGACGTCCGGCGTTCCACACCGCACTCGCGGCCGAAGGATTCACCGAGCAGGAAGTGCTGCGCCTGGCGGCCAGCCTCGATCAGGGCAGCGAGCACCCACTGGCCGACGCGATCGTCGCGGAAGCCCGCCGTCGTGAGCTGACGCTGGAAACGCCAGAGAGTTTCGAGTCGTCCACCGGCATCGGGGTACGCGGCCAGGTGGGAGGTTCCCTCCTGGCGATTGGCAATACCGCGCTGATGCACGAGGTCGGGGTCGATGCCTCCGTTCTGTCCACCCCGGCCGAGGAACTGCGCCGAGCCGGCGCCAGCGTGATGTATCTGGCAGTTGATGGCGCCCTGGCTGGCCTGCTCGCGGTCGCCGACCCGATCAAGGCCAGCACCGCCGACGCCATCGCATCGCTGCACGATGCGGGCCTGAACATCGTGATGGCCACCGGCGACGGCGTCACCACGGCCCATGCGGTCGCACGCACCTTGGGCATCGACGAAGTCCATGGCGAGGTCCGCCCGAAGGACAAGATCGACCTTGTGCGACAGCTGCAAGCCAAGGGACACCGCGTCGCGATGGCTGGAGACGGGATTAACGACGCACCAGCGCTTGCTGGCGCTGATGTTGGCATCGCGATGGGCACCGGCACCGACGTGGCGATGTCGAGCGCGCAGGTGACACTTGTTAAAGGCGATTTGCGCGGCATCGTGCGGGCACGGTCGATCTCCAACGATACCGTCGCCAACATGAAGCAGAACCTGGGCTTTGCGTTTCTCTACAACGCACTGGGCGTACCGATCGCAGCCGGCGTTTTGTATCCACTGACTGGCCTGTTGCTCAGCCCGATGATCGCCGCTTTGGCGATGAGCTTGAGCTCCGTGTCGGTGGTTGCCAACGCATTGCGGCTGGGCCGAAAGCGGCATGGCTAAGATGATCAATGCCAGCGAGTGGAGCAAAGCGAACCCAACTCGTTGCCTTCACCGGCAAACGTGGGAGTACGCCTTCATGTGTTTCCTTCCTCACGCCCGGCGCAGCGTGGTATCGGGTGTGGCGGCCACCTTAAGCGCTCGGGCTGTCGAACATGGTCATGTTGGAGGTCAGCGTCAGCCTGCGACTGTTCACCCAGCAACGGCAGGCGCTGGCCCGCGATCTCGGATGTGGTCGTCTATGTTTGGCTCCCCATTGCGATGCTCTCCAGGAGGGCTTCCGGGTTGACCGGCGAGAACAGCGGAGGAGACTCGGCTGACAACCCGTGATTGATTCAAGTCAATGCAATCCTTGACATTTTGAGATAACTTACTGCTATGGCTCGTCCTTTCCGCATGCATCGCACCACACGTCGCCGCCTTATCTGGCTGGTGACGCTGCTGATGCTTTGGCAGCAGACGGTACTGGCTGCCTACGTTTGTCCGACGGTCCCCGAAGCGACACCGGCGGCTGCGCTGATGACTTCCATGTCGGGTATGGACGGCGGCTGTGCGCAGAATCAGGATGCCCCCGCCAGCCCACTGTGCCAGAAGCATTGCGCGCCCGATCACGCGACGCAGGTTGAAGCGCATACGGCGGCGGTGCCGTTGAGCGTGTTGCCGGCAATGCCACCGATGCTGATGACGCCCGCCGTTGTTGCGCTGCCATCGAATCGCGCGCTCCAACGGGTCGGGCATTTGCGCGCGCCACCACCTCCGCCCATATTGTTGTTCTGCTCACTCCTGATCTGATCTGACACGTCGAGGCATTGACGTACGTGGCGTCGCGTCTGCGTGGCGCGCCGCAAACCGCAGATCGACGGAGTGTTCACCCATGTTGTCCTTTCACTTTGCCCGGCGCCTGATGGTGTCGGTTCTGGCCGCGCTTCTGTTGGGAGCCTTGGCCACGGCGGCGCATGCCGCCGAACCGCCGCTGACGCTGGAAGCGGCTGTCCAGCAAGGCGTGGCACGGGCACCGCAACTCGATGCGCGTGCCGCCGATACGGCGGCAGCCCGCGAGGAATCCGCGCGTGCCGGGCAGTTGCCGGATCCCACCCTGACGTTCGGGCTTTCCAATTTCCCCGTCACCAATCCGGGCGCTTTCAGCCTGCGTTCGGACGGGATGACGGCGCGCACCGTCGGCGTGATGCAGACGATTCCATCGCGAGCGGCGCGCGACGCCGAGCGCGGTTTGGCCGCCGCACAGATCGATGCGGCGGAAGCCGACCGGGCGGCCACGGTGCAGACAGTGCAAGAGCGCATCGCCGATGCGTGGATCGACGTGTGGGCGATCCAGCAGAAACGTACGCTGTTGGCCGCGTTGCGCAGCGAGAGCGCGCTGGCTGTCCAGGTCACGCAGGCGCGATTGCGTGGCGGTGAAGGCAACGCGACCGACGCGCTGGCCGCCGGTGCCGAAGCCGCCACACTCGATAACCGTCTGGAAGCGATTGACGCGGATCTCGTCGCCGCCCAAGCCGGCCTGCAGCGCTGGCTTGGGCCGAGCGTTTTCGATCTGGCCGAAGCGCCGGATTTTGGTCAACTGCCGGTCACGGCAGATCACTTGGAGCAGCGCATCGACCAACAGGCGCCGATGCAGGCGTGGCAGGCACGCGAGCAAGTTGCGCAGGCGGCGCTCGAGCAGGCGCGTGCGGCCAAGCACCCGGACTGGAGCGTGACTGCCAGCTATGGTCGGCGCGCCCCGGGCCTGTCGGACATGGTGATGCTGGAGGTGGGCGTCAGCCTGCCGCTGTTCACGCGCAATCGGCAGGATCGTGGCATCAGCGCCCGGCAGGCACAGTGGGACGCGGTGCAGGCCGATCACGAGGACGCGCGGCGCGCCCAGCGCGAGGCAGTCACACGCGCCGTAGCGACGTGGCAGGGATGGAATCAGCAAATCCAGCGCTATCAGGACACCTTGCTGCCGTTGGATCGGGATCGCGCCACCACGGCGCTGGCCGGATACCGCGGTGGCGGCATGCTGCAGCCGTGGCTGGACGCCCGTCGCGACGAGATTGAACTGCGTCTGAGTTACGCCGATGCGCTTGCCGCCCGCGCCCGGTTATGGGCCTCGCTGGCTTATTTGTTGCCGACCTCGGAGACGATGCCATGAAGCGTGCACTGATAATCCTGGCCGGTCTTTTGCTGGCGGCCCTTTTGGTTTTGGCTGGGTATTTCAGCGGTCGTCGGCATCTGCAAACGTCGTCCGCTCAGACAAGATCGGCTATGCCTACCGCCGATGGCAGTGGCAAAAAAGTCCTGTACTGGTACGACACGATGGTGCCGCAGCAGCATTTCGACAAGCCGGGCCTGTCGCCGATGGGCATGCAGATGGTGCCCAAGTATGCCGACGAAGGCGCGGCCAAGGATGTCGTCCGGATCGACCCGGCGACGGTGCAGAATCTGGGTGTGCGCACGGCCCCGGTCGAGCGTCGCGTGCTGGCATCAGCCATCCGGGTGCCGGGCACCATCACCTGGGATCTGCGGCAAGCCATCACCATCAGTGCGCGCACCGATGCGGTGGTGAGCAAGCTTGACGTGCGCGCGCCTTACACCGTGGTCAAAGCCGGTGAACCGATGGCCGAACTGCTGGCTCCGCAATGGAGCAGCGCGCTGGCCGAATATGGCGCGCTTCAACAAGCGCAATCGGCCGACGCGAAAGACCTGCGTGCCGCCGCACGGCAACGGCTGCAGGTGCTGGGCCTGACCCCTGCTGACATCCGGGCAGCTCGCCGTGGTTCGGGTGCGGCGATCACGCTGCACGCCCCACAAGCGGGCGTCGTCACGACACTGGATGTACGCGAAGGCCAGCGCGTCAACGCGGGCCAGACCCTGATGACCGTGAATGGCCTGTCCACCGTGTGGATCGAGGCCGCCCTGCCGCAGGCGGCAGCTGGCAGGGTGCGCAGCGGCACGCCGGTGGTTGTCACGGTCGATGCGCTGCCGGGTCGATCGTTCCACGGCGCCGTGGAAACCTTGCTGCCGGATGTGGATGCGATGACGCGCACCCAACGTGCCCGCATCGTGCTCGCCAATGCCGACGGTGCCTTGAGCCCGGGCATGTTCGCCACCGTGCAACTTAACCCGACTCCCGACGCGGCGGTGCCGGTGGTACCGGACGACGCGCTGATCGCCACGGGTACCCACACACGCGTCATCCTTGCCGAGGGGGATGGCCACTTCCGTGCCGTATCGGTGCGTACGGGACGCGCGGCCGGCGGCTATACGGAAATTCTCGATGGCCTGAGCGGTGGCGAGAAAGTGGTCGTCTCCGGCCAGTTCCTGATCGATTCGGAGGCGAGCTTGTCCGGTGCGCTGGAACGCCTGAATGACGCCTCGGTGACTCCGGCACCTGCGACAAGTGCGCCAATGCCAGGCATGCCGATGGGAGACAAACCATGATCGCCGCCCTGATCCGTGCGGCGATCGCCCATCGGGTGTTCGTGCTGTTGGCTGCACTGGCCTTGGCCCTGATGGGCATGTTCTCGGTGACGCGCACGCCGGTCGACGCGCTGCCCGATCTGTCCGACACCCAGGTGATCATCCGCACCAGCTACCCGGGCCAATCGCCACAGGTGGTCGAGGATCAGGTCACCTATCCGCTGGCCACCACCATGCTCTCGGTGCCTGGCGCGACGACGGTGCGCGCCTTTTCGTTCTTCGGCGACTCCTACGTCGATGTGTTGTTCGATGACAGCACCGACCTGTATTGGGCGCGCTCGCGTGTCCTGGAGTACCTGAGCCAGGCACGGGATCGCCTGCCGACGGGCGTGACGCCCGCCCTCGGCCCCGATGCCACGGGACTCGGCTGGATCTACGAATACGCGCTGGTTGATCGCACCGGTCAGCACGACCTCGGCCAGCTGCGCGCGCTGCAGGACTGGTTCCTGCGCTATCAGCTCAAGACCGTGCCGAATGTCGCCGAAGTGGCGACTTTGGGCGGTATGGAGCGCGCGTGGCAGATCGTGCCCGATCCGCAGGCGCTGGCCGCCCGCGGCGTCACCGTGGCGCAGTTGGTCGACGCGGTGCGCAGCGCGAACGGTGCCAACGGTGGCTCGGTGATCGAACAGGGCGAAGCGGAGCTGATGGTGCGTAGCGAAGGCTATCTGAAGAGTCGCGCGGACTTCGAAAACGTACCCATCACCACCAACGCCGGCGGTGTGCCGGTGCTGCTGCACGACGTGGCGACGGTGCGGCGGGGTCCGACGTTTCGTCGTGGCCTCGCCGAACTGGACGGGCAAGGGGAAGTGGTTGGCGGCATCATCGTGATGCGCACCGGCAAGAACGCGAAGGCCACCATCGCCGCGGTGAAGGCACGGCTGGCGGAACTGCAGCGCAGCCTGCCGGCCGGCGTCGAGATCGTGCCCACCTATGACCGCTCGCGACTGATCGACGCCGCAGTGAGCAATCTGTGGAGCAAGTTGTTCGAAGAATTTCTGGTCGTGACGCTGGTCTGCGTGTTGTTTCTATGGCACCTGCGCTCGGCGCTGGTGGCCGTGATCACGCTACCGCTGGGCGTACTGGTTGCTTTCATTGCCCTGCATCTGCAAGGCGTCACGGCGAACCTGATGTCGCTCGGCGGTATCGCGATCGCGATCGGCGCGATGGTGGATGCAGCGATCGTGATGATCGAGAACACGCACAAGCATCTGGAACATTGGCGTAACGCGAACGACGGACGTGAACCGCAAGGTGCGCAGCGGTGGTCGCTGGTTGCCGATGCCGCCGCCGAGGTGGGGCCCGCGTTGTTTGTGAGCCTGTTGATCATCGCGCTGTCGTTCGTGCCCGTATTTGCGCTGCAGGGACAGGAAGGCAAGTTGTTCAAGCCGCTGGCCTTCACCAAGACCTACGCGATGGCGGCAGCGGCCGGGCTGGCGGTGACGCTGGTGCCGGTGCTGATGGGTTATCTGATCCGCGGGCGCATCCGTGCCGAGCGCGACAATCCGCTCAACCGGGGTTTGATCCATGGCTATCGGCCGCTCCTCGAAGCCGTGCTGCGCTATCCGAAAGCCACCCTGGTGCTGGCCGGTGTGCTGCTGCTCACCGCGGCTATTCCCATAAGCAAACTCGGCAGCGAGTTCATGCCCGCGATGGATGAAGGCACGTTGTTGTACATGCCCACGGCACTGCCGGGATTATCCGCCGGCAAGGCCTCGCAGTTGCTGCAGCTCACCGATCGCATGATCAAGACCGTGCCCGAGGTTGATCATGTGTTCGGCAAGGCGGGGCGCGCCGAAACGGCCACCGATCCGGCGCCACTGGAAATGTTTGAGACCACGATCACGTTCAAGCCGAAGGATCAGTGGCGCTCCGGCATGACGATGGACAAGATCAAGGCGGAACTGGACAAGGCGGTACACGTGCCGGGGCTGACGAACCTGTTCGTGCCGCCGATCCGCAATCGCATCGACATGCTCTCCACCGGCATCAAGAGCCCGATCGGCATCAAGGTGCTGGGCACCGATCTGGCCACGCTGCAGACCGTGGCCGATCGGATCGAAACGGTGGCGAAGACCGTGCCCGGTGTCAGTTCGGCGATTGCCGAGCGTCCGACCAGTGGCCGCTACGTCGATGTAGCCATCCGCCGTGACGCCGCCGCGCGCTACGGGTTGACCCAGGAGCGCGTGCAGCAACTGATCGCGACCGTGGTCGGCGGTGATCCGATCGGTCAGACCGTCGAAGGACGCGAACGTTATCCCATCGTGGTGCGCTACCCGCGTGCCGAGCGCGATTCCATCGGAGCGCTGCGACAGTTGCCGATCGTCGCCGCCAACGGTGCCCAGATCACGCTGAGTCAGGTGGCTGACATCGCCGTGGTTGCAGGACCGTCCATGCTGAAAAGTGAGGGCGGCCAGTTGGCCACGTATGTCTACGTCGATACGGCCGGCAGCGATTTGGGCACGGTGGTGGCCAACCTGCAACGCGCGGTGGCGCAGCAGGTCAAATTGCCGCCGGGTACGACCGTGGCCTGGTCCGGTCAGTTCGAATACCTGGCCAGTGCCATGGAAAGACTCAAGGTGGTGGTGCCGATTGCGCTGGTGATCATTTTTCTGCTGATCTATGCCGTTTTCCGACGCGTGAGCGAAGCCGCGCTGATCATGGCCAGCGTGCCGCTGGCACTGGTCGGCGGCCTGTGGCTGATCTGGCTGCTTGGCCATGCGGTGTCGGTGGCCACGATCATCGGCTTCATCGCGCTGGCTGGCGTCGCTGCCGAGTTTGGCGTGGTGATGCTGTTGTATCTGCACCATGCCTGGGAGCACCAGCTTGCGCTCGATCCCCACGCCGGCCCGGAAGCGCTGGACGAAGCAATCCGCGAAGGTGCCGTTCAGCGCGTGCGCCCGAAGGCGATGACCGTCGCGGTGATCCTCGCCGGCCTGTTTCCGATCCTGCTCGGCCATGGCGCAGGTTCGGAAGTGATGCAGCGCATCGCCGCCCCGATGATCGGCGGCATGGTCACTGCACCCTTGCTATCCATGCTCGTTATACCCGCAGCGTACCGCCTGCTGGTTCGTTATCGGCTGCGTAAAGTCAGCAAGACAATCACCGCACTTCACCCCAACCCGCAAGGAAACTGACCCATGAAAAAGCCATGCATCACCCTCGCGATCACCGCCGCGCTGATCACTGCTCCAGTGTTTGCCAACCCTCAGCAGATGGACCCCAACATGCCGGGCATGGCTGGGATGCACGAAGCCATACCCGCCGATGTGCAGGGTGTGGGCGTGGTCAAGGCGGTCGACACCGCCAAGGGCACCATCACGCTGCAGCATGAGGCGATTGCCGCCATCGGCTGGCCGGCCATGACGATGCCGTTCAAGGTGGCTTCGCCGGGCCTGCTGACGCACCTGAAGGTGGGCGATAAGGTGCAATTCACCTTCCACCAGGCCAGCGCGGGCAGCACGGTGACGGCGATCCGTCCGGCACGATGACAGACCACGTCGCCGGCTGGCCCCAACTGTCGAGGGCCAGCCGGCGGTCGTGAAAGCAGTTCCGCCACGCACGTTATGCGTGCGCGTGGCGGTGTTTGTTGCGGTTGTCATTTTTGGAGAACGACCATGAAATCGTTTGCTGCTTGTCTCAGCCTCCCGCTGCTGCTCGCGGGCCTCACCATCGGCCGCGTCGCGTACGCGACCGATGCTTACACTGATGGCTGGGTTGGCCATGTGGATGGCCCGCGTTTGGATGTCTGTTATCGAGTCACGCCGCTGCCAGCGGTTGGTGCGCGATTGGAGGTCATGCGGACATCCTTCGTGGTTCCCAACAAAGGGCAGCCCCGCCAACAGTTCGCGGTGGCGGGGCATGCCACGGTAACGTCGATCATGGACGCGCATTGCGTGCGTGCCGAGCTGATCCAGGGCGCGGCGCAGCGGACAGATCACGCGCGGCGCGCGCACTGAACGGACGCGACGACAAGGCCGCCAAAGCATGCTCCGCGACGGCCCATAGCGGAGTGGCTAGGACGTGGCTACAACATCCAGCCGATGCGCTTCACCGGCGTCATGCCTGTCCGTCCTGCCTGCCGCCATTTCAGCAGGCGTGCAACGAGGCGATCAGCGGGCAGGACACGCTGCGCTGACGCGCACCGCATTGTTCGACGAGCGCAGAGAGGGCCGTCTCCATACGTGTGAGGTCGGCCAGTCGGCTGCGTACATCGGCCAGCCGCAGCGCGGCCAGATCGGCCGCTTCCGTGCAATGGGTGCCGTCCTCCAGCCGCAGCAACTGCGCGACCTCATCGAGGCTGAACCCCAACCGCTTCGCGGATTTCACGAACTTCACCCGCGCTACCTCCGCGTTTCCGTAGCGACGAATGCCGCCCGGCGGACGGGCGGGTTCCGTCAACAGGCGCTTGCGCTGGTAGAAGCGGATCGTCTCGACATTGACCCCGGCTGCCTTGGCGAAGGCGCCGATGGAAAACGTATCCTGCGTGGAGGACATGGGCTTGACTCCGTACTTGACTACAGGAATACCTTAGACCACCGGCATTCAACGCGAAAGGAGAACCCTATGCCCCTGCTCACTCGGCTGGCCGACAAGGCCGGACTGATCGGCAGTGTCGTCTCGGCAGCGGCCTGCGTGAATTGCTTTCCCGCCTTGGCCAGCCTCGGTGCGGCGATCGGGTTGGGGGTGCTGAGCCCGTATGAAGGCCTGTTCATTCGCATCCTGCTGCCGGCGTTTGCGGCCATCGCGCTGTTCGCCAACGCGCTGGGCTGGCTCAGTCACCGGCAGTGGCCGCGTGCCGCGCTCGGCATGCTCGGCCCGTTGCTGGTGCTGGTGGCGGTATTTGTGATGCGGGCCAGTGGTCATCGCACCGGGTGGCTGCTCTATCCGGGTCTGCTGCTGATGGTGGCCGTGTCGATCCGCGATCTGCTGGCGCCGGCACCCAGCGCATCCTGCCGCACGGTCAGCGATACCGTGGATGCCCGCTGAATCGACACGTAGATACGGGCACAGCGAAGACTCTGCCGACACTTCACCCTCATTTCTCCGGCGAAACACATGACGACCGAGCTCATCCTGCAGAGCACGCTGACCTGTCCGCATTGCGGCCATCAGGCCAGCGAAACGATGCCGACCAACGCCTGTCAGTTTTTCTATGACTGTGCGGGTTGCGGTGAACTGCTCCGGCCGAAAGCCGGTGATTGCTGCGTGTTCTGCTCCTACGGCAGTGTGCCGTGTCCACCGATTCAACAACAAAAATCCTGCTGCGGATAGCCGTAGCTGAATCTTGTTCGTTAGGCTGTTTGGACGTTGACTCTGCTCCGCGATCTGGTGGTTGCCGCTATCCAGATGCTTAGGGTGGCGAACGCAGCGATAGCCAGCGCGCCCATCATGTCCCCTGGGTAATGCACGCCCAGATAGATACGTGCCCACGCCATCGGCAGACCTAGCAGTGCGACCAGCATGCCCCAACGACGCGTGCGTGGATCGAGCCAGAGCACGCCCGCGACCACCCATTGCGCGGTCAAGTGGTCGCTGGGGAAACTGCCGGTGGCAGCGTGGGTGATCCACGCATGGCCCACGCCGGCCACGAACGGGCGAGCTCTGTCCCACTCCACGCCGATGAGCGCATTGCCGATCAAGGCCACGGCAGCGGCCACCAGCGCTTTCAACGCGGTGGCACGCATCGACCCTCGGGGCCACACCAGCATCAGCCCAAGGACGCCGGCGGTCAGCACCAACGGCCCATCGGCGAATACGCGAGCCAAGTGCAGCATGACCGGTGACGGCGTTACCGTCGGGTGGATGGCTTGGAACAAGTGAAGATCCCAGCCGTACACGACCGTGCCGATCCACGCGATGAGAGACGACGTCATGGCTTGGCGATCGCCGTTGCGGCGACGCGTGCCTCCCGCGCCTCGCGAAGAATGCCAAAAGCCTCCTTGAGCACATACATCGCGATGGCCGCACCGATCACCAGATCGGGCACAGGGCTGTGCAGCCAGAACACCAGGACACCCGACAGGATCACCGCTCCATTCGCGATGACATCGACCCGGGTGAACAGCCATGTCGCGCGAAGGTGAACCTCACCCTGACGGAAACGGCCCAGCAATCGCAGTACTGTGGCGTTGACGATCAGCGCGACAAAGGCGATGGCCATCATCCATCCGCCTTCCGGATGACTTCCGTTCACCACGCGCCATACCACGCCGAGTAAGACACCCAGCCCCAGGATCAGCAGCAGCGCTCCACTCAGTTGCGCGGCGGAGGCCTTGAAGCGGGCACTGCGTGCCCACGCCGCCAGGCCGATGCCGTAGGCACAGGCGTCGGCCAGCATGTCCAGCGAATCGGCGATTAAACCCATCGACTGGGCGATCAGCCCAGCGACGATACCGACCACGAACATCGTGGCATTGAGTCCCAGGGCGAGGCGCAGAATCCGGCGCTCCGCCTCGTTAGACGCTTCGGCGTGGCAGCCGCAGTCACTCATATCGCATCGCCTTCAGTCCGCATCGGTCAGAACTTCCCGGGTCGCAGAGGGTGACGGCATCGGTCGACGGCCACGACGGATATTGAACACGAATCCAACGGCCAGCAGTACCAAAATCGCCAACTGCGCCAGCAAGGATTGCCAAGTCGGATAAATGCCCAGCAGTTCGATATGCGGCACCGGCGCGACGCTCACTGCCACCCAGCCGGCTTCCTGCAGGGCGGCGACGCCCTTGCCGGTCAGCACGATGGCGAGCACGGCGATCAGCGCCGAACTGGCCGAGAAGAACGTGCCAATCGGCAGCCGACGACTGGTGCGCAGCAGCACCCAGGCGATCAACCCCAGCACTGCCGCACCGGCGGCGATGCCGGCGAGCAGCCACACTTCCTGACCATCGTTCCACAGGGCGGCATAGAACAAGATGCTCTCGAACACCTCGCGGTACACCGAGATGAAGGCCAGCCCGAACAGGAACCATGCGGAACGCCGGTTGAGCGCGGCCGCCATCTTTTCCTTCAGATACGCCTGCCAGCGACCGCCGATACTTTTCTGATGCATCCACAGACCGACCCCAAGCAGCACGAACGCCGCAAACAGCGACGACAGCCCCTCGGTCAATTCACGACCGGCACCACTGATGGAAATCGCATAGCTGGCGATCGCCCAGGTAATTCCTCCCGCGACCAACGCGAGGCTCCAACCGGCATGCACGTAGCGCAATGCTTCGGGTCGCGCGGCTTTGCGCAGGAAAGCAAGCAGCGCGACCACGACCAGCAGAGCTTCCAGACCTTCACGCACCAGGATCGTAAAAGCACCCAGGAAAGTGGCAGCCGCATCGCCTGCGGCATCGTTGGTGACTTCTTGTGCGCGCGCCAACAGGCCATCGACCTCATCGGCCTGTTTCGACACCGATTCCACCGAGGTGCTGCTCGTCAGCGCGGTGCGATAGGCACCCATCGCCGTTTCAAGCTTGGCGCGCAGCGCGCCGTCACGCGCATTGAGTTGCGGTTCGACCGGCTCCACGCCATCGAGGTAGGCGGACAGTGCCAGTTGGGTGGCTTGCGCCTTGGCACCGGCTCGGTAAGCCGTCAGGCTCGCCGCCAGTCGCGCGCGCGCCAGAGGAATACCCGCTAACGCCTGCTGCTGGATGACGTCAGGGTGGGCCCGCAAATAGCCCACGATCGTCCGGGCACGCTCCGCACCGAGGGTGGGCGTCAGCTGCGCGACACGCGCACGCGACAATTCCTTCAAGTCGGCGATCTGTGCACGGGCGGCGGTGTCGTGTTGCCAGGTATCGGCGCCGGTGGCCGCTTCCTTGGTGTACGCCAGCGAACCCACGTAGTACGCCAGCGCCCAGCGGTCGTCGGACGACAGCTGCTGCGCGTAGCTCGCCATCGGCGTGCCTTCCACACCTTGGCTGATCACCTCGTACAACGACAACGCGCTGCGCTGATCCGCCCGCGTCTGGTCGGTGAAGTTCACCGGGTGGGGCGACAGCTGCAGGCCGGCCGGACCATCGCCATGGCCGGTCGCTCCATGACAGGCGGCGCACTGGTTCTGATAGAGCGTCGCCCCACGCGCCAGATCGGGGGCGTGTTCCGGAGCGGTCGGCACCGGATACGCTTGCAGCAACGCATCGGCCAGCGCGTGCGCTTGCGTCGCCACTTGGGCGGGCGCCGCCTTGGCATCGACCGAGGCCACCAATGTATCGGCCTGCTTCATGAGTGCGGGCGTGGTCGCGGTCGGTGGCAACGCGCCGATGCGCGATCGAGCCGTCGATGTGAATTCCCGCATCTCGGCATACTCGGATGCGCTGATCACCGCGCCATCCTTCACCGCACCCGCGTAATCGGTCGCCAGATAGTCGAGCATCTGCCAGGTTTGCGGCACCGATGCGATGACATCTTGAGCCCAGACCGGAAAGGCCGTCATGCCGAACAAGAGCAAAATCGCCATGGAAAGGCCGCGAAAGGCGGCGCGAATACGAGTCGTTATCATCTGACGATGATACTCGTCCTTGAAGAATTCGCCAGCACATCATCTCAGCCACGGCGTCCACCGATTCTGTAGCTGGAACCGGTGTGCCGCAGGAGGGCCAGTCGCTAACTGACGTCACCCAAAGGTTGATGTTGCTCAGCCGACTGCAATCGAAGCAATTACCGAGTCCCGATTGTTAGAGCGACGACGTTCGACGTTTACGACTCGGTGGGTTGGCAGCGACTAGTGGTTTGCACGAACTCTTACCGACTCCGCAGCTACCGTCGGTCTGGCTGCAGCAATGATCCGTGAGATAGCCAATCAGATCGTTCATCGCCTCGATCACGGGGGCGTAGTAGATGAAACGTCCACTCTGCTGGCTGGTCACAAGACCGGCGTGCGACAGCTCTTTCAGATGAAAGGAGAGTGTGGCGTTGGGCAAGCCCAACTTTTCGGCGATCGCACTGGCGGCCAAGCCGTCCGGGGCGTGCTCGATCAACAGCCGATAAACCGCCAACCGCGACTCCTGAGCGAGCGCCGAAAGGATCGTGAGGACTTGTTTGGTCTGCATGGTGCGGGTGGCCGTCTCAGCACGGTGTACGGTGATCTTCGTGGGCAGTGTAATGCTTGCACTCATCACTGGATCAGCCGGCCGTATCGTTGCTGGATGCCTTTCCGATCGCATCGAGCCGACTTGATAGCGCGAGCCGATCCAGGGCCGTCACGTTCAAATTGAGTAACAGGCTGATTCGTTGTTGTAGAAGATTTCGGGCCAGCACAAAGGCTTTGTAAACAGTGGCCTCATCGCCTTGCGCCTTCGCAGGATCGGGAATGCTCCAGTGCGCGGTGATGGGCGCACCCGGCCACGCGGGGCAAACTTCGCCGGCCACTTGGTCGCACACGGTGATCACGAAATCCATCACGGGAGCCTCCAGTGTCGTGAACTCCGCCCAGCTCTTGCTGCGCAACCCGTCAATGGGAAGGTCCACGGCCTTGAGCACGTCCAGCGTCTGGGGGTAGATGAACCCTTTGGGCTGGCTTCCGGCGCTGTAGCCTTGAAAGCGATCGCGGCCAAAATGATGGACGGTCGCCTCGGCCAGAATGCTGCGCGCCGAGTTGCCAGTGCACACGAACAACACGTTGTAGTGACCTTGCATGAGGATGCTCCGATCAAGCCTGCGGTGATTCATACCAACGCTTGCTGCCGTTGACGATGCGAACCACCGACAACATCACCGGCACTTCGATCAGGACGCCAACCACGGTGGCTAGCGCGGCGCCGGAGTGCACGCCGAACAGACCCACCGCGGTGGCGACGGCCAACTCGAAGAAGTTGCTGGCACCGATCAGCGCCGAAGGGCCGGCCACGCAATGGGGCACCCCGAATCGACGGTTGAGCCAGTAAGCCAGTCCGGAGTTGAAATACACCTGGATCAGGATCGGCACGGCCAGCATGGCGATGACCAACGGCTGGGCAAGGATCTGTTGGCCCTGGAACCCGAACAAAAGCACCAAGGTCGCCAGCAGTGCGAACAAGGATGCCGGCCCCAGGTGCTGAAGCAGTTTCTGCAGTTGCGCCTCGCCGCCCCGGGAAAGTACCCAGCGGCGAAGGGCGATGCTGATGACCACGGGCACTACGATGTAGAGCAGCACTGACAGCAGCAATGTGTTCCAGGGCACCGTGATTGAAGAAATCCCCAGCAGCAGCGCGACGATGGGTGCGAACGCCACCACCATGATGGCGTCGTTCAAGGCGACCTGACTCAGTGTGAAGTTGGGCTCGCCGCCGCACAGGTTGCTCCAGACAAACACCATCGCCGTGCACGGTGCCGCAGCCAGCAGGATCAGGCCGGCAATGTAGGAGTCGAGCTGTGCGGCAGGCAGGTAGCCGGCGAAGACATGGCGGATGAATATCCATCCCAGCAGTGCCATCGAGAACGGTTTCACCGCCCAGTTGATAAAGAGCGTGACACCGATACCTTTCCACTGACGGCGCACGCCGCCAAGCGCGCTGAAGTCGATCTTCAGCAGCATCGGGATGATCATCAGCCAGATGAGGATCGCTACCGGCAGGTTGACCTGAGCGACTTGCATGTTCCCAAGGGATTCAAAGGTGTCAGGCAACCAGTGGCCCAAGGTCGTGCCCACCACGATGCACAGCAAGACCCAGAGCGTGAGGTAGCGTTCGAAGAAGCCGATGCGGTTGCCCTCCACCGTACCCGGATCGACATCAACCGCGTCTGCAGGCAACAGGCTCATACGTGCTCCTCTTCAGCGTCAGTGATGGTGCCGATGTGATCCAGTGCCCGCTTCAACTCGTCCTGACTCAACGTTTCCACCGGCAGGTTCAGCAGCGCGGTGATTCGGTAAAGCACGAGCGTATGGGCACGCCGGAAGGCCTCGGTCGCGGCGCCGGCACCCTGGACAGCCGCTGGATCGGGCAGGCCCCAGTGGGCCTTCACGAAATCGCCGAACAGTACCGGGCACGTCTCATTCGCGGCGTTGTCGCAGACGGTTATCACGATATCCAGTGGCGGCGCACCTTCCTCGGTAAAGCGATCCCAGGACTTGCTGCTAAGACCTTCGGTGGAGATGTCGAGGGCTTTGAGTTCCTCGATCGCATAGGGGTTCACATGGCCGGTCGGCTGACTGCCGGCGCTAAAGGCTTCGAAACGGCCTTTGCCCAGATGGTTGAGGGTCGCTTCGGACAAGATGCTGCGAGCGGAATTGCCGGTACAAATGAATAGAACGCGACACGGGTTCATGACAGCCTCGGCTTGGATTCTATATTTCCATAATGATAGAATCATCAAATCAAAGCAACAGGAATCTCTTCATGACCATGCAGGATCTGCCCCATATTGCGGCCGATGTTTTGGATACCCCGACCTTGGCCAAATTGGCGCTGCCGGCAGACTCCAGTCACCCGCCGCGCATCCTGCTCCTATACGGCTCCCTGCGCCCCCAGTCGTTCAGTCGCAAGCTGGCGTTGGAGGCCGAGCGCATCCTGCGGCAGTTCGGCGCCGAGACGCGCGTGTTCGATCCGCACGAGCTGCCGATCCTGGACAGCGTGCCGGCCAATCACCCAAAGGTGCAGGAGCTGCGCGCGCTTTCTTTGTGGTCAGAAGGTCAGGTCTGGGTGAGTCCAGAACGCCATGGCTCGGTGACCGGCGTGTTCAAGAACCAGATCGACTGGCTGCCGCTGGAAGACGGCAGCGTGCGACCGACGCAGGGTCGCACCCTCGCCGTGATGCAGGTCAGTGGCGGATCGCAATCCTTCAATGTCGTGAACGCGTTGCGCGTGCTCGGTCGCTGGATGCGCATGGTGACCATCCCGAACCAGTCATCCGTCGCCAAGGCCTGGCAGGAGTTCGACGACACCGGTCGTATGAAGCCGTCGCCGTTCTATGATCGTGTCGTGGACGTGATGGAGGAGTTGTTCAAGTTCACGCTGATGGTGCGTGATCGCAGCGACTATCTGACCGACCGCTATAGCGAACGCAAAGGTGCGGCCAAAGCACGTGCCCTGTCTGTCGCCGCCGGCGTAGTAGAGGTGGCTAAACCTCAGCTGGCCCCAGCTATACAGCCCGCCAAAGCCAGTTGCTGTGCCAGCGGAACCTGCTGACCATGAACACAAACGCACCGATGACCGCCACGATCTACCACAACCCTGATTGCGGCACCTCACGCAATGCGCTGGCTTTGATCCGGCATGCCGGTGTCGAGCCGACCGTGATCGAATATCTCAAAACGCCTTCGAGCCGCGAACAACTGGTCATGCCTATCGACGAAGCCATGCTCAAGCCGCGCGAGGCCCTGCGTGAGAAGGGAACGCCCTTCGCCGAGCTAGGACTGGACGCCCCCGGAATCACCGATGACACCCTCATCGATGCCATGTTGAAGCATCCGATTCTGATCAATCGTCCCTTCGTCGTGACGACCCTGGGTACACGGCTATGCCGTCCCTCAGAGGTGGTGCTCGACATTCTGCCGCCGGTGACGCGCCCATTCGCCAAGGAAGACGGCGAAGTCGTGATCGATGCCAATGGCAAGGGGGGTCTCTGATCAGGTCGTGTGATTTACAGCTTCGGTCAGTGTTGCGTGCGGTTTGGGCACACGATCTTCTTGTCTTAGAAAATCCAGTGTCGGGCAGCGCCCGCCACGCGGAGCACATGCACAGTGGTCAGCGAGCTGCACGAGCTCGACTTCCAGTTGCTTCAGGTTTTCCAGTTTGCGGCGCACATCCAAGAGCTTGTATTCGGTCAAGCGGCGTGTCTGCTCGCAGGCGCGTCTACCTGTGAGTTGCAACAGCCCGGCAATCTCATCGAGCGTGAAGCCCATGCTCTTGGCGCGGCGGATGAATTGCAGTCGCGCCACGTCCGGCGGCCCGTAACGACGCACGCCGCCCAGCGGCCGCAAGGGCTCTTGCAGCAAACCGATACGTTGGTAATAGCGCACGGTCTCGATGTGCACATCGGCGGCCGAGGCCAGTCGACCGATGGTGAGGGTGGCGGGCATGCTTGACTCCGTAGTCGGGTACGGAGGTTAGTATGCGCGCATGAAGACGATACCTGCCAAACCCATGTTCGATGCCGCGATTGCGGAAAACACCCAAGGCAGCAAAAAAACTGGCTCTGGCGCTCTTCTGGCCGGGGGTGTCACCGCACTACTGGCGTCGACCTGTTGCCTTGGTCCGCTGGTCTTGGTCGCCCTTGGGTTCAGTGGCGCCTGGATCGGCAACCTGACCGTGCTTGAGCCGTACCGCCCGTACTTTATTGGCGCAGCGCTGATCGCGATGGTCTTCGCCTGGCGACGCATCTACCGGCCTGCGACGGCGTGCGCGCCTGGTGACGTCTGCGCTGTGCCGCAGGTCAGGACCACCTACAAAGTCTTGTTCTGGATCGTCGCAGCCCTGGTGCTCGTGGCGCTGACCTTCCCCTATCTCGCCCCGCTGTTTTACTGACCCGCCGGAGGATCCACCCATGAAGAAACTTGCCACTCTCATCGTCCTTGCCACCGCCATTTCCGCGCCTGCCTGGGCGGCTACGAAGACCGCCACCCTGTCGGTGTCCGGTATGACGTGTGCCGCGTGTCCCATCACCGTCAAGAAAGCGCTGTCCAAGGTTCCCGGTGTCGAAAAGACCGAGATCCTGTTCGACAAGAAGGAAGCCGTTGTGACCTTCGATGACGCCAAGACCAGCATCCAGGCACTCGTCAGCGCCACGACGGATGCGGGCTACCCCTCCACCGTCAAGCACTGAAGCGTCCAAGGCCATTCCCATGTCCCTTCCTAATCCTCTTACGCGCACGGCCGACAAAGCCGGCGTGATCGGTGCCATCGTCACGGCGATGGGCTGCGCGGCGTGCTTTCCCGCCCTCGCCAGCCTGGGTGCCGCCATCGGGCTGGGCTTTTTGAGCCAGTACGAGGGCGTGTTCATCCGTTACCTGCTGCCGCTGTTCGCCGTCCTCGCCTTGCTGGCCAACGTGATCGGCGGACTTCGTCATCGGCAATGGCCACGTATGGTCCTTGGCATGATCGGTCCCGTCCTGGTGCTGGCGGCCGCCTTGCTCATGAGCACCATGGGGTTGCCCACGGCGTGGTTGCTCTATCCCGGTCTGGTGTTGATGGTCGCGGTATCGATCTGGGATCTGGTATCCCCGCCGGGGAGAAGTCACGGCGGAGCGAGCCGAGACCGCACCTGCTGCTGAGTGGCCGCCATGACCTTCGGCTGGCAGGGACCTTGGATCGAGCCCGCGAATAGCCAACGGTCAGGCTCCTTGGCAATACATCCGGAGATGAAACACATGAAGGTGTGGCTGATTGCCAAGAAAACCGACCTCATCACAGCGGCGATCGTCATCGGCATCGTGTTTCTGTTGATCGTCGTAGTGCCCTATTGCTGCTGATCGGGCCATGCCGCGACTGCGATGTTGGTATGACCTTTCTATCGATTCAACGGTGTGCCGCTCGGCTCGAAACCGAAGCGGCACACCCCTATTTGCCAGGAACATCATGAACGAACAAACCCTTTCCGTGACCGGCATGACGTGCGCGGATTGTGCTCGGCATGTCGAAAAGGCGCTCAAGACGCTCACCGACATCGTCGCGGCCGACGTCGCCTACCCGCAAGGCGTGGCGCACATCCGCAGCATCCAGCCCTTGAGTCTGGATCAACTCAACGCGACCTTGCCGAAAAACTACCGCGTCGCCGCAGCTCCGGCATCGCACGCCGACACACCCGCGGCCAAGCCGTCCAGGCTCAACCAGGCGCTGGACTCGTTGGGCGGTCTGTTCAAGCCTCGCAGCGATGTCGACACCAAGCCCACCGATGCCGAGCAGCGTCTGCGTGTCGCTGTCATCGGCACCGGCGGCGCGGCCATGGCTTCGGCACTGAAGGCCGCGGAACTCGGCGCTCACGTGACGATCATCGAGCGCGGCACTATCGGCGGCACCTGCGTCAATATCGGCTGCGTGCCCTCAAAGATCATGATCCGTGCCGCGCACGTGGCGCACTTGCGCCGAACCAGTCCGTTCGATGACGGCATCTCCAGTACGGCGCCGGTGGTTCGGCGTGACCGACTGCTCGCCCAACAGCAAGGTCGTGTCGACGAACTGCGCCACGCCAAGTACGAGGGCATTCTCGACACCAGCCCCAACATCCAGCTGCTGCGTGGCGAAGCGCGTTTCAAGGACGCACGCACGCTGGTCGTCAAGTCGACGGCGGGGGATGAATCGGAGGTGTCCTTCGATCGCTGCCTGGTCGCTACGGGTGCCAGCGCAGCGGTTCCGCCCATCCCGGGCTTGAAGGAAACCCCGTATTGGACATCCACGGAGGCACTGGTCAGCGGCACCATTCCGCCACGGCTCGCTGTCATCGGCTCGTCGGTGGTTGCGGTGGAGCTGGCGCAAGCGTTTGCCCGGTTGGGCAGTCACGTGACGATCCTGGCGCGCAGTACGCTGTTTTTCCGTGAAGATCCAGCCATTGGTGAGGCCATCACGACGGCGTTCCGCGCCGAAGGCATTGAGGTGTTGGAGCACACGCAAGCGAGCCAGATCGCATATACGAACGGTGAATTCGTGCTCACCACCGGGCACGGCGAAGTGCGTGCCGATCGACTGCTCGTCGCGACCGGCCGCACTGCCAATACGCGCGGTCTCGCGCTGGATGCCGCGGGTATTGCCGTCAATGCCCAGAACGCCATCGTGATCGACCGCGGCATGCGAACCAGCACACCGGACATCTACGCCGCAGGTGATTGCACCGACCAGCCGCAGTTCGTCTACGTGGCGGCCGCCGCCGGTACGCGTGCCGCCATCAACATGACCGGTGGTGAAGCGGTGCTGGACTTGACCACGATGCCAGCGGTGGTGTTCACCGAGCCCCAAGTCGCAACCGTGGGCCTAAGCGAAGGGGAGGCTCACCTGAAAGGTATCGAGACCGATAGCCGCACGCTTTCACTGGACAATGTGCCGCGGGCGCTCGTCAACTTCGACACCCACGGGTTCATCAAGCTCGTCGCGGAGGCCGGCAGCGGCCGGCTCATCGGGGTGCAGGCGGTCACGCCAGAAGCAGGCGAGATCATCCAGGCCGCCGCACTTGCCATCCGGTCACACATGACGGTGCTGGAGCTCGCCGACCAGTTGTTCCCGTACCTGACGATGGTCGAGGGCCTGAAGCTGGCGGCGCAGACCTTCACCAAGGATGTAAAACAGCTGTCGTGCTGCGCGGGATAGCCGAAAGGAAGGTAGAACCATGAGTTGTTGCAGCCTGCCAGTGGTCGAGTGCGTTGTTTGCGGTGCCTGGATTCCTTACGACTCGGTGTTCGCGTTTGAGGACGGACAGGATTCTGAACCGGTTGAAGCACGGCATGCCGCGCTGCCGTCCTGAAGCCGCGTTCCTTCAACGAGGAACGCGGCAAGGCGAGTATCGAAGCGAGGCGACCGTGCCCGGTGTGGCGCACACGGAGATCGATCTCAAGACCGCCACGGTCACCGTGACGTTCGATGCGGATCACACCAGTGTGCCGATGCTGGCGCGCACGATCACCGATGCCGGCTTCCCGGCCGTGGCGGCGGCTCGTGGCGGCTGAGCCGATCCTGCAGAGCACGCTGACCTGTCCGCATTGCGGTCACCAGGTCGCCTAGACCATGCCGACCGACGCCTGCCAGTTTTTCTACGACTGTCCTGGCTGCGGCAAATTGTTGCAGCCCAAACCGGGCGACTGTTGCGTGTTCTGTTCCTGGGGCAGCGTACCGTGCCCACCGATCCAGCAGCAGGGGTCCTGCTGCGGATAGGTGCCACGCGTACCGTGGAGGCGGCAGCGACGTGTTATGCCCGAAAGTGAGATTGTCTAACAACGCGGCTGCCATATAGGATCAGCTGATGTTCTCGCCCGTTCCATCGCTGTTGACCCGCCTGCGCCGCCATCGCGGCCTGTGGGTGCTGGCCGTGGCTGTGATGCTGATTAAGCTGGTCAGCGGATCGATCTGCGTGGCCGATGGACCGGGGGCGCGATTCGCTTCGGCGACCGCTGCTGCCCCGACCACCTTGTTGGCTGATACCGCCGTCAGTACGGTATCGGCTGACGATGCAAACCCCTGTCTTCTGGGTGAAGGGCGCAGTTGTCATTGTGCCTGTGCGCATTCGGTGACATTGCCGGCCAGCACGCCGCTTCCCATCGCCATGATGGAAGCACGTTTCGCACCGCTCACTTTCCATTCGGGATTCACGCCGGCCACGACCGGTTCGCTGTTACGCCCTCCCATCGCCTGAACCACTCCGTTTCGTGATGAACCGCCTGTGCGGTTCGTCGCTTCGTGACCGTTTTCAGGAGATGGCTTCATGTCTGTTTTACGTTCGGTGCCGATCGGCGCCGTGTGTCTGTTGTATGCGGCGATGCTCAGTGCCGCCCCCGTATCCCATCCTTCCTCACCGGTAGCTTCCCCGCCGACATCGTTGGCGACGTCTCCATTGCAGGAGGCGGTGCGCCGTATCTGGCAAGCCAGCCCCGAGGTGCAGGCCGCGCGGGCAGACCTTGATGCTGCCCAAGCCCGTGCGCGTGCCGCTGCGCAGCCGCTGTACAACCCCTCACTGTCGCTCGATGCGGAGGATGCCGACACCAATCGGCGCACGGCCGGCATCAGCCTGCCGCTGGATCTGTCCGGCAAGCGTCGTGCCCGGGCCAGCCAGGGTGAGGCCGAACTGCTTGCTGCCGAGGCGGGCTACAACGTGCTGCGTCGTGACGTCGCCGCCCGCTGGTTGAAGGCGTGGTCGACGGCCGCGCTCGCGGCCCGACAGAGTGAACTGGGCCAGCGTCGTCTTGTGCTGATGCAACGCTTCGATGACCTGGCCGCCCAGCGACTCAAGGTCGGTGACATCAGCAGTCCCGAACGCGATCTGGCCGGTCTGGCACTCGGCGAGGCGCAGGTGCAGCAAGCCACGCTCGCCGGTAACGAAGCGGCAGCTCGTGCGGCATTGCTGGCCATCAGTGGCGATCAACCCACGGCCCTGCCGCCGCTGCCCAACGGCCTGTCACCAGCGACGGACAGTGTGATGCCGTTGCCCGTCGACGAGTTGCCTGAACTGCGTCAGGCCCGCGCTCAGCAAGCAAGCGCCGAGGCGGGTGTGCAGGTCGCGCGCCGTGCACGCATTCCCGATCCGACACTCAGCCTGACCGGTGGCCAGGTGCGCAGTGGGCCGCGTACCGATCAGGTGATCGGCGTGAGCGTATCCATTCCGTTGCCCGTGCTCAACACCGGTCGTGCCGAAGTGGATGCTGCCCGGGCGGAGGCCGACGCGGCCGCCGCCGGCGTGCGTTCGCGCGAGTTTGTGCTGCGCGCGGGATTGCAGGAAGCGCAAGCCCGCTACGCCGCCCTGCGCGGTGCAGCCGAAGCGTTTCGCAGCGGCCGTGCCGCGGCTTTCGAGGATCGCACCACGTTGCTTGAAAAGCTCTGGCGTGCCGGCGAAATAAGCACCTCCGATTACCTCGTGCAGCTCAAGCAAAGTCTCGACACCGCGTTGTCCGGCCAGGAACTGGAAAGCCAGACCTGGCAGACCTGGTTCGACTACCTCACCGCTGCGGGCCGTCTGACCGACTGGCTCGATGGCCGCACCCAGAACGGTCCTACTCAGGACGGCCTTAATCAGGATATCCCCCGATGAATCTCTCCCTTTTGAAACGCAGCCTGCAGGGCATGGCGCTGCTCGCTGCGCTGGCTGGCCCTGTAGTGGCTCAGGAACCGGCTCCCACCAATCCGCTCGCGTTGGATGCCAAAGCGATCAAGGACGCCGGCATTGTCCTCGACAAGGCCGCTCCACGTGCGCTGACGGATGAGTTGAAAGCCCCCGGCGAAGTGAAGGCCGATGCCTATTCCACGGTACTGGTGTCGCCGCGGGTGGAATCGCAAGTGCTCGCCCGCAAGGCCCGGCTTGGCGACGTCGTGAAGGCTGGCCAGCCGTTGGTGGTGCTCTCCAGCGTCGAGGTGGCCGCCACGCAAGGTGCGTTGATCGTCGCCGAACAGGATTGGCAACGGATCGCGTCGCTCGGGCCACAGGCCGTGTCGGCCCGGCGCTACAACGAGGCGAAAGTGCAACGCGACCAGGCCCGCGCCAAGTTGCGCGCCTACGGTTTGTCCGACGGTCAGATCGGCGGATTGCTGCGCAAGGGATCGGCTGGTGCGGACGGCAGTTTCGAGCTGCTCGCGCCAGCCGGTGGTCGGGTGACTACCGATGAATTTCTGGTCGGTGAGCGAGTGGAGCCGGGCCGCACCTTGTTCACCCTGGTCAAGGAAGACTCGGTCTGGGTCGTCGCGCAGATGGCACCGGCCGATGCCGAACGGGTCAAGCCCGATGCCGATGTCCGCATCCTCGTGCATGACACCGCGATACCCGGCAAGGTCGTCCAGCGCTCGCATCAGACCGATGAGCGCACCCGCACGGTGCCCGTGCGCATCGAAGTCGACAACCGCCAGGACCTGTTGCATCCGGGCGAACTGGTCGAGGCGCGCATCGCCGTGGGTAGCGCCTCGCAAAAGCTCGCGGTACCTGCCGAAGCGATCGTGCTGTTGCAGAATCAGCCGACCGTGTTTCTCGCCAAAGGCAAGGGCCAGTTTGAGCCGGCACCCGTGATGGTCGGCGACACGCGCGATGGCTGGACGGTGGTCACCCAGGGCCTCAAGGCCGGCGACAGCTACGTGCGCAAGGGTGCTTTCGCCCTGAAGGCCCGTTTGCTGCGCTCGCAGTTGGGAGAAGAATGATGCTGGAACGTCTGGTTGAATTCTCCCTGCGCTACAAGGTGCTGGTGCTGATCGCCTTCGTGGTGATCGGCTTTCTAGGCTTCCAGGCCGTGCGCCAGCTGCCCATCGACGCATTTCCCGACGTCACGCCGGTACAGGTCAACGTGTACACCGAGGCGTCGGGCCTGGCGGCCGAGGACGTGGAGCAACTGCTGACCACGCCGGTGGAATCGGCGCTGGCCGGCCTGCCCAAGGTGGAACAGATCCGCTCGGTGAGCCTGTTCGGGCTGTCCTTTGTGTCGGTGTACTTCGACGACAGCATGGACATCTACTTTGCCCGCCAACTGGTCAACGAACGCCTGCAGCAGGTGGGCGATCGCCTGCCGGCGGGTTACGGCAAACCGGAGATGGGCCCGAACACGTCCGGTCTCGGTCAGGTGTTCTGGTACACCGTCGAGCGCGCCGACAATACGATGAAAGGTGCCACGGCGGGTACCGCACCGAACGACATGGACCTGCGCACGCTGCAGGACTGGACCATCCGCCTGATCCTGCGTACCGCGCCCGGCGTCGACGACGTCACCTCCTGGGGCGGACAGGAGAAGCAGTTCCAGGTGCGCATCGATCCGATGAAACTGATCGCGCACAAACTCGGCTTCAAGGAGGTGATCGAGGCACTGCAGGCGAACAATGCGCAGGTCGGCGGCAATTTCGTCGATGTGGGACGCGAGCAGTATCTGGTGCGCGGACTGGGCTTGATCCAGAACGCGAAGGATCTGGGCAACATCGTCCTCAAGACCGAAGACGGCACACCGGTCTACGTGCGTGACGTAGCCACGATCACCGAAGCGGGCGCACCACGTACCGGTGCGGTGACGCGCGACGGCAAGGAAGTGGTATTGGGCATGGCGTTGGCGCGTATCGGCGAGAACGCCAAGAGCGTGGTCGATGCGGTCAAGGCCAAGCTCGATACGGTCAAACAGTCCCTGCCGGCGGGCGTGGTGGTCAAGCCGGTGTACGAGCGCACCGATCTGGTCAACGCGGCTGTGGGAACTGCGGTGCGGGCGTTGATCGAAGGTTCGATCTTGGTTGCGATCATTCTGTTCCTGTTCCTGGGTGAGTTCCGTAGTGCGCTGGTGGTGGTCGTGGCCTTGCCGTTGGCGATGCTGATTGCCTTCATCTGCATGAATCAGGCCGGGCTGTCGGCCAATCTGATGTCGCTGGCGGGCCTGGCGATCGGCATCGGCATGATGGTGGATGGGGCGGTGGTGATGGTGGAGAACGCCTACCGCATCATGGCCGAGCGCAAGGCGCATGGGGGCCCGGTGGATCGAACTTCGGCCGTGCTGGCAGCCGCCCGCGAGGTCGCCAACCCGATGGCGTTTGCGATCGGAATCATCATCGTGGTGTTCCTGCCGCTGTTCAGCCTGCAAGGGCTGGAAGGCAAGATGTTCAAGCCGATGGCATTCAACATCAGCTTCGCCATGGCCGGTTCGTTGATCCTCGCGCTGACCCTGATCCCGGTGCTGGCCGCCTTGGTGTTGAAACCGAAGGAGGAGAAGGACACGTGGCTGGTCGCGTTCCTGAAACGCCACTACGCCACGGTGCTCGCCTGGGCGTTGGCGCGGCGCAAGCTCGTGTTGGGCATTGCCACCGGGGCCTTGGTCGGCAGCCTTGCGCTGTTCCCGTTCCTGGGCAAGGAGTTCATGCCCAACCTGAAAGAGGGCGCCATCATGTGGCGGATTACCTCGATTCCGTCTGCGTCGCTAGATGAATCCATTCGCATCTCCAAGCAAGTATCGGCGCTGGTCAAGCAAAAGTTTCCCGAGGTCGAGACCACGCTGGCGATGATCGGCCGCGCCGAGAAAGGCGAGACCGCCGACGTGAACTACATGGAGGTGTACACGCCGCTGAAACCGAAGGATCAATGGCGCAAGGGCGAGACGTTGGAAAGCATTGAGGAAGCGATGCAGAAGGAGTTGTCAGCTGCCTTGCCCACCGCCGTGGTGAGCTATACCCAGCCGATCCAGATGCGCATCGAGGAGTTGATCTCGGGCGTGCGGGCCACGTTGGCGTTGAAGATCTACGGCGATGATCTGGGCGAGCTCGATCGGCTCAGTAGCCGCATCAAGAACGTGCTGGCTGGTGTACCCGGCGTGGCGGATCTGGCGTTGGAGGCGAACATCGGCAAGCCGCAGATCCGCATCCAGGTGGACCGCGATGCGCTGGCCCGTTACGGCCTCAATGCCGACGATGTGCTGACCGTGGTGAAGAACGGCATCGGCGGCGAGCCGGTGACGACGCTGCTCGACGGCGTGAAACGCTTCGACATCGCGGTGCGGCTGGACGATGCCGACAAGGCCTCGTTGCCGGCGATCCAGCGCATTCCGATCCGCACCGCCAGCGGCGCGCTGGTGCAGCTGTCACAGGTGGCCGAGGTCAGTGATGCCGAAGGCTATTCGTTCATTCGTCGCGAGCAGTTGCAACGCTACGCGGTGATCCAGATGGACGTGCGCGGCCGCGACATCGACGGCTTCGTCAAGGACGCCAATGCCGCGATCGCGCAGCAGGTGAAGTTGCCGACGGGCTACTACAGCGAATGGGGTGGCGCGTTCGAGAACCAGCAGCGGGCATTGAAGCGCTTGTCGCTGATCGTGCCGGCGACGATTTTCTTCATCTTCGTGCTGCTCTACACCGCCTTCAATTCGGTGAAGTACGCCGCGCTGATCCTGGCCAATGTGCCGTTTGCCACCATCGGCGGCATCGTCGGGCTGGCGATCACCGGGCAATACCTGTCGGTGCCCTCGGCGATCGGCTTTATCGCGGTGTTCGGTGTAGCGATGCTGAACGGCATCGTGCTGGTGAGCTTCTTGAACGAGCAACGAGAGAAAGGGCTGCCTGTCCGGGAGGCGGTGATTCGCGGCACGGCGCTGCGCATGCGACCGGTGATGATGACCGCGAGCGTGGCGATCCTGGGTCTGGTGCCGATGCTGCTCTCCAGCGGCGTCGGTGCGGAAACTCAGCGTCCGCTCGCCACCGTGGTGGTCGGCGGTCTGATCACCTCAACCCTGCTGACGCTGGTACTGCTGCCGGTGCTCTACGACTGGATCGAAGAACGCGCCGCACGGCGCCTGGCCAAGGAGAACACCCCATGAAAGAAGTGAAGGCATTCATCCACCGCGGCCGCGTGGTCGACGTCATCCACGCCTTGGAGGACGGTGGATTCCATTACCTGTCTTTCAGCGATGTCAAAGGCCAGTTGACTGCGCTCAGTGCCCAGGAACAGAGCTATTCGATAGAACTGGGAGAACGCGTGACCAGGCAGATCAAGCTGGAGGTGTTCTGCGAAGACGACCAGGCAGAGCGTGCCGTGCAACTGATTCGGTTGCACGGGCGCACCGGTCAGAGCGTGGCCGGCTGGGTCTACCAGAGCACGATGGATCGGGCGTGGCCGATCGACGGCCAAGTGGGCTGACGGTGATGGGCGGGGTCATTCTCCGCCCGTCATTCACGATGTCATGTCATAACACCGCGGTGCTCGCGTAAGGTGATCGCCGTACGGGAGACTTCACTAAGCCCTAGCTTGCTCAGACGTTTGAGTGTTCGGCACTTACAACATGACAATTGCAATTGATCAACCCTCGCAAAATGCCACACGCCTGCACAGGTCGAGCACCTGAACACTGTTCGCGCAGAGCGAGCAGGTGTTGCCTCAGCTGCAACAACGCTTCCACACGCACTTCCACTTGTTGGAGATGCGTGTCCAGCAGCACATTGACCTCGCCACAATCCAGCGTCGGGTTGTCTCTCATCTCTAGCAGCGCCCGGATCTCACGAAGCGTCATATCGAGCGAACGGCAACGGCGGATGAACTGTAAACGCTCGACATGTACATCACCGTACAACCGGAAGTTGCCGGCGCTTCGCGCTGGCTTCGGCAGTAGCCCTTCCTTCTCGTAGTAGCGGATGGTCACGATCTCGCATCCGGCGCGCTTGGCGAGGTCGCCAATTCTCATTTCCATGCCTCTATCTGCAGCTATCGCTTGACTCTATAGTGACTATAGAGAATTAAATGGGAACCGGATAGGTGATTTAAAGGAGTCATCCATGAGCGAAAGTACTTCAAGGGCGCGTGGATGTCCGGCTGGGCCGAGCATCCAACCCGCGACACCAGCCACGCTGGTAACCGCAACAACTCAAGCGGTGTATCGCATTGCCAACATGGATTGCCCCACAGAGGAGGCGCTGATCCGGAGCAAGCTAGCTGGGCTGGCAGGTGTGGCAGGCCTTGAATTCAACCTGATGCGGCGCACTTTGGTCGTTCGGCACGAGCTGCCTTCATTGTCTCCCGTTGAGCAGGCACTAACCGCCATCGGCATGCAAGCCGTGCGCATGGATCAGGTTTCGGCCGAGCAGACAACCAAGCTGTCCATTGCCAAAATGGATTGCCCCACGGAAGAGGCGTTGATCCGCAACAAGCTCGGCACAGTGGCCGGGGTTGCCGATCTCGATTTCAACCTGATGCAGCGCACGCTGTCGGTACGCCATGCTGACCAAGCTCTACCTGACGTGCTCGCGGCACTGCAAACGCTTGGATTCGAGGCGCAGGTGATGGACGCAGCAGAGGCCGCATCGCCAACCGTTTCCCCTGTGATCACACCGACCAACTGGTGGCCGCTGGGCATTTCCTTTGTAACGGCATCGGCGGCTGAGGCGGTCTACTGGCTCAACGACGGCAATCATTGGTCGGTCGTCGTTCTGGCGCTCGTCGCGGTCTTCACGGGCGGCCTCTCCACCTACAAGAAGGGTTGGATCGCACTCAAGAACCGTAACCTCAACATGAACGCCCTGATGTCGATTGCCGTCACGGGTGCCATGTTGATCGGTCACTGGCCCGAAGCGGCGATGGTGATGGTGCTGTTCGCGCTGGCCGAAGTGATCGAAGCTAAGTCGTTGGATCGTGCCCGCAACGCCATCCGTGGCCTGCTCGACCTGACACCGGAACAGGCCACAGTGCAACAGGCTGACGGCACATGGCGAGAGGTGGGCGCAAAGCAAATCGCCATCGGCAGCCGTGTCCGGGTCAAGCCGGGTGAGCGCATCGCCCTTGATGGCGAAGTGCTGGAAGGCCGCTCTACAGTCAACCAAGCCCCGATCACGGGCGAAAGCCTCCCGGTCGAAAAATCCCCCGGTGATCCGGTGTTCGCAGGCACGATCAACGAATCCGGGTCATTTGAATATCGCGTCACCGCTGTGACCAGCAACTCCACATTGGCCCGCATCATTCACGCGGTAGAGGCTGCTCAGGGGAGCCGTGCGCCGACCCAGCGTTTTGTCGATCAGTTCGCCCGCTGGTATACGCCCATCGTGTTCGCCCTAGCCATCGCCGTCGCGTTGCTGCCCCCGCTTCTTATGGGCGCGGCCTGGCTCGACTGGATCTATCGTGCACTGGTTCTGCTGGTTGTCGCCTGCCCGTGTGCGCTGGTCATTTCGACTCCGGTCAGCATTGTCAGCGGCTTGGCCTCTGCCGCCCGCCACGGCATTCTCATCAAGGGCGGTGTCTATCTGGAAGCTGGCCGCAAGCTGCGCTGGCTGGCTCTGGACAAGACCGGCACGATCACACACGGCAAGCCAGCCCAGACCGATTTTGTCCCATGGGGCAATGCACTCGCCGCAGACAGCCGCAGCATCGCTGCCAGTTTGGCGGCCCGCTCCGACCATCCTGTATCCAAGGCGGTGGCACAGGCTGCACAGACGGAAGCAATTGCCCTGCTCGACGTGGCCGAGTTCAGCGCGCTGCCCGGTCGGGGTGTGCAAGGCCAAATCAACGGTGAGACTTACCATCTGGGCAACCACCGGATGCTCGAAGAGCTGGGGCAGTGCACACCAGAGCTGGAACAGCGCATCGCGGCACTGGAGACCGCAGGCAAGACCGTCGTGATGTTGGTCGGCGCAAAGGAGGTGCATGCCTTATTCGCCGTAGCGGACACCATTAAGGACAGCAGCAGGAACGCCATCGCCGAGCTGCATGCACTGGGCATCAACACCATGATGCTGACCGGCGACAACCCCCATACGGCACAGGCCATTGCCGCACAAGCCGGAATCGACCGTGCACAAGGCAACCTGCTCCCAGAAGACAAACTGCGCGAAGTTGAGCAACTGGCCCAAAGCGGCAAGGTTGGCATGGTCGGTGATGGCATCAACGATGCCCCGGCCTTGGCGCGTGCGGACATCGGCTTTGCCATGGGGGCGGCTGGCACAGATACCGCCATCGAGACCGCCGACGTGGCCCTGATGGACGACAACCTGCGCAAGATACCGACGTTCGTGCGCCTGTCGCGTGCGACGGCGCAGGTGCTGATGCAAAACATTGTGCTGGCCCTTGGTATCAAGGCAGTATTTCTGGTGCTCACCTTCACGGGTCACGCGACCATGTGGATGGCTGTGTTTGCTGATATGGGGGCCAGCTTGCTCGTCGTTGGCAATGGCTTGAGGCTGTTGCGCCGATGAGCTGGAAATTCTTTCTCTATGACTGGGGTGGCCTGAACATCGCGTTGTTTCAAGCCATCAACACGGGTACGCCCGCCGCGCTGGGGCCGCTGGCGTGGTTCTTCAGCCTCGTGGGAAGTTACTGGACAGCGCCACTGATGATGCTGGGGCTGTGGTGGTGGTCGAAGTCGGCCACCGACCCGGCGCGTGGCGTGGCCGTTCTGCACCGCCTTATTGGTTTTAGCGTGGCCTTCTCGCTGGCTTTACTGGCCGCCACCGTCGTGAAGCTATGGCTCGACTTTCCACGCCCGTCTGCCGTTCTTGGCGACCTGGTGCGCGTCGTCGGGGACATCGAGCGTCACTACAGCCTACCCAGCGGGCATGCCACCTATGCCGCGCTGGTGGTCGGCGCGCTCTGGCCTTTGATGGGCCGCCGTGGCCGCATCGGCTTGGTGCTGTACGCCGTGCTGGTTGGCTGGTCGCGTATCGCGGCCGGAATGCACTTTCCAGCCGACGTGCTGGCAGGGTGGGGGCTTGGGTTGAGTTGCACGGTGCTCACCGGGCGGTTGCTGCCGCTGGCCGCCACTGTGTGGCAATGGGCTCGCCCCACATCGACTTGGATCTGGTTCGCAGTGGCCGCCAGTGCTGTCATGACCGATCAACTCGCGAAGTTCACCATCACCCGCACGTTTGCCTACGGTGAACAGGTCGAAGTCACGCCCTTCTTCAACCTCGTCCATGTCCTGAATCCTGGCGCGGCATTCAGCTTTCTGGCGAACGCTGGCGGCTGGCAACGTTACTTTTTCATCACGCTGGGTCTGGTCGTTTCTGCTTGGCTGGGACGCATGCTGCGCCTGCAACTGCCACGTCTCGAAGCGGCGGGCTACAGCCTGATCCTTGGTGGTGCGCTCGGCAATGTCGCAGATCGCGTGTTGCGTGGACAGGTTGTTGATTTCCTCGACTTCCATTGGCGGCTCACGCATTGGCCCGCGTTCAACTTGGCAGACGTGGCAATTTTCCTGGGGGCGTTCTGTCTGATTTATGCCGCCATGAGTCGAAAAGCCGTCATCAAGTCGAGTTGACGACTTCCTGTTATCCCGTCGCCAGCAAATTTTCTAACGATTTGTTGGTGACCGTGTTCAATGTGCGAGCGGCTCAATGCCCGAAACTGTTCGGCTTTCTCAGGGAGAATCATCATGAGATACCCAGCCTGCATGGAAACACCTCCCCAAGGTAGCGCTGCTCAAGGGCGCCTTGATTCTCGGGGCTGCGGTAGCCGTTGCCATCCAGGTCGGCTGGCGCCTCGCGCATCCGGACGTGCCGATCTTCGAGGCAATCGGTCTCGCCGGGGTGATCAACCTGGCCTTCAACGGTATTTGCCTGTGGCTGCTGACGCCCTACCGTCATGGCGATGTGAACATGGCCTCGGCGTGGGAATGCTCGCGCAATGACGTGTTCGAGGGTATCGCCGTACTGGCGGCGGCTACTGGCGTCGGCCTGTTCAGCGCAGGGTGGCCCGATTTGCTGGTTGCGTCAGCGTTGTTGCTGATGTTTCTACGCTCGGCCTGGCGGGTGTTCCGCATGGCGTGGCGCAACTACACGAACGGAGACAAATAATGAGTACCGGGCACGATCATGTGGGTACGGAGGTCAAGCACGAGACGCCGCTGTGGTGGGCACTCGGCCTGACCAGTATGTTCCTTGTCGCCGAGATCATCGGCGGCCTGCTTACCAACAGCTTGGCCTTGTTATCGGACGCGGCGCACATGGCCACCGATGTGATCGCGCTGACAATTTCGTTGACCGCCGTGCGCCTGGCCCGACGCCCCCCCGACGCGAAACGCACCTATGGTTACGCGCGCATGGAAGCCATCGGCGCACTCGTCAACGGTGGCCTGCTGTTCCTGGTCGCCGGCTACATCCTGTGGGAGGCGGTGCGGCGCTTCAGCGAACCGCCGTCGGTGGCTTCCACCGGCATGCTGGTGATCGCGGTGCTGGGGCTGGTGATCAATCTCATCTCGATGCGATTGCTCAAGGCCGGCAGCGGTGAAAGCCTCAATGTGAAAGGTGCGTATCTGGAAGTTTGGGCCGACATGCTCGGTTCGGTCGGTGTGATCGTCGCCGCGTTGATCATCAAGTTCACCGGCTTCTACATCGCCGATCCGATCATCGCGGTACTGATTGGTCTGTGGGTCCTGCCGCGAACCTGGATATTGTTGCGGGAGGCCGGCAACGTGCTGATGGAAGGTGCGCCTCGAGGCATTGACACCGAGCAGGTCCGCGCTGCGTTGTTGGCCGCGCCGGGCGTGGCGGCACTGCACGATCTGCATCTCTGGGCGCTTAGCAGTACCAGGTCGGCCCTGGCGGCCCATGTGGTCGCCGGGGAAGATGCGTCCGACGGGGATGCATTGCGAGTACAGCTGGAGCAACTGCTCGAGGTACGTTTTGAGATCCATCATGTGACGCTGCAAATCGAAGCCACGCCTTGCGGGCCGGGATGCGAAACGCGGGTCAGATGACGGCGGTACCGTCAGGTGGGTGGCTTGGAACAGCCGAAGGTCTCAGCCGGACACGACGGTACCGATCCACCCGATGAGAGGTGCCATGGCTTGACGAGCGCCGTCGCGGCGACGCGTGCTCCCACGCTTCGCGAAGAATGCGGACGGACTCCCTGAGCACCAAAACCATCTTTTTTCGCAGCAGGACCAGTATTTTTACACGGCCGCCTGGACGGCTATTTCGAACTCAATAGATCGGGGCACCCTTAGGAGATAGTTCGGTGGAATTTCGTCATATGCGCCGCTTTCTAGCCGTCGCCGAAGAACTCCACTTTGCTCGCGCGGCGGAACGACTTCATATCGAGCAGTCGCCGCTGTCGCGCGCGATCAAGGAACTCGAATCCGATCTGGGCGTGCAATTGTTCGAGCGCACCACGCGCAGCACGCGCCTGACTTGGGCCGGTCAGGTTTTTCTCGAAGACGTGCGCCACGTCTTTGCCGCACTCGACCAAGCCCGGGTCAATGTGAAGGCGGCAGCGAAAGGCTACCACGGCAAGCTGCGCATCGCGGTGTCTGACGGTATCGTCCCGTCACGCCTGGCGGCGCTCCTGGCCCAATGCCGTGCTGAGGAGCCGGAAGTGGAAACCCGTTTGTTCCAGACGCCGTTCGCGCAGCAGGTCAAGGGACTGCGCAGCGATCTTTACGATGTGGGCTTTGCTCAATCCGATGAGGTGGGCGATGGCATCCTCGCCGAGCCGGTGTGGCACGATCCGCTGGTAGCCGCCGTGCCGGCGCGCCATCCGCTGCTGATACACAAGCGCATTCCGCTGGAGGACGTACTGCGCTATCCGCTGGTGCTCTGTCACCCCGAAGCCTGTGAAGGCTGTGCACGGCAGATCGGACGCGTGCTGCGCACCGTAGATGCCGAGCCGATCGTGATCGATCGCGTAACGACGCGCGACATGCTGATCACACTGGTTGCGGCCGGCTACGGCATCGGTCTCATCAGCGCGACCCACATCGATGACTTTCGCCATCCCGAGGTCGTCGTGCGACCGTTGGCCGGCCGTGCCGTCATGTTGACGACGTATCTGTTGCAGCCGGACGGTGAGCCGTCAGAGCCATTGCGTCATTTCATTGAACGGGTTAGATCCGATCAAGCCCCTTTGCCAGGCAACAAACCGTAAAGCACCTCGATGACCTAGCCTCACGTCGCAGGAGAAAGCTCTATGAACAAGATCAGAGTGGTGTTGATGACTGCCATGCTTGCGGCCTGCAGCAGGGCCGCGCCCACCGATGCGGTGGATTCGTTGGTGGCGCATCCCGACCAATTGCGTGCAGTCGAGCAGCAGTGCGCGAACGACTACGCCAAGATGGGCGCGGACGAATGCAATGCTGCTTCTGAAGCGCGGCATCGCTTGTTCATGGGCAACGGCCCGCAGTACACCCCACCCAAGAAGGCGCCAAAGTTCTGAATTGCTGTCAGGACGACAGGTGATGTTGTTGTGTTGCTTGCTACGCCGTCGTGCGCGCGCAAATCCTGTGACGCGCTGTACATTTCCCCTGCAGGAAATCTTGTTTTTTCGATCATTTTTATCGCCATAACGGTCTTTGACCGATACTGGCCACGGCACCGAAGCTCTCGGTCATGCGGCGCGTTTTGCCGCAGACGTAAGGAGCAAGTCGGGGGCCGGCATGAACGGAGCAAGTGTGCTGTTCGGCCAGATACTGGTGGTGATCAGTATCGTGGTCGCGGGAACATGGGCTGCGACCCAATGGACCGCCGCACACTTGGGCTATCAACTACGCCTCGGCGCGCCCTGGTTCGACCTGCTTGGTATTCCTTTCTATCACCCCTGGCGGCTGTTCGAGTGGTGGTACTGGTACGACGCTTATGCGCCGCGCCTGTTCCTCAAGGGCGGTGCCATCGCCGCGATGAGCGGCTTCACTGCCGCGTTCGTCGCCATCGGCATGTCGGTATGGCGCGCGCGGCAGTCACGGCGCGTCACCACTTACGGCTCGGCGCGCTGGGCCGATGCGAAGGAAATCCACAAGGCTGGATTGACCGGCGCCGCTGGCGTCTTTCTCGGCCTCCATCGTGATCGCTACCTGCGGCACAACGGCCCCGAGCATGTCCTGACCTTCGCGCCGACGCGCTCGGGCAAGGGCGTGGGCCTGGTGGTGCCGACGCTACTCACTTGGCCGGCCTCGGTCGTGGTCCACGACATCAAGGGCGAGAACTGGCAGCTCACCGCCGGCTGGCGCGCGCGCTTCTCGCACTGCCTGCTGTTCAACCCTACCGAAGCGCGCTCCGCTGCCTACAACCCGCTGCTGGAAGTACGGCGCGGCGTGCATGAAGTGCGTGACGTGCAGAACATCGCCGACATCCTCGTTGATCCCGAAGGCGCGCTGGAGCGGCGCAACCATTGGGAGAAGACCAGTCACGCGCTGCTGGTCGGCGCGATCCTGCACGTGCTGTATGCGGGCGCCGACAAGACGCTGCGCGGCGTCGCCAACTTCCTCTCCGATCCGGCGTGTCCGTTCGAGTTGACGCTGCACCGGATGATGACGACGAGGCACCTGGCTGAGGCGCCACATCCAGTCGTCGCATCTGCGGCGCGCGAGGTGCTCAACAAGAGCGACAACGAGCGTTCGGGCGTGCTGTCTACCGCCATGTCGTTCCTGGGTCTCTACCGCGATCCCACGGTGGCCGAAGTCACCGCGCGTTGCGATTGGCGCATCGCCGACCTGATCTCGGCCGAGCACCCGGTATCGCTGTACCTGGTCGTGCCGCCATCTGACATCAGCCGCACGAAGCCACTGATCCGGCTGATCCTCAACCAGATCGGCCGACGGCTCACCGAATCGCTGGACGGCTCGGACGGTATCGCGCGCAAACATCGTCTGCTGCTGATGCTCGATGAATTTCCGGCGCTTGGCCGGCTCGACTTCTTCGAGTCGGCGTTGGCGTTCATGGCCGGCTACGGCATTCGCAGCTTCCTGATTGCGCAGAGCCTCAACCAGATCGACAAGGCGTATGGCGTCAATCACTCGATCCTGGACAACTGCCATGTGCGCGTGACGTTCGCCACCAACGACGAACGTACCGCCAAGCGCATCTCCGAGACGCTGGGCACCGCAACCGAGCTGCGCGCACAACGCAACTATGCCGGCCATCGCTTGGCACCTTGGCTTGGGCATCTGATGGTGTCGCGCCAGGAGACCGCACGCCCGTTGTTGACGCCCGGCGAGGTGATGCAGCTCCCACCCGACGATGCCGTAGTGATGGTCTCTGGCCATGCGCCGATCCGTGCGAAGAAACTGCGCTACTACGCCGATGCCAATTTCAAGCGCCGCGTGCTTGCGCCGCCGGTGTTGGCGATCGGCTCTTATATAGATGTACCGACGCGGCGCGCTGACGACTGGAGCGCACTGCCCATTCCCATGATGCCGAGTGTGCCTGCCGCAACGATCACGCTGCCTGATGGCGCGACCGGCGACGGCGGCCCGCGGCGCCAACCCGGGCTGGCCGACGAGGTGATCTATGCCCCGACGTCCGACGGGGTGGCCGACGACCTGACGATGCTTGATGACGATGACCTGCCATTGCCGGTTCCCGTCCAGCTCGATCCACGCCTGCAACGTACGGCGCGGCTGGCCACGCTCGATCCGGCGGACGGGATACCGCTATGAGCCAATACCGTCTCAATCTCTTCATTACGTCCGAGCACGCCCGCCGACTCGACGAGCTGGCCACCAAGAAGGGCGTCTCGAAGTCGTCCATCGTCGCGGCGGCGCTGGCATCCTGGCTATCGCCCGATGCGGGCGACCAGCGCGAGGCCGCGATCGCCAAGCGGCTGGACCGGCTCACGCGCCAGTTCGAGCGCCTGGAGCGCGACCAGTCCATCCAGATCGAGACGCTGGCGCTGTTCATTCGTTACTTCCTGACCGTGAGTACCCCGGTGCCGGAGGCGCATCAGGATGCGGCACGCGCTCAAGGCAAGGCGCGTTTCGCGCAGTTCATCGAACAGCTTGGCCGCCATCTGCTGCGCGGACACAGCCTCGTGCGTGAGCTGGTGGAGGAAATCCAGCCCGACACGGTGCGGCGTGAGGCCGCGGCCGATGCGGACGCGCCGGCACCGGGGGCGGTGCCATGAGCGCGCAGCCGCACGACCTGTTGACGCCGGCCGCCCGGTCGCTGGACCGGCGTGTGCGCATGTTGCGCACGGCGATGGGGCCGCTGATCGCTGCCGCGTTGGACGACCCGGACGTGGTGGAGATCCTGCTCAATCCGGACGGTTCGTTGTGGATCGACCGCCTGTCCAGTGGGCGCACACCGACAGACGTACGGCTTTCCGCGGCCGATGGCGAACGCATCATTCGCTTGGTCGCTGCCCATGTGCGTGCCGAAGTCCATGCCGGCAAGCCGCTGCTGTCGGCGGAGCTACCCGAAACCGGCGAACGCTTCGAGGGCATTCTGCCGCCAGCGGCACCCGGGCCGGCCTTCGCGCTGCGCAAGCGTGCGGTCGGCGTCATCCCGCTCGAACGCTACGTGAGCGACGGGATGATGACGGCCGCCCAAGCGGGCTTCCTGCTGGGCGCCGTGCATGAACGCCAGAACATCCTGATCGCCGGCGGCACCAGCACCGGCAAGACCACACTCGCCAACGCGCTGCTGGCCGAAATCGCCGCTACCGGCGACCGTGTGCTGGTCCTCGAAGACACGGTGGAACTGCAATGCGCAGCGCGCGACCACGTACCGCTGCGCACGTTGCCGGGCATCGTGTCGATGACCGAACTTGTGCGTGCCACGATGCGGCTGCGTCCCGACCGCGTGATTGTCGGCGAGGTGCGCGGCGGCGAAGCCCTCGATCTGGTCAAGGTCTGGGGCACCGGCCATCCGGGCGGCATCGCCACGGTCCACGCAGGCTCCGTGCACGGCGCGCTGCTGCGTCTGGAGCAACTGATCCTCGAAGTCGCCGTGACTCCGCCGCGCGCGCTGATCGCCGAGGCGGTCAACGTCGTCGTCTTCATCGCCGGGCGCGGCCGCGCGCGCCGCGTTCAGGACATCGCCTGCGTCGTCGGTTTCGACGAGCGCGGCTATCGGCTCGATGCCGTGCCCGGCGTGTCGTCTTCCGCGTCCGCCACACCAGGAGGCCCGTCATGACACGAACACGTTTTTACGACGATCCGCTTTTCCGTAACGCGTGGCCTTGGCTGCTGCTCCTGCTGATGTGCCTGGCGGCGACGGCCGCCCACGCGGCCGGCTCCAACATGCCGTGGGAAGCGCCGCTGCAATCCATTCTCGATTCGATCCAGGGACCGGTCGCCAAGATCATCGCCGTCATCGTCATCATCGTGACGGGCCTCACGCTCGCGTTTGGCGACAGCAGCGGCGGCTTCCGGCGTCTGATCCAGATCGTGTTCGGTCTGTCGATCGCATTCGCCGCGTCGAGCTTCTTCCTGTCGTTCTTCAGCTTCTCTGGCGGCGCGGTGGTGGCATGAACGAATCCACGTTCCACGCCGGATTCGAGGTGCCGCTGCATCGCTCGCTCACCGAGCCGATCCTGATGGGTGGCGCACCGCGCACCGTGGCGATCGCCAACGGCACGCTGGCCGCTGCCGTGGGACTGGGCCTGCAATTGTGGATTCCCGGCATCGCGCTGTGGCTGATCGGCCATTCGCTCGCCGTGTGGGGAGCACGCGTCGATCCGCAGTTCATGTCGGTGTTTGCACGGCATCTCAAGCACAAGCCGCTACTGGACGTGTGAGGTCGATGCCATGTTGCACCTTGCCGAATACCGCCAGCGTCCCGCGTTGCTTGCCGACTGGCTACCGTGGGCGGGCCTGGTCGCGCCCGGTGTGGTGCTCAACAAGGATGGCAGTTTCCAACGCACGGCACGTTTCCGCGGACCCGACCTGGACAGCGCGACGCCGGGCGAGCTGATCGCCACGACCGCGCGCCTGAACAACGCACTGCGCCGGCTGGGTTCGGGCTGGGCGCTGTTTATCGAGGCCGCACGCCGGCCGGCCGCGGACTACCCGCACTCGGATTTTCCCGAGCCACTGTCCTGGCTGGTGGATGAGGAGCGCCGCGCCGCGTTCGAGGAAACCGGCAGCCATTTCGAGAGTGCCTATCACCTGACACTGCTGTATTTGCCGTTTGAGGAATCGCGGGTGAAGGCCGGCAAGCTGCTCTACGAGAACACGCCGACCCGCGGCGTGGACTGGCGCGAACGGCTGACCGCTTTCGTCGCGGAAGCCGATCGTGTGTTCGATCTGCTCGATGGCGTGATGCCGGAAATTGCCTGGCTGGACGACAGCGAGACGTTGACCTACCTGCACGGCTGCATTTCCACGCGCCGTTATGCCATCGGCGTGCCCGAGGTGCCGTTCCACCTGGATGCGCTGCTGGCCGACACTGCACTCGTGGGTGGCCTGGCGCCGATGCTGGGGGACCGGCATGTGCGTGTGGTGACGGTGCGAGGCTTCCCGACGACGACCTGGCCAGGGATGCTCGATGACCTCAACCGCCTCGGTTTCGCTTACCGCTGGTCTGCGCGCTTCCTGTGCCTGGACAAGGCCGAGGCCGAGAAAGAGTTGGGCCGGTTGCGCCGGCAGTGGTTCGCCAAGCGCAAGAACGTCGTCGCGCTCTTGCGCGAAACGATCTTCCAGCAGGAATCGCCGCTGGTCGATACCGACGCCAGCAACAAGGCGAGCGACGCCGACGCCGCCCTGCAGGAATTGGGCAGCGACCAGGTGACCTTCGGCTACGTGACGACGACCGTCATCGTGATGGATGTCGACGCGGCGGCGGCTGACGAAAAACTGCGCATGGTGGAGCGCGCCATCCAGGGCCGCGGCTTCGTGACGATTCCCGAAACGCTCAATGCGGTGGAAGCGTGGCTGTCCTCGATTCCGGGCCATGCCTATGCCAACGTGCGTCAGCCGATCATCTCGACGTTGAACCTCGCGCACCTCATGCCGGTGTCGGCCGTGTGGGCGGGACAAGAGAAGAACGCCCACCTCGATGGGCCGCCGCTGATCGTCACGCGCACCGATGGTGCCACGCCGTTCCGGCTGGTCACGCACATCGGTGACGTGGGCCACACGCTGGTCGTCGGCCCGACCGGCATGGGCAAGTCGGTGTTGCTGGCCGTGTTGGCGATGCAGTTTCGGCGCTATCGCGGCGCACGCATCTTCGCGTTCGACATGGGGCGTTCGATGCGCGCCACGGTCCTGGGTCTCGGCGGCGAGCACTACGACCTCGGCACGGATGGCGCCATCGCGTTCCAGCCGCTCGCGCGCATCGACCAGGAGGGCTATCGCGCCTGGGCCAGCGAGTGGATCGAAGGCCGCCTGTCGCACGAAGGCGTGGCCATCGGTCCCGACGAGAAGGCGGCCATCTGGTCGGCACTGGGGAGTCTCGCCGGTGCGCCGCTGGAACAGCGCACCATGACCGGCTTGTTGGTGCTGCTGCAATCGAACGCGCTGCGCCAGGCACTCGCGCCTTACGTGCTGGGCGGCGCCCACGGCAAGCTGCTCGATGCCGATCACGATCGCTTGGGCCGCGCCGACGTACAAGGCTTCGAGATGGAGGAACTGATGCACAGCAAGGCCGCGGTGTTGGCTGTGCTGCATTACCTCTTCGCGCGCTTCGATGAGCGGTTCGACGGCGCGCCGACGCTCCTGATCCTCGACGAGTCCTGGCTGTTCCTGGATGACCCGGTGTTCGCCGCGCGCATCCGCCAGTGGTTGAAGACGCTGCGCAAGAAGAACGTCAGCGTCATCTTTGCCACGCAGTCGCTCGCCGACATCAAGGATTCGAGCATTGCACCCGCGATCATCGAAAGCTGCGCGAGCCGCATCTTCCTGCCGAACCCACAGGCCACCGAGCCGCAGATTCGCACGATCTACGAAGGCTTCGGGCTGAACGCACGGCAGATCGAGATCGTCGCCACCGCCGAGCCCAAGCGCGACTACTACTACCAATCGCGACTGGGCAATCGCCTGTTCGACCTCGACCTCGGACCCATCGCACTGGCCTTCGCCGGCGCCTCGACGCCCCAATACCAGCACGACATCGACCGCGTGATGTTCGACGCCGCTGCGCCGGGGTTCATCGGGGCCTGGTTGCGCCACGCCGGCCTCGACTGGGCCGCCGACCTCATTCCCTCGTTTTCCACGTCATCGGAGATTCGGCCATGAAGAAGATCGGGCTGGCCGCCGCTGCGGCCGTGTTGTTCACATGTTCATCCGCGAGCTTCGCGCAGTGGGCGGTATTCGACGTCGCGAACTACTCGCAGAACCTGCTGACCGCCGCGCGCGAGCTGCAACAGATCGACAACCAGATCCAGCAGTTGCAGAACGAGGCAACGATGCTGCTCAACCAGGGCCGCAATCTCACCAGCCTCAACTACAACTCGCTGTCGCAGCTGCTCGCCACGCTTTCGAGTACCAATCAGTTGATCACGCAGGCGCAGGGATTGACGTTCAACGTCGCGCAGTCGCAGGCGACCTTCGACCGGCTGTATCCGCTGTCCTACGGCGCCGGCACCAGCCATGCCCAGATGGTGCAGGACGCACAAGCGCGTTGGCAGACCTCGGTGCGGGCGTTGCAGACCGCGACGCAGATGCAGTCGCAGGCCGCGCAGAACCTGCTGTCGGACCAGAAGGTCGTGAGCAGGCTGGTGACATACAGTCAAGGGGCGGTCGGCGCCTTGCAGGCCAGTCAGGCAACCAACCAGTTGCTGGCACTGATCGCGCGCCAGGCGATCCAGGCGCAACAGCTCAAGGTATCGCAGGACCGTGCGGCGGCGCTGGATCAGGCCCGCGCGGCGGCCGACGAAGCGCAGGCCGAGCAGGTGCGTTCGCGTTTCATCGGCAACGGCCCGCAATACACACCGCACCCCGTGAACTTCTATGGCAACTGAGGCCATGACGTGCGCACTCGTCCTGTCCGTCGTCGTGGTGCTGACCGGCTGCGGCCGGCACGCACCCGCGTTGACGGTGGACGCGCTGGCCCACGATCCGCAGCGATTGAGGCCATTGCATCACCAATGCGCAGTGGCTCGCACGCAGGTCGGTGAAGCGACCTGCCGGATCGTGGATGTGGCGTATGCGCGGCGCTTCTTCCTCAGCCTTGGCGGCCCTGATGAATACCAGACGTTGATCTCGCTGCCGCCGATCCCGGCAAGCTTCGATGAAACCGACGACGGAGCGAAGCCATGAACGATCTCTCCGTCATCGACCAGTTCCTGGCGGTCTTCTCGCAGTACATCGATTCCGGTTTCGGGCTGCTGCATGGCGAAGTCGCGTATCTCTCCGCGACGCTGATCGTCATCGACGTGACGCTGGCGGGTCTGTTCTGGGCAATGGGCGGCGAGGAAGTGCTGGCCAAGCTTATCCGCAAGACGCTCTATGTCGGCGCCTTCGCCTACATCATCGGCAATTTCAACACGCTAGCCGGCATCGTGTTCCGTTCGTTTGCGGGTCTCGGGTTGCTCGCCGCCGGTTCGACCGTCAGCATCGGCGACTTCCTGCAACCTGGACGTCTCGCCCAGATCGGCGTCCAAGCCGGCCAGCCGATCCTGCAACAGCTTGGCACGATGTCCCACGGGTTCACGGCCGTCTTCAGCAACCTCGACATGATCGTGGTGCTGCTGCTCGCGTGGGTCGTGGTCGTCATCAGCTTCTTCATCCTGGCCGTGCAGCTTTTCGTGACGCTGATCGAGTTCAAGCTGACCACGCTCGCCGGTTTCGTGCTGGTGCCATTCGCGCTGTGGAACAAGACGGCGTTTCTTGCCGAGAAGGTGCTCGGCAACGTGGTGTCCTCGGGCATCAAGGTGCTGGTGTTGGCGGTGATCGTTGGCATCGGCTCGACGATCTTTGGGCAGTTCCAGACGCCGGCCGGTGCCGATCCGTCATTGAACCATGCGCTCGCGGTCATGCTGGCCTCGCTCACGATGCTGGGCCTGGGCATCTTCGGACCGGGGATTGCCACTGGGCTGGTGTCCGGCGCACCGCAGCTCGGTGCCGGGGCGGCGGCCGGTACGGCGCTCGGGGCGGCGGGTCTCGCCGTTGCTGGCGGTGCTGCGGTCGCGACGGGCGGTGCCGCGGTTGCGGCCGGAACACGCCTGGCGGCACGCGGCGCGGTAGGCACCGCGCGCGCAGCCAGTGGTGCGGCGTCAGCTTATCGCGCCGGCGCGGCCGCCTCGGGCGCGACCGGCGCACGGGCCGTCGGCGCGGGCATGGCCAACGTGGCGCGTAGCGGCGCGCAAGCGGCGGGTGAGCGAGTCGCTGCCGGTGCCCGTGCCGTGCGGAATCGTGTGGCCTCGGCAGCTGGCGTTGGATCGACCTCGAATACCTCGTCGGGCGCGGCGGCGCCTGCCGAATCCGCTGACAAGGCGCCCGATTGGGCGCAGCGCCTGCAACGCCGCCAGCGCGTGGCACACGGCGCCTCGACGGCCGCGCATGTCGTGCGCTCGGCCGATCACGGTGGCGGCGGTGCCGCGCCGGAACTGCGCGATTCCTCGAACGAATAAGAGAGGCGAACGATGCGCTTCAGACGACCCGGCGTGCGTTACAGCGAGTCACCTGTGCCCGCCACACCGTATCAAGCCGCTGCCCAGGTGTGGGACGAACGCCTGGGCAGCGCCCGCGTGCAGGCAAAAAATTGGCGGTTGATGGCCTTCGGCTGTCTCGGGCTCGCGTTGCTGATGGCCGCTGGCCTCGTATGGCAGTCCGGCCGGTCGCGCGTCACGCCCTACGTGGTCGAAGTCGATCACGCCGGGCAGGTGCGTGCCGTCGGCGCCGCAGTCACGCCTTACAAGCCGACTGATGCACAGATCGCCTACCACCTGGCGCGCTTCATCGCCGACGTGCGCGCGCTGTCGATCGACCCGGTGGTAGTGCGGCAGGACTGGCTCGAAGCCTACGGCTACACCACGGACCGGGGCGCGGCCACCTTGAATGATTACGCCCGTGCCCATGATCCGTTCGCGCATGTCGGCCAAGACTCCATCTCGGTAGACGTGACCAGCGTGGTGCGTGTGAGCGACACCTCGTTCCAGGTGCGCTGGACTGAGCAGCACTACAACGAGGGCACACCCACCGGCATCGAGCACTGGACCGCGATGCTCACCCTCGTTATGCAGACGCCGCGCACCGAACAGCAGGTGCGCCGTAACCCCCTCGGTATCTACATCAACGGGCTGTCCTGGAACCGCGACCTGGATGCGCCGGAAGGAGCGAAGAAGCCATGAAACACGCCATCACCACTTTTGCTTTTCTCGGTCTGCTCGGCGCGCTCTCCGGTTGCGCCACCCAGGGCAAGCCACCGCCGGCCATCTCGCTGGATGAGTCGGTCAAAGCGCAGCCGCTGCCCGAACCGCCCAAGCCGGTCGCGGTGGTGGGGGTGCCCAAGCCATTGCCGTTGCCGGACCAGATGAAGCCACTACCGGGCGGCGTCGATACGAAGCCGGCTCCGGAACCTGCCGATGCGAAGACGCGCGTTGAGCAGGCCAATGCTGAGGCGAGCGTGGTGCCCACGCGCGAGGGCTACATCAACGCGATTCAGGTCTGGCCGTTCTCCGATGGCGCGCTGTATCAAGTCTATGCGAGCCCCGGCCGGGTGACGGTCATCAGCTTGCAGCCGGGCGAGGAACTGGTGACGGTCGCGGCCGGCGACACCGTGCAGTGGATCGTAGGCGATACGGCCAGTGGCAGCGGGGCGGATCGGCGAGTGGCTGTCATGGTCAAACCGGTACGCGTGGGAATCACGACGAACCTCGTCATCACGACGAGTCGACGCACTTATCTGCTGGAACTCACATCCACCGCGAAGGCGTGGATGGCATCCGTGTCGTGGCAGTACCCGAAAGACCAGATGTTGGCGTTGCGGGCCCAGGCGCAGGCGGCCGATACGCAAGCGCCCGTTGCTTTGGGCCTGTCGCTTGACCAGTTGCACTTCCGCTACGCGATCACGGGTGACAGTCCACCGTGGAAGCCGGTACGTGCCTTCGATGATGGGCAGCACGTGTATATCCAGTTTCCCGCCGGCATCGCGCAGGGCGAATTGCCGCCGCTATTCGTGGTGGGCCCGGACGGCAAGGGTGAGCTGGTGAACTACCGTTTCCACGCGCCTTACGACATCGTGGATCGACTGTTCGGCGCGGCCGAGCTACGGCTCGGTGGCAAGGATGGGAGTAGGGCAGCCGTCGTGCGCATTGAGCGCACCGACGGCATCGCCGCGGGAGCGGGTCATGGGCACGACTGAGCACGAAGTCCAGCCCGCGCCGAAGGTCGCTCCCGAGGGCGTTGCGTTGCGCGCCGAGCCGCGTCCAGTGACGCGGCTCAATCGCCGCACGCTGGCCATTTCGGCGACGTTGCTCGCAGTCGTCGTTGCAGGTGCATCCATGTGGGCGCTGCAATCGAAAGGCCGGCGCGGTTCGGGCGACCAGACGGAGCTATACAACGTCGATCGGATCGCCAAGGCCGACGACCTGGACCAGTTGCCGGCTGACTACTCGAAGCTGCCAGCGAAGCCGGCACCGGCGGCCAGTGTGCCGCAGCTCGGACCGCCGCTGCCCGGCGACTGGGGTGCAGCATCTGTCGCGCCACTGCCTGCTGGCAACGCCAATCCGGGGTCATCGGCCGAGAACATCGACCGGCAGCGCCAGGCCGAGGAAGTCGCCCGCTCGTCGGTGTTCTTCCGCACCAGCAACGCCACAGGAAAAATGGACGCGGGAGCGGCGACAGCGCAGTTGCCGACCATGCCGAACACTTCGGCCGGACCGTTCAATCCGATGGGTGCCGGGCCGGCGTCCACGGCGGCGCAACCCAACGACCCGACGGCGCTCCAGAACCGGCAGGACCAGAAGGAAGCGTTCCTGTCCAAAGGCGGCGATGCCGCTACCAGCAACACCGGCACCCTGCAGGCGCCGACCTCACCGTACACGGTGATGGCGGGCACCATCATTCCGGCGGCGCTGGTGACGGGTATCAATTCCGACCTGCCGGGGCAGATCATCGCCGAGGTCACGCAGCCGGTGTACGACACGGCGACCGGCCGCTACCTGTTGATCCCGCAGGGCTCGCGTCTGATCGGCCGCTATGACAGCCAGGTGGCGTTCGGGCAGCGGCGCGTGCTGCTGGTCTGGCTGCGACTGGTACTACCGGATACCTCGTCGATCGCGCTGGACAAACTGCCCGGCATCGACCCGGCCGGCTACGCCGGTCTGGAAGATGGCGTGGACTGGCACTGGGGCCGCATCCTGGCGGGTGCGGCGTTGTCCACGTTGTTGGGTGTTAGCTCCGAACTGACGGTCTCGAACGAAGGCAACGTCAACGGCAACACAGTCGTCGCCTTGCGCGACAGTGCGCAGGGCACAGCCAACCAGGTCGGTCAGGAAATCACGCGCCGTAACCTGAGCATCCAGCCGACGCTGACGGTACGACCGGGTTTCCCGGTGGACGTGATGGTGAACAAGGATCTGGTGTTGCGGCCGTACCAGCCGCTCTTTATCCAGCGAGGGCCGATGCCATGAGTGCGTTCCCGAAAAAGTTGAGACTTGGGCCGTTGCCCGATACGCAGACGATCAAGCTGACTTTTACATGCTCGGCGAGCCTCAAGGCCGACCTCGATTGTTACGCTGCGCTGCATGCGCAGACCTACGGCGAGGCGGTCGATGCAGCGACGTTGATCCCGCATATGCTTGAAGCTTTTATGGCGGGAGATCGAGGCTTTCGGCGATCGAATGGCAGCAGCGCACGGCGCAATGAAAAAGCCGCCCCTGCGTGAGCAGGGACGGCTTTTGAATTGGTGCCCGAGGTCGGACTCGAACCGACAAGCCTTGCGGCGGAGGATTTTCTTCCCACTTCGGCTTTCGCCGCCGTCCTGCACAAGGCAGGGCGTTCGTGGTCTGGAGCACGCCTTCACCATAGCACTGCGTGTTACCGCTTTGCCGTAGGTGCCCGCCGTCTGCTCTCTACACCTTCCCACACCTTTCGGTCTGGGCTTGGCTCGGCATTAGCTCGGACTTGCGTCCAGGGCCTTCACCGAGTTTGACGGGCTTCACCTCAAGGATTTCTCCAAGAGGGCTCAAATTTGGTCTGAGTCCTCTGCGTCTACCAATTCCACCACTCGGGCGTGACGCAACTTTACAACACTACCTTCTACTACCAGCTTGGAACCAGTCTGCACCGTCCTGGCTCCTGTTTGGCTCCTGATACGAAAAGTATGCTTCTCGGTCAAAAGCCGGTACTTCGCTCAATCTCTTGCCTGATGCGGATTGACGGACGATGAACCCAAACTGACCATAGGTACAAGTACCTATTTTTGAGTCCGCCGCGTCTACCATTCCGCCACACCGGCATGTGCGAGCGGGGAATTATGCCGGGTTCAGTGCACGCGGTCGAGACCCAGCTGGCGCACGTTGCGGCCGTACCAGCGGTCTTCCGGCAGCGGCTGGAAGACCGAGCAGCGGGTCATCGGGCCGGAGTAGACGTGCAGGCTGACGGTGACCGCGCTGTCGCTGGGGTTGCGGATGCTGTGGTACTCGTGCGGCGGGATCAGGCTGCCGGCCGAGCCGGCGCCGGCCTGGATCGAGCCGACCGACTGGAAGCAGTAGCGTTGCGCATCGTGCTCGATCAACTCGTACTGCACGATCTCCAGCGCGCCGTTCCACACGCCCTCGACGCACCACATGCCGTCGTGGTCGTGGATCGGCGTGCCCTGGCCGGGGCCCCAGGTCATCGCCACCACGCAGTAGCCATGTTCCTCGCTGCGGTACAGCTCGCGGCGGGCGTAGTGGTCGGCATTGGCCTCGAATACGCAGGCGGGCAGGGTGACGGTCTTGTCGCAGATCAGCCGGCACAGGCTGTGGCGCAGGCTGTCGGTGAGCTCGTGGGTGGTCGGCTTGGCCACGGCGGCGTCGATCGCGTCGATCAGGGTGCGGCTGCCGGGGAAATCCAGGGTAAGCATGGCGGTCTCGGTCTGATGCGTGATGGCATGGATCTTACCAGCGCAGCGGTCAGTGAGTCGTCAGCCGGTTCAGGAAGCCGCCGATGGCGCGGCTGTAATTGTCGATGTCGACCAGGAACGCGTCGTGGCCCTGCGGCGAATCCAGCGCCACGAACTCCACCTTCGCGCCGGCGGCTTCCAGGCCTTCGACAATCTGTTCCTGCTGCTGCAGCGGGAACAGGATGTCGGTGCTGACGCCGATCACCATGGCCTGCTCGACGCAGATGCGCTTGAGCCCTTCCAGCACGCTGCCGTGGCCGTATTCGGCGATGTCGAACCAGTCGCTGGCGCGCGACAGGTAGAGATAGCTGTTCGGGTCGAAGTGGCGCACGAAGCGCCTGGCGTGGCCTTCCAGATAGGACTCGACCTGGAACTCGCGGCCGAACGGTTCGTCCTCGCGCTGCTCGGGGTCGAGCCGGATGCGCGCGAAGCGGCCGTTCCATTCCATTGCGGAGCGATAGGTGATCACGCCGAGCTTGCGCGCGATGCTCATGCCCAGGTCGGGGTAGCGGCCGCCTTCCTCCGCATGGATGTCGTAGTTGCCATCGTTGAACTGCGGGTCGAGCCGGATCGCCTCGCGCTGCAGCGAGCGGATCGCGATGGCGAACGGCTGCGCCTGCGGCGCGGTGTCCACGCTGATGTGCGCGCGCGCGCTGCCGGGGTGCAGCAGCATGTAGGCCAGCGCGCTCATGCCGCCCATCGAGCAGCCGATCAGGCAGGCCAGCTGGGTGATGCCGAGGCTGTCGGCGACACCATGCGCGGCGTTGGCGACGTCTTCCAGCGCCAGTTCGGGAAAGCTCAGTTGGTACGGCTCGCCGGTGGCCGGGTCGATCGAGGCGGGGCAGGTCGAGCCCTTGTCGCTGCCCAGCGAGTTCACGCAGATCACGAACCAGCGCGTGGTGTCGATCGCCTTGCCGGGGCCGGCCATGCCCTGCCACCAGCCGGGCGACGGGTCTTCCTCGGAGGAGGTCATGTGCGCGCTGGGCGACAGGCCGGTGAGCACCAGCACGGCGTTGTCGCGCGCCGCGTTCAGCGTGCCCCAGGTTTCGTAGGCGACGTGCGCGCCGTGCAAGGCGCCGCCGCGCTTCATGGCGAACGGCGAGGGCAGGGGGAAATAGCGGCGTGCGTCGCCCACGGTCAATGCACCTTGTCGATGCTGATCTTGATCGGTGTCTTGCTGTCCACCGCGACCACGCCGGCGTCGCCTTCCAGGTCGCCGGGCTGGGCGACCGGCTGGCCGCTGTGGCTGATCCGTGCGCCGACGAAGACGCGTTCGACCGAGGACAGCCGGAACGCCGGCGTCATCGCCATCGCGTCGTTCAGCGTGACGGTGGCGGGCAGCTGGACGGGGTCGAGTCTGGCCACGGCCAGCGGCATCGGTGGACCGTTCTCGGCACGGGCGTAGACGAACAACGCGTCGCCGGACGCGAGCTTGTCCTTCAGCGCTGGTGCCAGCGCTACCTGTACCTGCAGCGAGGCGCCCTGCGCGGTGGCCGCCACGGCGCTGCTCGATGCACCGGCCGGTGCGCCGCCGGCGCGGGCGTCGGCCACGGCGATCTGCTCGGCGACCGCTTTGGCCACGTTCGAGCCCGGTTCCAGCTGCGGCTGCAGCAGGCGCCAGGTGGCGGCGGCCTCGCGGTAGGCGCCACGCTGGAAATCGCTGATACCGAGCAGCCACAGCCCGCGCTGGCTGTCCGGATGCAACTGCACGGCGCGCTTGAGCAGCTCCTGCGCGCGGCCTTCGATCAGGTGGTCGCTGCGCATCATCGAGTCGGCCTCGGCCCAGCCGATCATCGCCTCGGCGTTGTTCGGGGCCAGCCGCAACACCTGGTCGAACGCATCGCGCGCCTCGGCCGGCTGGCGCAGCGCGTTGCTGGTCTGGGCCAGCAGCATCCAGCCCTGCAGATCGTCCGGCTGCTGCTTGAGGTGCGCGTGCAGTTCGGTGAGCGCCTGCTGCATGCTGATCGGCGCAGCGGCCTCGGCGGCCACCCCGTTTAACGCGGCCGGCGTACCTACCAGCAGGTACAGCGCGCCGGTGCCCAACGGCAGCACCAGCGCGATCAGCAGGGTCACCACGAACACGCTGCGCGGGCGGCCGGATTGGCGACCCTGGCGCACCAGCGGCAGCAACAGCACGGCCAGCGCCACCGCGACCATCACGGCGGCGGCAATCAGAAAAGCGGTCTTCACCAGTCGTCCCCGTTGTCGGTCGGTGTTTCAGTGATGGTGGTGCTGCCAGCGCGGCCGCGTCGGCGGATCGCCACCAGCACCACGCCGGCGCCGGCGAGCAGGATCAGCAGTGGGCCGAACCAGAGCAGCCAGGTGCGCGCGGTCAGCGGCGGGTCGTACAGCACGAAGCCGGAATAGCGTGCGACCAGGTACTGCTTGATTTCCTCGTCGCTCTTGCCCTGCTGCATCATCTGGAAGATCTGGTTGCGCAGGTCACGCGCGATCGGTGCGTTGGAATCGGCCAGCGTCTCGTTCTGGCACATCGGGCAGCGCAACTGATGGGTGAGGTGCTGGAAGCGCAGCTCCTGCGCGTGGTCCTTGAACGGCATCGGCTCGATCGCCTGGGCGTGGGCGAAGCCGGCGAACAGCAGCAGAGCCACGAATACCGCCCGCAGGAGCCCGCTGGCGGGCGATGCTTTCGCTTTTGCTAATCCCGAATCCCGATGCCCGAATCCCGGCACAAAAGCATCGCCCGCGAGCGGGCTCCTACCGCTGCGAAGCCGCATCACGGGGCCTCCTTCAGCATCGCCGCGATCGCGGGTTTCAGTTCCTTTGCCATCACGTCAGGGGTCAGCGGGCCGATGTGCTTGTAGCGGATCACGCCCTTCGCGTCGATCAGGAAACTTTCCGGGGCGCCGTACACGCCGAAGTCGATCGCGGTGTGGCCAGGTTCGTCGGCGATCAGCAGGTCGTACGGGTTGCCGTGCTTCGCCAGCCAGCCCTTGGCGTCGTCCGGTGCGTCCTTGTAGTTGTAGCCGACCAGCGCCACGCCCAGAGTCGGGCCTTCGGCGGTCAGCACCGGGTGTTCCACGCCGCACTCGATGCACCAGCTGGCGAACACGTTGAGCAGGTAGGGCTTGCCGAGCAGGTCGGCCTTGCTGACTGTCTGCGCGGGCTCGTACAGCTTGGGCAGATTGAACTCGGGTGCCGGCTTGTTCAGCAGCGGCGTCGGGATCGCGTTCGGGTCGTGCTGGGTGTTCCACCAGATGCCGAAACCGAACAGTCCCACCAGCAGCATGAAGCCGATGAACGGAAACAGGCGGCTCATGCGCGGGTTTCCTGTATCTGCAGGCCGCCGGCAACTTCGACACCGGCTTCGGCCTTGGCGCTGCGCTTGAGGCGGAAGCGCTTGTCGGCGGCGCAGACCAGCCCGCCCAGCATCATCAGCAGACCACCGGCCCAGATCCAGCGGACGAACGGCTTGTAGTACAGCCGCAGCGCCCAGGCGCCCTCGATGTCGTTCGCATCCATCGGCTCGCCCAGCGCCACGTACAGGTCGCGGGTGACGCCGGCCTCCACGGCGGATTCGGTCTGCACCTGGCCGCGCGGGTAGGTGCGTTTCTGCGGGTGCATCACGGCGATCTGTTTTTCGCCGCGGGTCACCGTGACCGCGCCCTGGTCGGCGGTCCAGTTCGGTCCCGCCACGTGGTGCACGCCGTCGAAACGGAAGTCGTAGCTGCCGATGTGCTGGGTTTCGCCCGGCGCCATACGCACGTCGCGGGTCACGCTGAGCGACTCGGACAGCAGCACGCCGATCACGAACACGCCCACGCCCAGGTGCGCCATCAGCATGCCGGCCATTTCGGCGGGGTAGCGCCGGCCGCGCGGCATTTCACGCCAGCGCTTGTACGCATAGAGCAGCACGCCGACCACGACCCACACGCCGGCGGCCACGCCGACGATCGCCTTCAGGTTGCCGTCGACCAGGAAGGCCGCGATGATGGCGCAGGCCAGCGCGGCAATGGCCACGCGCAGTAGCAGGCTCTTGAGTACCGACGCCTCACCCTTGCCCCAGCGCAGGAACGGGCCGAACGGCAGCAGCAGCACCACCGGCAGCATCAACAGCGGAAACAGGAAGCCGAAGTAGGGCGGGCCGACCGAGATGCGGCCCAGATTCAGCGCGTCGCCGATCAACGGGAACAGCGTGCCCAGCAGCACCATCGCCGCAGCCACCGCGAACATCAGGTTGCTGATCAGCAGCGCGGTTTCGCGCGATACCACCTGGAACGGCTTGCCGCCCAGCACCTTCGGCGCCCTGAGCGCATACAGCAGCAGCGAGCCGCCGACCACGATGGTGAGGAAGGCCAGGATGAACACGCCACGACGCGGGTCGGAAGCGAACGCATGCACCGAGGTGAGCACGCCCGAGCGCACCAGGAAGGTGCCGAGCAGGGACAGCGAGAACGCGAAGATCGACAGCAGGATGGTCCAGGCGCGCAGCGAGCCGCGCTTTTCGGTCACCGCCTGCGCGTGGATCAGCGCCACGCCGACCAGCCACGGCATGAAGCTGGCGTTCTCCACCGGGTCCCAGAACCACCAGCCGCCCCAGCCCAGCTCCGCATAGGCCCACCAGCTGCCGGCGACGATGCCGCAGGTGAGGAGGGCCCAGGCTACATTCGTCCACGGTCGCGCCCAGCGCACCCAGGCCTGCTCCAGCTCGCCACCGAGCAGGGCGGCGATGGAGAACGCGAACGCCACCGAGAAGCCGACGTAGCCCATGTACAGCATCGGCGGGTGCATGGTCATGCCCGGGTCCTGCAGCACCGGGTTGAGATCCGCGCCGTCGCCCGGCATCGGCAGCAGCCGGCCGAACGGGTTGGAGGTGAAGATGATGAAGGCGAGGAAGCCCACCGCGATCAGCCCCATCACGGCGATCACGCGCGAGGCGAATACCTCGGGCAGCTTCTGGCTGAACGCGGCCAGCGCCACCGTCCACACGTTGAGGATCAGGATCCACAGCAGCAGCGAACCCTCGTGCGCGCCCCACACCGCGGCGAAGCGGTAATACCACGGCAGCGCCAGGTTCGAGTTGTCGGCCACGTACTGCACCGAGAAGTCAAAGCGCAGGAACGCCCAGGCCAGGATGCCGAACGCCATGGCGACGAACACCGCCTGGCCGGCCGCAGCCGGGCGTGCCACCGCCATCAGCGCGTGGTTGCCGCGCCACGCGCCGAGCAGCGGCAGGATGCTCTGCGCCAGCGCCAGCAGCAGGGCGAGAATCAACGCGAGTTGGCCGAGTTCGGGGGTCATGGTTGTTGGCCGGGAATGGGGAATGGGGTGGAGCAGGGAATCGGGAATAGGGAATGGGGAATGGTCAAAAGCAATAGCAAGGGCAAAGCGGGTGCACCTCGATGCGGAGGGTATCGGTAGGGGATTGTAGTGGTCAAGTATTTTCG
>NZ_AJXW01000023.1 GCF_000264375.1 Rhodanobacter thiooxydans LCS2
GGCGAGTCCACGCGATTACGACGCCACGGCGCGAGCCGCTCAGCGCAGCTTGAACGGATAGAGCGGCGGCAGCGCGTCGCTTTCGTCGCTCACCGCCGCCACGCGCCAAGCGAAGCCGCGCCTGAACGCCGCGGCCAGATTCACGTCGTCGCCCGGGCTCGGCACGCCGGCGTAGCGGCGTCGCTGCAGGGCATCAATGGCGGCGCGTTGCGCGGCATCGTCGAGCGCCGCGGCCAGCTCGCCCAGATGCTGGATCGCCGGCCGCTCCGTCCGCGCCCAGGCCAGCAGGCTGCGCACCTGCGCGGCCGTATCGCTGCCGCGCGCCGCGGCGAGAAAAGTCAGCTGGCTGTTGCGCGCCGAATCGTGCGCCGCCACCGGCGGCGTCATCGACAATGCGCTGCGGCGACGCTGCCACCACCACGCCAGCACGCTGAGCAGCCACAGGCCGAGGCTGGCCAGCGCGATCCAGCGCCAGGGCGTAGACACCGGCGCGGCAGCGGTGCCAGTCGACGCGGTCACGGCGCCGTGCACCTCTGCCGCCGTGGTGGCCGGCGGCGCAGCAGCCGCTCCGATCGCCGGCAGCACGGTGATGCTGTGTGCGGCGATCTGCGCCACTTCCACCTTGTCGGTCAGCACGTTCCACCACTTCAGCGTGGTGGCGGGAATGCTCAGCGTGCCGGCGCGCTCGGGCACGATCGCGAACGACTGCTGGCGCCGGCCGATGATCCACTGGCCGTCCTGGCGGTTGCCGGTGACCGGCTTGTCCGGGTACACCGTGGCGCCGTCCAGCGGCGGCAGGCTCAGCGCCGGCAGTGCCTCGTACGACAGGCCGCTGGCCTGCAGGTTCATGGTCAGGTTCAGCGGCTGGCCGACCCGCGGCGGCGCATCCTGCGCGGTGGGCCAGCCGTCCAGGCTCAGGCTCAGCTGGCGTGCCGGCAACCACGCGCTGCCGCCCCAGTCGGCCGGCGCCGGCTTCACCTCGATCGTCTGCGCGGGCGCACTGGCGCTGACCGGCACGGTGGCGCCGAAGAAGCTGTTGGGATCGCGCGGGTCGGCGGCCTCGCCCTGGAAATCCACCGGCGGAATCTCGACCTTGCCGGCATGCTGCGGGATCAGCGCGTAGCGTTGTTCCAGCACGTGATAGGTGCGCCCACCGCGCTCGGCGTCGTAGTTCAGGCCCTTGCCGAGCGCGCTGACTTCCACGCCGTCGACCTGCGGTGGCGGCGGCGCGTCGCCGCCGATGCGGTTGGCGTAGTACAGGCGCACCACGTAGGTCAACTGCTGGCCGACGTAGCCGCGCGCCGGCTCGACCTGCGACTCCATGAAGACGTCGCGCTGGGTGGCGACCGCCGCGGTCGAGTCCGGGGCGGTCACGGTGACTTGCAGCGGCGCCGTGCGGCTACCGGCCACGCTGAGCGCGGGAATCTGCAGCACGCCGACGTGGCGCGGCCGCAACGCCACGCCGAAGGTCAGTTCGGAGCTGGCCTTGCCGTTGATCACGCTGAGGCTGTTGTTCTGCGAGGTACCGAGCAACTGGAAATCCTGGTTCAACGCACGCATGTCGGGTGCGGCGACGCCGCCGGTGTTGCCTTCCACGCGCACGTTGAGCGTCACCGTCTCGCCCAGTTGCACGTGGTCGCGATCCAGCGTGGCGGTTACCTGGGCCGCACTGGCCAGCGCCGGGACCAGCGCCAGCATCAGCAAACACCCATGTACGACAGGTCGGAACTTCACGGCTGTTGATCCTCGCTCGGCGCGCCGCCGTGGCGCTGCTGGTATTCCAGTTCGAACTTGCGCCGCAGCAGCGCACCGGGGTCGTCCGGTACGCGCTGCAGGGCATGGCGCAGGTCGGCCGGCAGCTTCGCCTGCGGGTCGTCCTTGGCCAGCGCGCCAAGCTGGTGTTCGGTCTTGTCGTCGCCTTGTTTCGCCAGCTCGGCGTCCATCTGCTGCTTCAGGGCTTGCTGCGCCTGCTCCGCCTGCGCCTTCTGCTCGGCCTGCTGCTGCGCGGTCTGCGGCTTGGGCTGACCGGCGTCGCCCTGCTCAGACTTGCCCTGCTGCGATTCGTTTTTGCCGGAGGGGTCCTGCGCCTGCGGCTTGCCATCCTGGCCTGGCTGGCCGGACTGCTCGGCGTTCTTCGATGCGGATGACTGATTCTTCGCATCCTGCTTGCCGCTCTTGCCCTGCTCGCCCTGCGACGACTGGTTCTGCTTGCCGCCGTGGCCCTCGTGCTCCTTCTGGTCCGACGGCTGTTGCTGCCGGTGCAGCCAGTCCTCGACCGCCTGGCGGTTCGCCTTCGCGTCGGCGTTGGTCGGGTCGAGTTGCAGTGCATGATCGTAGGCCGCGAGTGCCTGCTGATATTCACCCTGCTTCGCCAGCGTATTGCCGAGGTTGTACGCCGCGTCGCTGCCGGGCGCCTGCGGCAGCGCCTGCGCCGCAGCAGCGTAGTCGCCGGCGCGATACGCCGCCGCGCCACGCCAGGCCGGGTCGCGCGCGAGCTGCTGGGCACGCTTCGCATCGCCCGCACGCAAGGCCTGTGCAGCCTGCTGGTCGGGGCGTTGCCACAGGTCGCGCCAGCTCGTCGCCGAGGCCGTGCCCGGCCACAACGGCAGCACGATCAGCGGCAGCGCCAGCAGCCAGCCGCGGCGAAACATCAGCGCCACCAGCGGCAGCAACGGCAGCAGCAGCCACGCGCCGCGGTCCTGCCATTGGTCGCCATGCTGGCCGTCTGCCAGCGTCGCCCTGGTGCTTTGCAGTTGTGCATGCAGCGCGTCGACGTCGCGCTGGTCCGTGCCCATCGCCACGTAACGACCGCCGCCGGCCGCGGCCAGCGCCGCCAGCGCGGTATCGTCGCGACGGGCCAGCAGCATGCCGCCCTGCGCGTCGCGCAGGAAGCCGCCGTCGGACAGCGGCACTGGCCCGCCCTGCGGCGTGCCCACGCCAAGCACCGAGACCCGCACGCCGGCCGCATCCGCCTTGCGCGCGGCGGCCGTGGCGGTTGCGTCGGCCTGGTCGGTAATCAGCACCAGCGAACCGACGCCGGCCTTGGCATCCTGGATCAACGCCACGCCGCGCTCGATCGCCGCGGCCGCGTTGTCGCCGTCCACCGGCATGGTGTCCGGCGCCATCGCCGCGAGCAGGTCGTCGAGGCTGTGCGCGTCGGAGGTGAGCGGCGCCACCACGAACGCCTCGCCGGCGTAGCCGATCAGCGCGTTGAGCCCGTCCTGGTTGGCGTGCAGCAGGTCGCGTGCCTTGTAGCGCGCGCGGTCGAGCCGGCTTGGCGCCACGTCGCGCGCCAGCATGTGCTGTGACAACGAGATCGCCACCACCTGCGCGGTGCGGCTGGCGTACAGCGGCTGCTCCACGCGGCTCCAGGTCGGCCCGGCCAAGGCCAGTGCACACAATATCCAGCCCAGCGCGAACAGCCACAACGGCAGGCTGCGATTGCCGGCGCGTCCACGCAGCAGATGCGGCAGCAGTTCGGCGTCGACCAGCCGCGACAGCTCCATCTGCGCCACGTTGCGGCGCACGCCGAACCAACCAAGCAGCGGCAACAGCAACAGCGCGGCCAGCCACCACGGCCGCAGGAAATGGAATTGCTGCAGCAGTTCGTTCATGCCGGCAGCTCCCGCGCGCGGGCGAAGCGGCGCGGCACGATCACCAGCAACAGCAGCGCAATCGCCGCCAGCAGCGGCCAGCGGAACAGTTCATGCCGAGGCCGCAGGCTGGGACCATGCTGCGGCATCGGTTCCAGCGCGTCGATCGCGCGGTAGGCCTCGGCGAGCTCGCCGCTGTCGGTGGCGCGGAAGAAACGCCCGCCGGTCTCGTTGGCGATGTCGGTGAGCATGTCCGCATCGAGATCGGCCGAGGGATTGACCAGCTGGCTACCGAAGAAACCGGGGATGCGCATGCGCGTGGCGCCGATGCCGATGGTGTAGATGCGCACGCCGGCCGCCTTCGCCGCACGCGCCGCGTCGCGCGGCGCGATGCTGCCGGCGTTGTTGACACCGTCGGTGAGCAGCACCAGCACGCGCGCCTGCTCGGGCAGCGCCGCCAGCCGCTTCACCGCCACCGCGATGGCGTCGCCGATCGCCGTCTCGGTGCCGGCCAGGCCCACCGCCGCGCCCTGCAGCTGCGCGCGCACCGCGGAAAGGTCGTAGGTCAGCGGCGTCACCAGGAAGGCCTGGCTGCCGAACAGGATCAGGCCCATCTCGTCGCCGCTGCGGCGGCTGATGAAATCGCCGGCGATCGCCTCCACCGCGCCGAAGCGGCTGACGTCCTGGCCGGCCAGCTGCATGTCGCCGGTGCGCATGCTGCCGGACAGGTCCACCGCCAGCATCAGCGCGCGGCCGCTGCGCTGCTGCGCCTGCGCTGGCCCCACCCACTGCGGCCGCGCCGCCGCGGCGAGCAGGCACAGCCAGGCCAGCGCCAGCAGCCACGGCGTGGCGCCATGTGCGCGGTTGCCGGCGACCGTCGCCAGTCGCACACCTGGCTGCGGCAGATGCAGCGCCTGCCCCGGCGCAGCCGGACGCAGCCAGCGCCGCAGCAGCCACGGCAGCGGCAGCAGCACGATCACCCAGGGCCATGCGAACTCAGGCATCGGCGCGCTCCGTCGCGACCGGCTTCCACGCCGCGGGCTTCAACGCCAGCTGCAGCCAGCGGCGCACGGCGGCGATCGCGGCCGCGTGGTCGAACGCGGTGGGCGCGCGATAGATCTGTTGGTCCAGCGCCAGCAGTCGTTCCAGCGTGGCGGCGTCGACCGGCACCCGCGCCAGCGTTTGTCGCCAGGCGTCGCCACGTTGCTGCACTGCCAGCGCATCGTGCCGGCGCGCCACCCGACGCAGCAATTGATGCAACTCACCCGCCAGCGCCGCTGCATCGCCGTCGCGCTGGTGCTGCTGCGCGAGTCGATCGAGTTCCCGCAACACCTGCCGGCGCTGACGGAGCGCGCGGCGGTATCGGCGCCACCACCAGATTCCGGCCAGCAGCAACGCCAGCGCCAGTACGGCGAGCAGCCACCAGCCCGGCGCAGGCGGCCACCAGGACGGCTCGGGCGGCAGGTGGATGTCGCGCAAGTCGGGGCCGGACGATGCCGCGGGCGGGGGCGCGTTCATCGTGCCGATTTCCTCGTGCCAAGCAGGCCGCTGACCGCCTCGAACGCATCGGCGGTGGTGTCGATGCTGTTCCAGCGCAGGCCCAGCGATTGCGCCAGCTCGCCCAGTCGCGCCGGACCGGCACCTAACGCACGCTGGAAATCGCCGCGCTGACGCTCGGACTGCAACAGCACTTCGCAGCGTTCACCGGCATGCTCCAGCGGATAGCGTCCCGGCGGGGCCGGGGCCAGTTCCAGTGCATCGGCCACCACCAGCACGCTGACCCCGGCATGCCGACCCAGATCGAGCAGGCGCTGCCGCGCCGCGGCGTCGCAGCTGAAGCCGTCACTGACCAGCAGCACGCGGCTGGCGCCGTGCAGCACGCGACTGGCGCGGGCTAGCGCATCGGACAGCGGCTCGACCCTGTCAGACACCGGCTGCGCATCCCACTCGGCCAGCGCGCCGCACACCGCCAGCGCACCGCGCGGCCCGGCCTGCGGCCGCAGCAATTGGTCGGCGTGACCGAACGCCATCACGCCGACCCGCTCGCCAGCCCGCACCGCGTACCACGCGGCGGCGGCGGCGGCGCGCGCCGCCTGCACCGACTTGAAGCGCGCCCGCGTGCCGAAACGCATGCTGGCATGGGTGTCGAGCAGGATCAGCAGGCAGCCTTCGCGGTCTTCCTGGAACAGCTTGGTGTGCAGCTTGCCGCTGCGCGCGGTGAGCCGCCAGTCGAGCCGGCGCACGTCGTCGCCAGCCTGGTAGACGCGCGACTCGGCGTAGTCCATGCCGCGGCCGTATAGACGGCTGGACTGCTGGCCGCTGCGTGCGGCGCGGCTGAGCAGCGGCGCCAGGCGCACGCGGCCGACCCGTGCGCGCAGCGCGATCAGCTCGGCCAGTGCAACCCGGCTGCGGCCGTCGCCGTCCGCATGGTGTGTCGCGACGGCGTTCACGGCAGCGGCACGAGATCCAGCAGGCGGTCGATCACCTGATCCGGGCGTACGCCTTCGGCTTCCGCCTCGTAGCTGAGCAGCACGCGATGGCGGAGCACTTCGTGGGCGATCGCGTGCACGTCTTCCGGCAGCACGTAATCGCGCCCGGCCAGCCACGCCTGCGCGCGCGCGCAGCGGTCCAGCGCGATGGTGGCGCGCGGGCTGCCGCCCCAGGCAATCCACCGCTTCAACTCCGGCCCGTAGCGGCCGGCGTCGCGGGTGGCCAGCACCAGTTGGGTCAGGTATTCCTCCAGTGCCGGCGCCATGTGCACCGCCATCGCCGCATCGCGCGCGGCGAACACGTCAGCTTGGCTGAGCAACGCCGGCGGCGCGGCGACCGGATGGGCGCGGCGACTGGCCTGCTCGCGTGCGAGCTTGAGGATGGCGAGTTCGGCGACGGCATCCGGATAGCCGATCGTCACGTGCATCAGGAAACGGTCGAGCTGGGCCTCCGGCAGGGTAAACGTGCCTTCCTGCTCGATCGGATTCTGCGTCGCCATCACCATGAAAAGTTCGGGCAACTGCCAGGTGCGGCGACCGACGGTGATCTGCTGCTCGGCCATCGCCTCCAGCAGCGCCGACTGCACCTTGGCCGGTGCACGATTGATCTCGTCGGCCAGAATGATGTTGTGGAACAGCGGGCCGCGCTCGAACTCGAAGCTGCCGGACTGCGGGCGGAACACGTCGGTGCCGGTGAGGTCGGCCGGCAGCAGGTCGGGGGTGAACTGCACGCGGTGGAAGTCCGCCTCGATGCGTGCCGCCAGCGCCTTCACCGCGGTGGTCTTGGCCAGGCCCGGCGCGCCCTCGACCAGCAGGTGGCCATCGGCGAGCAGCGCCACCAGCAGGCAGTCGATCAGGTGCGGCTGGCCGATGATGCATTGCTGCAGGTCGTCGCGCAGCTGCACGAATGACTGCTGCAGGCGACTTGGCGTTGGAGTTTCGGGCATATCCATGAGCGGGTTCCGTGGGCATAGAGGCGGCGCGGTCCGGCGCATGGCCGGATGCCGCCGAACCGGATGGCGTGCTACAGACCATCGGCGGCCCCGGAAGTTTAATCGGCCCGCGGCAGCTTCGCGGGCGCGCGCAAAAAAAAGAGGCGGCCGAAGCCGCCTCTTTCATGCCCGACGGGCGCGCTTACTGCAATGTTTCGCTGAGGATGCGCGGCGTCACGAAGATCAGCAGCTCGGCCTTGGTGTTGGTCCGCGAGGTCTTGCGGAACAGCACGCCGACGCCGGGAATGTCGCCCAGGCCGGGCACCTTGAGCATGGTGTTGGACTTGTTGATCTCATAGATGCCGCCCAGCACCACGGTCTGCCCGTTGTCGACCAGCACCGAGGTGTTGATCTCGCGAGTGTCGATGGTCGGGATCTTACCGCTTCCCGGCGCGTCTACGTAACCAGCCAGCGCGTCCTTCTTGACGTTGATCATCAGGTAGACGCGGTTGTCGGCGGTGATCGTCGGAGTCACCTTCAGCTCCAGCACGGCGTCCTTGAACTGCACCGTGGCGGTGCCGCTGCCGGCGCCGCTGCCGGCGCTGTTCTGGAACGTGACGTAGCCGATTTCCTGGCCCTGGCGAATCACCGCCTCCTGCTGGTTGGCGGTGATCACGCGCGGGCTGGAGATCACCTCGCCCCGACCCTCGCTCTGCGCCGCAGAGAGTTCCAGGTCGATCGCGTAGTTGGCTCCGAGGATGGCCAGGCCGAAGGTGCCGGCGGCCGGAGCGACTGGCAGATTCACGTTGAGGCCGCCCGAGGTCACGTTGCCGCCGCCAAGACCTGCGGTCAGCGCCGGCGTAGCCGCAGCAGCGTTCTGGAACTCGGTGTTGTTGACGCGGCCGTTGACGCCGAACTTGGCACCCAGCTCGCGGGTGAAGTCGTCGCTGGCAACCACGATGCGCGATTCGATCAGCACCTGCTGCACCGGCTTGTCCAGCACCGCGATCAACTCACGCAGCTGCTTGATCTTTTCCGGCGTGTCGTTGAGCAACAACGTATTGGTGCGCGTATCGAACGACACGCTGCCGCGCGGCGACAGGAAGCCGCGCTGGGTATTGCCGCTGCCGCCGGCACCGCCGCCGCCCTGCATGCTGCCGCTGGTCAGCAGCTTGGCGATGTCGGCCGCCTTGCCGTAGCTGATCGGCACGTAGTCGGTGACCAGTTCGGCGGTGTCCTGCGCCTTCAGCTTGGCGTCGGCGAGGTCCTGTTCGTACTTGGCCAGTTCGGCCTGCGGCGCGACCCACACCACGTTGCCGTTGCGGCGCTTGTCCAGGCTCTTGGCGCGCAGGATCACGTCCAGCGCCTGATCCCATGGCACGTTGACCAGGCGCAGGGTGACGCTGCCGCCGACGCTGTCGGAAGCGACCAGGTTGAGGCCGGAGATGTCGGCGATCAGCTGCAGCGCCGAGCGCACCGGGATGTCCTGGAAGTTGAAGGTGACGCGCTTGCCGTTGTAGCTCGGCTCCTGGCCCAGTCGGGCCAGCTTGGCGTCCTTGGTGGTCTCTGCCTTCTTCGGCGCCACCTCGACCACGTACTGGTCGGCGGTCTGGTAGGCGGAGGTCTCGACGTTGCCCTTGACCGCGATTTCCATGCGCGCGCCGCCGCCGTTGCCGGCACGGGTGACGATGGATTGCACCGGCGTGGCGAAGTCCAGCGTGTCCAGCCGCTGGGCGAGGTTGGCCGGCAGGTTGGCGTGGTCGATGCTGACCAGCACCTTGTCACCCTTGCGGGTCATCTCGGCATTCGCGCCGCTGCCGCTGAAGTTGATCAGCACGCGGCCTTCGCCGTTCGGGCCGCGGCGGAAGTCGATGTTGGAGATGGCCGGGCCGCTCGACGACGACGGCAGCGCCTTGGTCGGGTCGATCGTGGCCGCGGTGGTCACCGACTGGTCGGCGCTGCCGTTGTTGACGGTCAGCACCAGGCTGTTGCCCTCGACGCGCGAGCGGTAGCTCGATTCGCGCATCAGTTCGACCACCACGCGGGTGCGGCCGCCAGCCGCCACTGCGGACACGCCGGAGGTCGAGCCCTTGCCGATGTCCAGGTGCCGCGGGGCCGCGTTGTCGGTGTCGGCGAAGTCGACGGCAATGCGCGGGGGGTTGCCGGTGGTGAAAATCTTCGGCTGCGGCACCGGGCCATCGCCGAAGTCCATGTGCAGCTCGACGCTGCCACCGGGCAGTGCGTCGTAGCTGATGTTCTTCAGGGTGGTGGTGGCCGCCATCGCGGCACTGGCCCAGGTGGTACCGGCGATCAGCAGGCCCATCAACAAGTAACGGCTCGCATGGCGCATGACACGGCCCCGGACGGATTGGATTTGGTTGGTCATTGCATCTGCCCCTGGATTTCTTATTTCGCGTCGAGCGCGACGCTGGCGGGACGTTCCATCCAGCCACCATTACCGTTGGATACCAGCTCGACCAGGTCGATATGGTCTTCGCTGATCGCGGTGATATGTCCGTAGTTCTGGCCCATGTACTCGCCGGCATGAACGCGATGGATCACGCCACCCGGGTCCTTGACCAGCACCTCCATGCTCGCGTCGGTGCCGACCGTGCCGACCATCTTCAGGCTGTCCAGCGCGAACAGCTCCAGCGGCTGCTTGGCGCGGTTGGCGTCCGGCCGCGGTCCGCTGATGGCGGCGCTGTTGTCCATCTCGGCCGTACTCGGGCTGAACGGATCACGCCGGTCCTGGTCGGTGTAGGTGAACGTCTCGAAGGTCTTGATCACCGGCAGCGGCTGGATCGGCGCGCCCTTCTTGGCTTTTTCCTGGGCGACCCAGGTGCGCAGGTCCGACATGCCGCGGGTGCAGCCGGCGAGCATCAGCGCGACGCCGAGCATCAGCATCAGCCGGGCGATGCGGGTGGGCGTGATTGCAGCAGACATGTTCATCACTTCGCCCCCCCGGCCGGCTTGCCCTTGCTCGCGGCGGCACTTTCCTCATCGTCCAGGTAGCGGTAGGTCTTCACCGTGCCCTGCAGCACCAGCTGGCCGTTCGCGGTACCGTCCTTGCCCGGCGACTTCGGCGTCAGCGAGACGTCGTGCAGGGTCAGGATGACGACCCGCGGCAACGACGCCACACCGCTGATGAACGCACCGAACTGGTGATAGGTGCCGGTAAACTTCAAGGCGATCGGTTTTTCCGCGTAGAAGTCCTTCGGTGTTTCCGGGCCAGGCTGGAACAGGTCGCTCTCCAGCCCCGCCGACTGCGCAGTCTGCGAGATGTCGATCAGCAACTCGGGCATCTCGGTCTTGCTGGGCAGCTGGCGCAGCAGCTGGCGCAGCATGTCCTGCATTTCGTCGAGCTGCTGCTGCAGCGCCTCCAGGTTGACCGCCTTGGCCTGCTTGGTGGAGAACTCCTGCTTGAGCTGGTCTTCCTTGCCGGCCAGCGTCTTCAGGCTGTCCTGCTGGTCGCTGACGAAGAAGTACCAACCCACCAGCAGCACGAAGCCGAACAGCAGCGCGGTGAAGAAGATCTTGACCGTCTGCGGCCAGCCACCGACGTTGTTGCGGTCGAGGTTCTGGATATCGTGGAGGAAACTCATGATCCGGCGCCTCCCGTGGCAGTTGGCGCACTCACCGGCTTGGTTTCCGGAACGGCCGTTGTCGCAGACTTCGCCAAGGGAGCAGCCACCGGCGCGGTTGCCGCGGCGGGCACCGTCGCCGCAGCGGCGGGAGCAGCGGCGGCCGGCAACACTGACACCTTGTCGGTCTCGTCGGCCTTCGGCTTGTTCAGCGTCACGTTCAACCCGAAGGTGTACGGCATGCGGCTGCCGTTATGGGTGTTCTCGGTCTTGCGCAGGTCGGCATGGCCCATCCACGGCGAGCCTTCGATGTTGCGCATGTACTCGGCGACACTGGCGTTGGATTGCGCCACGCCGTCCAGCGACATCGCCTGGCCACCCTGTTTCAGCCCGCTCAGCCGCGCGCTGGTGGGAATCGTCTTCACCAGCTCGTCGAACAGGTGCACCATCTGCGAGCGGTCGGCCTGCAACTGCTCAATGATCTGCTTACGCGCCAGCAGGTGCTCACGCACCTTCTCAAGGTCCTTGATCTTGGCGATGCGCACGTCAAGCTGCTTGATCTCGGTCTGCAGGTACGTGTTGCGGTCGTTCTGGTTGTCGATGCGCTGGTCCATCCAGAACACCCACAGCAGCAGCACGCCCAGCCCCACCACGAAGGCGGCGCCGAGCTGCATGTAGAACTCGCGTTCACGTTGCTTGCGCCGTGCGGCGCGCCACGGAAGTAGGTTGACGTGTGCCATCAGTCGAAGCTCCTCAGGGCGAGGCCGACCGCGATCATCAACGCGGGGGCGTCCTGCGCCAGCGACTGTGCCTGGACCCGCGGCGACAACGCCATGCGGGCCAACGGGTTGGCGACGACGCAGGGCACGCCAAGCTGCTCCTCCAGCATCTGGCCAAGCCCCTCGATCGAGGCGCAACCGCCGGCCAGCACCACCTGGTCGACCTTGCTGTACTCACTGCCGGCAAAGAAAAACTGCAGCAAGCGGCTGATCTGCTGGATCAGCGATTCCTTGAACGGCTCCAGCGCCTCGGTCTCGTAGGATTCGGGCAGCCCACCCTTGCGCTTGGCGCGACCGGCCTCCTCGTAGGACAGCCCGAAGCGGCGCATGATCTCGTCGGTCAGCTGCTTGCCGCCGAACACCTGCTCGCGCGAGTAGATCGTGCGCTGGTTGCGCAACACCGACAGCGTGGTCATGGTGGCGCCGATGTCGACCACTGCCACCAGTGCGTCGCGACCCACGTTGAGCTGGTCGGCGATCATCGCGAAGGCGTTCTCCATCGCGAATGCCTCGACGTCGATCACGCTGGCGGTGAGCCCGCCCAGGTCCAGCGCGGCCACGCGCATGTCCACGTTCTCGGTGCGCGAGGCGGCCAGCAGCACGTTGTTCATGTCGGGGTTGTCGCGGACCGGACCGAGCACCTCGTAGTCGAGGCTGACCTCGTCGATCGGGTACGGGATGTACTGGTTCGCCTCGACCTGGATCTGACCTTCCAGGTCGTCGTCGGAGAGGTCGCCGGTCATCGGGATGATGCGGGTGATGACCGCCGACCCGGCCACCGCGGCGGAAGCGTGCTTGAGCTTGGAGCCCGAGCGTGCCAGCGCGCGACGGATCGCGTCGCCCACCGCCTCGATCTCGACGATGTTCTTCTCGACCACGGCGTTCGGCGGCAACGGCTCGACCGCGTAATGCTCAACGCGATAACGGCCGCCCGCCTGACTTAGCTGCAGCAGCTTGACGGCAGTCGAACTGATGTCGACACCAATCAGCGCCGGCTTCTTCGGTGTAAAGAGCCCCACGGTGTTTCCCCCTTGCCGCTGACGCCCGTAGCCAGAATCCTGGCGGGGTACGCAATGGCATTAAATCGAAAAAATAACGCAATGGCAATGGTCTACAGGGACTTTCTCAAGTAATTGGCGTGATCCCCGCCACATTATATGGGGAACCTCCGATTGGCCCGGCCCTTGCTTTGCCGGGCCGGCCTTCGGGTTTGGTCGACCGCTCCTCATGCCGGAAATACTCCTACATCTATACTCTGTCGTGTTTTGACTCAGGTCTCGCTATCCCCACACCATGCAAATTTTCAAACGCTTGCTGCGCTGGGCTCTGGTCCTGGCCTTTTCCGGTTTGCTCCTTGCAGTGGTCGCGGTGGGTGTGGCGTACTGGCTGATCGCGCCGAGGCTGCCCTCGGTGGCCGAATTGAAGAACTACCCGATGCAGGTGCCGCTGCGCGTGTTGAGCGCCGACGGCAAGCTGATCGCCAGTTTCGGCGAGACCCGGCGCATCCCGGTGGACATCGGGAAGGTGCCGGACCGCCTCAAGCACGCCGTGCTGTCGGCCGAGGACGCGGACTTCTACCACCATCCCGGCGTGGACTGGCACGGCATCGCGCGCGCCGGCTGGCACGTGCTGGTGACCGGCGGCGACAAGGGCCCCGGTGGCTCGACGATCACCCAGCAGGTCGCCCGCAACTTCTTCTTGAGCCCGGAGAAGCTCTACTCGCGCAAGCTCACCGAGATCTTCATCGCGCTGCGTATCGAGCACGAACTCAGCAAGGACCAGATCCTCGAGCTGTACCTCAACAAGATGTTCCTCGGCCATCGCTCGTACGGCGTGGCCGCGGCCGCCGAGTACTACTACGGCAAGACGCTGGACCAGCTGACCGTGGCCGAATGCGCGCTGATCGCCTCGACCTTCCAGCTGCCCTCGGCGGTCAACCCGATCAACAGCCCGAAGCGCGCGATCGCCCGACGCAACTGGGTGCTGGGCGAAATGCTGCGCCATAACTACATCACCAAGGCCGTGTACGAGCAGGCGATCGCCGAACCGAACCGCGCCTATCCGCACGAGCAGCCGATCGAGGTGGACGCCCCGTACCTGGCCGAGATGGTGCGCCGGCAGGTGCTCGACCGCTTCGGCAACGACGCGCTGACCGAAGGCTACGTGGTCAGGACCACGCTGCAGAGCGGCCGCCAGCAGGCCGCCGTGGAAGCGCTGCGCGACGGTCTGATCGCCTACGACCGCCGGCACGGCTGGCGCGGGCCGGAAGCCCACCAGGAGCTGCCGGCCGGCGCCGGCGAGGCGGAGCTGGACAGCCTGCTGTCCGCCTACACCAGCGTCTCCGGCATGCAGCCGGGCATCGTCACGGCCAGCGACGTGAAGCAGGCCACGGTCTACCTGTCCAGCCGCGAGAGCGTGATCCTCGATCTCGCCGCTGTCAGCTGGGCACGCCCGCACATCAGCGACGACCGCGTCGGCGCGGCGCCGAGCCGGGTCGACGGCGTGCTCAAGCGCGGCGACATCGTCCGGCTGGCGCGCGACGACAAGGGCGAATGGCAACTGGCGCAGATTCCCGCCGCGCAGGCCGCGCTGGCCTCGGTCGCACCGGAGGACGGCTCGATCCAGGCGCTGGTAGGCGGCTTCAACTTCGTGCGCAGCAAATTCAATCGGGCGGTGATGGCGGCGCGCCAACCCGGTTCCAGCTTCAAGCCCTACCTGTACTCGGCGGCGTTCGAGCGCGGTTTCACCCCCGCCTCGATCATCAACGACGCACCGCTCGCCCTACCCGACCCTTCGCGTCCGAACGGGATCTGGACGCCCTCCAACGACGATGACAAGTTCGCCGGGCCGATGCGCCTGCGCGAAGCGCTGGTACAGTCGAAGAACCTGGTTTCGGTCCGCCTGCTGGACGCCATCGGCGTGCGCTACATGCGCGAGTACGCCACCCGCTTCGGCTTCTCGCAGGACGCCATGCCGGCCAACCTGTCGATGGCGCTGGGCACGGCCTCGGTGTCGCCGATGGGCATGGCACGCGGCTACGCAGTGTTCGCCAACGGCGGCTACCTGGTCACGCCGTACTTCATCCACGAGATCGACGACCGCAACGGCCAGCCGGTGTACCTGGCCAACCCTGCGCGCGCCTGCCGCAACTGCCAGGAGCGCCTGCTCGACACACGGCCCCCCGGCCCGCCACCGGCCCAGATGAACCCCGCGCCCGCCAACAGCCTGGCCAGCGCCTCGTCCACCGCGCCCGCCGAGTCCGGCAGCGTCGACGGCGTCGGCGACGCGGTGCTGCCGGCCGACGCGCACGGCGAAGGCGCGCATCCGCCGGCACTCGCGCCGCGCGTGATCGAGGCACGCAACGACTACCTGGTCACCTCGCTGATGAAGGACGTGATCCTGCGCGGCACCGGCTCGGCCGCACGCGCGCTGGAGCGCGACGACCTGGCCGGCAAGACCGGCTCCACCAACGACCACCGCGACGCTTGGTTCGTCGGCTTCGACGGCGAATTGTCGACCGCCGTGTGGGTCGGCTTCGACGACTACAGCTCGCTCGGTCGCGGCGAGTTCGGCGCGAAGGCCGCGCTGCCGATCTGGATGTCCTACATGGGCAGCGCCCTCAAGGGCCAGCCATCCAGCACGTTGCCGATGCCGCCCGGAATCAGTACGGTATGGATCAACCGCGACAGCGGCCTGCCCACCGCCACCACCGACCCCGACGGCATCAACGAGATGTTCAAGGTGGAAGACGTCGACCGCCTGCGCAGCCAGGCCGCCCAGCAGAAGGAGCAGGACCAGCAGCACGCCTACGACATCTTCTGATGCCCTCCGGGGCGGGATCCGCCCCGGCCGCCGTCGCCCACCCATCGTTGAGGAGTGCGCCATGTCCCGAGGCGACCACCACCGCATCCACGCGCATGACCGCCTGCAGCGCAACCGCCTGCGCGTGGCCCAGGAAGCCGCGCGGCTGATGAGCGAGCACGGCATCCGCGACTTCCACCATGCCAAGTTGAAGGCCGCCGAGCGGCTGGGCATCCTCGATGCGCAGGCGCTGCCGCGCAACCTGGAGATCGAACAGGCGCTGCGCGAGCACCAGCGACTGTTCCTCGCCGACCGCCAGCCGCAGCTGCTGCGCCAGCGGCGCGAGGCGGCGGTCGAGGCGATGCGCTTCCTTGCCGCGTTCGAGCCACGTCTGGTCGGCAGCGTGCTCGAAGGCACCGCCGACGCGCATTCGGCCGTGTGCCTGCACGTGTACAGCGACGACCCGGAAGCGGTCGTGCTGTACCTGCGCGAGCATGGCGTGCCGATCGAGACCCAGGTGCGCCGGCTGCGCTACAGCCGCGACGAGCAGCCCGAATACCCGGTGCTGCTGTTCGCCGCCGACGAGCTGCCGTTCGACCTCACCGTGCTGCCGCGCGACGCGCTGCGCCAGGCCCCGCTGGACCGCACCGACGACCGGCCGATGCGCCGCGCCTCGCTGACCCAGGTGCAGATGCTGCTCGACGAGGACGCCGACGATGCCTTCGAACAGCGGCTGGGTGCGGCATTGCGCTGATTCCGGGCCATCTCGCCGCACAAAAAAAGCCCCGGCCAGGACCGGGGCTTTTCATCGGTGCAACGTGGGCGATCAGCGCTTCGCGGTCGGCACGTAGTTGCGCACGTCGGCGCCGGTATAGACCTGCCGCGGGCGGCCGATGCGCGATCCGGGTGTTTCGTGCTGCTCGATCCAGTGCGCGATCCAGCCGGCGGTGCGCGCGATGGCGAACATCACGGTGAACATCTCGGTGGGAATGCCCAGCGCCTTGTAGATGATCCCGGAATAGAAGTCGACGTTCGGGTACAGCTTGCGCTCGACGAAGTACTCGTCCTTCAGCGCCGCCTCTTCCAGCTTCATCGCCACGTCCAGCAGCGGGTCGTTGACGCCCAGCTCGGCCAGCACCTTGTGGCACATCTCGCGGATGATCTTCGCGCGCGGGTCGAAGTTCTTGTACACGCGATGGCCGAAGCCCATCAGGCGGAAGCTGTCGTTCTTGTCCTTCGCGCGCAGGATCGCCGACTCGACGTTGTCCGGCGTGCCGATTTCCCGCAGCTGCCTGAGCACCGCCTCGTTGGCGCCGCCATGCGCGGGCCCCCACAGCGCGGTGATGCCGGCGGCGATCGACGCGTACGGGTTGGCACCGGTGGAGCCGACCAGGCGCACGGTCGAGGTGGAGGCGTTCTGCTCGTGGTCGGCATGCAGGATGAACAACAGGTCGAGCGCCCTGGCCGCCACCGGGTTCATCTGCAGCGGCTCGCTCGGCACCTCGAACATCATGTGCAGGAAGCGGTCCACGTACTCCAGGTTGTTGCGCGGATAGCGCATCGGCCAGCCGATCGAGTAGCGGTAGCAGGCAGCCGCGATGGTCGGCATCTTGGCGATCAGGCGGATCGCGGCGAGCTTGCGGTCGGCCGGGTCGTCGACGTTGAGGTCGTCGTGGTAGAACGCCGACAGCGAGGCCACCGCGGCGGCCAGCATCGCCATCGGATGCGCGTCGTGGTGGAAGCCCTGGAAGAAATTCTTCAGCGACTCGTGCAGCATCGTGTGGTGTGCGACGTCGTGCTCGAACGTGGCGAACTCGGCCGGCTTCGGCAGCTCGCCGTTGAGCAGCAGGTAGGCCACTTCGAGGAAGCTGGAGTGCTCCGCCAGTTGCTCGATCGGATAGCCGCGGTACAGCAGCACGCCCTTGTCACCGTCGATGTAGGTGATCGCGCTCTTGGTGCTGGCGGTCGAACCGTAGCCGGGGTCGTAGGTGAAGTGGCCGGTGTCCTTGTACAGCGTGGCGATGTCGATGCATGCGGGGCCGAGCGTACCGCTGACCAGCGGCAGTTCGCTGCTGCGCTTGCTCGATTCATCCACCAGCTTGACGGTCTTGGGATCGGACACGGAAACCTCCTTACATGTGGGTCACCGCCGTCGGCAACCGCGAGGGCGGCGCCGGCCGGCGAGGAAATGCTGGGCATGGCGTGCCGGGGAAAACACGCGATGCAACGGGCGCGCTGACGCCAGTTCAACAATCATTATCGCACAAGGTCGCGCTTGCATTCGATGGCGAATGGTCGAATGGCCAACGCAAAAAGACACGGGGCAGGCCTGCGCCTGCCCCGTGTCCCGAACCGCAACCCGCGCAGCCGACGCCAGGCGCCGGCCCTCGCGTCATTTATTCCTTGACGGCACCCGCATAACGGCGGCGGAACTTGTCGACGCGACCGCCGACGTCCAGCGTCTTCTGCTTACCGGTGTAGAACGGGTGGGAATGGCTGGAGATATCCACCTTGATCAGCGGGTACTCATTGCCGTCTTCCCACTTGATGGTTTCCTTGCTGGACATGGTCGACTTGGTCAGGAACGCGAAGTCGGACGACAGGTCCTGGAACACCACCGGGATGTAGTTCGGATGGATAGCAGGCTTCATGGCTGGCTCTAAAGCGGTGGTGAAAAGAGCGGTATTGTAACGGCGAAGCCGGGAACGCCGCAAGTCCGCTCAGGTGGGCACGCCCAGCGCATGCCGCACCATCGCGGCAAAGCGGGCCTGGTCCACTTCCAGCACGATGTTCGCCCGGGCCGGCCGACCCAGCCGCCCCTTCCAGTCGACCACGGTGGCGCCGCGGGTCAGGCCGCCGTCCAGTTCCACCGCCACGGCGCGGGTTTCGCTGCGGATGACGATGGTGGGGTCCAGCGCCACCGCCATCGCCAGCGCGTCGGCGGCTACCAGCCCGTGGCGATCATGCTGCGCATTGTAGCGGCGCGCGGTGGCCGCGATCTTGCCGAAGAACGTCGCGCGCCGATCGCCGGTCGCCAGCCAGCCGTCGAATTCGGCATCGTCGAAGGCGTGCCGCAAGGTGGCCTCCCAGTCGACCAGATCGAATGCGGGGAACGCCTCGAACACCACGTGCGCCGCCTCCGGGTCGAAGCCGACGTTGAACTCCGCCGGCACCTTGCCGGTGTTGCCGTGGCCCGTCACCGCGCCGCCCATCACCACCAGCCGCTTCACTCGCGCGGGCAGCGTGGGATCGAGTCTGAGCGCCAGCGCCAGGTTGGTCAGCGGCCCCAGCGCCACCAGGTTCAGCTCGCCCGGCCGTTCGCGGGTCAGCCGCAGCAGGGCCAGCGCGGCCGGCTCGGTGGCGAGCGCAGCGGCAGGCTCGGGAAAACCGATGTCGCCGAAACCGTCCTGGCCATGCACGAAGGCGGCATCCTCGTCCGCCGCGCGCACCAGCGGCGCGGCACAACCGGCGAACACCGGCGTCGCCGCGCCGACCAGGTCAACCAGCGTGCGCGCGTTGCGCACGGTATGGCCGAGGCCTACGTTGCCGGCGGCGATGGTGAGGCCGGCGATGTCGGCATGGGCGTAGGCCATCAGGATGGCCAGGGCGTCGTCGACGCCGGGGTCGGTGTCGATCAGGAGTTGCGGCTTGCTCATGGCTGGATAATCACAAGAATTGAAAAGCGCGGCCATGGATGGCTGCCCGTTTGATCTTCGCAATCAGGGACGATTGCAAGAATATTGAAAAGTGCGGCCAAGGACGGTCGCCCGTTTGATCTTGCGACCACCATCCCTTGGCGGCCGCCCTTCGAGCCATCGCTGGCGCGATGTCAAAAATCGCTCCGGGCGATTTTTTCGCGATCAAGGATGATCGCAAAAAACTTGAAAAGTGCGGCCAGGGATGGCCGCCCATTTGATCTTTGCGGTCAGGGATGATCGCAAATAATTAGGCATGCGCGTAACGCGCCGCACCGCCGATCCAGCGTTCGATCAATTGCGTGGTCTGGCGCGGATGTTCGGCCAGCATGTGCTCGCCGACCTGCTGCACCGCCGGCAACAGGTGCGCGTCGCGGGCCAGGTCGGCGATGCGGAAGCTGAGCTGGCCGGTCTGGCGGGTGCCCAGCACCTCGCCCGGACCACGCAGCTCGAGATCCTTCTCGGCAATGCGGAAACCGTCGCTGGTGTCGCGCATCACCTGCAGCCGTTCGCGCGCCAGCCGGCCCAGCGGCGGCTGGTACAGCAGCACGCAGTTCGATGCCACCGCACCGCGCCCCACCCGGCCGCGCAACTGGTGCAGCTGGGCCAGGCCCAGCCGCTCGCTGTTCTCGATCACCATCAGGCTGGCGTTGGGCACGTCCACGCCCACCTCGATCACCGTGGTCGCCACCAGCACGGTCAGTTCGCCGGCCTTGAACGCATCCATCACCGCCTGCTTTTCCTTCGGCTTCATGCGGCCGTGGATCAGGCCGACCCTGAAGCCGACGAGTGCGGCGGAGAGTTCGGCGTACGCCACCTCGGCCGCCTGCGCCCGCAGCTGCTCGGATTCCTCGATCAGCGTGCATACCCAGTACACCTGGCGCCCTTCGCCGCAGGCGGCGTGGATGCGCTCTATCACCTCGCTGCGGCGCCCGTTCGAGATCGCGATCGTCTGCACCGGCGTGCGCCCGGGCGGCAGTTCGTCGATCGACGAGACGTCGAGGTCGGCGTATGCACTCATCGCCAGCGTGCGCGGGATCGGCGTGGCGGTCAGCACCAACTGGTGCGGAACCAGCTCGCCATCCCTGCCCTTGTCGCGCAGCGCCAGCCGTTGTTGCACGCCGAAGCGGTGCTGCTCGTCGACGATCACCAGGCCGAGCCGCGCGAACGCCACGCCCTCCTGCATCAGCGCATGTGTGCCGACTACCACCGGCGCGCCTTCGGCGACCCGCGCCAGTGCCTGCTTGCGCGCCTTGCCGGTGACCTTGCCGGCCAACCACTCCACCTCGACGCCGAGCGGCTGCAGCCAGTGGCGGAAGTTGTGCAGGTGCTGCTCGGCCAGCAGTTCGGTCGGCGCCATCAGCGCGACCTGGTGGCCCGACTCCACGGCGGCAAGCGCCGCCAGCGCAGCAACCACGGTCTTGCCGCTGCCGACATCTCCTTGCACCAGCCGCAGCATTGGCCGCGGCTGCGCCAGGTCGCGCGCCACCTCTTCGCCAACGCGCCGCTGGGCTGCAGTCAGGCGGAACGGCAGGCCTGCCAGCAAGCGCCCGCGCAGCTCGTCCGTACCACCCAGTTTCGGCGCGCGCCGCTGGCGTACCGCCGCGCGCATGCGGCTCAGGCTGAGGTGCTGGGTCAACAGTTCCTCGAATACCAGCCGCTGCTGCGCCGGATGCCGCCCCAGCATCAGCTGGTCCAGGCGCGCATCCGGCGGTGGGCGGTGTACGTACAGCAGCGCGTCACGCAGCGAGGTGAGTCCGTGCCGGGCGCACCATTCCGGTGGAATCAGCTCCAGTTGCGCCGCCGGCGGCAGCAGCGCCAGCGCCTTGTCGATCACCCCGGCCAGCCGCTTCGGGCCCAGCCCCTCGGTGGTCGGATAAACCGGGCTCAGTGCCTCGTCGACGGTGGCTGCCGCCGCCTCGTCCAGGCGCCGGTAGTTGGGGTGCACCATCTCCAGGCCCTGCGCGCCATGGCGTACCTCGCCGTAGCAGAGCAGCCGCGTGCCGGGCAGCAACTGCTCGGCCTGCGCGCGGTTGAAGTGGAAGAAGCGCAGCAGCAGGGTCTGCCGACTGGCGTCGCCGATCGCCACCTTCAGTTGCGGCCGATAGCGGAAACCACGCTCGACTGCCTCGACCACGCCCTCGACCTGCGCCCGCTCGCCCGTCCGCAGGTCGGCGATCGCGGTGATCCGGGTCTTGTCCTCGTAACGCAGCGGCAGGTGGAACCACAGGTCCTGCACCCGCTCCAGCCCCAACCGGGCCAGCGACGCGGCCAGCGCCGGACCGACACCCGGCAGCGAGCCGACCGGGGCAAGGCCCGGATCGGCGTCGACAACGGAAGCGGAACGGGCGGTGCGGGTAGCCATGACCTGCAAGCCTAACCGAGCGCCGCCTTCCGTCGTAAACCGCACGCCGACAACGCGTGTCGGCGCGCAACGCCCATGATGCTCAGTCCAGCACCATCACCGCGTCGACCTCGACCTGCGCCGCCTTCGGCAGGCCGGATACCTCGATGGTGGAACGTGCCGGATAGGGCTGCTGGAAGTATTCGGCCATCACCGCGTTGACCGCGGCGAAGTTCGCCAGGTCGGTGACGTAGATGCCCACGCGCACGATCTGCGCCAGCGAGCCGCCGGCCGCCACCGCCACCGCGGTGAGGTTGTCGAACACGCGCCGCGTCTGCGCCGTGATATCGCCGTCGACCAGCGCACCGGTGGCGGGATCCAGCGGAATCTGTCCGGAGAAGTACACGGTGTTGCCGGCGCGCACGGCCTGCGAATACGGGCCGATCGCGGCAGGAGCTTTGTCGGTGGAGATGATGCTGCGGGACATGGATGGCCTCGGGATTCGGGACTTGGGATTCCGAAAGATTACCGTGTCACGACTCCCGTGCCCACCGCCCGGTCCATCCAGGCCCTGTGCGAATCCCGCATCTGCAGCCCCGTCTCACAGGGGATAGCGGTAGGCGCCGCTGACCACGCCGGTGCGGCGCACGCGGCGGATCACGTCGGCCAGATGCTTGCGGTTCTTCACTTCCAGCGCGAACAGCAAGGTGGCCGCGGCGGCGTCGCGCTCGACGTACTCCACGTTCTCGATGTTCGAGTCGGCGGCGGCGATCGCGGCGGCCACGGTGGCCAGCACGCCGGGGCGGTTGATCACCTCGATGCGCAGCTCGGCGCGGTAGTCGCCCTGCACGTCGCGGTCCCATTCGATCGCCACGCAGCGCTCGGGCGACTTGCGCAGCTCGACCACATTCGGGCATTCCTCGCGATGCACCACGATGCCCTTGCCCGAGGACAGGTAGCCGATGATGTCGTCGCCCGGCAGCGGGTGGCAGCAGTTGGCGAAGCTGAGCACGCCGCGCTCGGCGCCGGTGATGCGGATCTTCTCGTGCGCGTGCGCCGCCGTGTGCGGCTTGCCGGCCTTGCGGCCGCGCGAGGCCAGCAACTGGCTGGCCACCACGTCGGGCATGCGGTTGCCCAGCGCGATGTCGGACAGCAGTTCCTCCAGCCGTTTCAGCTTGGAGGTTTCCAGGAAGCGGTCCAGCACCGCCGGCGGGATGCCGTCCAGGCTGCTGCCCTGCGCATCCAGCGCGCGGTCGAGCATGCGATGGCCGAAGTCCACCGCATCCTCGTGCTGCAGGTGCTTCAGGTACTGGCGGATCGCGGTGCGCGCCTTGCCGGTGACCACCACCTCCAGCCAGGCCGGGTTCGGCACCGCCGACGGCGCGGTGATGATCTCCACCAGCTGGCCGGACTCCAGCTTGGTGCGCAGCGGCAGCAGCTTCTTGTCCACGCGCGCGGCCACCGCGTGGTCGCCCACGTCGGTGTGCACGGCGTAGGCGAAATCCAGCGCGGTGGCGTTGCGCGGCAGCGACAGGATGTCGCCGCGCGGCGTGAACAGGTAGACCTCGTCGGGGAACAGGTCGATCTTGACGTTCTCGATGAACTCCGACGACGACACCGTGCTCGCCGAGCTGTCGACCAGCGAGGACAGCCACTCGCGCGCCCGCGCCTGGGCGCTGTTGGCCGGGCCCGAATCGGTCTTGTAGGCCCAGTGCGCGGCCACGCCGCGCTCGGCCACCGAATCCATCTCGGCGGTGCGGATCTGCACCTCGATCGGCGCGCCGAACGGGCCCAGCAGCACGGTGTGCAGCGACTGGTAGCCGTTCGCCTTGGGGATCGCGATGAAATCCTTGAAGCGGCGGTCGACCGGCTTGTACAGCGCATGCACCACGCCGAGCGCCATGTAGCAGCTCATCGCGCTGTCCACGACCACGCGGAAGCCATAGACGTCCATCAACTGGGCGAAGCTCTTGTGGTCGCCGCGCATCTTCGAATAGATGCTCCACGGCGACTTGATCCGGCCGACCACGCGGGCACTCAGGTGGTCGGCGGCCAGCCGCGCGGACAGCGCCGCCTCGATCTTGCCCATCGCCTCACGCCGGTTGCCCAGCGCGGCACGGATGCGTTCGCTGATCACCCGGTAGCGGTCCGGGTACAGCGCGCGGAAACCCAGGTCCTGCAGCTCGGCCTTGAACTTGTTCATGCCCAGGCGCTGCGCGATCGGCGCGTAGATCTCCAGCGTCTCGCCCGCGATGCGGCGACGCGACGGCGCGTCCTTGGCGCCGAGCGTGCGCATGTTGTGCAGGCGGTCGGCCAGCTTGATCAGGATCACGCGGATGTCACGCGCCATCGCCAGCAGCATCTTGCGGAAGCTTTCCGCATCCGCCTCCTGGCGCGTGCCGAAGCGCATCTTGTCCAGCTTGGTGACGCCGTCGACCAGTTCGGCCACCACCTCGCCGAACTCGGCGGCCAGCGTCTCGCGGCTGAGCTCGGTGTCTTCCAGGGTGTCGTGCAGGATCGCCGCGATGATCGTCTCGGCATCCAGCCCCAGCTCGGCCAGGATGCCGGCCACCGCCACCGGATGGGTGATGTACGGCTCGCCGCTCTTGCGCTCTTGCCCGGCATGCGCCTGCGCGCCGAGCTGGAATGCGCGCAGCACGCGATCAACCTGCGCTTCGGGCAGGTAGGCAACGCGCTCTTTCAGGGCCAGCGCATAGGGCGGCAGCGCGGAGAGGTCGACCGTGGCGGGGTGGGTGGCCGCAGTCATTCGCTGCCGGCGCCTGCTCAGGCGCCCACCTCGCGCCAGGAACCGCCAGCGGTTGCCGTCCGCACGCAGGCCGTCGCACCGGCCGCGCCGGTGCGACGGAGACGCGCGCTACAGCAGCCGCCGTCCATCAGTCGTCGCCGCCCTTGGACAGGTCGTCGTCGACCTCGGCCGCGGCCCACTCCAGCGCCTCGCGCTCGGCGCGCTCGCGCTCGGCCTTGTCGATCTGGTCGATGGTGGCCTGGTCGATGCGGCGGGCGGCGATCTCGCGCAGCGCCAGCACAGTCGGCTTGTCATGGTCGGGGTTGACGGCCGGCTCGGCGCCCTTTTCCAGCTGACGCGCGCGCTTGGTTGCCATCAGTACCAGTTCGAAACGGTTGTCGACCACCTCGAGGCAGTCTTCCACGGTAATGCGTGCCATGCGAAATCCTTAGGGATTAAAACGACTTATATGGTCTCACAGTGTAGAGGAGTGGATGCTTTGCTGGCAATGCGGCTGCCGCGTATCATGGTGGGCTGGCCGTGAACCGGCGGCGGCACGCGCCGGAAGCCAACCGAAAGCCGTGCAAGATACAAAACCAGACAGTACACTTACTACCCCCACGACGCGAACCCCCGCACCGATGCCCTCACCGCTTCGATTCCCCAAGTTGCGCCGCTGGCTGCCCGTGCTCGCCATCGTCTTGCTGGCTGGCTGCACCATCGCCAAGCCGCGCACCGACGATCCGCTGGAGAAATACAACCGCGGCGCCTACAAATTCAACGACGCGGTGGACAAGGCGGTGATCCGCCCGGTTGCGATGGGTTACCGCAAGGTGACCAATCCGCCAGTACGCCGCTCGTTCAGCGACTTCTTCACCAATATCCGCATGCCGGTCACGGTCGCCAACGACCTGCTGCAGGCGCGTCCGAAGCAGGCGCTGCAGAGCACCGGCCGATTCCTGGTGAACCTGACCCTGGGCGTCGGCGGCTTCTTCGATCCGGCCAGCCAGCTTGGCCTGCCGATAGAAGACAACGACTTCGGCGTCACCCTGGCGCGTTGGGGTGCCCCGGAAGGCGACTTCCTGATGCTGCCGTTCTTCGGCCCCAGTACCGCGCGTGACATCTGGCGCCTGCCGGTCGACAGCTACTTCTTCGACCCGTTGAGCCTGTACGCAGGCAACCATGACTACAACGGCCTGCAGTACCTGCCGCAGGCGATATATCTGGTGACCTTGCGCTCGCGCGGAATCGACGCGGAGAGCTTCCTGCAATCCGCCTACGATCCCTACGTATTCATCCGCGATGCGTACCGCCAGCAGCGCCTGTACAAAATCTACGACGGCAACCCGCCGGTCGAGATCATCCAGCAGATGCAGGGCCTGGACGAGAAGAATTTCGACCCCGAGGAACTGCTGGACCAGCAGCACCAGTGGGAAAACAAGCACCCGGAAGCGTCCAGCAAGCAGCCCTGAGCACAGCGCATGGTCGACACGAGGAAGGGGCCTCGCGGCCCCTTCTTTGCGTTGCACGACCCCGGGCCTTCGCTCAGCCGAACAGCCGGTCGACCTCGCAGACCTGGGCCAGCGACTGCATGCCGGCCGGCACATGCACGACCTGCAACGCCTGACCGCGACGGGTCGCGTCGGCCGCGACCGCCAGCACGCAGGCCAACCCGGCGCTGTCACTGTGGCGCACGCCGGCCAGGTCCAGCCGCGATATCGGGCGACCCGTCAGCGCAACGCGGATCGCCTGCCACGCAGCGGCCGCGGTATCGAAGCTCAGCTCGCCGCACACGCCCAGCGTGCCAGGCGTGCCGGTGTCCAGCTGGAAGCTGTCTGCGGCGGCCTGCGTCACGACTTGTCCTTGTTGTCCTTGGCCATCGTATCCAGCGCCTTGGAGCCCTGGGTCTCGATATTGCTGATCAGCTGCTCGATGCCGACCTTGCGGATCTCCGCGTCCACCTGGTTGCGGTAGTTGGTGACATAGGAGATGCCCTCGATGATTACGTCGTAGGCCTTCCAGTCGCCGTTGCGCCCCTTGCGGAAGGCATAGTCGACCGACACCAGCTTGCCGTCGTCCAGCACCACCTGGGTGCGCACCACGGTGCGCTTGTCGTTGAGGTCGCCCTTGAACGGCAGCACCTTCACCCGGCCGCGGGTGTAGTTCAGCAGGCCCTCGGCGTAACGGTGCGTGATCGAGTTGTAGAACGCCCGGGCGAAGCGCTCGCGCTGCGCCGGAGTGGCCTCGCGGGCATGCTGGCCGAGCACCAGGATCGAGGCATAGTCGATGTCGAAGTGCGGCAGAAACACCTCGTCGATGACGCTGATGAGCTTCTCCTGGTTCTTCTTCAGCTCGTCGCGATGGCCATCGATCGCCGTGGCCAGCTGGTCGGCGATGGCTTGCACGACCTGCACCGGGGCCAGCTGGGTCGTCGCCGGGGCTGCGACCGGGGCGGCCGCCTGGGCGAATGCCGGAACCGTGGCGACGGCACCAAACGCGATGGCGGTGGCAAGAGCCAGTCTGCGCAACATGGGTAACTCCTTGGGCTGACCGGCTCGGCGAGCCGGCGGGGAATGGCGGGCTATTTGTTGCCGTTGCCGGCGTCTTTCTTGTCGCTGGGCGAACCGTTGACCAGGAACTTGCCGATCAGGTCCTCCAGCTGCAACGCGGACTGGGTCAGGATCATCTCGTCGCCGTCCTTGAGCGCGTCGGGCGAACCGCCCGGCTGGATCGCAACATACTGGCTGCCGATCAAACCGCTGGTGAACACCGCAGCGGAGGAATCGTCCGGAATCGCGTCGTAGCGCTTGTCGATCGACAGCACCACGTCGGCATTCAACTTGACCGGGTCGGCGTGCACCGACTGCACGCTGCCGATCACCACGCCGGCCATCTTCACCGGCGCGCCGGCCGACAGCGTGCCGACGTTGGTGAAGCTCGCCTTCACCGCATAGCTGCCGCCGACATTGTCGACCACGCCGCCGGCGCCGAAGAACTTGCCCAGCATCTCCTCCAGCGGCTGGGTCGACTTGGTGCGCGCCAGCGTGCCGCCGGCAGCCACCACCTGCTTCGCGCTGCCGTACTCGATGCCCACGTACTGGTCGCCGAGCAGGCCGCTGGTGAAGATCGTCGCCACCGAATCCTGCGGGATCCTGTCGTAGAGCTTGTCGATCGACAGCTTCACCTCGGCCACGTCGCGGCCCGGCTGCAGCGTGATCGACTGTACCTGGCCCACGCGCACACCGGCCACCTTCACTGGCGCGCGCTCCTTCAGCTGGCCGATGTTGGTGAACTGCGCGTCGACGACGTAGCTGTCGCCCTGGCGCACGTTCGCCACCGAACTGGTCTGGGTGGCCAGGTAGGCCAGCGCGGCAAAGCCGAGCACGATGAACAGGCCGGTGCCGACGGCGTAGGAACTTCTCGGTTGGCTCACGGCAGAATCCTCGGAAAACGACAAGTCATGGCGGTCACATCAGGAAGGCGGTGAGGACGAAATCCAGCGCCAGGATGGCGATCGACGACGCCACCACGGTGCGCGTGGTGGCGTAGGCCACGCCTTCGCTGGTCGGCGGCGTGGTGAAGCCCTGGAACACCGCGATCAGCGACACCACCGCGCCGAACGCAAGGCTCTTCAGCAGCACGCCGTTGATGATGTCGGTATGCACGTCGACCTGGGCGGTCATGTTCGACCAGAACGTGCCGTTGTCGATGCCGAGCCAGGTCACGCCGACCAGGTGGCCGCCGAAAATGGCCATGGCGCAGAACACGCAGCTCAGCAGCGGCATCGCGATCAGCCCGGCCAGGAAGCGCGGCGTGGCGACATAGGCGACCGGGTCGACCGCCATCATCTCCATCGCGGAAATCTGGTCGGTGGCGCGCATCAGGCCGATCTCGGCGGTGACCGCGGTGCCGGCGCGGCCGGCGAACAGCAGCGCGGTGACCACCGGCCCCAGTTCGCGGTATACCGACAGCGCCACCACCATGCCGCTGGCCGAAGTGCCGCCGAAGATCGACAGCACGTGGTACAGCTGCAGCATCAGCACCATGCCGACAAACAGGCCGCAGACCATGATGATGGTCAGGCTCATCGCTCCGACGAACCACAGCTGGCGGATGGTTTCGCGCAGGTAGCGGAAGCTGCGCGGCACTGCCGCCAGCAGGGTCAGCAGGAACAGGCCACAGGCGCCGATCTGCGCCAACGACTGGGTCAGCACGTTGCGAGGCTGCGGAGCGCGCGCGTTCATTTCGCCGCTCCGGCAAAGCCCAGCTCGGTGGCATAGTCGCCGGCCGGATAGCGGAACGGGATGGGGCCGTCCGCCTCGCCGCCGAAAAACTGCCGCGTCCACGGCGAGCCGTCGTCGGCGATCGTCGCCGGGTCGCCCTGCGCTACCACCTTGCCGTTGGAAAGCAGCACCACGTGGTCGGCGATCCGCTGCACGGCAGCCAGTTCGTGCGACACCACCACGCTGGTGATGCCCAGGGTGCGGTTCAGGGTGAGGATCAGCTTGATCACCTGGTTCAGGGCGACCGGATCGAGCCCCACGAACGGCTCGTCGTACAGGATCAACTGCGGGTCGAACACGATCGCCCGCGCCAGCGCCACCCGTCGCGCCATGCCGCCGGACAGCTCGTTCGGCATCAGCCGCGCCGCGCCGCGCAGGCCGACTGCCTGCAGCTTCATCAGCACCAGGTTGCGGATCAGCACCTCCGGCAGTCTGGTGTGCTGGCGCAGCGGGAACGCCACATTCTCGAACACGTCGAAATCGGTCAGCAGGGCGGAGTTCTGGAACAGGTAACCCACGCCTTCACGCAGCTTGTACAGCTCGTCGCGCGACAGCTCGGCCACGTTGCGGCCGTCGACGTGGATACTGCCGGCGTCGGCATACATCTGTCCGGTGATGTGCTTGAGCAGGGTGGTCTTGCCGGTGCCGCTGGGGCCCATGATCGAGGTGATCTTGCCGCGCGGAATATCCAGGTCCAGCGCGTCGAAGATGGTCTTGCCGCCGAGCACCGTGGTCAGGCCGCGGATACGCACCAGGGTGGCGTCGTCAGGCGTGGCGCGAACGGTTTCGGTCATGGGCGGAGAAAGCCGTGTGGGGAGGAGACAAGGTAATGGAAGCGCGCTGCGAAGACCATGTGAAAACGGTCACGGGCTCAGGCTCCGGCCATCAGCTCGGCGATCAGCGCCTCATGCCGCTGCCACTGCAGCGCGCTGCGCAGGCGCACCGCCCGCACGATCGCCTGCAGCCCGGCCAGCGCCTCGTCGAACACGTCGTTGACCAGGATGTAGTCGAACTCGTGCGCGTGGGCGATCTCGCCGCGCGAATTGCGCAGGCGACGCTCGATCACCTCGGCGCTGTCCGATCGACGACCACGCAAGCGCCGTTCAAGTTCCGCCCGCGACGGTGGCAGGATGAACACGCTGACACAATCGGGCTTGCTCGCGCGGATCTGCTGGGCGCCCTGCCAGTCGATCTCCAGCAGCACGTCGCGGCCCTGCCTCAGCAACTGCTGCACCGCGGTGCGCGAGGTGCCGTACAGATTGCCGTGCACCTCGGCATGTTCCAGGAAGATGCCCTCGGTGATCTCGCGCTCGAATTCCGCGCGCCCGACGAAGTAGTAGTGACGCCCGTATGTTTCGCCCGGCCGCGGCGGCCGCGTGGTGTGCGACACCGACAGCGAGATCCCCGGCTCGCGCTCGAGCAGCGCGTTGACCAGGGTGGACTTGCCGGCACCGGAGGGCGCGGCAACCACGAACAGGGTGCCGATGGCTACGCTCATTTCATCCATAGCGCAGCCAGTTGAACCAAGAATCCACTGGTTAGCAGGAACATGCCAATCCGGGAAATGCAATCATAAAGTTGGGCCTTTGCAACCTGACGCTCATCAACCTGACTGACCGTGATTGCTTCTAATCCGTCACGATGCAACTGTTCGGGCAAGCCATACCGCCAAATCAACACTGCACCAATAAAATTGGCCAAAAGTCCGATCGTATTGAGCCATAAAGCGATCATTTGAGAGCACTCATTCGATGTTCTGCACCTGCTCGCGCATCTGCTCGATCAGCACCTTCAGCTCCACCGCTGCGTTGGTGCTGCGCGCGTCGACCGATTTGGAGCCGAGCGTGTTCGCCTCGCGGTTGAACTCCTGCATCAGGAAATCCAGCCGGCGGCCGACCGGTTCCTTCAGGCCGAGCACGCGGCGCGTCTCGCCGATGTGCGTGCTGAGCCGGTCCAGTTCCTCGTCGACGTCGGTGCGGGTGATCTGCAGCACCAGTTCCTGCTCCAGCCGGCCCGGCTCGACCGGCTGCTTGAGATCGGCCAGCCGTGCTTCCAGCCGGCTGCGCAGCGCGGCGCGGATTTCCGGCATCCAGCCGCGCACGTCGACCACCACGCGCTCGATCGCATCCAGCCGGTCGCGCAGGATCGCGCCCAGCTTCTCGCCCTCGCGCTCGCGGGTGGCGGCGAGCGCGTCCAGCGCGCGATCGAGCACGTCGAACAAGGCCGCCTGCTGCGCCTGCGGATCGGCCTCGGCCTGCTGCAGCACGCCGGGGAAGCGCAGCAACTCGGTGAACTGCACCTGCAGCCCGGGAAACAGCGCGGCCATGTCCAGGTTCAGCTCCGACAGGCGCGACAGCAGCGCATGATCCACCTGCAGCGAGCCGCTGCGCGCATCACTGGTGCGGCGCACGGTCAGGTCCAGCTTGCCGCGCGACAGCTTGGCCGCCACCCGCTCGCGCAACTGCGACTCGAAGCCGCGCAGGTCGTCCGGCAGTCGCGGGCTCAGCTCGAGATAGCGGTGGTTCACCGTGCGCAGCTCGCAGCTGAGCGTGCCGGCGGGGCCGGTGTTCTCGGCACTGGCATAGGCCGTCATGCTGCGGATCATCGGCGTCTTCCGGACATGGGGAAAGGACGCAATGGTAAACTCTCCGGTCCGCGTTGCCCAATCCGGCCAAGCGTCCCCAGGACCGCCCATGAACTCCGTCATCCGCCCCAGCGGCCGCGCCAGCGACCAGCTGCGCAGCGTCAGCATCGAACGCCACTACACCCGCCACGCCGAAGGCTCGGTGCTGGTCAGCTTCGGCGATACCCGCGTGCTGTGCACCGCCAGCATCGAGGACCGCGCGCCGGCCTGGCTGCGCGGCAAGGGCGAGGGCTGGATCACCGCCGAGTACGGCATGCTGCCGCGCGCCACCAACACCCGCATGCAGCGCGAGGCGGCGCGTGGCGGCCAGGGCGGGCGCACCATGGAGATCCAGCGGCTGATCGGCCGCAGCCTGCGCGCCTGCGTCAATCGCCAGGCGCTGGGCGAGCGCGTGATCACGCTGGACTGCGACGTCCTGCAGGCCGACGGCGGCACCCGCACCGCGGCGATCACCGGCGCCTACGTGGCCCTGGTGGATGCGGTGAACCTGCTGATGAAGCGCGAGAACCTCCGGCGCAACCCGGTGGTGGGCGCGGTCGCCGCGGTCTCAGTGGGCATCTACAAGGGCATGCCGGTACTCGACCTCGACTACGCCGAAGATTCGGACTGCGACACCGACATGAACGTGGTGATGAACGACGGCGGCGGCTTCATCGAGGTGCAGGGCACCGCCGAAGGCCACGCGTTCCGCCGCGACGAGATGGACGCGCTGCTGGTGCTGGCGCAGAAGGGCATCGGCGAACTGGTCGCGGCGCAACGCGCGGCGCTGGCCCGATAGCGTGGGGCGGGCACTGCCCGCCATCGTCCTGCCACCCGGCAGCCGGTGGGCAGCGCCCGCCCTACACGCATTTCCAAAGGCTGACGGAGTGAGTCCATGACACAGCGCATCGTGCTGGCCAGCAGCAACCGCGGCAAGCTCGCGGAGTTCAATGCGCTGCTCGCCGACAGCGGCTTCGAGGTGGTCACGCAATCGAGCCTGGGCATCGAGGATGCCGAGGAAACAGGACTCAGCTTCGTCGAGAACGCGCTGCTCAAGGCACGCCACGCCGCGCGCGCCAGCGGCCTGCCCGCGCTGGCCGACGACTCCGGCCTGTGCGTGAATCACCTGCATGGCGCACCCGGCCTGTACTCCGCGCGCTACGCCGGCGGCCACGGCGACAGCGCGGCGAACAACGCCAAGCTGCTGCGCGCGCTGGACGGCGTGCCGGCGGCGCAGCGCGGCGCGTTCTTCCTCTGCGCGCTGGTGCTGCTGCAGCACGCGGACGACCCCGCGCCGCTGATCGCCGAAGGCCGCTGGCACGGCCGCGTGCTCGAGGCTCCACGCGGCGAGCGGGGTTTCGGCTACGACCCGCTGTTCCTGCCGCACGGCCAGTCGCGCAGCGCCGCCGAACTCGAGCCGGCGCTGAAGAACACGCTCAGCCATCGCGGCCAGGCGCTGGCGCAACTGCACGCGCGGCTGGCCGCAGCGCGCGCATGAGCCTCACCGCACCGCCGCTGTCGCTGTACGTGCACATGCCGTGGTGCGTGAAGAAGTGCCCGTACTGCGATTTCAACTCGCACGGCCTGCGCAGCGAGCCGCCGCCCTACGCCGCCTACATCGACCAACTGCTGGCCGACCTCGACGCCGACCGCGCGGACCTCGCCGCGGCGCTGGAAGGCCGCCCGGTCATCAGCATCTTTTTCGGCGGCGGCACACCCAGCCTGTTCGCGCCGGAGCTGATCGCGCGCCTGCTCGACGGCGTGCGCGAGCGGCTGCCGCTGGCGCACGACGTCGAAATCACCCTGGAGACCAATCCCGGCACGGTCGAGCACGGTCGCTTCGACGGCTACCTGGCCGCCGGGGTCAACCGCATCTCGTTCGGCGTGCAGAGTTTTGACGACGACAAACTCAGGCGGCTCGGCCGCATCCATTCGGCCGGCGAGGCCGAGGCTGCGGTGAAATCGGCGCAGGACGCCGGCTACGCCAACATCAACCTCGACCTGATGTACGCGCTGCCGCGGCAGGATCTCGATGGTGCGCTGACCGACGTGGAACGCGCGGTCGCGCTCGGGCCCACGCATATCTCGCACTACCAGCTGACGCTGGAACCGAACACGGTGTTCGCCGCCAACCCGCCGCCGCTGCCCGACGACGACCACGCCTGGGCGATGCAGGAGGCCTGCGAGGCGCGCCTGGCCGAGGCCGGCTACGGCCAGTACGAAATCTCCGCGTACGCGCAGCCCGGCCGGCGCTGCCTGCACAACCTCAACTACTGGGAATTCGGCGACTACCTCGGCATCGGCGCCGGCGCCCACGGCAAGCTCAGTGACGCGGCCAGCGGCCTGGTGCGGCGGCGCTGGAAGAGCCGCCACCCGCGCGCCTACATGGAAGCGAACGGCGGCCCCGCCCGGATCGGTGGCGACAGCATGGTCGGCGCGGACGAGCTGCCGTTCGAATACATGCTCAACGCGCTGCGCCTGGTCCACGGCGTGCCGATGGCCGCCTTCGCCGAGCGCACCGGCCTGCCGTCGGCGCGCATCGCCGCCGCGCTGTCGACGGCGCGCCAGCACGGCTGGCTGCACGACGACCCGCAACGGCTGCACACCACCGTACTGGGCCAGCGCTTCCTCAACGACGTGATTGGCCTATTCCTGGACTGAAAAGCGCGCTGCGGCTGCCCGCGCCGATGGCGTCACTGCTGCAACCAGCATAGACTTGCCGCTCCGGGGGATTCACCAGGGTTCATGCATGGATGTCGGGCACGATCGACGTCATTCGTCCGCGTTGCATCAGGGCGGCCGCATCGTCAATGCGCATTGGCCGGCGCGCACGCAGCGCCTGCTGGAAGCCAGCTGCCACCAGTGCGTGGACGGCCTGCAGGAGCCCCTGCGGCGCTGCCTGAGCGAATTCGAGAAGCAGCTTTTCGCGCAAGCCGAGCGCGCGCACCATACCGGCGACCAGCAGGACTGTTTCTCCAGCCGGCAGCGTGTGCTGCAGGGCCGCGCCGCCTACGCCCAACGTTTCGTCCTGCATATCGGCAGCGCGTTCAACGGCATCGACAGCGCCCGGTCTGCGCCGGCCGCCGCCAACCCCAAGCCGTGGCAGACGCTGGCGCTGGTCGACCCCGGCGAGCAGGAAGTGTCAATGAGCCTGGAACAGCTGGGCGTCCGCGGCGAGGTACGCCATGCCAGCGTGCTGTACGAGCTGGGTCATCGGCTGGCGGTGCTGGTCGGTGCGCCGCCATTGGAGGGGCTGGCGCTGCCGCTGGGCCCCTACGCGCTGGCTCGGGCCTGCCATGGGGCGGGGGCGGAGCTGGAACTGCCGCTGAAGCACCAGTTGATGCTGCTGCAGCACTTCGACCAGTGGGTGATCCAGGCGCTGGCGCCGATGTACGACGTCATCAATGCGCACCTGCAGGGCGACGGTATCCTGCCGCAACTGCGCAGCATCCCCATCCCGCGCCACGTCGGCAAACGGTCGCGCCCTGTCGGCGGCAACGGAGCCGCGGCGACCAGCGAACCGACTGCCGAGCCCATCGGCGCACCCCACGCCGGCGTCAGCGCCGGCAGCGGCGCGCCGATCGAGGTGCTGGAATCCCTGCGCGACCTGCTCGCGCGCCAGCGTGCCAGCCAGAGCGGGGTCAGCGGCCAGGCGGCCGGCCGCGCCGCCAGCGAACAGGAGCTGCAATCCGCGCTGGGCGCGCTGCAGCAACACCTGGCCCAGCTCACCGACCAGGCGGGCCGTGAACTGCGCAGCGCGGCACGGCTGCGCGAGGAGCTGCTGGCCCAGCTCAACGCCGGCAAGCCCGGCGACGCGCCGCGCACCCGCTTGAGTGACGAGCAGGGCGACAAGGTCGAACTGGTCGCGCGGCTGTTCGAGCAGCTTGGCCAGCAGCTGCAACGCGGCAGCAACGCCCGCCAGCTGCTCGGCGACCTGCAACTGCCGGTACTGCGCATGGCGGTGACCGACCGCGACTTCTTCGAGCAACGCGAGCATCCTGCGCGCCGGCTGCTCGACACGGTGACTGCCGCCGCGAACGACTGGCTCGACGGCAACGACGACGAGAGCAACCGCCCACTGGCCAGCAAGCTCGAGCAACTGGTCGCCCGCGCCAGCCGGGAACCGCCCAGCGCGGGTCTGTACACCACACTGCTGGCGGACATCGAGCACCACCTGGCCCTGCTCACGCGCAAGGCGCAGGCCGCCGAACGGCGCCATGTGGAAGCCGCGCAGGGGCGCGAGCGGCTGGACCAGGCCCGCCACCGCGCCGGCGAACTGATGGCCGAACGTTTCGCACTGTCGCCGCCGCGCGGCCTGTTGCGCGCCCTGCTCGACCGCGCCTGGTCCGACGTGCTGGCACTGACCCTGCTGCGGCATGGCGAGGACAGCGAGGCGTTCGACACGCAGCTGGCGATCACCGACCAGTTGCTCGGCCGCCTGCCGGTGGGCGACCGCCGGCAGCTGCAGGCGGAGGTGGAAGCCGGCCTGCAGCAGATCGGCATGCACGCCGAGGAAGCCGTGCAGGTGGCGCAGCGGCTGCTGGGCGCGGGCAGCCCCGACCCCGTCGGCGAGCTGCCCAGCGCCACCGACCTCGCGCTGCGCCTGAAGCAGCATCAGCGCCTCGGCGAACTGCAGTCCGCCCCGCCGCCAGAGCCGGTGCTGGCTCCGCCGGCCGCGGCGCCGGAGCCCAGCCCGCGTGAACGGGACATCGAACGGCACCTGCGCCAGCTGCCGTTCGGCAGCTGGTTCGAGTTCGTCGACCCGGCCAGCGGGCAGATCGCCCGGCGCAAGCTGGCCTGGTACTCGCCGGTATCCGGGCATTGCCTGCTGGTCAGTCGGCGCGGCCAGCGTGGCGACGAGATGAGCCTGGCGCAACTGGCCCGTGAGGTGGCCAGCGGTCGCGCCTGCGAGGTGCCGGCGCAACCGGAGAGTCTGCTCGACCGCGCCTGGCGCAGCCTCACCGGCAGCCTGCGCCAGGCCACCGCGCCCCGCCGCCCCGCCCCGCCGGAGGACGCACACCGATGAGCAGCAGCGACCAGCGCCGCGCCGAACGCAAGCGCGCCAGCGCCAACGCGGTGGTCACCGACGCGATCAGCGGCCTGCCGATCGGCCATCTGGGCAACCTGTCGATGACCGGCATGCTGCTGATCGGCGCGCAGGCACCGCGCAGCGAAGCGCTGTACCAGGTCAGCCTGACGCTGCCCGGTGCGGAGCGGATGCTGGCGCCGTCGCAGCCGATCGAAGTCGGCATCCAGGAGCAGTGGCATGAAGCCGCCGCCAGTTCGGGGCAGATCTGGGCCGGCTACCGCATCGTCGCGATCACCGACGCCGACGCCGCGCGCATCGAGAGCTGGCTGGCACAGGACTGAGAGGTTGTGGTTTTTTCAACCTCTCAAGCCGGCCAGGGCGCGGGCATGGCGAGGGCATGGCGAGGGCA
>NZ_AJXW01000024.1 GCF_000264375.1 Rhodanobacter thiooxydans LCS2
ACGCAGGAGCGGTTGCCCGATGACCGAACATGAAACAGTCACGCAGGTGACTGTTTCATGTGAGCGAGTCCGGGCATGTACCGGACTCGCGGTCGAAGAAAACCACAGGATGTGGTTTTCTTCACAAGCTCTGAGCCGCCTCCGCCCGTCGTTCGCTGGCGGGCAGCGCGCGTACGCGCGATCATGGCCACTTGTTTCCCCTTCCCCCGTTCACGGGCCGCGCCGGCGCCCGCGCGACGCGGCCACCGGCCGCCGCCGATCCGCCCGCGCCGCCGAGGAGTCACCATGCACGAGCAGGCCGCCCCGCTGTATCCGCACCACCTGGCCACCCTGCGCGAGCGCGCCGACCAGGCCCTCGCGCTGGGCGGCTTCGACCACCTGCTGGTCGCCGCCGGCACGCCGCTGCGCAAGTTCCTCGACGACCAGGACTACCCGTTCATCGCCAACCCGCACTTCAGGCACTGGCTGCCGCTGGACGGTGCGCCGGGCAGCTGGGTCGCGTACACCCCGGGGGCGAAGCCGAAGCTGGTGTTCGTGCAGCCGCGCGATTACTGGCACGTAGTGCCGGAAGCGCCGCGCGGCTACTGGGTCGAGCACTTCGACATCGTCACCGTGCGCAGCGCGGCGGAAGCCGTCGCGCAATTGCCGGCCGGCAGCTGCGCGGTGATCGCTCCGGCCTGCCCCGGCATCGACGGCGTGGAGGTCAACAACCCGCCAGCGGTGCTCGACTACCTGCACTGGTACCGCTCGTACAAGACCCCGTACGAGTTGGCGCTGATGCGCGAAGCCAGCCGCATCGGCACGCGCGCGCACCGCGCCGCCGAGGCCGCCTTCCGCGCCGGCCGCAGCGAGTTCGGCATCCACCTGACCTACCTCGCCGCCGCGCGCCAGACCGACGCCGAACTGCCCTATGCCAGCATCGTGGCCTTGAACGAACACGGCGCGGTGCTGCACTACACACGCTTCGATCGCATACCACCGCATGAAAGCCGCTCGTTCCTGATCGACGCCGGCGCCAGCGCCGCCGGCTACGCCAGCGACATCACGCGCACCTACGCCGCGCCCCACGCGGCCGAATTCCAGGCGCTGATCGACAGCCTTGACGCCGCCCAGCAGGGTTTCGTGGCGAAGGTGCGCGCCGGGCAGAGCTACCCCGAGCTGCACATCCATGCCCACCACGTCATCGCGGGCGTGCTGCGCGAACACGGCTTCATCCGCATGAGCGCGGAAAGCGCGGTCGAGTCCGGCGTCAGCAGCGCATTCTTCCCGCACGGCCTGGGCCATCCGATCGGCCTGCAGGTGCACGACGTGGCCGGCTTCCAGCAGAGCGAGCGCGGCGGCAGCATCGCACGCCCGAACGGCCACCCCTACCTGCGCATGACCCGCGTGCTGGAGGCGGGCATGGTGGTGACGATCGAGCCCGGCCTGTACTTCATCGACATGCTGCTGGCCGAACTGCGCAACCAGCCGCTAGCCGCCGACATCGACTGGGCGAAGGTCGATGCATTCCGCCAGTACGGTGGCATCCGCATCGAGGACGACGTGGTGTGCACCGACGGCGCGCCGGAAAACCTCACGCGCGACGCGTTCGCGCTGAGCTGAGCCGCCGCACCGACTCTTCGCTTCTTCATTGTTCCAGAGCCGAAGAGCTTTCGTCCTCCGCAAGGAGGGCGAAAGCTCTTCGCTCTTGATCGGACCGCGCCACAGCGTGTGGCTCGGGGACATCGCGTCCGCCGCTGTGACATTCGTCCACACCGCGCCTACATCCGCGCGGCGTATGCTGACGAACAGATAATGCACGGATCCGTCCCATGCCCGGTCCCGCGATTTCCAGCGTTCCACCCGCAAGCCTTCGGGCGACGCCACGCCCGCTGCGGCGGCTGACGCTTGAGCTGTTCGGCATCGTCGCGCTGAAGGTCGCGGCGCTCACGCTGATCTGGTGGGTGGTGTTCGCGCCACAACCGAAAGCTGACGTCAGCCCGGCTGCGGTCGCGCAGCGGCTGGCCCCCGCCGCTCACGCGCCGACGGAAGCCCGGCCATGATCCTGATCGACACTGACGTCGTCACGCTGTCGCGCCTGCAGTTCGCGCTGACCGCGCTGTACCACTTCCTGTTCGTGCCGCTGACGCTGGGGCTGGTGTGGATGCTGGCCATCATGGAAAGCGTCTACGTGATGACCGGGCGCGAAGTGTGGAAGCGCATGGTGCAGTTCTGGGGCGTGCTGTTCGGCATCAACTTCGCGATGGGTGTGGCCACCGGGGTGACCATGGAATTCCAGTTCGGCATGAACTGGGCGTACTACTCGCACTACGTGGGCGACATCTTCGGCGCGCCGCTGGCGATCGAGGGGCTGATGGCGTTCTTCCTCGAAGCCACCCTGATCGGCGTGTTCTTCGTGGGCTGGGATCGCCTCTCGCGGATCAAGCACCTGCTGGTGACCTGGTTCCTCGCGCTGGGCACCAGTCTGTCGGCGCTGTGGATCCTGGTGGCGAATGCGTGGATGCAGCACCCGGTGGGCTCGGCGTTCAACCCGGCCACGATGCGCATGGAGGTCACCTCGTTCTCCGAGGTGCTGTTCAACACGGTGGCGCAGGAGAAGTTCGTGCACACGGTAAGCGCCGGCTATGTGCTGGGCGCGATGTTCGTGCTGTCGATCAGCGCGTGGTACCTGCTGCGCGGGCGCAACGTGGATTTCGCCAAACGCTCGATGACGGTGGCGGCCAGCTTCGGCCTGGCCGCGGCGCTGTCGGTGGTGGTGCTCGGCGACGAATCCGGCTACGGCGTGTCGCTGAACCAGAAGATGAAGATGGCCGCGATCGAGGCGATGTGGGAGACCGAGCCGGCACCGGCCCCGTTCACCGTGTTCGGCCTGCCCGACTTGGAGCAGCGCACCACCCATTACGCGCTGAAGATCCCGTGGGTGATGGGGCTGATCGGCACCCGCTCGCTCGACCAGACGATGCCCGGCATCAACGAACTGGTGGATGACGCCAAGGGACGGATCGGCAACGGCATCCAGGCTTACGACGCGATGCTGATGCTGCGCCAGAACAAGGATGACGCACAGGCGAAAGCAACGCTGGCCGCGCACGACAAGGACCTCGGCTACGCGCTGCTGCTGAAGAAGTACGTGGACGACCCCCGCCGGGCCACGCCGGCGGACATCCAGCAGGCCGCCGACAGCACCATCCCGAACGTGCCGGTGCTGTTCTGGTCGTTCCGCATCATGGTCGCCTGCGGTTTCTATTTCATCGCGCTGTTCGCACTTTCGTTCTGGAAGGCGAGCAAGCGCACGCTGGACAGCCAGCGCTGGTACCTGCGCCTGGCGCTGTGGAGCCTGCCGCTGCCGTGGATCGCCATCGAGCTGGGCTGGATCGTGGCCGAGTACGGCCGCCAGCCGTGGGCGATCGAGGGCGTGCTGCCGACCGCGCTGGGCGTGTCGGCGGTGAGCACGGGGCAGATCCTCACCTCGCTGGGCGGCTTCGTGCTGTTCTACACCGCGCTGGCGGTGGTCGACGCGGTGCTGATGCTGAAGTTCGCGCGCAAGGGGCCGGACGGGCTGGGCATCTGGCCGCCGGCGACCACCGTCCTTTCCTCCGACCGGCCCTGAGGAGACCGCCATGCTCGACTACGCGACGTTGCGGGTGATCTGGTGGGCCTTGCTGGGCACGCTGCTGATCGGTTTCGCGATCATGGACGGCTTCGACTTCGGCGTCGCCGGCCTGCTGAAGGGGCTCGGCCGCGACAACGAGGAACGGCAGGTGCTGCTGGAAGGCATCGAGCCGACCTGGGAAGGCAACCAGGTGTGGTTCATCCTGGCCGGCGGCGCCACCTTCGCGGCGTGGCCGATGCTCTACGCGGTGTCGTTCTCCGGCATGTACTTCGCCATCGCGCTGGTGCTGCTGGCGCTGATCCTACGTCCGGTCGGTTTCAATTTCCGCGGCAAGATCCACGACCCGCGCTGGGCCTCGCTGTGGGACTGGGTGCTGACCGGTTCCGGGCTGGCGGTGATGCTGCTGGCCGGCGTCGCGTTCGGGAACCTGTTCCTCGGCCTGCCGTTCCGCTTCGACGACGACCTGCGCATGAGCTGGCATGGCGGCTTCCTCGACCTGCTGCATCCGTTCGCGCTGCTGTGCGGACTGATCTCGCTCGCCATGCTGCTCGCGCACGGCGCGTGCTTCGCGGCGTTCAAGGCCGACCACGCGATCGCCGCGCGCGCGGTGGCGATCGCGCGCTGGACCACGCTGGTGTTCGCCGCGCTGTACGTGCTGGCCGGCCTATGGCTGGCCTGGGGCGTTCCGGGCTACGCGGTCGTCGGGCCGGCGGCGACCGAAGGCGTTTCCAACCCGCTGTTCAAGCAGGTCGCGGTCGGCGGCAGCTGGTTCGCCAGCTACCTGCAATATCCGTGGTTCTGGACCGCCCCGCTGCTGGCACTGGCCGCAGCGGTCGGCGTGCAGGTGCTGGTGGGCCGGCGCAACATGGCCGGCTTTCTCGCCAGCAGCGTGATGGTGGGCGGCACGATCGCCTCGGCCGGCTTCGCGCTGTTTCCGTTCCTGCTGCCGTCCAGCCTCGACCCGCATTCCAGCCTCACCGTGTGGGATGCCTCGTCAAGCCGCGGCACGCTGCAACTGATGCTGGTAGCCACGGCGGTATTGCTGCCGGTGGTGATCCTTTATACCGGCTGGGTGTACCGGGTGATGCGCGGGCGCGTCACGCTGGAACAGGTGCGCAAGGCGCACGGCGGTTATTGAACATGCGGGAGCGCAGCCGCAGCGAACGGGAGACAGTCTGACCATGTGGTATTTCTCGTGGATCCTCGGCCTGGGCCTGGCCTGCGCCTTCGCCATCCTCAACGCGATGTGGTACGAGCTGCACGCCACCGACGAGGCGAACCGCCAGCGCGAGGATTCCGAACTGCCGGACGCGCTGACCTAGCGACGCCCTGGTCCGTTCACCTGCGTGCGGCCAGCAGCGTCTCGATCGCCTCGGGTTCCTTCGGCACCGCGGCGCTCAGCACCTCGTGACCGTCGCGGGTCACCGCCACATCGTCCTCGATGCGGATGCCGATGCCGCGCCAGCGTTCCGCCACCGAGCGGTCGTCGGGCGGCACGTACAGGCCCGGCTCCACGGTCAGCACCATGTCCGGCTCGAGCAGGCGCGACTCGCCGTCGACCCGGTAGTCGCCCACGTCGTGCACGTCCAGCCCCAGCCAGTGGCCGGTCTTGGCGGGGAAATAGCGCTGGTAGCTGCCGTTCGCGACTGCCTCGTCGGCGCTGCCCCTGAGCAGGCCGAGTTCGCACAGGCCCTCGGCCAGCACGCGCACCGCCGCCGCATGCGCGGCGCCGAACGGCCGCCCCGGCCGCACCTCGTCGATCGCCGCCAGCTGCGCGGCCAGCACCACTTCATACAGCGCGCGCTGCTCGCGGCTGTAGCGGCCGTTGACCGGGAACGTGCGGCTGATGTCGGACGCATAGCAGTCCAGTTCGGCGCCGGCGTCGATCAGCAGCAACTCGCCGGCACGCAAGGGCGCGCGGTTGTTCTGGTAATGCATCACGCAGGCGTTCGGGCCGCCGGCGACGATCGGCGGAAACGCCGCCACCGCACCGCGGCTGCGTACTACCCGCAGCAGCTCGGCCTCCACCTCGTACTCGTGGCGGTCCGGCGTGGCGGCCTGCATGGCGGCCAGGTGCGCGTCCGCGGCGACCGCGGCGGACGCGCGCATCAGCTTCAGCTCGGCGCGTGACTTGTACAGGCGCAGGTCGTGCAGCAGGTGGCCGAGCGCCACGAACTCCTTCGGCACCACGCCGCCGCCGCGCAGCTGGCGCAGGCGGCGCATCCAGCCGAGCAGGTGCGCGTCGAAATCCGGCTCGCGGCCGAAGTGGCAGTACACGCGGCCGCGCCCTTCGATCATGCCGGGCAGGATGTCGTCGATGTCCTCGATCGGGAAGGCGTCGTCCAGCCCGAAGTCGGCCACCGCCCGCTCGGTGCCGATCGACGGGCCGTGCCAGCGCTCGCGCGCCGGATCATGCTCGCGGCAGAACAGCACCGCCTCGCCGTGCCGGCGCCCCGGCAGCAGGGCCAGCATCGCGTCGGCCTCGGGGAAACCCGCCAGGTAATGGAAGTCCGAATCCTGCCGGTACGGCCACGCCGCGTCGGCGTTGCGCATGCGTTCGGGCGCGGCGGCAACCAGCACCACGGCATCCTCGCCGGCCATCTGCATCAGCTGGCGCCGCCGCCGCGCGAACTCCTCCGCGCCGATCGCCAGCGCAGCCAGCTTCGAAGCTTCAGGGATCAATGCACGCGGCCGCTGGACGACGGGTCGGGCGCCGCGCATTCGGCGTACAGCAACATTGCCGCGACGCGCACGAACTCCTGCACCTCGACCAGCGCGTCCTCGTCCTCGTCTTCATCGCCGAAATCGAACGACGAGGCAGCCACCGTGCCGAGATCGCGCAACACCTCCTGCGCCTCCTCCGACAACTGCGCGTGCGCCGCGGCGCCAGCCAGACCGAAACCGCCAAGGAAACCGCGGCACCAGTCGACCATCGCCTCGGCGCGTTCGGTCAGCGGGCGGTCGTCTTCCGGCAGCAGCGGCTCGAAGCCCAGCTCGGAATCGGCCAGTTCAGCTTCGCTCTGCCGGGCCAGCCGGTCGAGCAGGGCCAAGTCCTGCGCACCGACCTCGGTGACCTCGCCATCGAGTTGCAGCGCGGCCAGCACCGGGCTGCCGCGCAACGAGCCGCCGCCGGCCAGGTAACCGCTCAGCGAACCATGCAGCTCGCTGGCCGTGGTGCCCAGGCGCAGGCGCCCGACCAGCGCGTCGATCTCGTCGTGGCCCACGAATTCGGGTGCCGCCATGGCGATGCTCCTGCAGGAAATGGCCGCCAGTCTAATGCAGCCCGGCACCGCCACCGAGCCGGCTGCTTTCCGCCGGCGTCCTGTTATAGTTTTGGACATGAGCACGCCCGAACCCGTCCAGACCGATCCGGTACATCAAGAGCTGGCCGCCTTGGCCCGGCAGCTTGACCGGCTGCTCGATACGGTGCGTCGCCTCAGCGAGGAGAACCGCAGCCTGCGCCAGAGCCAGGAGCAGTTGTCCGGCGAGCGCGCCGGCCTGCTGGCACGCAACGAGCAGGCCCGCAGCCGCGTCGAGGCGATGATCCAGCGGCTCAAATCGCTAGAGAACAACGGTTGAGCGCGCCCATGTCCAGCAGCAGTGAACCGGTCGCGCTGCGACTGATCGACCGCGAATTCCTGATCGCCTGCGCGCCGGAAGAGCGCGAGGGCCTGCTGGAGGCCGCCGGCTTCCTTGACCGCAAGATGCGCGAACTTCGCGCCAACGCCAAGGCGCCGAGCTTCGAGCGGCTGGCGGTACTCACCGCGATCAGCGTGGCGCACGAGTTCCTCAGCCTGCGCAAGCAGCACGACAACCAGGAGCGCCGCCTCAGCGACGGCCTCGCCACGCTGCGAAGCAAGCTCGATGCCGCGCTCGACGGCGAACCGCTGCGGCGCTGAGCAGCAGTCCGCACGCTCACCGGCAGTGGCACATTCCGGAACAAGCGTCTAAAATCGGCCCCGGCGTTTTCTGCGATGTGCGCCAGCACGCCGTTACATTTGCCTTGCTCCTAAATACGGCCCCGGGTCGGCTTCACATCGGCTGTTGTGCATGTCCGCCACGTGCGGAAAGCCTTGAGGCCATGTAGCTCTCCCACCTGATCCATCGTGGATCAAGGTCGTTCGGCGGGCAGCGGCATCGCGGTTGACGCCACTCATCCCCCCGCCCCGTTCGTCCGGCGACGAACGGGGCGCACCACGACGGAGTTGCGCGCACCGTGGACGCCCTCGCCCGACGACGCGAGCTTCGCCAGCGCCTGGCCGACCAGCGTCGCGCCCTGCCGCCGACCGAGCGCATCGCCGCTGCCCAGGGTCTGCGCCGCAGCCTTGAGCAGCTGCCCGAATACCTCACCGATACCCGCGTGGCCGGCTACTGGGCCAGCCACGGCGAGTTGCCGCTGAACGTGGCGATCGCGCCGCTGGCGGGCCGCGGCCAGCAGTTCCTGCTGCCGGTGGTCACGACGGGCCGACAGCTGCGCTTCGCGCCCTGGCAAGCCGGCGACGAGGTGCAGCCGAACCGCCATGGCATCCCCGAGCCGGTCGCGCCGGGCGAACTGCTGGAGCCGTTCCAGCTCGACCTGGTGCTGGTGCCGCTGCTCGGCTTCGACCGCCACGGCCACCGGCTCGGCTACGGCGGCGGCTACTACGACCGCAGCTTCGCCTTCCTCAACGAGCAGGTGCGCCCAACCGAGCCGCTGCTGGTCGGCATCGCCTATGCGTTCCAGGAACTGCCCGCAATCGAGGAGGCGGCATGGGACGTTCCGCTCGATTTCGTCGCCACCGAACTTGAGCTGATCGACTGCCACGCCCCAGCTCCGCAGCCGGAGACCGCCGCGTGAACCACTGGCTGATGAAGTCCGAACCGGACGCGTTCTCGATCGACGACCTGAAGCGCAAGAAGCGCGAAGCCTGGGACGGCGTGCGCAACTACCAGGCGCGCAACTACATGCGCGACGGCATGCGCCCCGGCGACAAGGTGTTCTTCTACCACTCCAACTGCGCCGTGCCCGGCATCGTCGGCATCGCCGAAGTCGCCACCGACGCCTACCCCGACCCCAGCCAGTTCGACCCCAAGAGCAAATATTTCGACCCCGGCAGCTCGCGCGACAACCCGCGCTGGATGCTGGTCGACGTGAAGTTCGTGAAGAAACTCAAACGCACGATCAGCCTGGACGAACTGAAGGGCCACGACGCGCTGGCCGACATGCCGCTGCTGCGCAAGGGCAACCGATTGTCGGTGATGCCGGTCGATGCCGCCCACTGGAAATACATCCTGGCGCTGGAATGAGCGCTGCCCGACCCTCTTGCACCGGAACCCATCCATGAGCAACGCCAACGAAAAACGCCTGGCCGGCGAGGCCGCGATCCGCTACGTCGAGGACGGCGCCATCGTCGGCGTCGGCACCGGTTCCACCGTGGCGTTCTTCATCGAAGCGCTGGCCGACCTGAAGCATCGCATCCAGGGCGCCGTGTCCAGCTCGGAGCAGTCCACCGCGCAGCTGAAGAAGCTGGGCATTCCGGTGCTCGATCTCAACGCCACCGGTCCGTTGACGCTGTACGTCGACGGCGCCGACGAGTGCGATCCGTTCAAGCGGCTGATCAAGGGCGGTGGCGCCGCGCTGACCCGCGAGAAGATCGTGGCGGCGGCCAGCGAGAAATTCGTCTGCATCATCGACTCCAGCAAGCGGGTCGAGCTGCTCGGCAAATTCCCGGTGCCGATCGAGGTGATCCCGATGGCGCGCAGCCTGGTCGGCCGCGAGATCGTCAAGCGGGGCGGCCAGCCGGTGTGGCGCGACGGCGTCACCACCGACAACGGCAACTGGATCATCGACGTGCATGGCTGGCAGATCGTCGACCCGGTCGCGCTGGAGAGCGAGCTGAACCAGCTGCCCGGCATCGTCACCGTTGGCCTGTTCGCGCGGCGGCCGGCCGACGTGGTGCTGATCGGCGACCGCGAGATGTGAGGTGCGGGCGGCCCGGCGCAGCGGGCCGCCGTTTCTCTGTCTGCCTCAGGGCTTCTTCGAACCGCGGGCGTGCCCGTAGCCTTCCATCAGGTCGTCGGTAGCCGGGCGCGGTTTCAGGCCGTCGCGGAAACGCAGGTGACGCGAGGACTCGCGGGCCTCGCGCAAGCGCCGCGCATGGGCAGCGAGGATGTCGCCGCGGGTGAGGATGCCTACCAGCCGGCGCGAGTCGTCCTTGCCCACCACGATCAGCCGGCCGACCTTCTCGGCCACCATGTGGTCGGCCGCCTCGCGCAGCGAGTGGCCCTCGGTCACCGCGATGGGCCCGCGCGTCACCAGCTCGCCGAGCGTCTGGGTGTAGTGCCACTGCGGATCGAGCAGGGTGCGGCGGGTCAGCACGCCGTACACCCGGCCGGTCTCGTCCACCACCGGGAACCCCTGGTGGCGCGTCTCCGGTGCGCCGTCGTTGAGCCAGGGGCGCACCTCGGCCAGGGTCTGGCTGGCCCGCAGTGTCACCACCTCGCGCGAACACACGTCGCCCACCGCCACCTGTTCGAGGTAATCCGCCGCGTACTCGGAGGGCACGCGCACGCCGCGGCGGGCGATCTTCTCGGTCATGATGGTGTTGCGCATGATCAGCGCCGAGATCAGATAGGCCGCCGTGCAGCCGCCCAGCAGCGGCAGCAGCGCCGCGGGCTGGCGCGTGGTCTCGAACGCGAACACCACCGCCGTCAGCAGCGCCCGCGAGGAGCCGGCGAAGATCGCCGCCATGCCCACCAGTGCCGCGATGCGCAGGTCGATGTGGAAACCGGGCAGCACCTGGTTGAGGCCAATGGCCAGAACCGCTCCCAATGAACCGCCGATCATGAACAGCGGCGCCAGCGTGCCGCCGGAGGTGCCGCTGCCCAGCGAGATCACCCAGGAAATGAACTTCAGCGCGCCGAAGCTGAGCAACACGGCAAGACCGAAATGCCCCTGCACCAGCGCGTCGATATTGTCGTAGCCCACGCCCAGCGTGCGCGGGTCGATCCAGCCCACCAGACCGGCCACCAACGCTCCGATCACCGGCCACCACATCCAGTGGATCGGCAGTTTCTCGAACAGATCCTCGACGCCGTACACCGCGCGGGTCACCCAGATCGAGGCGTAGCCAACCAGGCCGCCGATCAGCACGAAGCCGGCCAGTGCCAGGCTCCCGGGTTCGGGCACCGCGGGCATCGGGAACACCGGCCCGGCGCCGTAGCTGGCGTAGCGCACGCCCACCGCGGTCACCGTGGCCAGCGCCACCGGGATCAGCGAACGCGGGCGCAGTTCGAACAGCAGCAATTCCACCGCCAGCACCAGCGAGGCCACCGGCGCGCCGAACACCGCCGCCATGCCCGCCGCCGCCCCGGCCGCCAGCAGCACCTTGCGCTCGTTGGCGGTCACCCGCAGCAACTGGCCGATCAGCGAACCCAGCGCGCCGCCGGTAGAGATGATCGGGCCTTCGGCGCCGAACGGGCCACCGGTGCCGATGGCGAAGGCGGAGGACACCGGCTTGAGCCAGGTCATCCGCGCGGGGATGTTCGATTCGTTGGTGAGGATCTGCTCCATCGCCTCGGGGATGCCGTGGCCCTGGATCGCGCGCGAACCCCAGCGCGCCATGATGCCGGCAGTCAGGCCGCCGATGGCCGGCATCAGGATCACCCACGCGCCGATGGAAGTGTCGGCCGGCGACAGCACGAACGAGCCCGGCTTCGCGTTCGGCCCGATCACATCCGAAATGCGGCCGTAGTAGCACAGGTCGGTGATGAGGTTGATCAGCAGCATCAGCAGCTGCGCCACGTAGGCCGAGGCCACGCCCAGGATCACCGCCAGCACGCTGATCAGCAGGATGCGGCGGGTGACCAGGGTGGATTTGCGCGGCATCCGCGCCGCGTCCAGCGAAAGGCCGAGGGCGGGGGCAATCGGCAGCGCGTCGGTGCTGCCTGTCGTGCGCACGTCGGCGTGCCCCACGGGGGTGTCGGTGGCTGGCGTCATGGGATGACCACGGGGGAAACCGCGAATTTTACGCTGTAGCGACGCCCAACCGAAGGGGCAAGGCGCCGGAATCGCGTCGAAATATCCTGCGAATTCATGCAGTTCGCTGCATCAGGCCGGCCACAAACGAAGAAGCCCGCCAAGCGGCGGGCTTCTTGTTCGGACGCCACGCATGCTGGCGCATGATGGCAACTGGAGTTGGCAGCCCCGGATGGATTCGAACCACCGAATGCCTGAGTCAGAGTCAGGTGCCTTACCGCTTGGCGACGGGGCTGTAGAGCTTAGTTTAGCGCTTCGAGAACTGCGTGGCGCGACGCGCCTTGTGCAGACCGACCTTCTTGCGCTCGACCTCGCGGGCGTCGCGGGTCACGAAGCCGGCCTTGCGCAGCGGCGACTTCAGGCTTTCGTCGTACTCGATCAGCGCGCGGGCGATACCCAGGCGGATCGCGCCGGCCTGGCCGGTGATGCCGCCACCGGCAACCGTCACCTTGATGTCGAACTTGTCGGTGTTCTGGGTCAGCTCGAGTGGCTGGCGCACGATCATGCGCGAGGTCTCGCGGCCGAAGAACTGCTCGAGCGACTTGCCGTTGACTTCGATCGCGCCCTTGCCCTTGCGCAGGAACACGCGGGCGGCGGAGGTCTTGCGGCGGCCGGTGCCGTAATTCTGCTGGGTTGCCATGCTCATTTCCTTAAATCTCCAGCGCCTGTGGCTGCTGTGCGGTATGCGGGTGCTCGGCACCGCCGTAGACCTTGAGCTTGCGGTACATCTCGCGGCCCAGCGGGTTCTTCGGCAGCATGCCCTTGACGGCGATCTCGATCACGCGCTCCGGGTAGGTCGCCAGCAGGTCCTTCAGGCTGGTGGTCTTCAGGTTGCCGACGTAGCCGGTGAAGCGGTGGTACATCTTGTCGTCCAGCTTGGCGCCGGTGACCGCCACCTTCTGCGCGTTGATCACCACGATATAATCGCCGGTGTCGCAGTGCGGGGTATATTCCGGCTTGTGCTTGCCGCGCAGACGACGGGCAATTTCGGTCGACAGGCGACCGAGCGTCTTGTCCGTGGCATCGACCACGAACCAGTCGCGCTTGACGTTGTCGGCATTGGCGCTAAACGTTTTCATTTCAGAATACCTGTCTGCCGCCGTGAGGCGGTACGCATGATTCAGGAAGCATGCTTCGGTGGAACAAAGGCGCGAGATGATAGCGGAGCCATCATCCACGGCGCAAGCCCACCGGCCGGCGAGCTGTGAGCTGGCAATGATAGCATGACCACCGTGGCGCTTGAAAAGCCCCCATCATGCGGGCCATCTGCCATAGACGGCGGCGGCGAGACATCCACCGGCTGTCGGGCCGAACCACCGCGGGAAATCCTATGGACATACGCACGCTGAGCCACCTCGACCGCCTGCTTGCCGGCTGCGAACGCGCGCTGGAAGCGATCGCCGGCACGCCCGCGGCGCACCGCCGCTCGCCCGCCGCCGGGCTGGCCGAGGCCGCGCTCGACGATGCCGAGCGCCGACACGCCGCCGGTTTGATGCGCGTCAACCATACCGGCGAGGTCTGCGCGCAGGCGCTGTACCTGGGCCAGGCTGCGCTGGCGCGCAACGCCGACAACCGCCAGCACCTGCTGCATGCGGCCGTCGAGGAAACCGACCACCTGGCCTGGTGCGCCGAACGCCTGCAGCAGCTGGACAGCCGCCCCAGCCTGCTCAATCCGCTGTGGTACGCCGGCAGCTACGCGATCGGCGCTGGCGCTGCGCTGGCCGGCGACCCGCTCAGCCTCGGCTTCGTGGTCGAGACCGAGCGCCAGGTGGAAGCGCACCTGGCCGAGCACCTGGAAAAACTACCCGCGCAGGACGAGCGCTCGCGCGCAGTGCTGACCCAGATGCAGTCGGACGAGATCCGTCACGCGCAGGCTGCGCAGCAGCGAGGAGGCGTTGACCTGCCTGCCCCGCTGCCGACCTTGATGCGGCTCAGCTCGCTGGTGATGAAAGCGGTGGCCTACCGCGTGTAAACCCGGGGTTCCCGCGGGCACGAGCCAGCGCCCACAAAAAATGCGGCCCGGGGAAGCCGGGCCGCATGGCAGATCCGAAACGTTTCGTGGACTCTCCGGCCTACTTGCCGCTTTGGTAAAGCGAGAGATAGCGACCGGCGGCGACGGCATAGGCCGCGCGAGTGACGGAAAGGCCCGGATCGAAGTAGGCGTGCAGGGTCGGCTGCAGGTCATACGGACCCTGGACCACCGTGAAGCGTGCATTGATGACGCCGCGATCCAGCGCCAGCTGCACGTAACCGCGCAGGCTGGCCGGAATCGAAGCCGCATCGTCGAGCGGGATGCGCCGTCCGTCGTAGAACGCGGTGAGGTCGCCAGTGAACGAACGCGCCTCGTTCTGCAGCGCCAGGCTTTGCACCAGGGAATAGGCGAGACTGAGCCGGCTGACACTGTCGTTCGGCCGGAACGTGGCATTCGGCTGCAGCGTCATCACGCCGTCCTGCTTGTTGCTCAGATCGCGCAAGGCGCCACCGCTGGCGACGGCCGACTCGGCAAACAGATACACGCTGTCGCTGGTACCGACATCAGTAAAGCTGCGCTGGCCGGAGAACGGCAGGTATTGGCGCACGCTGGTGCCCATCAGCAGGTATTGCGCCAGCTCACCGCGCTTGAGGAACTGGTCGGGACGGAACTGCCCATTCGGATAACCGTCGACGAGGCGGTTGGCCACGGCGAACTGGATCGCCGACCTGGCCGGATGGTTGGCGATGTCGCCGAGTCCGGTGTACCCGCCGCTGTTGAGGAAGCCGATCTCGCCGTTCACCGTGCCGGGTGCCGCATAGCCGTTGGTGACCTTGGCCGGATCGAGGGCAACGCCGGAGACCGAACCGATGCCGCGCACGGTGACGCGCCACACACCCGGCTTGGCCGGCGCGCCGGTGGTCACCGTGTCGCCGAGCACCGGCAGCGCGATCGACGAGCCGTAGCGCACGCCGTCCGGATCGATCAGCACCAGCGCGAGGGTATTGGCGTCGATGGTGGCGCGCGCGCTCACCCAGGCGGTCTCCGGCCCGACCGTGAAGGACTGCTCGCCCACCGGGCCGATCGGCGCGAAGTTCACCGAGAACGGTACCGGCGGCGGCCCCGCGACGAGCACCTCGCTGCTGTTGAAGCTGTTCAGCGCGTTCACGGTCGCACCGAAGCCACCCCGCACGCCGGCAGCCTCGGCCACTGCGGTGTAGGCGTTGATGTGGCCGGCGCCCGCCTCCCACGACAGCCGTCCGGTCATGTTGGTGGCGGTGCGCGTGATGATGTCGCGGACATTCGCCGGAGTCAGGTTCGGGTTGGCCTCGAGCATCAGCGCGACGATGCCCGCCACGTGCGGCGTGGCCATCGAGGTGCCGCTCATCACCGTGTAGAACGGCAGTTCGGCCGGCGCAAGCGTCGCCGCGTCCTGTTCAGCTGCGAGCGCCGGCAGCGTGCCCGTGCTGTCGCGGGTGGAGACGATGTCCACGCCAGGCGCCACGATGGTCGGCTGGTTGATGTAGGTCCACTGCACGCCGTCGGGCATCTTGAAGGTACCGGACTCGCCGCGCTTGCCGCGCGAGGAGAACCCGGTGAGCACGCCGTTCTTCTCGCCGGCGCCCACCGAGATCACCCACGGCGCCTGCGCGTACGGGTTGTGGGTGTCCTCGCCCGGGCCGTCGTTGCCCGCGGCGAACACGCTGACGATGCCGCGCTTGTAAAGCTCGTAGCTGGCGATATTGACCGGATTCAGCGGATCGAACTTGCCCGAGCTGCCCCAGGAATTGCTGGTCACCCGGATCGGGTTGCGGAAGCTGAACTGGTTGGTCGCGGCGTAATCGAGGCCGCCGACCGCGTCAAGGATGAGCAGCACGGCGCCGGAGCCGTAGCCGACCAGGTCAGCCCCCGGCGCCACGCCGCGGTACAGCCCGTTCGAGCGGGCGCCGGTACCGCCAATGGTGCCGGCGCAATGGGTGCCATGGCCCGAACCCCAGTCGGTGTTGGGCACGCCCTCGACATAGGTGATCGGCAGCATCGAATCGAACGAGGCGAGGTTGGTCACGCCCTGCGTGTTCTGCACCAGGTGCGGGCCGTACTGCAGGTCCATGTGGGTGCCGTCGACGCCGGAGTCGTTGACGACCACGCTCACGCCCTTGCCGCTGAACGGGATCGCGCGGTGGTAGTCGGCCGGGTTCTCCACCGTGCGCGCGGCGCCGGAGATCTTGCGCGCCTCGCTGTTGAGGTACTGCAGCGGGGCGTTGAAATAGATCGAAACCACGTCGCTGCGCGTGGCCAGCGCGCGGATCTCGCCAGGGGTGGCCAGCGCGCCGGCGATCGGCAGCGTGCGCATGGTCACGCCACGATCGATGCCCAACGCCTTGAGCGCGGAAACCTGCTCGGCGGTGACCGGGCCGGACTGCTGGTAACTGATGACTACCTGCAACTGGTCGGTGGCGGCAGCAACGCCCATCTTCGCCAGCAGCTGGGGGTCGAGCTGGGCATCGGCCAGCGCAACGCCGCTGGCCAGCAGGCCTGCCGCCACGGCACAGAGGCGGAAGGTCCTGCGTTTGACGTTTGGAACAAACCTGGACGACATGGTGATGGCTCCGGAAATTCGCCCGCCGGGATGGGGCGCTTTCTGGAGTATCCCGGCCGACATGACGGCTTCTCCATCCGGGATTGCACCCAGCCACCACAGGGGAAATCACCCATGCCACCCCGTCATTGGCATCCCTGCAACCATGCCCTCGGAGCGCCAGACGCGCGCGTACTGAGTGAACTCCCCTATTGGCGCCAGCGGGCCGGATCGGCTAGGTTCAGGCGTTCGCGCGATTTTTCGAACGCCTGCCGTCATCGGCGTCGCATCCAGGAGGCTCGCCATGCCGAAATCCGCTCTTGCCGCCAAGCTGGTGTTTGGCCTGGCGCTTTGCCTGTGCGCCCCGCTGACGCTGGCGCAGAACCTGCCGGTCACCGTCGCGGTCGCCGGCAACGTGGCGACGGTGCGGGTCGACCTGCCGACCCAGCAGACGCTGGCCGAAGTGATCCTGACCTTCGACGACAGCCTGGGCCTGAGCCCCGGCAGTCTCGGCGTGAGCGCGCAGCTGGTGGACCTGTCCAGTCCGGCGCTGCTGGCGCGGCTGCCCAATGCCGGCCTGAACCAGCTCGATCCCTCGTTCCCGCTGATGGTCACGATCGAGCCCCCAACACTGGGCGGGCTCAGCTTTCAGCGCACCGTGCGCGTCGAGGTGCATACCCATGCACTGACCTACGCGGCGGGAAGCCAGCTGCGCCTGTTCAAGGCGCCGCTGAACGGTAGTTTCCGCGACATCACCGATGAGATTGCGCCCGGCAGCGTGCGCGCACGGGGCACCACCGGAGGTTTCTCGCAGTTCCTGGTATTGACCGATCTTCGCTCCAGCAGCGAGGTGGTGGCCAGCAAGTTCGACCGGCTGCAGTCGCTGATCGCGGCGCTGCCGCTGTCCGAGCGCGGACCGTTGCAGATGAGCGCCGACGCGGCGCAGAGCGCCTTCAACCAGGGGCAGTTCGGCGACGCCCTGAACTCGCTCGATCAGCTGCGCGCGCGCGTGGCGAGCCGGGCCGGCACGGCGATTCCCTCGCAATGGCGGGCCACCCGGGATACCGACAACCAGGCCGGCGAACTGCTGGCCGCCACCTCCACGCTGGCCTTCAGCATCGGCTACCAGCGCGACTTGGGTCGCTGAAGGGTTCGCCAGCGCGAACGTGGGTCTGGACGGCGCATGGGCTTCGCCGGGCCTGGCGCGCGGTTGCCTGTGCACGCGAATGCCGTGCGCTAATATCACTGCATGCAGGCACGGCTGACCGCATTTGTCCCAGATCACGCCGCCTTCACCCGCTCCCTCGGCCCGGGTGACCGGTTGCGGATCGGCCGTGCCGACGACTGCGGCCTGCGGTTGGAACACCCCTCGATATCGCGCGCGCATGCCGAACTTTTCGCCCGCGACGGACGTTGGCAGCTGGTCGACCTGCACAGCAAGAACGGCAGCTTCGTCGAGGGCGCCCGGATCGATTCCGCGGTGATCGACACGTCCTGCTGGCTGCGCTTCGGCGACGTCCACTGCGAGTTCGCGCTGCTCGACGGCGCCGCAGCGGAAGCGGACGCCCGGCGCCGCAGCGAACGCCGCCTCACGGCGACTGCCTGCACCGCCCACCTGGACGCGATCGCCCGCAACGACAGCGCCGATGATGCCTCTGGCCAGTCGCTGCCCGACGCCAGCCTGCGCGCGGTGGCCGAGCTCGCTGGCTGCAGCCGCGGCTTCCTGCTGGTCGACACGCACGGCCGCTACCGCGTCCTCGCTGCGCTCGCGCTGGAACCGTCGCAGATGATCGGTCGCGAGTTCGCCGGCAGCCTCAGCGCCGTCACCCGCGCCATCGAACAACGCCGCCCGGTCGTCTTCAACGACATCGGCGGCGATGCGTGGCCCGGCGCCTGTGCTTCGGTCGTCCAGGGCGGCTTGCGCACGCTGGTCTGCCTGCCGCTGCTGGACGGCGACCGGGTGCTCGGTGCGATCTACGCCGACCGCCGCGAACCGGGCCCGCCCCTGACCACGCTCGACCTGGAACTGCTGGAGGCGTTCGCCGAGCGCACCGCGCTGTGGCTCATCGCGCATCGCGCGCGCGAGGACCTGGCCATGGTCCCGCCCACGCCGCTCGACTGGAACAGCATCCTCGGCGAGAGAATGCTGGAGACATGACGAGCGAGCCGACCGCCACTGGCATCTATGCGCACATGAACCTGGCGCCCGGCACGATGCTTGCCGGGCGTTTTCGCATCGAGGCGCTGCTCGGGGTGGGCGGCATGGGCGTGGTCTACCGCGCCCATGACACCGCGCTGGACGTGCCGGTCGCGCTCAAGCTGCTGCGACCCGAGCTGGCGGCGCGGCCGGATTCGTTCGAACGATTCCGCCAGGAGCTGTTGCTCGCGCGCCAGGTTTCCAGCCCCCATGTGGTGCGCATCCACGACCTCGCCCAGCACGATGGCCACTGGCTCATCAGTATGGACTACGTCGACGGCGAAGGGCTGGACCAGCGCATCGACCGTGGCGCGCTGCCGCTGGAGGACGCGCTGCGGATCGCACGGCAGATCGCCCTCGGCCTGCAGGCGGCGCATGCCCGGCAGGTGGTGCATCGCGACCTGAAACCGGCCAACGTGCTCATCGACCGCGAAGGCAACGCGTACATCAGCGACTTCGGCGTGGCCCGTTCGCTCACCAGCAGCGGCCTTACCCTCGCCGGTACGGGCGCGGTGATCGGCACTCCCGACTACCTCTCCCCGGAACAGGCGCGCGGTGATCCGGTGGACACGCGCAGCGACCTGTATGCGCTGGGCCTGATCCTGCGCGAGATGCTGACGGGTACGCCCGCGTTCCAGGGCGCCACCGCCGCCGAGGCGATCGCCCAGCGACTGGTCCGTACCCCGCCGCCGGTCACCCGCGAACGCCCCGACGTGCCGGCCTGGGTCGCCCGGCTGATCGAACGGCTGCTGCGATCGCGCCCGGCGCATCGATTGCCGGATGCGGCCGCCGTGATCCAGGCGCTGGACCGCCGCGCGATGCCGCCCGACCTGCGCGCACATCGTCGTGCCTGGCTCGCCACGGCAGCGTTGCTGACCACGATCGGCGTCGCTGGCACGCTGTGGTGGATGCCGCACGACAAGGCGGCCAGCATCGCCGCCGCGCCGCCGCTCCATCGGGTGCTGGTGTTGCCGTTGCGCGGCGCGGCACTGCCGTCGCCGCGCGTGACCGCGCTGGACGCCTACCTTCGCGCAACCCTGTTCGCACTGCCCGGCGTCGCCAGCGTCGATACCGACCGGACCTTCCAGGCGCTGCGCCAGCTGGACGCCGCCGGCAGCGACCCCGACCCGGCCGCGCTGCGCCGCCTTGCCGTGGCCGACCGCACCCTGTCCCCGGATCTGCGCCAGCGCGACGGTCACTGGTACGTGCACGCCGAGCTGCACGAGGACGACGGCGTGGCGCAAACCCTGGACGGTCCGCTGGCCGCGGATGCGGTGGGCGCCCTGCACGCCTGGCTCAGCGAGCCGGCTCTGGCCAAGGCGCTCGGCGCACCTGCGCCCGCGCCGGAGCTGAAACTACCCACCACCGTCGCGACGCTGGATGCCTTCGGCGCGGTCCTGCAGGCGCGTGAGAAAAACGACATCCCCGCCGCACTGACAGCTTTACGCGCCCTCACCCGGCACGAACGCAACGACCCCGAGCTGTGGCGCACCCAGCTCCGCCTGGCGCAGGCGATCGGCGAGCGCGATGTGGCGCTGGAAGCCATCGAACACGGGCAACGCGCAGCCGACGCCGGACCTGTCCGGCTGCAGCGCGTGTTCGCCGCAGAACGCGCGCTGTACGACGGCGACGTTCCGGCTGCAATCGCGCAATGGCGTGCGCAACTGGCCGAAACGCCCGACGACACCCTGGCCGATCTGCAACTGGCGCGAGCCCAGGGCGGTGGCGGCGATTTTCGCGCTGCCATTGCCCGGCTGTCTCAACTTACCGCTCGCGACAGCGACGACCCGCGCGCCTGGTTCGAGCTGGGCAAGTTCTCGATCATGCAGGGCGAGGCGAGGCGTGCCGTCGACGACTACCTGGTGCGTGCGCTGGTGCTGTACAAGCGTGGCCGCAACCTCTACGGGGTGGCGGAAACGACCAACGCGCTCGGCATCGGCTATGGCCGCCTCGGCCAGACCGCCAACGCCGAGGAGCAATATCGCAAGGCGGCGGCGCTGCAGCGCGACGTCGGCAACCGTCGCGGCGTGGCCACCAGCCTGCGCAATCTGGCCAACGTGCTGAGCCTGCGCGGAGCCTTCGACGAAGCCGGCAGCGCACTCGCGCAGGCCCGCGCGCTGACGGTCGAGCTCGACGACCGCGAGGGGCTGGCTGCCGTAGACAACGAACTGGGCGTGCTTGCCGAGGAACGCGGCGACTACCACGGCGCACTCGAAGCCTACCGTCGTGCGTTGCAGGGCTGGCAGCAGGTCGGCGATGCGCACGGACTGGCCCAGGCGCTCAACGACATCGGCTTCGCCAACTTCCAGCTCGGCCGCTACGACGACGCGCAAAGCTACTGGCAACGCACCGCGGAAAGCGAGGCTGGCCTCGGCGATACCGGCCGCGTCCGCACCGGGCAGAACCTGGGGCTGCTGGCGGCGGCGCGCGGCCGCTGGCCAGAGGCGCGCAAGCTGCAGGAAGGCGCGCTGGCGGAAGCCGAAAAGCAGCAGATGCCCGAAGAAGCGGCCGTGAGCCGGCGCAATCTGGCCAAGCTCGCGTTGATGCAGGGCGACGTGGCCGGCTCGCTCGCCCAGGCCGACAAGGCCATCGCCCTGTTCAGCCAGCGTGGCGATCGGCGCGGCGAAGCCGACACGCGCCTGTTGCGCGTGCAGGCCTTGCTCGCCGCGGACGACGAGGCCGCGGCACGGCGCGAACTCAAGGCGCTCGAAGCTGCCGACCCTGGCACCTCGGGCGAACAACGTGCAGGAGTCGAGATCGTGCGTGCGCAGCTGGCCCTGCATGCGGGCGACCCGAAGAGCGCGGCTGCAGCCCTGAACGCCGCGCAGCCTTTGGCCGAAGCGTCGGGGGTGCGCGAACTTCAGCTGCGGGTGGCGCTGCTGCGCGCGCACATCGACTCGCGCGCCGGTAGCGGCCTGGATGCTGCAACGGCGCAGCTGGGCAATGCCGAGCTGCGGCTGGACTGGCTGACCCTGGCGATGCAACGCGCGCTCGCCGCGCATGATGCGACGGCGGCAGTACGCGCCTACCGCGAGGCGGTCAACCTGATGCGCGGCAGCGAGGTGCTGGGAGCGCCACAGATCCACACCCTGGGCGCCAGCGCCCAGCGGCTGGCGGGTGACGGTGCCGGAGCGGCAGCTGCCGAACAAGCCGCGGCGGCGGCGCAGGCCGCCTTCCAGGCCACATTGCCCAGCCGATTGCACGATGCGGGAAGTCCGCCAGTCCGCCGCGCGGAAGCGGATGCCCCCACGCCATGACCCATGACGCCCCGCCTTCTCCCGTCGAAGCCCACTTGCGCTATCAGCACCTGCTGCAGCGGCTCGAAGCGAGCGAGCGCGAGTTCCGTCGCCTCGGCCGCTCGGTGCTGCATGTGCAGGAGGACGAGCGGCGCCGGCTCGCGCGCGACCTGCACGACGGCATCGGCCAGAACCTGACGGCGCTCAAGCACCGGCTCGCACAGATCGGTGACGCACTGCCGGTGGAACTGGGAACGTTGCGCGCCAGCCTCGACGAGGCGATCGCATTGTGCGCCGACACCCTCGACGACACCCGCCAGCTCTCGCGGCTGCTGCGTCCACCGATCCTCGACGACCTCGGCCTCGAACCGGCACTGCGCTGGCTGGCGCGCAGCCTCGGCGAAGCGGCCGGCGTGGCGATCACGGTGGAAATCGAACCGATACCCGCCCTTGACGAAGAGTTGCAGACGCTGCTGTTCCGCATCACCCAGGAAGCGCTCAACAACGTGGTCAAGCATGCCGGCGCGCGCAGCGTACTGGTGCACCTGGTCGAGCGCAGCGGCCGCATGCAGCTGCAGATCGTCGACGACGGATGCGGCTTCGACCCGGTGCAGGCACAGGCTGCCGGCGGCACCGGCCTGGGCGGCATCCGCGAACGCCTGCAATTGTTCAACGGCCAGTTCGAGCTGCGTTCCGCTTCCGGCCACGGCACCCGTCTGCGCGCGGTCGTGCCGCTGGACAACCGCTGACCCGGGCCCGCCGGGCCTGTGCTTGACGCAACCCGGGATGGCGGGCAGGGTATCCGCATGCCGCCCAAGCCGATCCGCGTCCTGCTCGTGGACGATCACAACCTGGTCCGCGAGAGCCTCGTCGGCATCCTGCAGGGTGACGGCGACATCGAGGTCATCGCGCAGGCGGCCGACGGCGTCGAGGCCATCGACAAGGCCCTGGCCGCCCGTCCGGACATCGTCATCACCGACCTGTCGATGCCGCGCCTGAACGGCATCGAGCTGGTGCGGCGCCTGACCCAGGAATTGCCGGACACGCGCGTGCTGGTGCTGACCATGCACCAGGAAGACCAGTACGTGCTGCAGGCCGTTCGCGTCGGGGCCAGCGGCTACCTGGTCAAGGACAGCGCTGCGGCGGAACTGCTCGCCGCCGTACGCAACGTCCATGCCGGACGCGGGCATTTCGGACCGCACGCCTCGCGCGCGCTGGCGGAGCAGCTGCAACATCCCGAGCGCCTGCCTGACGATCGCTACGAACTGCTCACCGCGCGCGAACGCGAAGTGTTCGGCCTGATTGCCGAGGGCCTGACCACCAAGGAGATCGCGCGCCGCCTGTCGATCAGCACCAAGACGGCGGAAAACCACCGCACCCGCGTACTGGCCAAGATCGCCGTACGCAATACCGCCGAGCTCGTGCGATATGCGCTGCGCCGCGGCTTGCTCGACTAGCTATCCGCGGCGCGCCGCGCTACGGCGTATTCAAGACCGCCCCGCAGCATGCCATGATCAGCGCCTGCATTCTTCCCGCTCTTCCCGCGCGCTGCATGCCAACGGTGCCCCGCATGCCCACTGCCCCTGATGCCAGTGATGGCTCGGCTGACTTCATCGAGACGTACCGCGATGCGCTGACTGCAGCGCAGTGCGCGATGCTGGTGGAGCGTTTTGCAGCCAGCGGGAAAACCCGTCCGGGCCGGGTTGGCAGCGGCGTGTTGCCCGAACTGAAGGACAGTCAGGATCTCGCCCTCAGCGAACAGGTCGACTGGCGCGACGCGGAAGCGTTGCTCAATCAGGCGGTGTTCCGCGGCCTGCTGGCGTACCTGCGGCAGTATCCGCACGTGCTGATTGCGCCGTTGATGCTCGAGGTTCCGGGGCCGGGCGGCACCCGCCACCGGCTGACGCCCGAGCGCCTCCGGGCGATGGACGACGACGCGCTGTCGGCCCTGGCGGAAATGGTCTTCCGGCCGGGCGCCATCAACCTGCAGCGTTACAGCGCGGGGCGCGGCGGCTATCCCTACTGGCATTGCGAGCTGTACCCGCGCGACCTGCGCGCGGACACCCTGCACCGGCACCTGCTGTGGACGATCTACCTCAACGACGGTTTCACCGAGGGGGAAACCGAATTCCTCCATCAGCAGCGGAAGATCGTTCCGCGCACCGGCACGCTGCTGCTGGCACCGGCTTCGTTCACCCACACCCACCGCGGCAACCGCCCGCAGGGCGGCGACAAGGTCATCGCGACGAGCTGGGTGCTGTTCCAGCGCGCCGAGCAGCTGTTCGGCGGAGCCTGAACAGCAGGTGCCGCATGGCGCAGTCCAACCCGGATCCCGGCAGAAAAGTCCGGAAAAAAACCCGCCTTTCGGCGGGTTTTTCGTCACATCAGGTTGCGGCCGTGGAACAGTTCCTCGATCTCGCGCCGCAGCAACTGCTCGATGCGCTGGCGGTCCTTGAACGAGAGATCGTCGGCGTGCGCCTCGAACAGGTAGGTGTCGAGGTCGAAGTCCTTGATGTGCATCTTCGTGTGGAACATGTTCTCCTGGTACACGTTGACGTCGAACATCTCGTACTTCTGGCGGATGTGCTTGGCCAGGTAGTCCTGCACCGAGTTGATCTTGTGGTCGATGAAGTGCTTCTTGCCCTTCACGTCGCGGGTGAAGCCGCGCACGCGGTAGTCGGCGATGACAATGTCCGACTCGAAGCTGTCGATCAGGTAGTTCAGCGCCTTCAGCGGCGAGATCACGCCGCAGGTGGCCACGTCGATGTCGGCGCGGAAGGTGGCGATGCCGTTGTGCGGATGCGTTTCCGGATAGGTGTGGACGGTGATATGGCTCTTGTCCATGTGCGCCACCACCGCGCCCGCGATCGAGTCGCGGCCGAGCTTCTCCACCACCGGCTCCTCGGAGATCAGGATGGTCACCGAGGCGCCCTGCGGGTCGTAGTCCTGGCGGGCCACGTTGAGGATGTTTGCGCCGATGATCTCGGCCACGTCGGTAAGGATCTGGGTCAGGCGGTCGGCGTCGTATTGCTCATCGATGTACTCGATATAACGCTGGCGCTGATCCTCGGACACCGCGTAGCAGATGTCGTAGATGTTGAAGCTCAACGCCTTGGTCAGGTTGTTGAAACCCTGCAGGCGCAGACGGGGGAGTGGCTTGACCACAGGCGGCTCTCCATGGCCGAACACTCGGCCAGCAGCAGAGGCGGGTTAGCGACAAGGGTCCCCGCGATTGGTGTGAAGCACAGGCGCACAGCCTGCACGACCCTTGTGAACCGCATGCGACGGCCTCGCCGCATCCGGAAGACCGCGAAGTATGAGGCAAAAAGAAAAGAAATTGAACCTGCGACAAGCGCTCAGGTTTGCCATAATGCCGACTTGCAAGGATGGTTCACGAACACGCACTGGCGTGTGGCAATGGTTGCCACTGTTTAATGACAACCACCGGTAGGGGATGATCGTGGCGCAACTCAAGTATCAGCTCCAACAGGCCTTCGAACGCTCGCAGGCGCCGCTCGGCTTCGCTCCGGATCCCGCCGCGATGGAGCGCTTCCTGGCGCTGTGCCACCGCCGGCGCTACCCGGGCAAGACCGCGATCATCCGCCCCGGCGACCCGGCCAATACCTTGTATTACGTGATCGACGGCTCGCTGGCGGTGTGCACCGAGGACGAGCAGGGGCGCGAGCTGATCCTCGCCTACATCAGCCGCGGCCAGTTCATCGGCGAGATGGGCCTGTTCGTGGAGCAGGCCCAGCGCGAGTCGATGGTGCGCACGCGCGCCCCGTGCGAGATGGCCGAGGTCAGCTACGAGCGCCTGTTCCAGCTGATGGAAGGCCCGCTGCGCGAGGAATGCCCGAAGATCCTGTTCGCCATCGGCTCGCAGCTGACCAACCGCCTGCTGCGCACCTCGCGCCAGGTCAGCCGGATGGCCTTCATGGACGTCACCAACCGCATCTCGCGCACCCTGCTCGACCTGTGCCAGGAGCCGGACTCGATGACCCACCCGGACGGCACCCAGATCCGCATCTCGCGCCAGGAAGTGAGCCGCATCGTGGGTTGCTCGCGCGAGATGGTCGGCCGCGTGCTCAAGCAGCTGGAGGAACAGCGCATGATCGATGTCTCCGGCAAGACCATCGTGGTGCGCGGCACGCGCTGATTCCACGCGGGCTCGACCATCCGCCGTCTGAACCGGTTTTTTACGGGGACTGGTCAAGGATGGCGTTCCGCCACCGGCTGCGAGACAACGCTTGGATTACGGGCAATTCTTCGTCTTCGCCGGTGTCGGCCTGCTCGCCCAACTGGTCGATGGCGCGCTGGGCATGGCCTACGGGCTGGTTTCCAACTCGATCCTGCTGGCGCTGGGCCTGCCACCGGCGGTGGCCAGCGCCACCGTGCACACCGCCGAGGTATTCACCACCGGCGTCTCCGGGGCATCGCACGCCTGGTTCGGCAACGTGCGCTGGCGGCTGTTCTGGCAACTGGCCATTCCCGGCGCGATCGGCGGCTTCCTCGGCGCGACTTTCCTGGCCAGCGTGCCGGGCGACGCGATCCGGCCCTGGGTCAATGCCTACCTGCTGATCTTGGGCACGATGGTGCTGCTGCGCGCGTTCGGCCGCCGGCTGACCCGCCACCAGGTCCAGCACAGCGGCGTGCTGGGCTTCTTCGCCGGCCTGCTCGACGCGATCGGCGGCGGCGGCTGGGGGCCGCTGGCCACCAGTACGCTGATCGCGCGTGGCGGCGGTGTGCGCAGCACGATCGGTTCGGTCAACGCCGCCGAGTTCGTGGTGACGATCTGCGTTTCCGCCACCCTGGTCTGGCACGTCGGCGCCGGCCACTGGCCGATCGTGCTGGGCCTGCTCACCGGCGGCGTGATCGCCGCGCCGTTCGCCGCCTGGCTGGTGCGCCACCTGCCCGAACAGGCCGTGATGGCCGCCGTGGGCAGCCTGATCGTGCTGATCAGCCTGGGCCAACTGGTGCAGACGCTGCTGTAGGTGCGTGCCGCACGCCGATCACGCGATCGCGTTCAGAACCACTCGACGCGGGTAATCGCGCGGCCCAGCGCCTTTTCCACTTTCTTGCACAACGCGGGCGTGCCGTTGACCAGCACCGGTTCGGCAGCCTGCTTCAGCATCGCCGCGTCGTACATCGAGTCGCCGTAGGCGACCTGCCAGGCGGTAACGCCGTGCTCGGTCAGCGACTGCACCTTGCGCGGACCCACGTTGTGCCACCGCAGGCGCATGCCGAACCAGCCGGGCCGCAGCTGCGAGGCGAGCACCTCCAGGTCATCCAGACCCAGCTGGCGCAGGATGCCGCAGGCCAGGGTGTGCTCGCAGCCGGTGACCACGATCACGCGGTCGCCGGCCAGCTGGTGCCGGCGCAGCGCCTGCAGGCCGTCGCGGCAGAACTGCCCGGGACGGCGCGCCAGCAGCGCGGCGTAGGCGTCGGCGGTGCTGCGGTAGCGCCGCTCGCCCAGCCCCAGCAGGCCGATCGCCGCCAGCATGCGCAGCGACCAGCGACGCGAGAACGGCCGCAGCACCAGCAGCAGCGGCGCGGCCAGCACGGCCAGCGCATAGCGCCACGGGCCGCGGCGATAGCGCTCGCGCACGAACAGGTAGAACGAGTCGCCGCGGATCAGCACGCCGTCGAAATCGAACAGCACCACGCGCGGCGACGCCGCCTCGGTTTCCCCTTCCGTCATGATCGTCACGACAGGGCGAACAGCCGCTTGAGTTCTCTGCCGGGGTCTTCGGCGCGCATGAACGCCTCGCCGACCAGGAACGCCTGGATGCCGCCCGCGCGCAGACGCGCCACGTCTTCTGGAGTGTGGATGCCGGACTCGGCCACCAGCACGCGGTCGTACTCGATCAGCCCCTGCAGGGCCAGCGAGGTCTCCAGCGAGGTCTCGAAGCTGCGCAGGTTGCGGTTGTTCACGCCGATCAACGGCACCGGCAGCGCTTGCGCGCGCTCCAGCTCCTCCTCGTCGTGCACCTCGCACAGCACGTCCAGGTCGAGCTCCGCCGCCAGCAGCGACAGTTGCAGCAGCACGTCGTCATCCAGCGCCGAGACGATCAGCAGCACGCAGTCGGCGCCGATCGCGCGGGCCTCGTACACCTGGTAGGCGTCGATGATGAAATCCTTGCGCAGCACCGGCAGTGAGCACGCCTCGCGCGCCTGCTGCAGGAACGCTTCGCTGCCCTGGAAGAAATCGCTGTCGGTCAGCACCGACAGGCAGGCAGCGCCGGCCGCCGCGTAGCTCCTGGCGATCGCGGCCGGGTCGAAGTCGGTGCGGATCAGCCCCTTGCTCGGGCTGGCCTTCTTCACCTCGGCGATCACCGCCGGCAGGCCGGCGTCGATCTTGGCCTCGATCGCCGCGGCGAACCCACGGGTGCCAGGCAGCTCGGCGATGCGCGCGACCAGCTCGGCTTCCGGCAGCCGGGTCCGTCGCTCGGCCACCTCTTCGGTCTTGCGCGCAAGAATGCGATTGAGGATGTCAGTCATGGCATCTCACTGTGGTGTGGGGCGCGTCCGGTGCGCTAGAGGATACCGGCGCCGCGTGCAGCTACCGCGAAGGGGCAAGCCGCCGGGTGGCTGCCACGAAGGCCTGCATTTTCGCATGCGCCGCACCGCTGGCAATCGTGGCGCGGGCCAGCTCGATGCCTTCGCCGATCGAAGCGGCCACGTCGGCGGTGTACAGCGCCGCGCCGGCGTTCAGGCAGACGATATCGTGCTGCACGCCATGACGTCCCTGCAGCACGCCCAGCAGCATGCCCTTCGACTCGTCCGCATTCTCCACCCGCAGGTTGCGGCTGGACGCCATCGCCAGGCCGAAATCCTCCGGCTCCACCTCGTACTCGCGCACCACGCCGTCGCGCAATTCGCCGACCAGGGTCGCCGCGCCCAGCGAGATCTCGTCCAGACCGTCGCGGCCCCACACCACCAGCGCATGCCGCGCGCCGAGCTGCTGCAGCACGCGCACCTGGATGCCGACCAGGTCGGGATGGAACACGCCCATCAGGATGTTCGGCGCACCCGCCGGGTTGGTCAGCGGGCCGAGGATGTTGAACAGCGTGCGCACGCCCATTTCCTTGCGCACCGGCGCCACCACCTTCATCGCCGGGTGGTGGTTCGGCGCGAACATGAAGCCGATGCCGGTCTCGGCCATGCACTGCGCGACCTGCGCCGGCGCCAGCTCGATCGCCGCGCCGAGCGCCTCCAGCACGTCGGCGCTGCCGGACTTCGACGACACGCTGCGCCCGCCGTGCTTGGCGATGCGCGCGCCGGCCGCGGCCGCCACGAACATCGCGGTGGTGGAGATGTTGAAGCTGGAGGCGCCATCGCCGCCGGTGCCGACGATGTCGACGAAGTGCGGGTGCGCGGGCGCGTCCACCTTCGCCGACAGCTCGCGCATCACCCGCGCCGCGCCGGTGATCTCGCCCACGGTTTCCTTCTTCACGCGCAGGCCGGTGATGATCGCCGCGGTCATCAGCGGGCTCACCTCGCCGCCCATGATCTGCCGCATCAGCGCGATCATCTCGTCGTGGAAGATCTCGCGGTGCTCGATCGTGCGCTGCAACGCTTCCTGCGGCGTGATGGTGATCTCGCGGGCGTGACTGTTCATGCCGCCGCCCTCAGCGGCTGACTCAGGAAATTGCGCAGCAGGTCGTGGCCGTGCTGGGTCAGGATGGATTCGGGGTGGAACTGCACGCCCTCCACCGCCAGCGTCTTGTGCTTGAGGCCCATGATCTCGTCGATCGAGCCGTCCGGGTTTTCCGTCCACGCAGTGACTTCGAGGCAGTCTGGCAGCGAGCCCTGCTCCACCACCAACGAGTGGTAACGCGTCGCCTCGAACGGATTCGGCAGGCCGGCGAACACGCCCTGCCCGCGATGGATCACCGGCGAGGTCTTGCCGTGCATGATCCGCTTGGCGCGGACCACCCTGCCGCCGAACACCTGGCCGATCGCCTGGTGGCCCAGGCACACGCCGAACACCGGGATCTCGCCGGCCAGCTCGCGCAGCACGTCCAGCGACACGCCCGCATCGTCCGGCGTGCCCGGCCCCGGCGAGATCATGATGTGCGAGGGCCTGAGCGCGCGGATGCCGGCCACGTCCAGCGCATCGTTGCGCACCACCTTGACCGCCTGCCCCAGCTCGCCCAGGTACTGCACGAGGTTGTAGGTGAAGCTGTCGTAGTTGTCGATCATCAGGAGCATGGCGGGAGTCGCTTCGGTCGCATTGGCGCAGTGCGTCATGATAACCGCACGCGCGCCACCGCGCCGGGTCGCCGCCCCGCGCGGCTGTCACCGCGTCAATTCACGGAAGCGCCTGACCGAGGTCGCGCCGCGATTGCCGGGCGACGAGGCTGGTGGCGGTGATGTCGCCGGTGACGTTGCCCAGCGTGGCCAGCGCGTCGGGAATGGTGTCGACCGCCAGCATCAGGCCCAGCGGACTAAGCGGCAGGCCCATCGCCTGCGCCACCGGCAGGTTGGTGGCAATGAAGGTGACCTGGCCCGGCAGGCCGACCGAACCCAGGCTGATCACCACCGCCAGCAGTGCGCCAGCCAGCAGTTGCGCGGTGCTGAGGTCGATGCCGTAGGCCCAGGCGATGAACACCGCCGAGGTGACGTACTGCACCGGGCTGGTCAGGCGGAACAGGCTCACCGCCATGGGCAGCACCAGCGCAGCCACCTGCTTCGGGTAGCCGAGCCGGCGGTCGGCACTTTCCAGCATCGCCGGCAGCGAGGCCAGCGACGACTGCGTGCTGATCGCCACCACCTGCGCCGGTACCAGCGCCAGCGCGAAACGGCGTAGCTTCTCGCCGCCGAAGACCACTGCGAGCGGCAGCATCATCACGGTGACCGACAGATACTGCAGGCATTCCACCAGCACGTACACGCCGAGCGCGCTGAGCATGCCCAGGCCCGAGCGGGCGCAGACCGAAAGAATCAGCGCGAATACGCCCAGCGGCGCGATCCACAGCACCCAGCGCACGATCACGATCATCGCGTCGGCGATCGCCTGGAAGAACTCCATCAGCAGCGCCCGCCGCGCCGGCGCGATCCGGGTCAGCGCGAAACCGAGGAACAGCGCGAACACCACCAGCGGCAGCATCGCACTCTGCGCTGCGGCCATGATCGCGTTGTTCGGCACGATCGCCACCAGCGTGTCGATCCAGTTCGGCGCCGCCTGCGCGGCCGCCGGCATGCTGGCATGGTCGAGTGCGGCGATCAGCGCCGGGTTGCGCGGGAACAGCGAAAATACCAGCGGCGCGGCCAGCGCCGCAAACAGCGCGCCGCCGGTCAGCACCACGATGAACACCACGATCGCGCGGCGCGCGATGCGGCCCGAGGCGGCCGCGTCGGTGGCGGTGTTGACGCCCACCACCACCAGCGCCAACACCAGTGGCACCACCGTCATCTGCAGCGCGTTCAGCCACAGCTTGCCGATCGGCTGCGCCACGTTCGCCACCTGCAGCGCCACGGTTTCGTTCCAGCCGGCCAGCAGCAGGCCGATCACCGCGCCGGCAGCCAGGCCGGTCAGCACCCGACTGGTGGCACTCACCGCGCAGCCTCCGCCAGCGCCGGCAGTTGCCACGATGCACGCAGGCGTTCGTACTCGGCCTGTGGCAGCAGCACGAACACCGGATGCTCCTGCGGCTTCAACCAGGCCAGCAGTTTCTGCATCAGCGCCGGCGTCATCGCGGTGCAGCCGGCGGTGGCGTCGGTGGGCGACTTCCACAGATGCGCGAAGATGCAGCTGCCGCCCTGCGGCGTCGCCTGCGCATTGTGCTCGATCACGAAGCCAAGCCGGTAGCGCTGGTCGCCGTTCGCATGCAGGTCGCGCCGCATCGGCTCGCTGGAACCCTTCACCGCCTCCAGGCCCACCACGTTCGCGTCGACGATGCGGTTGTATTGCGCCGCGCCGCTGACGTCCATGCAGTAATCGGTGGCGGTGAGCGCGCGGTACGGCAGCGCGGTGGCCGCGTGCGCGGCGTAGCCGAACGCCTCGCCGATGTGGAACACGCCGGCCGGGCTGCGGTTGTCACCCTCGCGCTTCACCGGGCCGCCGGTTTGCGGCGCGCTCAGGCCCAGCCCCCAGCCGGCACCGCTCTTGCCCATGGTCACCGGCGTGGGCGTGACGACTTCCAGCCAGGCACCGCCGCGCCGCTCGTAGGCGCGCAGCTCGCCGTGGTCGGCGTTCCAATCACTGGTGGTGACCACGATCATCTGACGGGCGTTCCGCCACGACGAATCCGCGGCGCCAGCGTGCGCGACACCGGCAAGCATGACGGCGAACGTCAGCAAGCCCAACGTGCGGAAGCAAACAGTCATCGGTTTTCGTCCTGCATGGTGAAGTTACGCAACTCCGCAGGGCGGGCACCATCCGCCGCTTTCGTGAAACAACACGGGCGGCGTATCGAAGAGCCGGCGGACAGTGCCCGCCCTACGGCAAATCCCGAATCCCGGCTTTCAACAGACGAACGTCTGGTCATCCCGGCCCTCACGGCTCCAGCATCAGCTGGATGCGGTCGAGGTTGGCCAGCAGCTGCGCGTGGAGGTCGTCGTGGCCTTCGCACAGCTGCACGAACACGCCATCGAGCAGGTGCTGCAGCGCCGACTGGTACAGCAGCGGCTGGATGTACGGCAGCTCGTCGTGCGCCGACACCACCAGACAGAGGTCGGCCAGCGCGCGCAGCGGGTTCGCGGTGTGCCGCGTCACCGTGATCACCTGCCCGCGGCGCTCGCGGAAATAGCGGGCGATCTTGCACAGCGCCGGGTGGTTGCCGTGTTCGGAGAACACCAGCAGCACGTCGCCGGCGCTGGCCGCGGAAACGTTCGCGGTCATCCGCGCGGTGTCGAAGTTGTGCACGGTGAGGATGCCCAAGAGCGACAGCTTCAGCGCGAAGCCGCGCGCGTGGATGTCGTCCTCGCCTAGCCCGATGATGAACACCTTGCCGGCGCGGCCGGCCTGCTCGATCGCGTCGGCCACGGCATGCAGGGTTTCCGGCGGATTGATCAGCCGGGTCGCCTCCTCGGCTTCGGACTTGCGCCGCCACAGGTGGCCGGCGGACGAGCCGCCGCCTTCGCCGCTGCTCGCCTCCGCGACCTGCGGCGTGTCGCCGTTGTCGGCGCGGGCGATCGCCTCGCCGACCGAATACTTCAGGTCCGGATAGCCCTTGAAGCCCAGCTTCTGGGTGAACTTGACCACGCTGGACTGGCTGATCCCCAACGCATTGGCCAGTTGCTGCGAGGAGTAGTCGCGCAGCAGCTGCGCGTTCTCCAGGATGAAGTCGGCGATGCGCCGCTCCACTGCCGACATCTGGTCGCGTTCCGAACGGATTTTGACCAGCGGCGACATCAGGCTTCGATCCTCTCCAATCCGCGGATCTCGCGGATGCCCAGTCCGGGGGCATCCGTCACGGAGATTTCCGACTCGTTGAAGATTACCCCACCGTCGACCGGGTTGAACTGGCACAGCGAGGGGCCGTCCAGGTCGACCTTGGTGATCACGTTGGACTTCGCCACCGCCACGTGCACCGCCGCGGCCACGCTGATCGAGGTTTCCAGCATGCAGCCGATCATGCATTCGATGCCGTGCATGCCGGCGATGTCGGCAATGCGCACCGCGTTGGAGATGCCGCCGGTCTTCATCAGCTTGATGTTGATGATGTCGGCCGCGCGCAGGCGGATCAGCTCGATCACCTCCATCGGCCCGAACACGCTCTCGTCGGCCATCACCGGCGTATGCACGCGCTCGGTGACGTAGCGCATGCCGGCCAGGTCGCGCGCCTTCACCGGCTGCTCGATCAGCTCCAGCTTGATGCCGGCGTCCTCCAGCGTCTGCAGCGCGTACACCGCCTGCTTCGCGGTCCAGCCCTGGTTCGCGTCCAGCCGCAGCAGCGCACGGCCTTCCACCGCCGCGTAGATCGCCTTGACCCGCTCGATGTCGACGCCGATGTCCTTGCCCACCTTGATCTTCAGCGACTCGAAGCCGCGCTCCACCGCGGAGACCGAGTCGGCCACCATCTTGTCGATGTAGTCCACGCTGATGGTGATGTCGGTGGTGATCACCGGGTCGCCGCCACCCAGCAGCTTGTACAGCGGCGCGCCGTAGAGCTGGCCCCACAGGTCGTACACCGCGATCTCCACCGCCGCCTTGGCGCTGGTGTTCTTCTCCATCGAGGACTGGATCAGCTGGGTGAGGTGGTTGAGGTTGGCGATGTCCTGGCCAATCAGCCGCGGCGAGATGTAGTGGCGGATCGCGTCGATGATCGAGCCGTGGGTGTCGCCGGTGATCACCGCGGTGGCGGGCGCCTCGCCGTAGCCGACCTGGCCCGTGTCGGTATGCACCATCACCACGATGTCCTCCACCGTGTTGACCGTGCGCAGCGCCGTCTTGAACGGGGTCTTCAGCGGCACCCGCAGCATGCCGAACTGGATGTCTGTGATCTTCATGGATTGGCTTGCTCTGATCCTGTGCGATGACATTTCACGACGTCATTCCCGCGCAAGCGGTAGATGCTCTTTCAACGGCGAAGCTGGGCATCCATCCTGCTCCGGAGCGGAAAGGCGAAGTGGATTCCCGCTTGCAAGGGAATGACGCCGCGAGAGAGGGATGGGTTTCCGTCATGGGCGGATGCGCACGATGCTGGTCATGCGGTCGACATAGCTCTGCTGGTCGTTGAACAGCAGCGGCAGCAGCGGCGTGACCGACACCGCATTGAGCTTGACTCGTGCCTTGCTGCCGTCGGCCTTGCGGTAGCTCATACCGGTGGTGTCGTGGATCACGTATGGCTGGCCGTGCAGGTGGCCGATTACCATCATCACGTGGGCGGGGATGTAGACCAGGTCGCCCACCTCAAGCGCCTGCGCGGCCTTGAGACGTTCTTCGCGGCTGTCCTTCGCGGTGAACGCGCGATGTTCCAGCGCGGGGCTGATCGCCTGCCTGCTGGTGTTGCGCGGCATCTCGACGCCCATGCTGCGGTACACGTCGGAGACGAAGCCCGAGCAGTCGCGGCCGTCGTAGGCGTGGCCCCAGCCATAGCGCTCGCCGAGGAACTTGAACGCCTGGCGGATGAGGTTGGCGCGGGTCAGCGGCAGGTAGTCGCTCGCCGTATCGGTGTTCTTCTGCAGCAGCGCCGGGGTGAAGCCGAGCTTGCCGTCGGCCTTGCGCAGCGGCAGTTCGAGTACGTGCGCGGCGTACGGAGTCTGCCCGTTGACCGGCTGCTCCGGAGGCAGGCCGGTGGCCAGCGGCACGCGCGTGCCCATATCCAGTTGCAGCTGCGACACCGCCGGTTGCTCGCGGGTGAACACGGTGCGCTCGACAGCGCCGGTGACCACCCGGTACGGGGTCTTGTCGGCATAGCCGAACACCTCGGCGGCGCTGCGCTCGGCCACGTTTTCCTTTTCGGTCCACGCGGCATAGCGCGGGCTGACCACGAACAGCCACCGGCCATCGGCGCTGGCGTGCACGATCGCCACCGGCGTGCCGGGGAACTCGGCCGTTTCCTGGAAGCGGTCGATGTCGGTATCGCCCTTCACGCTGAATACGCGCAACGCGGTGGGGAACGTGCGCAATGCGGCGCGGCGCACCACCAGGCCGTAGCGCGTCGGCTGCTGCGCGGGGATCGCGTCCAGGGCGAGGTTGCCGACCGCCGCATCCAGCGTGGCAGCCGGCACCGGCCGGCCGTCGACGTCGAACAGCGGACGGTCCGGTCGCTCCGACAGTTTCTCGATCCAGCCGGCGATCTGCTCGCGGCCCAGGGTTTTCGGCAACGCGTGCAGGTCGTGCATGGACGGATCGACCTGCAGCAGTTTCGCGTTCTGCGCCTCGATCGCGGCGCGGTCGAGGATCACGCGGTCCGGCTGCGTCTGTAGACCGATCCAGAACGCCGGCGTGAGCTGCGCCTCGTCGACGCCGAGCACGCCAGACGGCGGCACCGTCAGCCCTTCGTTAGCCTCGCGCGCCTGCAGCGGGGCGCCGGCGAAGGCGAGCGCGAACATGGTGGCGGCAAGCAGGGGGATTCGCATCGTCTTGGTCCTATGTTGATACCGCATCACGGGCCGGCCAGCGCCGACAGCACCGTCGCCACCACCAGCCCGAAGCCGGTGCCCAGGATGTAACCGAGCAAGGCCAGCAGGATGCCCACCGGCACCAGTGCGGCCGAATAGCTGGCCGCCAGGATCGGCGTGGCCGCCACCCCGCCAATATGCGCCAGCGAGGAGATGCCGCACAGGTACAGGTCGAAGCGGAACAGTTTGGCGAAGCCGACCAGCAACACCGCGTGGATCGCGATGACGGTGACGCCGCACAACAGGTACAGCGGCGCCGCGGCGATGCCCTGGAAGTTGCTCTGCGAAGCCAGCACCGCCACCACGCTGATCAGCATCGCGCTGGAGATCGTGCTGGCGCCGGGGAACTCGGCCAGCGGCGTATGCGCCGCCACCAGGCCGAAGCCGGTGGCCAGCAGGATGGTCCAGGTGGTGGCGCTGACCATGCCGGACACCGGCAACCAGCCGGCCAGCCAGGCCGCCAGCGCCGCCGCCGCCAGCGCCATGCCCAACCACAGCAGCACGCTGTCGTAAGTGGTCGGCGCCTTGGTCTTCACCGGCGCCAGGGGGATGTCGCCGCTGGATATCGCCCGGGTCCAGCGGTTGAACGCCGGCGCCAGCCGTGCCACCGAGAACAGCACCACCACCCACATCGAGTAACCGAGCGCATCGGTCAGCAGCGACATCGCCAGGTAGGTATCGGACATGCCGATCGCCTGCTTCACCGCGATCATGTTCGCGCTGCCGCCGACCCAGCTACCGGACAGTGCGGCCAGCGGCTGCCAGGCGTCGCCGGGCAGCCAGTGGCGGTAGAGCAGGTAGGTGGCGATGAAGGCCATGAACAGGCTCAGCGAGGTGCAGGCGAACACGCCAAGAACCCGCGGGCCAAGCCGCCAGATCGCGCGCAGGTCGCAGTTGATCATCAGCAGGAACAGCAGCGCCGGCACCAGGTGCGTCACCAGCGTCGACTGCGCCGCCTTGATCTCCGCGTTGACCTGCCACAGCCCGGACACCGCCAGTGCGGTGACGAACAGGTAGGTCAGCACGATCGGCGGCAGTACCGAGAACAGCTTCCAGCCGTAGCGGCGCTCGATCGCCGGAAACAGCCCGGCGATCAGCAGCATCAGCGCCAGGTAAGGCCAGACCGTGTGGATCACTTGCATCCCCTCGTGGATCGTTCGCGGGTATTCGCAGGCTGGCCAGCTTTCACCATCAAGGAATAGCTGATTCTTCTTTGCTACGCCAGAAGCATAAATTATTGACCAGCATTTGCAAGCGTGTTACACAGCGGCTTCAGGGGATTCGTTGCGGGGACGTTTGTCGATGGATACGTTGCTGCCTGTCGCACCGGGAATATGCCGCCGCACTCGCGGTCTGCGCCTCGCTGCGTCCCTGCTCGCCCTGCTGTTCGTCGTGCCGTTCGCGCATGCCGAAAGCAACCAGGACGGCAAGGCCGTCACCCCCATCATCGCCCAGATCGACGCCGGCCACTTCAAGGCCGCCGAAGCGGCGATCGCCGGCGCACTGGCACAGCCCGGACTGACCGCCGACACGCGCGACGCGCTCGCGTTCCAGCGCGAACGCATGCGCCGCATCCTGCTCGACTTCACGCTGAGCGCCGACGACGTCAAGACGCGCGTACGCAAGCAGATCCCCGACCTCACCGATGCCGAGTTCGCGAAATGGAACGCGGCCGGCCTGTTCGAGCACCAGGTGATCGACGGCCGCACGCTGTACTTCAAGCGCACACCCGGCAACCTGTTCCGGCTCAGCCCCGAAGCGGTAGCGCGACGCGCGGTGCAGGCGCCGATCACCGACGGCCCGATGGAATCGCTGAACGACCACCAGCGAGCGATCTACCAGGCCGCGCTGGCCGAACACAGGAGCAGCGTGCTGCCGCAGCGCCTGCGCATGACGCAGACGCTGACCGTCGAAGCCGACGCGGTGCCCGCCGGCGAGACGATACGCGCGTGGATTCCCTACCCGCAGGCGGTGCCCGGCCAGCAGGAAGACATCCGCTACGTGGCCAGCGTGCCGGCACGGCACGACATCGCGCCGGAGTCGGCGCCGCAGCGCACGGTGTACCTGGAAAAGCCGGCAGTGGCCGGTCAGAAAACCGTGTTCTCGGTCACCTACGAGCTGACCCTGCTCGCGCAGTACCACGCGATCGACACGACCAGGGTCACGGCGGAGAAGATCACGCCGGAGCTGGCCCCGTTCGTGGCCGAGCGCGCGCCGCACATCGTGTTCACCGACGCCATGCGCGCATTCTCGCGCAAAGTCGTCGGCGACGAGAAGAACCCGTACCGCATCGCGCAGAAGCTGTTTGCCGCGGTCGACCGCATCCCCTGGGCCGGCGCGCGCGAATACTCGACGATCTCCAACATCAGCGACTACGCGCTGCATGCCGGCCACGCCGACTGCGGCCAGCAGACCCTGCTGCTGATGACCCTGCTGCGGCTCAACGGCATCCCCACGCGCTGGCAGTCGGGCATGGTCTATTCGGACGACGGCAGCCGTTACAGCAACATCCACGATTGGGGCTACCTCTACCTGCCGCCGTACGGCTGGGTGCCGATGGACGTCACCACCGGCCGCCTGCAGCCGAAACCCGGCGACGACCAGGCGCTGGAGTGGTTCTACCTCGGCGGCCTCGACAACTGGCGCATCGCCTTCAACGACGACTTCGGCCGCCACTTCCAGCCGTCCAAACGGCACTTCCGCTCCGACGACGTGGACTCGCAGCGCGGCGAGGCCGAATGGCGTGGCGGCAACCTTTATTTCGATCAACTGGATTACGACTTCGACTGGCAGGTGCTGCCAGCGGCGCAGGGACGCAGCAGCAACTAACCAACCAGCAGCTTTTCATGAACATGGCATCGACGGCGTCGATGGGGGAGATGGGGACATGAGCAACACCCGGACATTGCGCAGGACCGTACTCGGCACGGCGCTCGGACTGGCACTGGCCGCCTTCGGCGGACCGCAGGCGTACGCAGCCAACAACGACGGCTCGGTGGCCGGCCGCACCCAGGCCGGCGCCACCGTGGTCGTGATCAATCCGGCCACCGGCCTGACCCGCACGATCACCGCCGACAACGACGGCAGCTACCGCTTTCCGTTCCTGCCGGTGGGTCAGTACACCATCAGCGCCAGCAGCGGCGGCCAGCCGGTGGGGCCGACGCGCAATGTCACGGTGGCGCTGGGCACCACCACCACGGTGGACCTGGGCGCGGCGAACGCGACCAGCCTGGCCACCATCAACGTCACCGGCTCGGTGCTGCCGGTGATCGACGTGAGCTCCACCGAATCGGCCACCATCGTCTCGCGCGCCGAACTGGCGCGCCTGCCGGTCAACCAGAACGTCACCTCGGTGGCCCTGCTGGCGCCCGGCGTGGTCAAGGGCAACGCCGCCTTCGGCGGCATTTCCTTCGGCGGCTCCTCAATCGCGGAGAACGCGTTCTACGTCAACGGCCTCAACGTCACCGACTTCTACAACCGCAACGGTTTCTCCGAGGCGCCGTTCGCGTTCTACGACCAGTTCCAGGTCAAGACCGGCGGCTACTCGGTCGAGTTCGGCCGCACCACCGGTGGGGTGGTCAACGCGGTGGCGCGCTCGGGCACCAACGAATTCAAGGGCGGCGTGGAGATCACCCTGGAACCGGGCAACTGGCATTCGCGCGCCGACGACCACTACGACGCCAGCGGTCACCGCTACCTCACCGCTAGCCGCGACCGGGACTCGCTGGTGAAGACGAACGTCTGGGCGTCCGGTCCGATCGTCAAGGACAAGCTGTTCATCTTCGCCATGTACGAGGCCCGCGGCAGCACCCCGCGCAACACCAACAACGCCGGCACCACGCTGACTTCCAACAACTCGGACACCGGCTTCTGGGGCACCACCATCGACTGGAACATCACCGACAGCAACGTGCTGCAGCTGATGGCGTTCTCCGACAAGAACAAGAACACCGGCGACGTCTACAGCTACGACTACGACACCAGCACCATTGGCACCCGCACCAACCAGGTCTTCACCGACACCGGCGGCAAGAACTGGGCACTGACCTGGACCAGCTACCTCACCAACGACCTGTCGATGAAGCTGATGACCGGCCGCAACGAACGCGAGGCATTCACCCACTCGCAGCTGGACGTCGACTGCAACTACGTCGCGGCCAACAATGCGTTCAGGGCGATCCACGACCCCGGCGTGCGGCTGGGCTGCACCAGCAGCTCCACCGTGTACAAGCGCAACGACACCCGCAAGCAGGCGCGTGCCGACTTCGAGTGGACGCTGGGCGACCACCTGCTGCGCTTCGGCTACGACCACGAGAACGACACCTCCGACTATAGCCGCCACTACGCCGGACCGGGCGCGTACTACTACAACCTGTATGCCGCCAGCGCCGGCTCCACCATCTCCAACGGCGGCGTGGTGCCGGCCGGCTACGACTCCTACGTGCGCGCGCGGCGCTACGAGATCGCCGGCACCTTCACCACCAAGAACGCCGCGTACTACATCGAGGACAACTGGCAGCTCACGCCAAACCTGGTGCTCAACGCCGGCGTGCGCAACGACAGCTTCGACAACCAGGACGCCGCGGGCCGCAGCTACATCAAGATGAGCCGGCAGATCGCGCCGCGGCTGGGCTTCTCCTGGGACATGAAGGGCGACGGCAGCACCAAGCTGTTCGGCAACCTCGGCCGCTACTACCTGCCGGTGGCCAACGTGATCAACATCAAGCAGGCCGGTGGCCTGCTCGACGAGCGCACCTACTACGCGTTCGACGGCTGGGACTACAAGACCCTCAACGGTGTGCAGTACGCCGTCCCGAAGCTCGGGCCGCAGATCGGCGCGGTCGACAATTCGCAGGGCAACGGCACCGTGGGCGACCTGCGTTCCGAGGTCGACAAGAACATGGACCCGGTCTACCAGGACGAGGCGATCCTGGGCTTCCAGCAGCTGATCACCTCACAGTGGTCGTGGGGCGTCAGCGCCACCTACCGGCGCCTGCACAACGCGATCGACGACATGGAGATCAGCGCCACCCCGCAGTGCGGCGGGGACGGCTACGTCGGCTGGGTGATGGCCAACCCGGGCAAGAGCGTCACCGTGTGGGGCGACACCCACTGCACCGGCACCGCCGACGGCTGGGTCACCATCGATACCTCCAAGCAAGGCTGGGCGATGTACGACGCCTCCGGCAATTATCTCGGCCAGCGCGGCTGGGTGAAGCCCAAGCGCACCTATGCCGCCGTCGAGCTGCAGTTGAACCGCGCGTGGGACGAGAAGTGGGCGATGAACGCCTCATACACGATGTCGTGGAACCGCGGCAACGCGGAAGGCCCGGTCAACTCGGATACCGACTTCGACGACACCGGCCGCACCGAGAACTTCGACGATCCGTGGGTGAACCTGGGCGGCAACGGCTACCTGCCGAACGACCGCCGCCACCAGTTCAAGCTCCGCGGCACCTATGCGCTCACCCCGCACTGGCAGCTTGGCGCCGACGTGAACGCCGCCTCCGGCGGCCCGATCACCGGTTTCGGTGTGGGCAACCCCTACGACGCCACCAACTACCACAGCTACTTCATCTGCGTGCAGAACTGCGACTCGCCGGTATCCGAGGACCGTGTCTACGAGCGCTCGCCGCGCGGCAAGTACGGCCGCCTGCCGTGGACCTTCACTCTCAACGCCGGCATCAGCTACATCCAGCCGTTCGAAGGCGGCGAGTTCCGGGTGAAGCTGGCTGTCTACAACCTGCTCAACCAGAAGCACACCACCGCGGTAGACCAGGACCTGCAGACGTCCATCTCCAACTCCACCAGCGACACGTTCCGCCAGCCGCTGGGCTTCCAGTCGCCGCGGTTCACCCAGCTGACCATGTCCGTCAACTTCTGATCGTCCTCCCCCGATCGCGGCCCGCGCAATTGGCGGGCCGCTTTTTTTCCGGCGCCACCGCCCCAGCCACCGATAGCGAAATCATGCCCACGCAGATGACGAACCGCCCGGCGGCACAGGAAACTGCCCGGGAAACGGATGGTGCCCCCGGCATGTTCGACGGCGTCGACCTGCGGCGACTGGCCGAACGCATCGCCACCCCCTTTCATGCCTACTCCGCCGGCGCGATCCACCGGCGCATCGACGAACTCCAGGCCGCGCTGGCGGGCCTCGACGCCACCGTGTGCTTCGCGGTCAAGGCCAACCCCAACCTCGCCATCCTGCAATTGATGGCGAACGCCGGCGTCGGCGCCGACATCGTCTCGGTCGGCGAACTGCGCCGTGCGCTCAACGCCGGCATCCCGGCCGAGCGCATCGTGTTTTCCGGCGTCGGCAAGAGCGCCGACGAGATCGCCGGCGCGCTGAACGTCGGCATCATGCGCTTCAACGTCGAATCGCTGGACGAATTGCACACGCTGCAGCGCCTCGCGAAAGCGCAGGAGGTGACCGCGCGCGCCGCAGTGCGCATCAACCCCGACGTGGACGCGCGGACCCACGCGAAGATCTCCACCGGCAAATCGGAAAACAAGTTCGGCGTCAGCATCGACGAGGCGCGCCGCTGGTTCGCCGAGCGCAAACAACTGAGCCACGTGCAGCTCGACGGCCTGCACGTGCACATCGGCTCGCAGATCCTCAGCGTCGAACCGTTCCGGCTCGCGCTGCAGCGGGTCGCCGCGTTCTGGCAGGAACTCGAACGAACCGGCCACCCGATCAACAGCATCGACGTGGGCGGCGGCCTCGGCGTGTGCTACCGCGCCGGCGTGGACCGGCCGCTCGCTGCCGCCGATTACGTCGACGTGATCCGCGCCGCGCTGGCCGGCTACCGCGGCCGCCTGCTGCTGGAGCCGGGCCGCTGGCTGGTGGCCGAGGCCGGCGTGCTGCTGACCCGGGTGCTGCGCGTCAAGGAAGGCGCCGAGCGGCGCTTCCTGGTACTGGACGCGGCGATGAACGACCTGCAGCGGCCCAGCCTGTACGACGCCTGGCACGACATCGTGCCGGTCGCCGACACGCCGCGCCCGCCGGCCACCTACGACATCGTCGGCCCGGTCTGTGAAACCGGCGACACCTTTGCGCGCGCGCGTGAGCTGCCCGAGTGTTCGGCGGGCGACCTCTTGCTGATCAGGGCCACCGGCGCGTACGGTGCGTCGATGGCGTCCACCTACAACTCGCGGCCGCTGGCGGCCGAGGTGCTGCTCGACCAAGGCCGCTACGCCGTGGTGCGCCGCCGCCAGCACTTCGAGGAAATGATCGCCGGCGAGCAGCCGGCGCGGAACTGGGAAACCGCATGAACCTGACCGTCCGCCTCGCCCTTCTCGCCACCTTGGCCCTGCCCGCCGCATTGCATGCGCAGACGGCGCAGGACCCGCCGGTCACCATCGACACCCACGTCGACATCCCGTTCAACTACATGGCCGAGCCACGCTTCGACGTCGGCAAGGACACGCGCCTGCTGGTCGACCTGGGCAAGATGGAACGCGGCGGCCTGAACGCGGTGTTCTTCGTGGTGTGGGTGCCGCAGCACGCGCTCGACGCCGCCGGCTACGCCAAGGCGGTGCAGCAGGCCAGCCAGAAGTACGACGGCATCGGCCGCATGCTGATGATGTATCCCGACCGCATCCGCCTGGCCACCACGCCGGAACAGCTGCTGGCCAACCGCAAGGCCGGCCTGCTCTCGGCGACCATCGAGATCGAGAACGCCTACTCGCTCGGCCACGACCTGCACCGCCTCGACGCCGCGTTCGATCGCGGCGCGCGTTCGGTCGGCCTGGTCCACGTCGGCAACAACGACCTGTGCAGCAGCTCGCTGCCCGACACCAAACACGGCGAGCCGGCGATGAACAGTGCCGGCGACCAGGGCATGAGCGAGTTCGGCCGCGCCGTGGTCAAGCGCGCCAACCAGCTCGGCATGCTGGTCGACATCTCGCACGCCTCGGACAACTGCGTGCGCGACGCGCTCAAGGTCTCCAGCACGCCGCTGATCGCCTCGCACTCCGGCGCCCGCGCCGTGCTCGACCACCCGCGCAACCTGCCCGACGACCTGCTGCGCGCGATCGCCGCCAAGGGTGGCGTGGTGCAGGCGGTGGCATACAAGGAATTCCTGAAGCACGACCCCGGCCGCGAGGCCGCCGAGAAAAAATTGCAGGAGGCGGTGGCCAAGCAGGCCGGCGAGAAGAAATACGACAGCGACAACGACGACTACCGGCCCGAGATGGAAGCGGGCATGGCCGAGATCCAGAAGAAATATCCACTGGCCACGCTGGACGACTACGTCAAGCAGATCCGGCACATGGTGAACGTGGCCGGCATCGACCACGTCGGCCTCGCTTCCGACTTCGACGGCGGCGGCGGCATCACCGGCTGGAAGGACGCCAGCGAAACCCGCAACGTCACCGCTGCGCTGCGCAAGGCCGGCTTCAGCGACGCCGATATCGCCAAGCTGTGGGGCGGCAACCTGCTGCGCGTATGGGGCGAGGTGGAGCGGCATGCGCAACATTGATGCCGCGCGCCTTCCACCCCCTCCCCTGCGACCGAAGGAAGTCCCTGTGGGACAACGCAGGGGAGGGTTGGGGTGGGGTGCTCTTGCTTTTCTGCTCCTGCTAGCACCGCCGTTCGCCACCGCCCAAACCGCCAACCGCAGCTACGACAAGATCGTCGACGCAGTGATCGAGCGCTACCACCTGCCCGGCATCGCCGTTGGCGTGATCGAGGACGGACAGGTCGTCTACGTGCGCACCGCCGGCGAAACCGTCGCCGGCTCGGGCCAGCCGATCACCCCACACACGCTGTTCAAGATCGCCTCCAACAGCAAGGCGATGACCACCGCCCTGCTCGGCCGACTGGTGGACCAGGGCAAGCTGCGCTGGGACGATCCGGTGACGACGTACCTGCCGCAGTTCCGCATGCACGACCCGTGGGTCACCGCGAACATGCGCGTGGCCGACCTGCTCACCCATGCCAGCGGCCTGCCCGAGGGTGGCGGCGACCTGATGCTGTGGCCGGAGCCGAACGCGTTCACCCGCGCAGACATCATCCACGGCCTCGCCTTCATCAAGCCCGGCTACAGCTTCCGTTCGCAATACCAGTACGACAACCTGCTCTACGTGGTGGCCGGCGAAGTGGCCGCCGCGGCCGGCGGCGCGCCTTACGAGACGCTGATGCACCGCGAGGTGTTCGCGCCGCTGGGGCTGGACCGCTGCCAGGTCGGTGCGTGGAACCGCGACGCGGTCGGCGACGTGGCCGCGCCGCACCGTCGCGACGGCGAGCGCAACGTGGCGATGCCCGAGGCCGCGGCGATTCCCGCGATCACTTCCGCCGCCGCCGGCGGCATCCGCTGCGACCTCACCGACATGCTGAGCTGGGCGCGCAACTGGCTGGTGCCCACCCACGCGCAGCTGCAGTGGCTGTCGCCGGTGCAGCGCGAGGTGCTGCAGGCGCCGCACATGCTGATCCCGGTCTCTGCACAGCGCCGCGCATGGGACCACACTCACGTGATGGCCTACGGCTACGGCTGGCGCATGGCCGACGTCGACGGCCAGTGGAGCGTGTGGCACACCGGCACGCTGAACGGCATGTACTCGATGCTGGCCCTGCTGCCGGATCGTGACAGCGGCTTCGTGTTCATGATCAACGGCGACGCGGACGAAGCGCGCACCGTGCTCGGCGAAGTGCTGATGAAGCACTTCACCGCGGCCGCCGACGATCGTGGCGTGGACTGGTATGCCGATGCGCTGGCGCAGCGGGCGAAGCAGCGTTCGCCGTCGTCGCCCGCTCCCGACACCTCGGCGCAGCGACCGGCCACGCCGGCCGAGCTGGCGCGCTGGAGCGGGCAGTATCGCGACCCGTGGTTCGGCGACGTCACGCTGTGTCCGCGCGAGGGGAAGGTGCACTTCGCCGCCGCGAAGTCGCCGACGCTGGCCGGCACGGTGATGCGTCTGGGCGAGCGCTACCTGGTGCACTGGGACGATTCGTCCAACCTCGACGCCTGGCTGGATTTCCACGCCGCCAGCGGCAAGCAGCCGATCGGCCTGCGCATGGCCAAGCTCGATCCCGAAGGCGATTTCAGTTCGGATTACGAAGACCTCGACTTCCAGCGCGTAGGGAGCTGCCGCCCATGACCAATCTGTCGTCCATCACCACTGGTAGGAGCCCGCTGGCGGTCGATGCTTTTTCCTTGGGGCTGCAGAGCAAGAGCGTCGCCCGCAAGCGCGCTTCTGCAAAGGCCCGGCATCTGATCGCGTTCGCCTTGCTCGTTTCCCTTGGCGGCATCACCCACGCGGAACAGCCGCCCACCCTGTCTCCGGCGACGACCGCCGCGGCGGCGAACCTGGTCGACATCCGCGCGCTGGTGCCGGACATCGCCGAGGACATCAAGTACGCCGGCCGCGACAACTTCGTGGGCGCGCCGGTGGACGGCTATCGCGCCCCGGCCTGCCTGCTGCTGCGCCCGGTCGCCGAGGCGCTGGCGCGGGTCGAGCGCGAGCTGCGCACGCGGCAGCTGCGCCTGAAGATCTGGGACTGCTACCGCCCCGCCCGCGCGGTGGCGCATTTCGTGCGCTGGGCGCACGACCTCAGCGACCAGCGCACCAAGGCGCAGCACTATCCCACGCTGGACAAGTCGAAACTGCTCGGCGATTACATCGCGCCGGTCTCCGGCCACAGCCGCGGCGCGACCATCGACCTCACCCTGCAGCGCTGCGCCGCCGACGGCAGGCATTGCACGCCGCTGGACATGGGCACCGATTTCGACTTCTTCGACGTGCGCGCGCACACCGATGCGCCCGGCATCACCACCGTGCAGCACGCGAACCGCCTGCTGCTGCGTGACGCGATGGCGCGCGAGGGCTTCCGCAACTATCCGCTGGAGTGGTGGCATTACACGCTCACGCCGGAACCCACGCCGCATACGCTCTACGACGTGCCGGTGCAATGACCACGCCGCCGGACAACCACACACCCGAATTGTAGGAGCCCGCTGGCGGGCAACGCTTTTGGAGCCGGGATGACCAGACATTCGTCTGTTGAAAGCCGGGATTCGCGAGGGCATCGCCCGCCAGTGGGCTCCTACGGGTGTTTCGCCATGACGATGGGAGTGTTGCCGTGTTCAAGAGATCTGCCGTCTTCGCCATGACCCTGCTGCTCGGCGGCTGCGCCTCCGGCGCCAGGCCGGTCGACGCTACCGACACGCTGATGCAGCGCTACGCCGGCGATGTACCCGGCGCCTCGCTGCTGGTGCTCAAGGACGGCAAACCGATCGTGCGTCGCGGTTACGGCCTGGCCAACCTCGAAGACGGCGAGCGCGCCACGCCGACCACCAACTACCGGCTCGCCTCGGTGAGCAAGCAGTTCACCGCCGCGGCGATCCTGCTGCTGGCCGAGGACGGCCACCTCCACCTGGACGACCCGGTGCGCCGCTGGCTGCCCACGCTGCCGCAGACGACGGCCGCGGTCACGCTGCGTCAGCTGCTCGACCACACCGGCGGCCTGGTCGACTACGAGGACCTGATCCCTCCAGGCACCACCGCCCAGGTCAGCGACGACGACGCGCTACGCCTGCTCTCCGCCACGCCGAAGATCTATTTCGCGCCGGGCAGCGCGTACCGCTACAGCAACTCCGGCTACGTACTGCTCGGCCTGGTGGCGGAACGTGCCTCCGGCATGAGCCTGCCGCTGTACCTGGAGCAGCGCATCTTCCGGCCGCTGCACATGGACCACACCCTACTCTACGAACACGGCAAGGGGCCGGAAGTGGCGAACCGCGCCTACGGCTACAGCGAGGAGCACGGCCAGTGGACGCGCACCGACCAGAGCGTCACCAGCGCCACCCGCGGCGACGGGGGCATCTACTCCTCGATCGACGACCTGGCCAAGTGGGACGCCGCGCTTTACGACGACCGCCTGCTCAGCGCCGCCTCGCGCCGGCTCGCCTTCAGCCCGCACATGAAGGTCACCGGCGAGCCGTACGAGGCCAGCTACGGCTACGGCTGGCGCATCACCGGCGACACGCTGTGGCACTCCGGCGAGAGCATCGGCTTCCGCAACGTGATCGTGCGCTGGCCGCAGCAGCGCCTCACGGTGATCCTGCTCAGCAATCGCAACGATCCGGAGCCGTACCGCACCGCGCTGGCGATTGCCCAGCCCTACCTGCATTGACCGCTGCCATCACTTTCGCCCATCCTCACCGTCATTCCAGCGAAAGCCGGAGACGCATTTCAACAGTCGTAGGCTGGTCATCCAGTGATATATGCGTGCGAAGCACACGAAATGGATTTTGAGTACTTCGCACGAGTCACCCGACTGGATTCCAGCGTTCGCCGGAATGACGAGCCATGAAGCCCACCGCCATGTGCCTGACACTTCCCGCATCCCGCCTGCTGCGCATCATTGGCCTGCTGCTTCTGCTCGCCCTGCTCGCCGCCTGCGCGCCGCTGCCGCCGCGCAACCCGCTGGCGACCTGGGTACCGTCGCCGAATTACGACATCCGCCGGCCGGTGCTGATCGTGCTGCACTACACCCAGCAGCAGTCGGTGCAGCAGAGCCTGGACACCCTGCGCTCGAGCAACAGCATGGGCCCGGTCAGCGCGCACTACCTGGTCGGCGCCGACGGCCACATCTACCAGCTGGTGCCCGACCAGTGGCGCGCCTGGCAGGCCGGCCCGGGGCGCTGGGGCACCGTCACCGATCTCAACTCCGCCTCGATCGGCATCGAGCTGGACAACGACGGCGCCACGCCGTTCGCCCAGCCGCAGATCGACAGCCTGCTGCGTCTGCTCTCCGACCTCACCACGCGGCTGCACATCCCGCCCACCCAGATCATCGGCCACGAGGATCTCGCCCCCGGCCGCAAGGACGACCCCGGCCCGCTGTTCCCGTGGCAGCAGCTTGCCGCCGCCGGCTACGGCCGCTGGCCGCAGGGCGAACTGGTCGACCCGCCCGCCGGCTTCGACCCATGGATGGCGCTGGGCCTGGTCGGCTACCCGCTGGACGACCGCACCGCCGCGGTGCGCGCGTTCCACCATCACTTCCGCGGCATGCAGGGCGACACGCTGGATGACGAGGACCTGCGCATCCTTTACAACCTGGCGCAGCAGATCGTGGGCGGCGGCTGATCGAACGGAGCATTCGCACTTCAAGACGGTGTGCACAGGCATGACGCGGCCAGTATGTGCGCTGCCGCATTGCCGGCGCCGGGCGCGCCCCCAAGCCACAACCTCATCCCGGCAACTCGCCCATGCGGACGTGCGAAGCCGAGCACCGCTTGAGTCACGCGGGAATCTTCCGTGCCGGAAAATTCCCCGCCGATCTAGAACCGCAGGTTCACGCCCAGATTGACGGACCGGCCATACCGGAAATAGCCATCCGACAGCAACGGATTGCCATTGATGCTGTAGGTCTGCGGGTCGTCCAGCAGGTTCTGCCCGTCGAGGGTGAAGCTGAGCATGTCGTTGACCCTGTAGGACACGTGTGCGGTCAGCCAGGTGAGCGAATCGGCCAGTTCGTTGTAGCCGGTACCCAGCACGTTGACCGCCTTGACGAAGCCGTCGGTGTGGTCGGCATTCACGCCCAGCGACCATTTGCCCTTTTCGTACATCACGCCCAGTGAATAGGTCGCCGGGGCGATGCCCTCGAGCGGGCGCTTCTCGCCGTTCACCCAGCTGCGCGACAAGTTGCGGGTGTACTGGGCACGCACGCCGAAGCCGTTCTCCCAGAAATGCTGGAGGCCCAGTTCGAGGCCGCGGACCTTGGCGTGGTCGCCGTTGATCGGGCGCACCACGTTGAACAGGTAGCCCGGCACGCCGATGTCCTGGCCCGGCTCGAAGCTGGTGGTGATCTGGTTCTTGATGCGCTTCTCGAACACGGCCACGTTGGCGATGGAGTGGTCCGCGAAGTACCACTCCAGCGACAGGTCGCCCTGGGTGGCGGTGTAGGGCTTCAGGTTCACGTTGCCACCATAGACTTGGGTGAACTCGCCCCACGACACGCTCTCGGTGGTGTTGGTCGGCGCCAGCGTGTCCACCGCCGGACGCGCCATGGTCTTGGCGACGCCCGCACGCAGCTGCAGCTCGTCGGTGAAATGCCAGGTGAAATTCGCCGACGGCAGCAGGTAGGTGTAATTGGCGTCCTCGGTGATCGGAGTCGGCGCAGCGTACTTGGCCGTGTAGTTGAACGGGCCGTTCTCGGTGATGCTGAGGATCTTCGCGTCCCAGGCCTGGGCACTGGTGCGCGTCTTGACCAGGCGCGCGCCGATGTTGCCGTCCCAGCGGTCGCCGGACATGTCGGCTTCCACATAGAAGGCATTGGTCTTTTCGCTGACCCGGTAGCTCTGCAGCGGATTCCACGCGGGCGCGGCCATGGCGTAGTCGTAGGGGGTGCCGTCCGGACGCAGGTGGCCGTTGTAGGCCTGCAGCTGGGCCAGGTAGTTGGGCACGTCGAAGGCCAGGAAGCTGCGCGGGAAGTTGCTGTCCACGTCGCTCATGAAGTTTGGCAGATGGAAATTGTGCGAGAGCACCCCACCGCCCAGGTCGGCCACGTTGATGGCGTTGGCCTCGGAATAGTAGTCGGCGCCGCCGTTGAGGGTGTTGTTGACCAGGTCGCGCGACTTCCTGCGATCGGTCCGGGTCACGCCGAAGCGCAGCAGGTCCACGCCCCAGCGACCGACGACCAGCTTGCCGGCCACGGTGCCGCCGGTGATCTTGTCGTCGATGTTGTCGCCGCTCAGCTCCATGTAGTGGGTATTGAAGTCCGACGCGGTGAACTGGTTGTTGGCAAGGCCGGTGGCAAGGTCGCGGCCGTCGTTGAAGCGGACGTCGACATTGGGCACCGCGTTCGGGCCCAGCGTGATGCGCGCGATGTTGGGCTGGTTCATGCGCAGGACGACGTAGCTGTCCTGGCCGCCGGAATGCCGACTGGAGGTCGAGCGGTACAGGTCGCCGGTCAGGGTCAGGGCGGGCGTGACCTTCCATTCGCCGTTGATGCCGTAGAGGTCGGTGTCGACCACGCGGTACTGGGTCTGGTTCAGCAACTCCGGATTCAGCCGCAGCGATGGATCCGGGTTGTCCATGGTGAAGCCGGTGACGATGCCGTTCTGCACGGTCATGTTGGACCAGCGGCCCGGCGCGAACAGCGGATAGTAGGACTGCTGGTAGGACACCTGCGGGGAGTTCAGGCGGGTCTTCAGCCCATCCACCACGATGCGCACATCGTCGCTGGGATGCCATTCGATCTTGCCGGAGTAGGCGCGGCGTTTCTTGTCTTCCATGATCGAACCGACGCGGAACTGGCCCGGGCCGATCAGGCCGTATTCGTCCGGGTCCAGCACGCCGTTGCCGTTGGGGTCGATGTTGCCGCCCCAGGCGTTGCCCCACCAGTTGGGATCGTTGGGGTCGGGGTTGCGCGTCCAGCCGCCGTCGTTGCCGGCCACGTCGGTGCGATCCTTGCGGTCGGCGCGGACCACGCCCAGCAGGATGCCCAGCGTGTCGTTGAAGAAGGTGTTGCTGTAGGTGGCCGAGAACTTGCGCCCGTTGAGTTCGGACATCTGGTTGCGGTCGCCTTCCAGGCGCACGATGCCGTGCTGGCCCTTCTGGTCGAACGGGCTGGCCGAACGCAGGTTGATCAGGCCGCCGATGGCGCCTTCGGTCAGCGAGGCCTGGGCGCCCTTGATCACGTCGGCGCCGCTGATCACGTCGGCCGGCAATACATCGAAAGCGAAGTCGCGGCCGGCGCCGTCGGTGGCCAGGATGCGCCCGTTGAACGTGGTCAGCGTGTAGTCCGGGCCCAGGCCGCGCACGCTGACCTTCTGTCCCTCGCCGCCAGCCGTGCGCGAGATGGCCACGCCGGTGATGTGGCTGAGGGAGTCGGCCACGTTGTCGTCGGGAAACCTGCCCAGCTCGAGCGCGCTGATCGAGTCCTGCACGGTGGTGGCGTCGCGCTTCAGTTCGGCCGAGCGCGCCAGGCTGCCACGCACACCGGTGACCGTCACCGTTCCCAGTTCGGTCACGTTGCCGCGCTTTTTTGCCGTTTCGTCGGCTTGCGATATCGGCGATTGAGTTGTTTGATCGGACTGCGGTGCTTGCGATTCCTGGGCCGCCGGCGCGCTGTCCGACGTGGTTTGGGACAAGCCCGTCGCAGGCATCAGCAGGGCAAGCGCAACTCCAAAATACAGTGTGTTTCGGTGTAGGGGCGCGGCATTCACTGGCTCTCTCCTCCGGGCTGGATGGCGGACCTGTCACATAAACAACGAAATCGAGCCTATATCATGTTTCGTTTCGCATCAATAGCGAAATACAACGAAATACGGCATAATCACGCGCACCCGCAGGAGCCCCCATGGCCGCCACCCGCGATACCAGCCAGCGACGCCTCCAGATCAGCGAACTCGTCCGCCAGCACGGTAGTGTTCAAGTCGCCAGCCTTGCCCTCCGCTTCGGCGTGAGTGCGCAGACCGTGCGCAAAGATCTGCGCTATCTGGCCGAACGCGGGGTCATGGCAAGGGCTTATGGTGGGGCGATCGACAGCGGCGTGGTGGGTGGTGTTCTGACCGAACCCAACTACGAGGCGAAATTCACCCACCTGGACGAAAAACGCCGTATCGGCGTACGCGCCGCGGCGTTGATCAAGCCCGGCGACACGGTCGTCATCGACTCGGGCACCACCGGCATCCAGCTGGCCGAAGCGTTGCCGGACATCGATATCACCGTGGTCACCAACGACTTCGGCGTGCTGGTCGCGCTCGCCCCCAAGAACAGCATCACGCTGGTCATGCTCGGCGGCGAACTGCGACGCCGCAACATGGCGTTCTACGGCGGGCTGACCGTCGAGGCGCTGGACGCGCTGCACGTGGACAAGCTGTTCCTCGGCGTGGACGGATTCGACCTGGAGCGCGGCATCACCACCCATTACGAGCCCGAGGCGCTGCTCAACCGCAAGATGGTGGAGGCCTCGCGCCAGGTCATCGCCATCACGGACAGCTCGAAGTTCGGCAAGATCTGCCTGCATCGCATCATTCCGGTCAGTGCGTTGAACATGCTGATCACGGACACGGGCGCAACGGAGGACATCATCCAGGCCAGCCATCAACTCGGTTTCGAGTTGCAACTGGCCTAGGAGCGTGGGCGGTAGCAACCAAGCAGGCGAGGCAAAGCCGTTTTGAGCCAGCTGGCGTGACGGTTTGCCGGCCCATAGTGGTTCTATGGGCCAAAAACCGGCGCGGAAGATGGCCAAAACGGCGCAGCCGCAGCCGCTTGTGTTGCCGCCGCCCTCGCTCCTAGGACCCATCCTCAGCCGGCCGGTCTGGGCACGGCGAAGACACGCCTGGCGTTGGCGTAGTAGATCTTGTCGATCACGGCGCGCGGCAGGGCAAGACCCGCCACGTCGGCATGGATCATGTCCACCCGCTGGGTTTCACCGGTGGCCAGATAGCGCCAGTCGGAGCCCCACACGGCGTGCGCCTCGCGCCTGAATTGCGCAGGATCGGCATCTGCCGTGAAGGTCAGGTCGGTGCCGTACAGCACGCGGTCCTGGTAGCGGATGAAGAAATTCCGCACCTTTTCGCGATCCCGCACCGACTGGTACTGCACCTGGCTCATGCGCGCGGCCATGTCGACGGTCGCGTTGGGGAAGCGGTCGAGAAACGCGGCGATGCGGTCGACGTCGTATTCCAGGCTGGCCAGGTGCGCGCCGACGAAGCGCAGCTTCGGATGCTTGGCCACGAAGCGGTCGCGCGCGGCCATCAAGTCCTCGTAACCCGGCATGTCCGGGTGCAGGTACATGTAGTACTCCGGGTGCTTGCTGAAGTACTCGCGGTCGTTGTCGGTGGTCATCTGGTCCAGCGGCAGCCAGCAGTTGCGCGGCTCACCCTGGTGGTCGATCAGGGCCACGCCAAGCGAGCGAATCTTTTCGGCCACAGGTGCCAGGCCCGGGTCGTCGAGCATGATCAGCTTGCCTTTGGCGTCCTTCTCCACCAGGCCCACGTTCTTCCAGATCTTCACCGCGAGCGCACCCTTCGCCACGTCGCGAGCCACGCCCGCGTTGACGCGCTCGGTCCAGCCCGGCGTCCCGAAGCCCTTCATCGAGAAGGTGGTGGCCCAGTGGAAATGCACCGGGTCCTTCGCGGCGAAGGCCAGAGCGAGCTCGTGCTGCCGGGCCACGCTGGGGAAATCGGGATAGTCGACGTTGATCGACAGCAACTCGAAGCCGTCCGCGCGTGCCTGTTCGAGAAACGCCGTACCCGGCGCGTTGGCGTGGACGTGGGCGTCGTACTTGCGCACGCGGGCGAAGTCCGCCATGGAGTAGCTGTCCGAAGCAGCGGCAGTACCCGCCGCTTGCTGCGGAAGCGGCGTGGCAGCAACGGAAAGCGCAGCCGCCAGCGCGACCGCACTCATCATCATGCAGCGAATAACTCTGCTCATCGCATCACCACGAATGTATAACGAAACTATATCGCACCATATCGAAACGAAACGCTTGCATCAATAGCTGGAACTGACGCAGAATCGGAACAACCCCCCGGCTGGACACCGCCATGCCCCCCATTGGACGACGCACTGTATTGAAGCTTGTTGCTGGCAGCGTGATAGGCGGCGCGGCCTGGGCCGTTCTGCCGAAGGCGCTGGCAGCCCCGTTCCGAACCGGCAAGAGCGGCAGCAAGGGTGGCAGCGACAGTGCGGTAGCCCGGGATGCGGTGCTTGCGATCGCCTTCGACCACAACCTGCACACCCGCCTGGTGGCCCACGGCAAGCCGCTGACACCCTACCAGCCCAGCGAAAGCCTGCTGCTGGCCGACGGCGCGGTCGAGGACTTCACCCTCAGCGGCCAGCGGGAACAGCCGGTCACGGACGCGCGCCACGGCGCCGGCCACCAGACGATCGCCACCGGTCGCTCCAGCCGCCAGCTCGAGAAGGAAGTGACGGTTACGTTCTTCGACAGCCTGCCCGGCTTCGCGGTACTGCAGACCCGCTACCGCAACCTCGGCGATGCGCCATTGCAGGTCACCGGCTGGCGCAACGCCGCGCACGAGCTGGCCGATGCGCCCGGCGGGTTCTGGAGCTTCGCCGGCGCGACCCACACCGACCGCCGCGACTGGGTGCTGCCGCTGGGCGCCGGCTTCAACCAGCGCAACACGCTGGGCATGGACTCGTCCGACTACGGCGGCGGCATCCCGATGGCCGACATCTGGCGCCGCGACGTCGGCCTGGCCGTCGGCCATGTGGAACCGGTGGTGCGCCAGCTGAACCTGCCGGTGCGCAAGACCGCCGGCGGCGCGCATATCGCGGTCGAATCACCGCAGGTGTCCACCCTGGCCCCGGGCCAGACCCTGACCACCGAACGCACCTTGCTGGCCGTGCACACCGGCGACTACTTCGCGCCACTGCAGCAATACCGGCAGTTCATGCAGGCCGACGGCCTCGTGGCGCCGGAAGCGCCGGCCTCTGCTTTCGCGCCGGTCTGGTGCACGTGGGGCTACGGGCGCGACTTCAGCGTCAGGCAGATCCTGGACACCGTGCCCAAGGCCCGCGACCTGGGCTTCGGCTGGGTGGTGCTGGACGACGGCTGGCAGACCAACGAAGGCGACTGGCGGATCGACACGCACAAGTTCCCGCGCGGCGACGCCGACATGCGCGCCTTCACCGCGACGGTGCGCAGCCACGGCATGCACCCGCGCCTGTGGCTGGCGCCGCTGGCGGCCGACCCGGGCAGCGACATACTGCACGACCACGCGGACATGCTGCTGCTGGACAAGCACGGCGCCTTCCAGACCATCACCTGGTGGAACGCGCTGACGCAATGCCCGGCCTACCGGCCCACCGTCGACTACTACGTGGCGCTGGTGAAGAAGATCATCGGCGACTGGGGTTTCGAGGGCATCAAGTTCGACGGCCAGCACCTCAACGCCGTGGCGCCCTGCTACAACCCCGCGCACAAGCATGCCCGCCCCGAGGAATCCGTCGAGGGCCTGGCCGCGTTCTGGAGCGCCATCCATCAGGCGGTGCACGAGGCCAACCCGCAGGCGGTGGTCGAACTGTGCCCCTGCGGCACCGTGTTCGCCTTCCACAACCTGCCGGCCACCGACCAGTACCCCGCGTCCGATCCGCTGTCCTCATGGCAGGTGCGCAGCAAGGGCAAGACGATGAAGGCGCTGATGGCGTCGCGCAGCAGCTACGCCGGCGACCACGTGGAACTGTCCGACCACGGCGACGACTTCGCCTCCACCGTCGGCATCGGTGCGGTGGTCTCCTCCAAGTTCACCTGGCCGAAAGACACCGACCACCCTGCCGAACCCCTGCCGCCGGGCGGCTACAAGCTCACCGCGGAAAAGGAGGCGCTCTGGCGCAAGTGGGTGGCGCTGTACCAACGGCACATGCTGCCCAAGGGCGAATACCTGGGCACGCTGTACGACATCGGCTTCGATCGGCCCGAGGCGCACGCCATCGCCAAGGACGGCGCGATGTACTACGCCTTCTACGCCGACCACTTCGACGGCGCGCTGCAGCTGCGCGGGCTGCCCGCCGGCCGCCACCGCGTGCGCGACCTGTTCAACCAGGTCGAGCTGGGCGAGGTGGATGCCGGCGATCCGACGCTGCACGTTGCGTTCAAGCGCTTCGTGCTGCTGCAGGCCACGCCACTGGCGGCACAGGCATGAGCATCGCAGCGACCAGCACCGGCGCCGCGCCGCGCCGCCGCCCCTGGCTGGCCTTCGCCATCACCACCGTCGCGCTGTGGGGCGTGTGGGGCGCGCTGTCGCCGCTGTCGTCCGCGCACGGCTTCCCCGAGACACTGGTGTACGGCGTGTGGGCGCTGACCATGATCCCGCCGGCGCTGTTCATCCTGTGGCGCGGCGGCTGGGCGCTGGAGCATTCGCCGCGTGCGGTCGCATACGGCATGACCATCGGCCTGCTCGGCGCGGGCGGGCAGATGCTGCTGTTCCACACGCTGACCATCGGCCCGGCCTACTTCGTGTTCCCGATCATCTCGCTGTCGCCGGTGGTCACCATTGCGCTGTCCTACCTGTTCCTGCGCGAACGCACGGGCCGTATGGGCACGCTGGGCATCGTGCTGGCGCTGCTGGCGCTGCCGATGCTGGACCTGTCCTTCGGCCGCGGCGCAAGCGGCGGCCTCGGCTGGTTCCTGCAGTCGCTGCTGATCATGCTTGCGTGGGGCGTGCAGGCCTACTTCATGCGCCTGGCCAACCACACGGTGCGCGCCGAGAGCATCTTCTTCTACATGACCGTGGGCGCGCTGCTGCTGGTGCCGGTGGCACTGGCCATGACCGACTGGACGCAGCCAGTCAACACCGGCCTCGACGGGCCGTGGATGACCGCCGCGATCCAGCTGCTCAACGCCGTCGGCGCGTTGACCCTGGTCTACGCCTTCCGCCACGGCAAGGCGATCATCGTCGCGCCGCTGACCAACGCCGGCGCGCCGCTGGTGACCGCCGCGCTGTCGCTGATCTTCGCCAGCGTCGTGCCGGGCCCGCTGAAAATGGTCGGCCTGGTCATGGCCCTGGTCGCCTCCCTGCTGCTGGTGCTCGAGCCGGAGCGCGATCCGCCTTCCCCTTCTCCCTCCCCCGAACGGACTCCCCTCCCATGCATGTCCTGCTCGACCTCATCGCACGACACAGGCAAGGGCACGCCAGCGGCGTGACCTCGATCTGTTCGGCGCACCCCCTCGTCATCGAAGCCAGCCTGCGTCACGCACAGCGCACCGGCCAGGCGTTCGTGCTGTTCGAAGCGACCTGCAACCAGGTCAACCAGGATGGCGGCTATACCGGGATGACGCCGGCCGATTTCGTCGCCTTCGTCCACGCCATCGCCGATCGCGTCGGCTTCGAGCGTGCGCGCATCGCACTGGGCGGCGACCACCTGGGCCCCAACCCGTGGACCGCGCTGGACGCGGACGCCGCGATGGACAAGGCCGAGACGATGGTGGCCGCCTACGTCGCGGCCGGCTTCCGCAAGATCCACCTGGACTGCTCAATGGCCTGCAGCGGCGACCCCGAGCCACTGCCGGAAGCCGAGATCGTGCGCCGCGCGGTGCGCCTGTGCCGGGCCGCCGAGGCCGCCCACGCGCAGGCCGGCGACGAGGCGCCGGTGTACGTGATCGGCACCGAGGTACCGGTGCCCGGCGGCGCCACCGAGGCCATCGAGGGCCTGGCGGTGACCACGCCGCAGGCCGCTCTGGCCACCATCGAGGCGCACCGCCAGGCGTTCATGGCTGCCGGGCTGGAAGCGGCCTGGCAACGAGTGATCGCCTCGGTGGTACAGCCGGGTGTGGAATTCGACCATCACGACGTGGCGGACTACCGGCCGCCGCAAGCGCGCGGGCTGAGCGACGCCATCGCCGGTGTGCCGGGCATGGTGTTCGAGGCGCACTCGACCGACTACCAGACCCGCGACGCGCTGAGCGCACTGGTGCGCGATCATTTCGCCATCCTCAAGGTCGGGCCCGGCCTGACCTTCGCCTTGCGCGAGGCGCTGTGGGCGCTGGACGCGATCGAGCGGGAGTGGATCGAGGATTCGCGCCGGGCGCGCCTGCGCGAGGTGGCGCTGGCACGCATGCGCGAGCGGCCAGACCACTGGCGGCGCTACTACCACGGCGAAGGCCACGCGCTGGCCATCGACCTGCAGTACAGCCTCAGCGACCGCATCCGCTACTACTGGCCCGAGCCGGCGATCGAACAAGCCCGCCAATGCCTGTTCGACAACCTGCGCGCGGACCCGCCGCCGATCCCGCTGATCAGCCAGTTCCTGCCGCACGCGCTGCACGCGCTGCGCACCGGTACCGCCACGCGCGATCCGCTATCCCTCACCATGGCGCATATCGGCGCCGCACTCGACGACTATCACCATGCATGCCATGACCATGACCTCCATTGACCACCTGGGCGTGGCCGAGGCGGAGCTGACCGCCACCGGCGCGATCTGGACCGCGCGCGAAATCGAACAGCAGCCGCAGATGCTGCGGCAGACCCATGCACTGGTGGCCGGGCTGCACGCGAAGATCCGGGCCTTTGCCGCCCCCCTGGCCGACAACCCCGCCGCGCGGGTGATCCTGACCGGCGCCGGCAGTTCTGCCTATATCGGCCAGTGCGTGGCGCCGCTGCTGGACCGCCAACTCGCCGCGCGCGTCGATGCGGTGCCGACCACCGACATCGTGTGCGCCCCGCAGCTGTACCTGCAGCCGGAGCAGCCACTGCTGCTGGTCTCCTTCGGCCGTTCCGGCAACAGCCCCGAAAGCCTCGCCGCGGTGGAACTCGCCGAATCCCTGGTGCGCGAGGTGCGCCACCTGGTGGTGATCTGCAACGCCGGGGGCGCGCTGGGCAAGGCGCCGGTCGCCGAGGCCATGACCCTGCTCATGCCGGCCGCGACCCACGATGTCGGCTTCGCCATGACCTCCAGCTTCAGCTGCATGATGTACGCCGTGGTCGCCGCACTGCTGCCGGCCGGCGCGATGGACGGCCGCATCGAGGCCATTGCCGGCGCCACCGGGCGGGTCATCGGGGAATCGCTGCCGGTGCTGCGCGAACTGGCGCTCGGCCGCTACGACCGCGTGGTCTACCTGGGCAGCGGCCTGCTGCAGGGCCTGGCCCGCGAGGCATCGCTGAAACTGGGCGAACTGACCAACGGCGCGGTGGCGACCTGCTTCGACTCGCCGCTGGGTTTCCGCCACGGTCCCAAGACCTTCGTCAACGGGCAGACCCTGGTGATGGTCTTCGTATCCAACGACGCGCTGACCCGGCGCTACGACCTGGACCTGGTGGACGAGCTGCGCCGCGACGGCTGCGCGGCACGCATCATCGAGGTTAGCGCACAGCCGCGCGCCGCGTCCGGCGCGGACAGCATCGCCGTACCCGCGATGGCCGATGCCGCCGACCTGGACCTGCTGTGGCCCTACGTCGCCATCGCGCAGACCCACGCCTTCCTCCGCGCGCGCGCCATGGGCGTGGCCCCCGACAATCCCAACCCCGCCGGCGTGGTGAACCGCGTCGTCCAGGGCGTACGCCTGTACGCGCAGAACCCATGAACCTGCCGGCCTACCTCGGCGTGGACGGTGGCGGCACCAAGACGCGCTTCGCCCTGATCGACGGCGCCGGCCACCTGCTGGGCGAGGCGCAGCTCGGCACCACCTACCATCCCCACGTGGGCATGGACGGCGTGCGCGCCGTCCTGGCCGAAGGCGTGGCCGAAGTGCTCGGCACAGCCGGCCTGACGCTGGCCGACATCGCCTACGCCTTCTTCGGCCTGCCCGCGTACGGCGAGGACAGCCGCGCCACGGCGCAGCTGCAGGCCTGTCCCGCAGCGGTCCTGGGCCATCACCGCTACGCCTGCGACAACGACATGGTATGCGGCTGGGCCGGCTCGCTGGCCTGCGCCGACGGCATCAACATCGTGGCCGGCACCGGCTCGATCGGCTACGGCCGACGCCGCAGCATGGCGGCGCGCGCCGGCGGCTGGGGCGAAGCATTTTCCGACGAAGGCTCGGCCTACTGGATCGCCATGCGCGGACTCAACGCCTATTCGCGCATGAGCGACGGACGCCTGCCCAAGGGTCCGCTGCATGCCATCTTCAACGCGCACTTCCAGCTCGACAACGACCTGGACATCTGCGCCCACGTCTACGGCGGCACCGGTTACGCCCGCGGCGAACTGGCCCAGCTGTCATGCCAGGTAGCCGCGGCCGCGCTGGCCGGCGATGTCGTGGCCGCAGACATCTTCCGCGACGCCGGCCGGGAGCTGGCCTGCATCTGCGACACGCTGCGGCTGGCGCTGCGCTTCGAACCGGGCGAGCCCGTGCCGGTCTCCTACTCCGGCGGCGCCTTCAACGCCGGCGAGCTGCTGCTGGCCCACCTGCGGGAAGCGCTTTCCGCCGCGAGCCCGCATTTCGACCTGCGCCCCCCGCTGCACGTGCCCCACTACGGTGCCGCACTCTATGCCGCCAGGCTCGGGAGCCATCCGTTACACGAGCAACATGCGTCCGGCGGTTTTCAGCCACCGCTCCCGCACGGTTGACCGCGGCACAGTCTCTCCGGCTCACACTTCCAGGCGGTCGTCCGGCCGCGCCACGATCGCGTACAGCGCCGGCATCAGGAACACGCTGATCAGCAGGCGGGTGAACAGGCCGCTGACGATGACCAGCGCGAACGGCCGCTGCGTGTCGGTGCCGACGCCGGTGGCCAGCGCCGCCGGCAGCAGGCCGAGTGCGGCCACCAGCGCGGTCATCATGATCGGGCGCAGGCGCAGGATCGCTCCTTCGCGGATCGCCTCGGCCACGCCGACGCCATTGCGGCGTAGCTCGTTGACGTAGGAGATGTAGACCACCGCGGTCTGCACCGAGACGCCGAACAGCGCGAGAAAGCCGATGCCCGAGGACACCGAGAACGGCGTGCCGGTCAGCCACAGCGCGATGATGCCGCCGGCCGGCGCGGACAGCACCACGCCGAGCACGGTGATGAAGGGGAACTTGAAGTTGCTGTACAGCGCGAACAGCAGCAGGAAGATCAGGCCGACGGTGAGCGGCACGATCAGGTTCAACTGCGCGCGCGAGGCGGTGTATTCCTTGTACTCGCCGCCCCAGTCCAGCCGGTAGCCGCGCGCCAGCTTCACCTTCGCGTTGACCTGGGCGATCGCATCCTCCACCGCGCCGGCCAGGTCGCGCCCCTCCACCGAGAACTGCACGCCGATGTAGCGCGAGTTGTCCTGCCGGTAGATGAAGGAGGCGCCGCTGGTCACGCGGATATCGGCGAACTCCTTCAGCGGCAGCTGCTGGCCGCCGGGCGTGGCGACCAGGATGTTGCCGATCGCTTCGGCGTTGTCGCGGAACGACTGGTCCAGCCGCACTACCAGGTCGAACTGCTTCTCGCCCTGGATCACCTGGGTGGCCACGTCGCCGCCGATCGCGGTACGGATCAGGCCGTTGATGTCGTCCACGTTCAGGCCGTAGCGGGCGATCGCCGCGCGGTTGATGGTGATGGCCAGGCTCGGCTGGCCCAGCTCCTGCACCAGGGTCACGTCGCGGATGCCGCGTACCTGTTCCAGCACGTGCTTGATCGCCTTGCCCTTCGCCTGCAGCGTGTTCAGGTCGGCGCCGAACACCTTCACCGCCAGCGCGCTCTTCAGGCCGGTCTCGGCCTCGTCCACCGCGTCCTCGGCCGGCTGGGTGTAGTTGAAACTGATACCGGGAAAGACCTGCAGCTTGCGGTTGATCGCCGCGATCAGGTCGGCCTTGTCGTGGTACGCGCCCTTCCACTGCGCGTACGGCTTCAGGGCGACATAGAACTCGACGTTGAAGAAGCCCGTGTGATCGGTGCCGTCGTCGGGCCGGCCAAGCTCCGAGGTGACCGTGGTGACTTCGGGGAACGAGCGCAGGATGGCGCGGATCTGCGGCGCGATCTTCGCCGACTCGTCGAACGAGATGGTGTACGGCATGGTCGCGCGCACCCACAGCGCGCCCTCGTCCAGGTGCGGCATGAACTCCGCGCCGATGCGCGGCACCAGCAGCAGCGACAAGCCCAGCAGCAGCGCCGAAGCCATGGTGGTCAGCCATGCGCGGGCCAGACAGAAATCCAGCCCCCGGGCATAGACCGAGCGGATCGCCTCGAACACGCGGTTGCGCCGCTCGCGCACGCCCTTGCGCATCAGCCACGAACACAGCACCGGCAGCAGCGTCAGCGTGACGGCAAGCGAGCCGACCAGCGCGAACACCATGGTGTCCGCCATCGGCTTGAACAGCGTGCCGGACGGTCCGGACAGCACGTAGATCGGCAGGAAGCTGACCACGATCACCGCCACCGCGTAGAACAGCGGGCGGTCGACCTCCGCCGCCGCGTCGCGGATCACCTCGACGACGTTGAACTTCGTGCCCGCGCGGTCGGCGAGCTGGCGATGGATGTTCTCCACCATCACCACCGCCGCGTCGACCAGGATGCCGAAGTCGATCGCGCCGATCGACAGCAGGTTGGCCGAGGCACCCTGCAGGTCCAGCCCGATGAAGGCGACCAGCAGGGACAGCGGGATGGTGACCGCCACGATCAGCCCGGCGCGCACGTCGTACAGGAAGAAGATCAGCACCACCACGACCAGCAGCATGCCGCGCAGCAGGTTGTCCTTGACCACCTGGGTGGTGATCGTCACCAGGTCGCTGCGGTCGTAGAACGGGTGGACCTTGATGTCCTTCGGCAGGATCTGCTCGTTGAGCTCCTGCGTCTTCGCCTCGACCCGCTTCAGCACGTCCTGGGTCTTCTCGCCGGTGCGCAGCGAGATCACCCCCTCGACCGCGTCGTTCTGCTTCTCGTAGCCGAACAGGCCCAGCCGCGGCGCGATGCCGATGACCACGCGGCCGACGTCCCTGACCAGTACCGGGTTGCCGTCGTGCACCGCCAGCACCACGTTGCCGATGTCTTCCAGCGTGCGCAGCCGGCCCACGCCGCGCACGTAGTAGAACTGGCCACCCTGCGAATAGAAGCCGCCGCCGGCGTTGGTGTTGTTGGCGGCCAGCGCCGCCTGCACCTGCGTTGCGCTCAGCCCGACGCCGGCGATTTTGGCCGGGTCGAGCAGCACCTGGTACTGCATCGTGCCGCCGCCGAAGCCGGAGTCGTCCGCCACCCCGGCGACCGCGCGGTACTGCGGCTCGACCACCCAGTCCTCGAAGGTCTTCAGCTCCATCGGCGAGCGGTCGGAGCTCTGCAGCACGTAGCGGTAGATCAGCCCCGACGGCGACGACAGCGGCGACACCGACGGCTTCACGCCGTCAGGAAGTTCGAGATCGCCGAGCCGGTTGAACACCTGCTGGCGCGCGAAATAGTTGTCGGTGCCGATGTCGAAGGTCAGCGTGACCACCGACAGGCCGTACAGCGAGATCGAGCGGACGTTGTCGGTCTTCGGGATACCGGTCATGCCGCGCTCGGCCGGCACCGTGATCAGCCGCTCCACCTCCTCGGCGGTGTGCCCGGGCCACTGCGTGACGATCTCCACGCTGGGCGGCGACAGGTCGGGGTAGGCATCCACCGGCAGGCGGTGCAGCGCATGCACGCCGGCGCCGATCAGCACCAGCACCAGCAGCGCGACCAGGAAGCGTTGCGCCAGCGAGGCGCCGACGATGCGATTCATCAGCGAGGCCGCACGCGACGGCATGGGTGGCAGCTGGTCGCTCATTGGTTCTGCATGAACTGCACGAAGATGCCGCCGTCCACCACGATCCGCTCGCCCGGCTGCAGGCCGTCGCTGACCAGGTAATCGTCACCCGTGCGCGAACCCGTCGTGACGTGCCGCCGCGCGAAGCTGCCGTCGGGCTGGGCGAGATAGACGAACGGCAGGTTGTCGTCGTCGCGCAGCAGTGCCGACGCCGGAACCAGCAAGCCCTTGCTCGCCTGGCGCGACTGGATCCGCACGCGCGCGTACATCTGCTTGCGCAACACGCCCTGCGGGTTGGACACCACGATGCGCGCGGCGACCGCGCGGGTGTCCGGATTCACCACCGCGGCGATGTTGTCCACCGTGCCCGCCAGCTCGCCGCCCGGCGCGGCAGTCTCGACCTGCGCCGGGTCACCGACCCGGATCCCGGCAAGCTCCGCCGCCGGCACCTGCGCCATCACCCACACCTTCGACAGGTCGGCCACGGTGAAGCAGGGCGTGGTGCCCGCCTGCAGTAGCTGGCCGGGGGTGATCAGCTTTTCCACCACGGTGCCGGCGACTGGCGCGCGGATGATGCCCTGCACGCGCGCCACCGTGCCGCCGGACTGGATCGCCTCGATCGTGCCGGCGTCGACATGCAGCGCCACCAACGCCTGCAGCGCGGCGTCCCGATCGGCTTCGGCGCTGGCGGCGTCGGTCTGCGCCTGCTCGGCCTCGCGCCGCGAGACGCCTTCGTGCTGCACCAGATCCTTGTCGATATCGGCCAGCCGGCGCGTATTCCGCGCATTGGCCAGGGCCTTGCGATAGGCACCGATTGCGGCGGAGAAGTCGGGCGAGTCCACCAACGCCAGCGGCTGCCCCTGGCGCACCTTGTCGCCCGGGGCCACCAGCAGCCGCGCCACCGACCCGGAGAACGGGGCCAGCACGCTGGTCGCCTGGTCGTTGTCGAAATCCACCACGCCGGTGGTCTCGATCGCACGATGGAAGCTGGCCGGCGCGACGGTGAACAGATGGATGCGCTGGCGCTGCGCCGGCGTCATCGTCACGTTCTGCGGCGTGTCGGACACCGCAGCGTGCTGCGTTTCGGGCCTGGAAGAACAGCCGGCCGCAGCAAGCAACGCGCCCAGCGCGAACACGAACGCCGCGGGACGCCATGGCATCAGGCACGGCGCCGAAGATGATCTACTTTTCATCGCTGTCCCGGTTTGCCTTGGCGTGATCCGAATCGGAGAGGCGTGGCTGCGTCGCTGCGGCATCGGCCTGTGCGCCGTCCGCGGCGTTCCACCAGCCGCCGCCCAGCGCCTGGAACAGCGCCGCGGTGTCGGCGTAGCGGCTGGCCTGCGCCTGCACCAGCGCGATGCGCGCCTGCTGATAGCCCTGCTCGGCGCCGAGCAGCGACAGGTAGCCGGCGTAGCCGTCCTGGTATTGCCGCTGCGACAGATCGAGAGTGAGCTTCGCTGCATCCGCCGCCCTGCTCGCCGCCTGCAGGCCCTCGGCATCGTGCTGCAGCGCGGCCAGCGTATCGGCCACATTCTGGAACGCCGTCAGTACCGTGCTGCGGTATTGCTCGGACGCCTGCACGTAGGCTGCCTTCGCCGCACGCTCCTGGTGCAGCAGGCTGCCGCCGTGAAAAATCGGCGCGGCGATATCGGCACCGATGCCCCAGAAGCCCGTACCGCTCTTGAATACCTTGTCGATCGCCACTGCGGTGCTGCCCACGTTCGCGGTCAATGAAATACTCGGCAGCCGATTCGCGATCGCCACGCCGACATTGGCGCTGGCCGCATGCATGTTCGCTTCGGCCTGGCGCACATCGGGCCGTTGCGCCACCAGCGTGGATGGCAGGCTCAGCGGCAGTTGCTGCGGCAAGTGCAGGCGGGCCAGGTCGAACGCCTGCGCCGGCGCTTCGCCCGGCAACCACCCGGCCAGCACCGCTAGCAAATCGTTCTGCTGATCGAGCCGGGTCAGCAGCGGCGGCAGTGTGGCCTGCAGCTGGGCCAGTTGCGATTCCTGCGCGACGAGATCGAGCCGACCGGCATACCCCTTGGCCAGTTGGTAGCGCAGGATGTCCACCATCTTCGAGTCGATCGCGATCAGCTCGCGGGTCGCGGCGATCTGCCCCCGCAACGAAGCCTGCTGCACGGCCGCCGCCACCACGTTGGTACTCAGCGTGATGCGCGCGGCGATCATCTGGAAACGCACGGACTGCTCCTGCGCCTCCACCGACTCCACCGCGCGCCGGTTCAGGCCGAACAGATCCGGCGCATAGGAAATGCTGAGCTGCGGAGTGAAGAAGCTGTACAGATACTCCTGCGGCACCACCGGATAGTTCGGCCCGGGCGCCACCTGCTGCGATTGCTTTTGCCGAGTGGCCGAGAAACTGCCGTCGACGGAGGGATAGTAGGCACCGCGCTGCGCGCGGGCATTCTCGTGCGCCACCGTCAGCGCCGCCTGCGCGGCCTTCAGGTCGGCGTTGTGCGCCAGCGACTGTTCGATCAGCGCATTGAGCTCGGCGGAATGGAACAGCGTCCACCACTGCGCGGGAATGTCGCCACCCGGGACGAAGCGCTGCTGCTCTCCGCCCGCGACGTCCGCGCTGGCGGTGGTGGCCGGCAGTGGGGCAGCGGTCAGGCGGCCAACTGCGGGCGCAGCAGGCCGCTGGAAGTCCGGCCCCACCGCGCACCCGGCGAAACCCAGCACGGCCGCAGCCGCAAGCAGCGGCCGCAGCGGCAACCACGTCGCCCATGGCAACGAGCGCAGGCGTCCGACCATCGCGGCCATCACGTCGATGGTGCCGGCAAGCACTCGGACCACGGGTTGTTCATGCGGGCGCGGCTTGGCCAGAGGAGCGGAGACGCAACGATATAACGTACCAACATCGCCGCGAAACCCTGCAAGAAATTGCGTCCGGCAACGGGCGGTCAACCATGCCATTCGACGCGCTGGCCGGTCGTCGGCTTGCGTCCCGGACATCGGGACAACCGCGCAGGGACACACTGTTCGAATGGATGGCCGGGCGGACGAACCCGTCGACGATGACCTTGCGCCTACAGCCCCTTTGCCGCCTGCGCCACCGCATGGAACAGCGCCCGGCCCTTGTTCATCGTCTCTTCCCACTCGGTGGCGGGATCGGAGTCGAACACGATGCCGGCGCCGGCCTGCACGTGCAGGCGGCCACCATGGATCACCGCGGTGCGGATCGCGATGGCGGTGTCAGCGTCGCCCCACCAGCCGATCCAGCCGATCGCTCCGCCGTAGATGTTGCGCTTGGCCGGCTCCAGCTCCTGGATGATCTCCAGCGCGCGCACCTTCGGCGCGCCCGAGAGCGTGCCGGCCGGAAACGTGGCCTTCAGCACGTCCATGTAGCTGAGCCCCGCACGCACGGTGCCCTGCACCTGCGAGACGATGTGCATCACGTGCGAGTAGCGCTCGATCGCGAACGAGTCGCTCACCTCCACGCTGCCGGTTTCGCTGATCCGGCCCAGGTCGTTGCGGCCGAGGTCGATCAGCATCACGTGCTCGGCGCGCTCCTTCGGGTCGGCCAGCAACTCGGCCTCCAACGCCAGGTCTTCTTCCTCGGTGGCACCGCGCCTGCGCGTGCCGGCGAGCGGACGCACCACCACCTTGCCATCCTTCAGCCGCGCCAGGATCTCCGGCGAAGAGCCCACGATCTGCGTTTCGCCGAGGTCGACGAAGTACATGTACGGCGACGGGTTCAGCGCACGCAGCGCGCGGTACACATCGACCGGCCGCGCATTGAAGCCGACGCTGAGTCGCTGCGACGGCACCACCTGGAAGATGTCGCCGGCGCGGATGTATTCCTTCGCCTTCTCCACCATCGTCTCGAACTCGTCCCTGGTGAACGAGGACTTGAAATCGCCCTCGTCCAGCGCGACCGACTGGGTCAGCTGCGGGTACGAGGCGCCGCCCTGGCGCAGGCGGTAGACCAGCGCATCGAGCCGGCGCTGCGCCTGCGCGTAGGCGTGCGGCTGCGACGGATCGGCGTGCACGATCAGGTACAGCCGGCCCTTGAGGTTGTCGAACACCGCCACTTCCTCGGCCAGCATCAGCAGCACATCGGGCGTGCCCAGCTCGTCCGCACGGTCCCACTGCGCGAGGCGCGGCTCGATGTAGCCGATCGTCTCGAAGCCGAAGTAGCCGACCAGGCCGCCGGAGAACGCCGGCAGCTGCGGCAGGCGCGGCACGTCGTACTGCGCACGCAGCTTCTCGATTTCCGCCAGCGGATCGTCCAGGTGGCGGCGCTCGGTGACTTCGCCGGAATCCTCCACTTCCAGCTCGTGTCCGCGCAGGCGGAACACCCGCTTCGCCGGCAGCCCGATGATTGAATAGCGCCCCCAGGTGGCGCCACCCTCGACCGATTCGAACAGGAAGGTGTACGGGCCGTCGGCCAGCTTCAGGTACACCGACAGCGGCGTATCGAGGTCGGAGAACACCTCGCGCACCAGCGGGATGCGCGTGTGGCCCTGGGCCACCAGCGCATCGAATTCGTCTCGGGAGATCACGTAGGGAAGATCCGGATGGCCAAACGAGGAAGCTGCCATTGTAGGCGAAGCGCGGCCTCAGCCACTCAGCCGCTGCCGCGGCATGCCGCGCAGGCGCAGGGTGAACGCCACGCCGCTGCCGTCGTCGAGGTTGCGTGCGCTGGCGATGCCACCGTGGCGTTCGGCGACCAGGCGCACCACGTACAGGCCCAGGCCCAGGTGCGGGGCATCGCCGGGGGTGGCCTTGTCGCGCAGACTGACCAGCGAGTCGAACAGGCGCCCTTGCATCGCCGCGGGCAGCAGCGGGCCCTGGTTGGCCAGTTCGATCTCGGCGCCATCGGGCGTGCTGCGCAGGGTGATCCGCAGCCAGCCATCCTGCGGGGTGAACGACAGCGCGTTGTCGAGCAGCTTGTCCAGCGCCTGCGCGATCAGCTCGGGCGCGCAGTGCAACGGCAGCGGCGCATCGGGCAGCGTGCAGTCGAGCCGGCGCGCGCCGATCAGCGGCCGGTAGGCATCGGCACAGCCGCGCACCACGTCACGCAGATCGACGTCCTCCGGTTCGGCGGCCAGGATCGAGCGTTCCATCCGGCTCGACTCGCTCATCGCGCGCACCAGTGCGCCGAGCCGCGCCGCGCCGTCGCGGGCGCGGGCCAGGTACGGCTGCGCCTCGGCCGGCAACGCGGCATGCTCGAGGTTGTCCAGCGACGATTTCACGATCGCCAGCGGCGTGTTGAGTTCGTGCGAAAGCTTCGAGGCCAGCGTGCGCAGGTAATCGGTGTAGCTGCCGACCACCTCGAACAGCCGCTCGAAGCTGCGCGCCAGGTCGCCGATCTCGTCCGGCGCGTCGGTCATCGGGAACTTGCCGCGCTCGAACAGGCCGTCCAGACGTCCATCGTTGAGCTGCGCACGCTCAGCCGCGTTGCGCAGGCGGCCCAGCCGCAGGCTGAGTCGCGTGGCGAACAGCAGCAGGATGCCGCCGGCCACCAGCAGCACGCCGAAGCTGGTCAGCAACAGGCCGAACAATGCGCGGTTGGCCAGCAGCGGCACACTGCGGCTGGCCTGCTCCAGCAGCAGCACGCCACCGATCTGGCCGGCGTGTTCGATCGGCACCGCGGCGGCGAGTACCACGCTGCCGCGCTCCTCGCCGCTGCGCCACACCGATACCGGCTGGCCGGCACCCGCCTCCGCCACTTCGCGGGTGTCCAGCCGCGGCACGTCCTGCGCCCACAGGTTCGCATCCTCCAGCCGCGTCGCCAGCAGCGAGCGGTAGACCAGCGCGGCGAACCAGCCCGGCTGGCCGTCGCTGCCGGGCATCGTGTTCAGCCGCCCGCTGCGCGCCAGCAGCCAACCCTGCGGAGCCAGCACGCGCGCCTGCACGCGGTCGGGCACCAGCTGTGCCAGTTCGCCGGCAAGCTTGTCCGAATAGCCGAGCAGCGGCCGCGTGTCGGCGGCCAGCCGGTCGCCGCCCGCCGCCGCGTCGTACACGCCAACGCCGAGCGTACGCAGCTTGAGATCATGCGGCAGGCGCAACTCGACCCGGTAACCGCTGCCGTCTTCCTGCCACTGCGCGGCGATCAGCTCGGGCAGACCCTCCACCGGAGGATCGAGCGGCCGCGCGGTGAGCGGGCCAGGCGCCGCGCTGGCCAGCAGGTAGCGGCGCCGGCCTTCCGCGTTGCCCAGCACGAGGATCAGGTGATCGGCCGCCAGCGCGTTCGCATCGTCGGCGTCGGCGCGGGTGCGCCGGGTGTCGCGCACGTCGGCGTAGAGGTACAGCCCGTCGTCGTCCACGGCCAGCAGCAGCTTGCCGTGCGCGCCCAATGGCTGGCTCCACGGCGTCAGCGGCGCCCAGTCGTCGCCATAGCCGTCCACAGTGATCGGATTCGGCGCCTGCTGCACGTACCAGCCACGGCCCGGTGCCGGCGCCACCGCGCCGGTCACCACCAGGCTGCGCGCCACCGCATTTGCCGATGCCAGCAGCGCCTGCGCCTGGCCCTCGCGCAGCAGCGTTTCCATCTGCCGCACGTACAGCCAGCCGGCCACCGGCAGCGCCAGCGTGCACAGCGCGACCAGCAGCAGCTTGCGGCGCAGTGTCATCGGCGCCGACGATCAGCGGCCATGCGCCGGCGCCGTGTCCTTCGCCCAGCGCGTGGCCACCACCACGCGCATGAAGTCGTCGAGCAGCGCGCGGCGTGACGGGTCAGCGTCGTCGAACGCCATCGACCAGCTCAACCGCACCCCGCTGGCCACGCCGGGGTCGCAGAACACCAGCACGTCGTCGATGCGATCGCTGCCCTGGTAGACCGAAGCCTCGCACGGCATGACCGGATGCCGCACGGCGAAGGTGGAGGTCTTGCCGGCGGGGTCGCGCTGCAGGTAGCGCTTGCGATCGGCCTGCACCTCGTCGGCCAGCGTGCCCAGCTGGCGCGGCCACACGTTGAGCACCATCACCCGCTGCGGCTTGCCGCTCCACTCGCCCTGGTAAAGCACGGCGTTGACGCCAATCGCGCGCGCGTAGGTGCAGCAGTCGCGCGTCCAGCCGGCCGGTGTGGCGGCGCTGATGGCCCAGGCCGGCGCGTTGCCGTCGCGGGCGCCGCGCGCCAGCACGCCGTCGTCCTGGGCGGCGGCCGGCGCCGCGACGGCAAACAGCAAGCACGCCAACGCCAGCAGCAGGCGTCGCCTCACGGCTTCCACCGGTAGCCCACGCCATGCACCGTCTCGATCGCGTCGAACTCCGGCGCCACCGCGATGAACTTCTTGCGGATGCGCTTGATATGCGAGGTGATGGTGGCGTCGTCCACCACCAGCTCCGCCTCGCGCATCAGCTGGTCGCGGTTCTTCACGTGGCCCGGGAAGCGGATCAGCGTGTGCACCATCCAGAATTCGGTAACGGTGAGCGGGACCTCCTCGCCGTTCCAGGTGATGCGCATGCGCTCGGATTCCAGCTTCAGCGGGCCGTGCTCGATCACCGTCTCGCTGCTGGCCGGCACCTTCAGCGACTCGATGCGGCGGAACAGCGCGGCGATGCGCGCAGCCAGCTGGTGCAGGCTGGTGTCCTTGGAAAGGTAATCGTCGGCGCCCAGGCGCAGGCCGGAGATCACGTCGAAATCCGAGTCGCGCGCGGTGAGGAAGATGATCGGCAGCGTGGCGGATTTTGCGCGCAGCTCGCGGCACAGGTCGAAGCCGCCCTCCGGCTCGTCGCCCAGGCCGATGTCGATGATCACCAGCTCCGGCAGGCGCATCGCGAAGGCGCCGGAGGCTTCCCGGCGCGAGCCGTAGCCGCGCGCGTCGTAGCCGAAGCGGTTCAGGGCCTCGACGTAGTTGGCACGGATCAACGGTTCGTCCTCGACGATGGCAATGCTGCGGCCCATGGCGCGCTCCCTGTAGTGGTGCGCGCAGCGTGCTATGCGAATCGCGCGTACGCAAGCCGTGTGGCGCAGCTGCCCGTGTTTTGCCACACGGCGACAGCCGCCCGGCCCGATTCCGCCGGCGCCAGCGCCCGCGGCGGCGGTTTGATGAGCATCAAGCCATCCGCAGGGCGTTCAACGATGTCACAGCCCGAATCCCCCGACCGCGATCCCAACGCCGAACTGCACGGCTTCGAGCCACTGCGCGCCGTGCTGGCGATCGGCGCGCTGCTGCTCGGGCTGCTGCTCAGCCTCTGAGGCGAGTGCCATGGACACATCCTGTTTCGACCCGTACCCGTTCGATCTCCTCTCCGTGGAAGACGGCGGTGCATCCGGCGCGAAGGGAGTCGCGCCGGATGCGGGGCAAGCGCAGCCCGATCCCGACTGGCAACCGCTGTAGCGCGACCACCGCGCCCGTCCCGCATGGTGGTTGGTTTCCCCTCCTCGCGAGGGGATTTTTCGGCCGGGAACCGCGCCGGGTCGTGGCATCGGCCCCGTTCAGGAATCTGCGGGAACCAAACCGGATCACCCCGGTCAGTAGTACTGATTGGTACCGTTCCCCTTGCCATGGAACGCGCCGGCACGACGGCAGACCACCCTCCCTGCGAAGCAGTCGTGCCGGCACACCAATCAATGGTGTCTCCTCACACGTCTCCGACGACGTTTGTCCCGGCGCAGCCGTTTACTGCGTCGGGACTTTTATGCGTGGATGGTTTGCGGCAAGCGCCGCCGAAGGCTGGTGCTCAGCCGATCGCCTTGCGCATGGCGGCGGGAATGCTCAAGCGATCGCTTTGCGCATGGCGGCGATCTCGGCACGGTAATCCGGCGCGTGGAAGATCGCGGAGCCGGCCACGAAGGTGTCGGCGCCGGCCGCGGCGATCGCGCCGATGTTCTGCGCGGTGACGCCGCCGTCGATCTCCAGCCGGATCGCACGGCCACTGGCGTCGATGCGCGCCCGCGCCTGGCGCAGTTTTTCCAGCGCGCCGGGGATGAACTTCTGCCCGCCGAAACCCGGGTTCACCGACATGATCAGGATCAGGTCGAGCTTGTCCATCACGTAGTCGAGGTAGTCGAGCGGCGTGGCCGGGTTGAACACCAGCCCGGCCTGGCAGCCCGATTCCCTGATCAGGCCCAGCGTGCGGTCGATGTGCTCGCTCGCCTCCGGATGGAAGCTGATCAGGCTGGCGCCGGCCTTGGCGAAGTCCGGCACGATGCGGTCGACCGGCTTGACCATCAGGTGCACATCGACCGGCGCGGTGACGCCGTACTTGCGCAGCGACTGCAGCACCATCGGGCCGATCGTGAGGTTCGGCACGTAATGGTTGTCCATCACGTCGAAATGCACCCAGTCGGCACCGGCGGCGAGCGCGGCGGCGGTGTCCTCGCCGAGCCGGGCGAAATCGGCAGCGAGGATGGACGGGGCGATGATCGGGGATTGCTTGGGCATGGCTGATACCGAAAGGTCGAAGATGCCTATTGTAGGAGCCCGCTGGCGGGCGATGCTTTTGCTCTGGAGATTCAGAGCAAGAGCATCGCCCGCCAGCGGGCTCCTACAAGCCGCGCATTTCCTTGATGCGGTCGTACGCCGCGTTGATCTCGCTGGCGCGTGCCTCCGCGCGCTTGCGCATGTCTTCGGGCAGGTCGCCGAGGCGGTCGGGGTGGTGTTCGGAAATCAGTTTGCGATAGGCGCGCTTCACCGCGCGGTCGTCGGCGTTGCGGTCGATGCCGAGCACCGCGTACGGGTCTGGCCCCTGGGCGGTGCGCTGCGGCGGCACGTAGCCGCCAGCGTTGCCGTAGGCCTGGCCGCCGCCGTAACCGCGCGATCCGCCCGCGCCGGCGTTCCAGGCGTAACCCTTCATCGCCATCAGCGCCATCAGCTCCATGTCGCTGATACGCAGCGCGAACGCCAGCTGGTGCAGGATTGCCATCTTCTCCGGCGGCGGGTTGCCCTCGGCCAGCACCGTCTCGATCACCACGTCGAGTACCGGGAAGGCGTGGTCGCGGCGCAGGCCGACCCAGTTGCGCAGCGCGGCGATGGTCGGGGTGACGTCGAACTCCGGCTGCTTGCCGACGTTGAAGCTGGTCACCGCCTGCCTGCGCTGCTCGGCGTCCAGGCCCATGCGCGTCATCAGCCGTTCGGCGATCGCGATCTCCTGCTCCGATACGCGGCCGTCGGATTTCGCCACCGCACCGAGCAGGGTGAACAGCGGGCCGATGAAGCCGCCGGCTTCCGGCGTGGCGTTCTTGCGCTGGCTGTAGCGCAGGTTGTCGAAGACGAAGCCGATCACCGCACCGGTGACGGCGCCGGGCAGGTGACCGATGAGCAGGCCGAAAAAGGCGAACCACAGCGTGTAGGTGTAGCTCATGGCGTGCCCTGCGGCGCCTGCGCGCTGTACCAGCGGGCCAGCGCGTCGAGCTCGGCGTCGCCGACCGGGCCGATCGCGGCGCGCATCACCGGGGTGTTGCGCCGGCCGTCGCGGTATTGCTTCAGCGCGTCGCGCAGGTAATCCAGCCGCTGGCCGGCCAGGTGCGGCACGCCGGGCATGCTGGCGTGGCCGCTGGCGCCGTGGCAGGCCGCGCACAAGCCCAGCCGGGTCGGCGACGCCGGCGTCTGCGCACGGAGCGGGAAGGCGGCGAGCAGGCACAGCGCCGCGGTCAATAAGGTTTGCATCGGCAACCAATGGGGGCCACAGGTCGCCAATTCTAGCAGCGCACCCGGATTCCCCGAGGCGGCGTTTCCGGCGCCACCGCCGCAGCGGCTAGAATGGGCGCTTGCCCGCCACGTGGAACCCGCCGTCGTGCCCACCACCCTGCCGCAATCGAACCTGCCCGGCCTTGAGCTGATCCACCGCGGCAAGGTGCGCGATGTCTACGCGTTGTCCGACGATCGGCTGCTGATGGTTGCCACGGACCGGCTGTCGGCGTTCGACGTGGTGATGCCGAACCCGATCCCGGGCAAGGGCGAGATGCTTACCCAGATCTCCAACTTCTGGTTCGGCAAGACCGCGCACCTGGTGCCGAACCACCTGCTCGACGTGCCGCTGGCCGAGGTGCTGCCGCCCGGCACCGACCTGAAGCTCTACGAGAAGCGCGCGGTGGTGACGCGGCGGCTGAAACCGGTGCCGGTGGAGGCGATCGCGCGCGGCTACCTGATCGGCTCCGGCTGGAAGGACTACCAGGCCACTGGCTCGCTGTGCGGCATCGCGCTGCCCGCCGGCCTGAAGCAGGCGCAGCAGTTGCCCGCACCGATCTTTACGCCCTCGACCAAGGCCGCGGTGGGCGACCATGACCAGAACGTAAGCTTCGACGTGATGGTCGACAAGGTCGGGCGCGAGCTGGCGGAAAAAGTGCGCGATGCGACGCTGGCGATCTACCGTTGGGCCGCCGCCTACGCGGCCGAGCGCGGCATCATCATCGCCGACACCAAGTTCGAGTTCGGCACCGACACCAGCGGCAAGCTGTACGTGATGGACGAGATGCTGACGCCGGATTCCTCACGCTTCTGGCCGGCCGACGATTACCGCGTGGGCATCAGCCCGCCCAGCTACGACAAGCAGTTCGTGCGCGACTGGCTGGAAACGCAGCACTGGAACAAGACCGCGCCCGGCCCGGTGATCCCGGACGAGGTGATCGCGCGCACCGCTGCCAAGTACGCCGAGGCGCTGCAGCGACTGGCCGGTATCCGGCTCGACTGAAGGTTCCATCGGGGGAACGCTCATGCGCACCATGCAGGACTGGCTCGACAGCTACAGCGGCGACCACCGGAACCCGACCAACCAGGTGTTCCACTGGTTCTGCGTGCCGCCGATCGTGTGGTCGGTGATCGCCTTGCTGTGGGCCATCCCGGTGCCGTTCACCGCGCTGCGCCCCGGCTCGTGGGCGGTGCTGGTGATGGTGCTGGCGTTCTACTGGTACTGGAAGCGGTCGCACCGGCTGGCGGTCGGCCTGCTGCTCGTGTTTGCCCTGTTCGGCCTGCTCACCAATTTCCTGTATGGACAACTCGGTGCCGCGCAGCTGGGCTGGCTCGCGCTCGGCGTATTCGTGGTGGCCTGGATCGGCCAGTTCATCGGGCACCAGTTCGAAGGGCGCAAGCCGAGCTTTCTCACCGACCTTTCCTACCTGCTGATCGGCCCGGCCTGGCTGATGGCCAAGCTGCTGCGCAAACTGGGGTTCAAGCAAGTCACATGACCACTGTGCTTACCGTGATCAGCAGCCTGCTCTGGTGGGTGCTGTACAGCAGCATGGCTGCGCTGGTGTTCGCCCTGGTCGGCTGGTCCGTATTGCGCTGGGCCGAGCGTTGCGCGGTGGTGTTCAACCGCATCTATCTCGCCTGCCTGCTGTGGACCCTGCTCGGCCTGTTGCTGGTGGTCGGCGTGGCCGCGTACGAAGGCCACCTGCATCCGCCCTACGCCGCGCTGCTGAGCTCCGGCCTGCTGCGCTGGATGCTGGTGCTGGACATGCTGATTGGCTGTGTCCTGCTGTGGCGGCTGGTGCCGCGCATCGACGCCCGCCGCATCCGCCCCGGCAGCGCCTGCATGGCGGTGGCGGTGATCATGGCGATCAGCTTCGGCGTGGCCACCAGCCTGGCCTGAAAGCCTGTCCAAGGCGCGAGAGGCGGATCGCTCCGCCCCTCGCGCAGGCTCATGCGTGAGCCAGCATGCTGCCGAAGAACACCGCCATGACGGCGCCGGCGATCAGCGCCAGCACGATGAAGATCACCAGAGAGATCAGCTGCACTACGCAGGCCTTGCCGTAGCCGATCGGGCTGCCGTTCTGCGAAAGCAGCAAATAATTCACGATGGCGGCACCTACCAGGAACTGCACCACCAGCGACAGGAATTCGCCCGAACCTGCGGAGGAAACCATTCCCACGATCGCCATCGCCACGAATGTGGCGATCCAGGTCAATACCACTGCACCCAGCGCCCGCGGGTAGGACGGCATGTAGCCGACCACCAGACGGAACGACACGCTCAGCACCAGCGCGGCGAGCAGCATCGCCACGACGACAATCACCAGCATCGCGAACAGCCCCATGCCGGCCAGCGCGGCCAACGAAGAAGTACCCATACAACCCCCTAGTCAGTGGAAGGAAACCGCCCGGCGGCATCCCCATGCCGACCGCTCTCCCCGGCGGTCGCGCCAGCCTAACCGATGGCCGCGCCGGCGTCTCCCGCGGCGAGATCCAGCCGCGCCATGCCATTCGGCCACCGGCCTGCTCCGCCAGCGCCACCCACTCTTGGTCAGCGTCACCCTGCTGCATCTGGTGCCGCGCACGTAAAGCAGCGGCTCGCTGTTCTCGCCGGCTGCACTACAACGTGACATCGGTGCGATGATCGATCGCATCAACGCGAAGTCCGGCTACAACAAGCTCTACTTCAGCAGCATGCAACTGGCCCCCCGAACTCGGCGCCGCGCCGATGCACATCCCGATCAACCGCGTGCCCGACGCCGGCAGCGAGCACGAAGCCGAGCGCAACGCGCTGTGGATGCAGTCACTGAACCGGTTCAAGGCGATGGCCGAGGAGGGCATCGGCCGTGGGAAGGGAAAAGTGGGGGGATTACCGAAGGAGTAAGTTTGACGGATGGAGCACTACTTCGCAGGTCTGTCTGCGTGACCGTCGGCTCCTCGGAAGCTCCCCCCGATCGTCTACACGGTTTGTTCCTTCACTTCCGCGGAAACGGGGTAGAACCCAGCCGCCCTGATCGCGACATAGGCAAATCACGACTCGGCGGATTCAACTTTGAAGT
>NZ_AJXW01000025.1 GCF_000264375.1 Rhodanobacter thiooxydans LCS2
TTATTTACGGATAAGTTCTTAGAACCCTGGTTGGCGCAGGTCCACCTGCGATGGCCGGGCGACAGCACCCGGCCGAATAGCCGAAAGCTGCCGTGTGTCAGCCGTGGTTGAGCGGGGAGAGCAGGGTCGGGCCTGCGCCGTCGGTCCGCACGGCATCGTCGGCGAGGGCATCGGCTGCGTTCATGTCGGGCTTGTCGACCCAGGGCGCCGGCGTGTACGGCCCGGGGATATAGCTCACCCAGGTGCGATCGGGCTTGGGTGCACCCAGCGCGTTCAAGTTGTAGTTGACCGGAACATGCGCCGTCCAGCTGTCTTGCCGTGCCAGCGGGCCCGTCGTGGGGATCGCAAAGCTCCACTGGCGCGCCGCCTTGAGGGCCGCCTCGGCCAGGATCTCGCGGTATTGCCTGACTACGCGGTCCGGGCCGGTGTTGCTGAGGTTGACCTGCTCGGCGACGGCTTCGACCACGCGGCCGCTGCGATCCACGCGCAGCGCCAGGTACACCGTTCCCTGCACGCGGCCGCGGACCGCTGCCTGGGGATATTGCGGCGGGATTTTCTTGCGGCCTTCGGTATCGCGCAGCGTGTCGGTGGAGTCCGTGTTGCTGTCGCCGAACGTGGCGCCCTTGATGCGCGCATCGTAGTTGCCGTCGGGCATTTTCCTGAGCACCACCCGGACATGCATGCTGCTCTTGGCAAGCACCGGCTCGCCGTCGCGCAGCACGGGTTGGAAGCGCCACTGCAATGCGGCCTTGCGCACCAGGTCCGCGATGGGCTGCCCGTACTTGGCCCCGTCGTCGATGACCGCAGTCTGCACCGTGCCGTCCTTGGCGAGCACGATGGTTCCGCTGACGACGGCAGAGGACTCGACGTCCGTGGTGGAGCTTGCCTGGGCGACCATCGTCGCCATGGCGAGGAGTGCGCCCAACAGTGCTTTCTTCATGCGTGCTTTCCTTAGGTTGCGTTGAACTCGATCAGTCCTGCGCGGCAGGCGCAGGCAATCGGGTCCGATGGTTCCGGTGTTGTCCTGGCCGTTTTCGGCAGCCACGCATCCGTCTGCGCTCGACAACGCCATGCCGGACACGGTGGCCCCTTCCCCATTTCGTGACTTGCCCCTTGGCCCGGCTTCCAGTGGACGCCGCATCGCCGATGCCGAGTATGCAAGCAAACTGCGGCTTGCGTCAGCCTGCCCGGGCGCGTCCGGAGGACTGTCGGGATCATCGCATCCATACGCTCAGGTACGCGCTGCAGCAAGCCCTTGGTGCCGATCCCCATTAGAATCGACCAGTTGATCGCACACGATGTCCGGAGTTGCCATGAGTTCCCCCGCCAAGCATGTCCCCGCCAGCGCCCCGCAGACGGAAACCACCCCATTGCGCTTCGTCACCGCGGCCAGCCTGTTCGATGGCCACGATGCGGCGATCAACATCATGCGGCGGATCATCCAGTCGCAGGGCGCGGAGGTGATCCACCTCGGCCATAACCGCTCGGTGGAGGACGTGGTGCGCGCCGCGCTGCAGGAAGACGCCGACGCGATCGCGCTGTCGTCCTACCAGGGCGGCCACGTCGAGTACTTCAAGTACATGGTCGACATGCTGCGCGAGCGCGGCGCCGGCCACGTGCGCGTGTTCGGCGGCGGCGGCGGCACCATCACGCCGGAAGAGATCCGCGAGCTGGAAGCCTACGGCGTGGAGCGCATCTACCACCCCAACGACGGCATGCACATGGGCCTGGTACACATGATCGAGGACGTGGTGCAGCGCGCCGGGAACGCCGCCGCGAAGCGTGCCAGTTCCGAGACCAACGCACTGCCCAAGGTCGACATCGACGACGAGATCACGATCGGCCACATGCTCTCAGCCATCGAGGAAGGCAAGCTCGGCGACGGCGAGCTCGAACACCAGCGCAAGCAGTGGAAGCTGGCCGGCAAGCACACCCCCGTGCTCGGCCTCACCGGTACCGGCGGCGCCGGCAAGTCGTCGGTGGTGGACGAACTGCTGCTGCGCTTCCTGCATGCGTTCCCGCACATGCGCATCGCCGTGCTCGCGGTCGATCCGACGCGTCGCCGTTCCGGCGGAGCCTTGCTGGGCGACCGCATCCGCATGAACTCGCTCCGGTCCCATCGCGTCTACATGCGCTCGATGGCCACCCGTCGCCAGCACGCCGCCACCAGCGTGGTGCTGCACGACTGCATCGACTTCCTGAAGAGCCAGCCGTACGACCTGGTGATCGTCGAAACCGCCGGCATCGGCCAGAGCGACTCGGAAATCGTCGACCTGGTCGACTTCCCGGTCTACGTGATGACCAGCGACTACGGCGCCGCGAGCCAACTGGAGAAGATCGACATGATCGACTTCGCCGACCTGGTGGTGCTGAACAAGTTCGACAAGCGCGGCGCCGAGGACGCGCTGCGCGACGTGCGCAAGCAGTGGAAGCGCAACCACACCGCGTTCAAGGTGGCCGACGAGGACGTGCCGGTCTACCCGACCATCGCCAGCCAGTTCAACGACCCGGGCGTGACCTGGATGTTCGCCAACCTGTGCCGCCTGATGCGCGAGAAGTTGCACCTGCCCGCGGAGAAGTGGACGCCGCAGCTCGACACCACCCTGAAGGAACCGCGCGCCACCGTGCTGATCCCCGGCAGCCGCGTGCGCTACCTCGCCGAGATCGCCGAGCAGGGTCGCGCCATCAACAAGGGCATCGAAACCCAGGCCGAATACGCCAGCAAGGCGCAGCACTACTACGAGTCGCTGAAGGAACTGGGCGACGACAAGCTGCCGCGCCCGCTGGAGCTGTACCGCAGCGCCGATTTGCAAACTCCGCCAACCTCCCAGTCCGTCATCCCGGCGCAGGCCGGGATCGCATCACCTGCGGACGACCAGCAAAAGAGCGATTCCGGCCTGCGCCGGAATAACGAGCACGGAGTGGACCGCAGCCTCCTGCTCCTGCGCCAGCGCTACAACGCCGCGCTGAAGGAACTCAGCCACGAAGCCATCCACCAGCTGCGTGATTGGCCCGCGCTGTACGCCTCGGTCACCGCCGACGTCAACGAATACAAGGTGCGCGACAAGGTCATCCGCGTCGACAACTACCGCGAATCGCTGAGCCACCAGAAGATCCCGAAGGTCTCCCCGCCGAAATCGAAGGACTGGGGCGAACTCGTCACCTTCCTCGGCAAGGAAAACCTGCCCGGCCACTACCCGTACACCGGCGGCGTCTACCCGTACCGTCGCAGCGGCGAAGACCCCACCCGCATGTTCGCCGGCGAAGGCACGCCCGAGCGGACCAACCGCCGCTTCCATTACCTGAGCCAGGGCGGCGCCGCCACGCGCCTGTCCACCGCGTTCGACTCGGTCACCCTGTACGGCGAAGACCCCGCGCCGCGCCCGGACATCTACGGCAAGATCGGCAACTCCGGCGTCAACATCGCCACCCTGGACGACATGAAGAAGCTGTACTCCGGCTTCGACTTGAGCGCGCCCAGCACCTCGGTGTCGATGACCATCAACGGCCCCGCGCCGATGATCCTGGCGATGTTCATGAACACCGCCATCGACCAGAACGTGGAGAAATACCTGCGCGAGGACGACGCGCGCTGGGCCGCCGCCGAAAAGAAGATCGCCAAGCTCTACGAAGGTCGCCAGCGCCCGCAATACCTCGGCGAGCTGCCCACCGGCAACGACGGCCTGGGGCTGGGCCTGCTGGGCGTGTCCGGCGACGAACTGGTCGATGCCGAAACCTACGCGCGCATCAAGAAGGACACCCTGACCCGCGTGCGCGGCACCGTGCAGGCCGACATCCTGAAGGAAGACCAGGCGCAGAACACCTGCATCTTCTCCACCGAATTCGCGCTGCGCATGATGGGCGACATCCAGCAGTACTTCGTCGACCACCATGTGCGCAACTTCTACTCGGTGAGCATCAGCGGTTATCACATCGCCGAAGCCGGCGCCAACCCGATCAGCCAGCTCGCCTTCACCCTGAGCAACGGCTTCACCATCGTCGAGTACTACCTCGCGCGCGGCATGAAGGTGGACGACTTCGCGCCGAACCTGAGCTTCTTCTTCTCCAACGGCATGGACCCGGAATACACCGTCATCGGCCGCGTCGCCCGCCGCATCTGGGCCCGCGCCATGCGCGAGCGCTACGGCGCCAGCGCACGCAGCCAGATGATGAAGTACCACATCCAGACGTCAGGCCGCTCGCTGCACGCCCAGGAAATCCAGTTCAACGACATCCGCACCACGCTGCAGGCGATGTACGCGCTGTTCGACAACTGCAACAGCCTGCACACCAACGCCTACGACGAAGCCATCACCACGCCCACCGAGGAAAGCGTGCGCCGCGCGGTGGCGATCCAGATGATCATCAACAAGGAACTCGGCCTCAACTTCAACGAGAACCCGTGGCAGGGCAGCTACGTGGTCGACACGCTCACCGACCTGGTCGAGGAAGCGGTGTACAGGGAGTTCGAGGCGATCAGCGAGCGCGGCGGCGTGCTCGGCGCGATGGACACCATGTACCAGCGCGGCAAGATCCAGGAAGAGTCGATGTATTACGAGCACAAGAAGCATGATGGCTCGTTGCCGTTGATCGGCGTGAATACGTTCCTGCCGAAGGATCATGGCGGGGAGATTGCGACCGAGATCGAGCTGATTCGGTCGACGCCCGAGGAGAAGGGGGCGCAGATTGCCCATGTGAAGACGTATGGTGATTCACGGAATGCGTTAGCGCCGGAGAGCTTGCGGACCTTGCAGAACACGGCGCGGGAGCGGAAGAATGTGTTCGAGCAGTTGATGGAGGCGGTGAAGTACAACTCGTTGGGGCAGATTAGTCATGCGCTCTACGAAGTTGGGGGGGAGTATCGGAGGAATATGTAGGTGGGTCGTTTTGTCGGCATTGATTATTGATTTGCCGGCAGCGTCGATATTTTCGCCACGGGCAATTTCATTGTAAAAATGCTCACGAATTATAGGGCGATGTAACGGCGCTAATTAATTTCTTGATATAATAATGTTGATCACTTCAGAAATAAGCGAGGTCAGAATGAGTGGTGTGAAAATATATCACATGATTCGCGAATTTCTGGGGGATGCTGGCCAACAGACTCTCCTGATATATGGTCCTTGGGGTGTGGGTAAAACTTATGCGGTAAACGATTTCATTGCAGGTTACGATTTTTCCAAAACTTCAGAAATTATCGCCAAATCGTATATTTCTCTTTTTGGTAAAAAGACCATTGACGTCGTTCAGGAGAAAATATTTTCTGGATCCATTCCTCTATTAAAAGACAAGGAAAAGAAGCACTACGTCGATCTGTATCTTCAAATCAAAAAATCTAAAATTGGTAAAATGACCAGTCTCGTGGGAACCAAAGCCGGCCAGATCAATATTCCATGGATTGGTGGAATCGGATCATTACTTTCTCACGGCAATTATGTATTAGTCGTAAATTCGCTGATTGTTATTGACGACCTAGAAAGAAGGTCGGAAAGTGTGTCGCTTAGGGATGTACTGGGAACTGTTGATGACCTGGCACGTCAAAAGAATTGCAAAGTCATAGTTCTCTGCAACGAAGATGCGCTCGGGGACGATAAGAAGGTTTTCGACTATTACAGGGAAAAAGTTTTTGATGTTGAGCTAAAATTTAGCAGTGATCCAGATCGTTCTGCGGGCATAGGCTTGGGCTCAGATGACTTTGCAGCGATTGCTAAGCCTGTCCTGATCAAGCTGGAAATATGTAATATCAGAGTAATAAAAAAATTTGCATACCTCGCTCGTCAAATTTGGTCCGAAATCAAACATGCGGACGCGGCATTTATTCAAGATGTGATTGCGCACGTCGCAATTTTTACCTGGGCGCGCTTCGATTCATCATCATTGGTGCCGCAGGAAAAGCTTCCTGTATTGGCTAGTGAGCAATCGTGGATGGCGTCAGCATTCGACGACAAAGAAAAAAAGGTAAAAGAGGAATGGGAGAAAAAGTGGGCGGGCGCCGTCGACCTTTTGGGGTTTTCCTCTGAGGGCTACGATTCTCTCATCGTAGAGTATCTTTTAACCGGTATTTGGACGCCTGACGCATTGGCGCCGTTTCGGGAAAAATATAGTAATGACCTGAATGCCTCCGCTGCCTCCTCAGCGCTTCGTAAGGTCTGGGATCTATATTCGGATAGCCTGAACCCTAACCAGCAACTATTCGTGGATGGTCTCAGAGGAGTGATTGAAGCTCACGGGGATCACTTGTCGCCGCAGGACGTAGATAGCGCATTCCATATTTTCGAGGACTTGGGGGTCGAATTTTCCGATCTCTCAAATAGCTATTTGAAGAGGACGGTTGGCAGCGTTGCGGCTGCAGCACGGAATCCTTTTCCTGTTAGGTCTTTTCGGTCTAAAGTTTTACGGGAGGCTATATCAATCCAAAAGACGTTAAATAATATAATTCCGACAATAGACGTTGCCGCTGGGCATATTGCTCTGGAGCGATCTTGGTCCAACGAGGATATCGTTTCATTGGAGGTGTGCACGGAAGAAGACATTACTGAATGGATCAATTCATCTCCAGACGAATTGCATTCAAAGATCAAGTATGGACTGCTTTTCGTAAATATGAGTCTGGATGAGCGATATGAAAAGGTAAGGGATAAAACTATCCGAGTTTTGCGTAAATTTTGGGACATGAGTGAGCTAAACAAAATTAGAATTAGGAATCTATACGATCTAGATTTCGATAAATTGGGCGATAGCTAAACAAAGGGATCAGGTTCATTTAATCCTGGTTTTTAAAACAAAAGGGGTCACAAAAAAATGGGGGCGGAGGGAATTAAGCCTTAAAAAAGGGGTCTAAAAAAGGGGTCAGGTTCATTTTCCGTGGGGAAGGGTCAGATCAACCCCGGGCTCTAAACCCGACCGCTACTGGAATCGTGGGGACGTCGGCCGTTCCGGATCATGTTTTGGAGAGAGGCAGAAAACGGGGCCAGATTCACTTACCGCCCATAACCGGGCAATAACGGGCTCCGTTTCGCTTCTAAAGGAGAGGGTTCAGTTGACAAAACAAAAGGGGTCAGGTTCATTTCGAAAAAAGGGGTCAGGTTCATTTTTCCAATGTTTCGGGTGGCTTCGGTGGCCGGCCGCGCGGTCGGACGCTGACGGCTCGCTGGGTTAGTGCTTCGATCTGTTGGCGGAAACGGTCGCTGCCCCAGGCACGTTGTTGCTGGGTGTGTTGGCGCAAGGCGATGAGCTGTGGTTCGTCCAGGAGCTCGCGGATCAGTTCGCGATAGGCCGTTTGGCGTGCGGCTGGATCGGATCCCAGATTGAGATATTCCTGGTGCGGGGTGATCAGTGGATGCTGTTTTCCCCATGCATTGTGGGCGTAGCTCGACCACGGGTAATCCCCGGGCATGATGGTCATGCCGGCTCGGACAGGGTTGAGCTCGATATAGCGATAACAGGCCATCAGGTAGCGCTCCGAGTCGATCAGTGCGGCCTTGAATCGGCCCTCCCACAATGTGCCGGTACGCTGACAGCGTGCGTTGAAGCTGCCGACGTAGCGACGCCCAACCGCTTGCATCATGCGGGAAATGGCACCCGTGCCGGATGGCGTTACAAGCAGGTGGACATGGTTGGTCATCAGTACGAAGGCATGTACGGCGCAGTCATGCTTGAGCGCGGCTTCGCCTAGTTCCTGCAGGTATTGTCCGTAATCGACGTTGGTAGCGAAGCATGCCTGCCGATCATTGCCACGTTGCACGACGTGTTGCGGGATGCCCGGCAGGTCAAGTCGTGGCAGTCTGGCCATGGTGGGCGTCCGCTGGGATGAGTCGGCTCAGCATGCTCATGGCGACACGACACGGCTGCCGTTGGATTCCGTCAAGCGCGCAGCCAAGTACCCCGTCCGGCTGTAGGAAAATGAACTGGACCACCTTTGGCCTTGGTCCAGGCCACGCCTTGGGATTCAACCTCATCTTCACACGCAGGGATGTATTCCGGCGTTACCGGAGGCGGGCCGGGAGGCGGGCAAGCAGGCCGCTTTATTTCCGATACCAGACGAGGGAGATAGGAAATGTCTCTGACCAAACGACACCTGGCGATGGCGCGTCTGCTCGGCGTGGCGATCGTCGCCAGCTGGGGCCTTGGCGCCTGCGCCTACAAAGACGACTTCGTGCGGGTCAACTCGCGCCTCGATCAACTCGATACGAAGGTGCAGAGCGCGGCCCAGAGCGCCGAATCCGCCAATCAGTCCGCGCAGCAGGCCAACCAGCGGCTGGATCAATTGGAAGGCCGCGTCAAGCAGCTCGAAACGGCGCCGCGCCGCGTGCCGCGCGGTTAGTCGCGCTTCGCGATGAACGGCTGAACCGGAATTCGGTGGCCCTTGCTGGCCACCGGATCCCTTGTCTGCACCCAATCTTGGTTTCAAGGAGCCGTCCCATCCGCACCTGCCCATACCCTGCGATCCGGGCCGTTCGTGGCGCACTGGCACTTGCGCTGGCGTTCGCGAGTTTCGGCGCGGCCAGCGCCGAGGAGACCGCCGCGCAACCGGTCGCCGCCGTCGACCAGCTTCCGCCAAGCCAGAAGGTGTCCGGGACGGTGATCGCGCTCGCGGGCTGGGTTGTCGCCGTCAGGGACAACCTAGGCTATCCATTCGCGGTCATCGACAAGGCCGCCGCACAGGTCCTGGTTTTCGGCGGCGACGGCCGGCTTCGTGGCGCGGCCCCTGCGCTCTTCGGATCGGCGGTCGGCGATCATTCGGCGCCCGGCGTCGCCGGTTTAGCACTACGCGAGATTCCGGCCCGGGAGCGCACGACGCCGGCTGGTCGCTTCGTGGGCGGTTTCGGTCCGTCGATCGACGCCGGGCGCGTGCTGTGGGTGGACTACGATTCCGCAGTCTCCATCCACCCGACCGCGACGGGCGTCCCGTCCGAGCGACGCGCCGAACGCCTTGCATCGCCTTCGCCGGACGACAACCGCATTACGCACGGTTGTATCAATGTCTCGCCCGAGTTCTACGAGCAGATCATCCGTCCGACCTTCGAGCGGGGCGGGGTGTTCTACATCTTGCCTGAAGAGACGCCGATCGCGGAGGTCTTCCCGGAGTTCGCGCAAAGTAGCGCGAGTGGGCAACGGGCGATAGGGTCAATGACCCGCTGACCGGACGGGCCGGTCGCGCGGGCTGCCCTTCGAAACCGGGATGGAAGTTGAATCACTTCGGGCTTGTCTTGATCGTGCCCCGGTCAGGGCCGCCGTACGCTCACCGGGCGGCCTGAAGTTCTTTCCGCCATGGCCTGAAAGCGTTTGCTTCCCAGTGCCCGTTCCCAAAAAAGGGGTCCAAAAAAGGGGTCGCCATTTCGCCGTCCGTAGTCAAGTGGCCCGCACTGGCTCTTCCCCGGCCACGCCGAAGAGCAGATCCCCGTCTTGCCGCTGACCACCCGCCGCTGTGTTTCATGCGGGCGCCAAGATCGCGCCAGTCACCGTTCTGGTTATGGCTAAAGAAAGGGATCAGCTTCATTCAATCCCGACTTTTTGGCAGCTTGGGCGGTCTGCCGCGAGGCCCGATGCTGGCTGAGCGCCGGGTCAGTGCTTCGATTTGCGGCCATCGCCGCGCGGTTCGGTGCCGGGCTGGTGGCCGGCCGAACCCAGGCGCTGGTGGTACAGGTCAGCCGTTGAATCGCGGCGACAACCAGGCCCGCGCAAAGACCGCATCGGTTGCCCGAATGAAAACGCCCGGTCCACGGGGCTGCGCGAACCGGGCGTTTCCGTGCGGCCTTCCGCGATCCGGTCAGCGGGTAGCTGCCACCGGCAACAGCACCGCGCTTCGACCTTCGTCGCCATGCTCGATCGTCACCGTCGCCTTGCGGTAGTCGGATGGCTTGGCGAAGAGAATGTTGGGCACCCAGGTCTGCGGGTTGCGATCGTAGAGCGGGAACAGGCTGGACTGGATCTGCACCATGATCCGGTGGCCCGGCTTGAAGGCGTAGTTCACCGTGGGCAGGCGGAACCTGTATTCCTGCACCTGGTTCGCCGGGATCGGCGCGGGATCGGCGAAGCTCTGGCGATAGCGGCCGCGGAAGATGTCGAGCGACACCGGCAGCTCGTAGCCGCCCATCTCCGGATCGGTCGGGTCGCTGCCGGGATAGACGTCGATCAGCTTGACCACGAAGTCGCCGTCGGTGCCGGTGGTGCGGGCGAAGAGGTCGGCGATCGGTGCGCCTTCGAGTTTCACGGTTGTGGTCAGCACCGGCGTGGTGTAGCTGAGCACGTCGGGGCGGCTTTCGACGAAGCGCTGGTCCTGCACCAGCCAGGTACGCCAGCGGTCGTTCTTCTGCGGGATCGGGCGGGGCAGGTAGGGCACCGGCTTGGCCGGGTCGGCGACGTAGCTGTCGCTGCCGCCCCTGGGCTGCTCGAAACCCAGGCCCATGTCGGCCTGCAGGAAGAGCGGGGTGAGCTGCTGCTCGCTCGCCGGCTTCCAGTTCGAGAAGCTGTCCCAGTGCTGCTCGACCGGGTTGTAGATCATCGCCTCGGGCAGCGGCTTGGGCAGCGGCGTGCCGCGTAGGTAGTGGTTGAACCAGGGGATCATCACGTTCTGGCGGAACTGCGCCGTGGTGTTGCCCGGCCACTTGAGCGGGCCCATGGCCCAGCCGTCGCGGTTGATCTGGCTGTGCCACCACGGACCCATCACGAGATGGTTGTTGGCGCCGTGCCCGGCCTTCTTGAGTGCTTCCCAGGCATGCACGGCGCCGTAGATGTCCTCCTGGTCCCACAGGCCCTGCAGCCACATCGTGGGCACGCTGGAGGGATGCGCGACGAGCAGCTTGTCGAGTGCCTGCAGCTGCCAGAAAGCGTCATAGGCCGGGTGCGCGGAGAAGCGGTTCCACCAGGGCAGCTGCTTGAAGCCGTTGGCTTCGGCATAGGCGCCGGCCGAGCCCGCGTCGAGGAAATTGGTGTAGTCGTCGTAGTTCTCGCGCGGGATGCTCTCGCCCTCGCCCGTCTTGCTCATCTGGCCGCTGAAGTAGTCGAGGTTCACCTGGCGCAGCGCGCCGTAGTGATACCAGTCGTCGCCCATCCAGCCGTCGATCATCGGGCTTTCCGGCGCCGCCGCCTTCAGCGCGGGGTGCGGATGGAGCAGGGCCATGGCAACCGTCCAGCCGTCGTAGGACGAACCGATCATGCCGACGTTGCCGTTGGATTCCTTGATGTTCTTCACCAGCCAGTCGATGGTATCCCAGGCGTCGGTGGTGTCGTCGGTCTTGGTTGGGTTGAGCGGCCCCATCGGCGGGCGCGTCATGATGTACTTGCCTTCGGATTTGTATTTGCCGCGGATGTCCTGCCAGACCAGGATGGTGCTGCCGTCGGCCCAGTCCTTGTCGCCCGACCACACCGCGTCGGCCATGTGCGGGCTGTTGCCGGGCGCCATGCCGCTGGCGTCGTAAGGCGTGCGCTCGAGCAGCATCGGCAGGGCGTGCGCGTTCTTCGGAATCATGATCACCGTGTGCAGCTTCACGCCGTCGCGCATCGGAATCATCACGTCGCGCTTGACGTAGTCGAAGTTGGCCTGCGGCGGTGCCCACTTGGCCGGGATGTCCGACGCGGTCTGGATCATGTCGGGCGTGACCTTCACCGCATCCCGGCTCGTCGGAGGCGCCGCGAAGGCGGTGGCGGAAAACAGGCAGGCAAGCGAAACAAGCGCCGAGCCCAAGGCGGCAGTCTTCATGTGCTGGGGGTCCTCATGGGTGGGGTTGCGGCCGCAACTATGGGAACGTCGGCAGGGATTATGCAATCCGCCGGTGGCGGCACCGGCCGCGCCCATGGCCAATACCGCGCCGCTCGGTTTCAGGAAACTGCGTGTGTTCCGATCGTGGTTCACTGGAGCCGCAATGGGTGACGGCGAGAGACCGAAGGGGTGCAGAAAGCCGGGCGACATGCGCGATAGTATAGAGTGTCGGCGACAGCACTCGGAGTGGGCAATGCGGCGTTGGAACGGCTGGGGCGAAGAGACGACCGTCATGGCTTTGCCGGCCGCCGGCGAGGCGTTTCTCGCCGCGCGGGTGGGCCCCGGCCAACGGCTGGCCGATGCCAGCTTGGCGCAGGTGCTGGATACGGTGCCGGTTTCGCGACTGCCGGCGCATCCGTTGGTCAGCGTGGCGGCCGAGGAGCGCGTGCGGCATGCCCGCGGGCAGAGCCTGCCGGACTGGTTGGCGATGCGCTCCGGCGAGTTCGGCATATTTCCCGACGGCGTCGCCTGTCCGGAAACCGCCGCGCAGGTCCGCGAGCTGCTGGACTGGGCCAGGACGCACGACGTGGTCGTGATTCCCTACGGCGGCGGCACCTCGGTGGTTGGCCACATCAACCCGCAAGCATCCGCGCGGCCGGTGCTGACGGTGTCGCTGGAACGCCTGAACCAGCTGTTCGAGATCGACGAGGACAGCCTGCTCGCCACCTTCGGCCCGGGCGCCAACGGGCCGCAAGTGGAAAGCCAGTTGCGCGCACACGGCTACACGCTGGGCCATTTTCCCCAATCATGGGAGCTGTCCACGCTGGGTGGCTGGGTGGCCAGCCGTTCCAGTGGCCAGCAGTCGCTGCGCTATGGCCGCATCGAGCAGTTGTTTGCCGGCGGCACACTGGAAACCTTCGCCGGCCCGTTGGTGATTCCGGCCTTCCCGGCGTCCGCCGCCGGGCCGGATCTGCGCGAGCTGGTACTGGGCTCGGAAGGTCGCTTCGGCATCCTCTCCGAGGTCAAGGTGCGGATCACCCGGCTGGCCGCGCAGGAGCATTTCTACGCGGTATTCCTGCCCGACTGGAACCAGGCGATGCAGGCGGTCCGCCAGCTGGTGCAGGCGCGCGTGCCGCTGTCCATGTTGCGCCTGTCCGGCGCGGTCGAAACACAGACCCAGCTGGTGCTGGCCGGCCAGCCGCGGCCGATTGCCTGGCTGGAAAAGTATCTGGCGCTGCGCGGTGCCGGTGACGGCAAGTGCATGCTCACCTTCGGCGTCACCGGCAACCGCGTGCAGAACGCAGCCTCGCTGCGGCAGGCCAGGAAGCTGCTGAAGGGTTTCGGCGGCGTGTTCACCGGCCGCGTGCTGGGCCGCAAGTGGGCGGCGCACCGCTTTGGGTTCCCGTATCTGCGGCACAGCCTGTGGAGCGCCGGTTACGTGGTGGACACGCTGGAAACCGCCACCGACTGGAGCAACGTCGACAACCTGCTGCAGCAGGTCGAAGCCAGTCTGCGCGAGGGCCTGGCCGCCGAAGGCGAACGGGTGCACGTGTTCACCCATTTGTCGCACGCCTACGGCGAGGGTTCGAGCCTGTACACCACCTACGTGTTCCGCCCAGGCGCCAGTTATGCCGAAGCGCTGGCGCGCTGGCAGCGCCTCAAGCACGCGGCCAGCCTGGCCATCGTTGGCCAGCACGGCACCATCAGCCATCAGCACGGGGTGGGTCGCGACCACGCCGCGTACCTGCCGGTGGAGAAGGGTGCGCTGGGCATGGCCGCGCTGCGGGCGTTGTCCGCACATTTCGATCCGCAGCAGCAGCTGGTGCCCGGCGTGCTGATCGAGCAGCCGTGAGCACCACCGCCTGGAACGCTGCCTGGCGTGAACATGCGCTGCCGGCGCTGGCGGCGCAGGAGTGGGATCTGCTGGTGGTCGGCGGCGGCATCTGCGGCGCCGGCATCCTGCGCGAGGCGGCGCGGCGCGGCTGGCGCTGCCTGCTGCTGGAGCAACGCGATTTCGCCTGGGGCACGTCCAGCCGCTCGTCGAAGATGGTGCACGGCGGCCTGCGCTACATCGCCAAGGGCCAGTTCGGACTGACTCGTGCTTCGGTGCACGAACGCCAGCGCCTGCTGCACGAGGCCCCCGGGCTGGTCGATCCATTGAGCTTCGTGCTGCCGCATTACCGTGGCGGCTTCCCTGGGCCGAAAGTTTTCGGCGGCCTGCTGACGGTGTACGACGCGTTGGCCGGTCAGCGCCGCCACCGCTATTACCCGCCGCCGCAGCTGCGCTATCTGGCACCGGGTCTGAAACAGCAAGGCCTGCTCGGCGGCACGCGCTTCTTTGACGCGGTGACCGATGATGCACGCTTGGTATTGCGCGTGCTCGGCGAGGCGCGCGCCGACGGTGGCGAGGCGCTGAACGGCATGCGGGTGGTAGAGCTGTTGCGCGCGGACGGCCGGGTCGCCGGCGTGCTCGCTGAAGACGTCGAGAGTGGCCGGCAGTACCGTTTCCGCAGCCTGGCGGTGGCCCAGGCGACCGGGGCGTGGGCGGATCAGTTGCGCCAGCCGAGCCACCCCGGGCATATCCGTCCGCTGCGCGGCAGCCATCTGCTGCTGCCGGCGTGGCGGCTGCCGGTGGCGCACGCCATCAGCTTCATGCACGCCGCCGACCGGCGGCCGGTGTTCGTGTTTCCGTGGGAAGGCGCCACCGTGGTGGGCACCACCGATCTCGATCATCACGACCCGCTGGAGATGGAGGCGCGCATCAGCACCGAGGAGCTGGATTACCTGCTCGCCGCGATCGCGCAGGTGTTCCCCGGCGCGCGGGTCCGCGCCGGCGATGTGCTGTCCACCTGGGCCGGCGTGCGGCCGGTGGTCAGCGCCGACGCGTCAGCCCGCAAACCCTCCGACGAAAACCGCGAGCACGCACTGTGGATCGAACCGGGCTGCGTGACGCTGGCCGGCGGCAAGCTGACCACCTTCCGCCCGCTCGCGCTGGAAGTGCTGCGCGCGTGTGCCGGATTCGTCGGCCGCGCGCTGGATGACCCGCCGGCGGCGGTGTTCAGCCCGTGCCCGCCGCTGCCGTTGCCGATGCTCAGCCCGGCCCGGCAACGACGCCTGCGCGGGCGTCACGGGCGCGCGTTGCCGGGATTGCTGGCGCTGCTGGCAAGCGTCGGCAGCGAACGGGTCGGCGCGACCGAAACGCTGTGGGCGGAGTTGGCGTGGGCGGCGGACAATGAACTGGTGCTGCACCTCGACGACCTGCTGCTGCGGCGAACCCGGCTGGGCCTGCTGCTGGCCGGCGGTGCGCTGGCCGAGCTGCCGCGCATCCGCGCGTTGTGCCAGCCGCGGCTGGGCTGGAGCGACCAGCGCTGGCAGCGTGAGCAGCAGGACTATCTGGCACTCTGGCGGCGTTGCTACAGCCTGCCCGAGTCCGTGGCAGTGCGGCAACCAGCGGAGGGCGTGGAGCCATGAGCGAGCAAGGCTACCTGCTGGCGATCGACAACGGCACCCAGAGCGTGCGCGCGTTGCTGTTCGATCTGGACGGCCATTTGATCGGCAAGGGCAAAGTCGAGTTGCAGGCGTACTACTCCACCCAGCCGGGCTGGGCCGAACAGGATCCGGAGTATTACTGGACCAGCGTGGGCGAGGCCTGTCGGCGCCTGTGGGCGCAGCTGGACATCGACCGCAGCCTGATCAGGGGCGTGTCGCTGACCACCCAGCGCGGCACCGTGATCAACGTCGACGAACACGGCCAGCCGCTGCGTCCGGCGATCCTGTGGCTGGATCAGCGCCGTGCCGAGGTGCGTGGCCGGATCAACGGGCCGTGGGGCTGGCTGTTCAGGCTGGCCGGCGCGCAGGCGACGGTGGATTATTTCCGCGCCCAGGCCGAGGTCAACTGGGTTGCCCAGCAGCAGCCGGAAATCTGGGCGAAGACCCACAAGGTGCTGCTGCTGTCGGGCTTTCTCAGTCAGCGCCTGTGCGGGCAGTATGTCGATTCGGTGGCCTGTTGCGTGGCCTACCTGCCGTTCGATTACAAGCGCCTGCGCTGGGCGGCGCCGCGCGACTGGAAATGGCAGGCGATGCCGGTGCGTCGTGCGCAGTTGCCGAAGCTCTACAAGCCGGGCGAGCAGCTTGGCCGCATCAGTGCCGAAGCCAGCCGCCACACCGGCATTCCGGAAGGCCTGCCGCTGATTGCCGCCGGCGCCGACAAGGCCTGCGAGGTGCTTGGCGCTGGCGGCGTCGAGCCGGACACGGCCTGCCTGTCCTATGCCACTACCGCCACCATCAACACCACCCGGCGCAGCTACCTGGAAACGGTGCCGATGATTCCACCGTATCCGGCCGCGGTGCCCGATCACTTCAATACCGAGGTGATGATTTACCGCGGCTTCTGGATGGTCAGCTGGTTCAAGCAGGAGTTCGGCCTGCGCGAGATGCAGCGCGCGCAGGCGTTGGGCGTCGAGCCGGAGGTGTTGTTCGATGAGCTGGTCAACGCGGTGCCGCCCGGTTCGATGGGGTTGACGCTGCAGCCGTACTGGTCACCCGGCATCCGTGATCCGGGGCTGGAGGCCAAGGGCGCGATCATCGGCTTCGGCGATGTGCACACTCGCGCGCATGTCTACCGGGCGATCCTGGAAGGCCTCGCCTACGCGTTGCGCCAGGGCAAGGAGAAGATCGAGCGACGCTCGGGCACCCGGATCACCCGGCTGCGTGTTTCCGGTGGCGGCTCGCAAAGCGATGCGGCCATGCAGCTCACCGCGGACATCTTCGGCCTGCCGGCCGAACGCCCGCAGGTTTACGAAACCTCCGGCCTGGGCGCGGCGATCTGCTGCGCGGTGGGGCTCGGCCTGCATCCGGATTTCCCGACCGCGATCAGGGCGATGACCCGGGTCGGCCAGGTGTTCCAGCCCGACCCGCAGGCGCAACGCATCTACCAGCAGCTGTATGCCGAGGTGTATCTGCGCATGTACCGCCAGCTGCGGCCGCTGTACCGGAAGATCCGCCAGATCACCGGCTATCCGGCCTGAATCGACGAGGGGCGCGCCATGCAGTTTTCGCTGATCGACATCCTGCTGGTGACCAGCATCATCCAGGCGCTGGCGCTGGCCGCGTTCCTGCTGCTGCCGGAAAACATCCGCACGACCAGCAACCGGCTGCTGGTGGTCACGCTGATCAGTTTTGCCGCCGGCCTGACGGAAATCCTGTTCTACGGCACCGGGTTCACGCTGCGCCATCCAGGGCTGGCCTATCTCGGCACGCTGCTCGGGTTGCTGCAGGCTGGCACGCTGTATCTGTATGCCAAGGCGCTGATGTTCCGCGGTTTCCGTCTGCGCAAGGAGCATCTGGTGCACACGTTGCTGTTCTGGGTGGTCGCTGCGGTGTTGATCGTGGAGTACTACCAGCAGCCGACCGCAATCAAGCTGCAGATCCTGCAGCGGCGCGACTATCCGGGTGTGCTGACTTCGCCGCTGCTGGCGGTGGCCATCCACGCCGTGGTGCTTGGCTACCTGTACGCAACCATCCGCGCCATTTCGCGTTTCGGTGCGGGCCTGCGGCGGGTTTTTTCCGATCTCGAGAACAAGCAGCTGTCGTGGCTGCGCTCGCTGCTGCTGGGTTATTTCGCGGTGTGGCTGGTGAGCTTGCTGTACTGCCTTTCCGCACACATCTTCAAGCGTCCCGGCGAGGCGGATTGGGTGGTGGGCTTTGCCGGCGTGACCGGGTTCGTGTTCGTCAATTACCTGCTGCTCAATGCATTGCGCCAACCGGTGATCTTCCGCGGACTGGATGCCGAGGAAGCGGCGCTGCTGGAGGACGTGGCGGCAGCCGCATCGCCGCCGCCTGCGACGGTGGCCAACGACGATCAGGCGCTCAGGCAGCGACTGCAGCAGTACATGCGCGAACAGCGCCCCCATCTGGGCTCCAACCTGACCGTGGCGCAGCTGGCCCGCGCGCTGGCCGTGACGCCGCGCGAGCTGTCGCGCGTGCTGAATCAGGGCTTCGACCAGAATTTTTTCGAGTTCATCAGTGGCTACCGGCTGGAAGAGGCGAAGGCCCGGCTGGCGGATCGCACCTGCACGGACACGATCCTGCAGGTGATGTACGACGCGGGCTTCAATTCGAAATCCGTCTTCAACACGGCGTTCCGCAAATCGACCGGCATGACCCCCAGCCAGTACCGCGCCGCCCACGTTCAGTCGCCGCCGGTGGCGCCGCTCGACTGACGGGCCAAACCACCCGGTGGCGTGATCCCGGCGAACGGCGGTATCTGGCGGCACGGCGACGTCTGCGGGTGATCCGGTCCGCTGTGGCAAGGCAGCTCCGGCGGGTACCGGGATGACGGCCATCGCGGGCATGGTGGCGTGCTCCGGCGAGGCCAGCGGCGGAGGCGCCCGGTTCGACTTTCGGTCGCGACCAAGATCGAACCGGCAACCCTTTGTTTATCCTGCAGATGACGTCTTGCTCTGGAGGCGTTCGAATGCGTGCGTGCGAACGACGCCGCCGCCAGCAGGCCCCACCATGGTTTCCAGCGAAGGGATCGGGCCGCGACTTGCGGGTACCGGCTCGACGCTTCGTCCCGAACCATTCAACAGGAGCACTCCATGAACTTTTCCATCTTGCACAAACGCGTGATCGCGGTCGGCGTCGCCGCCGCACTCGGCTTCGGCATGGTCGGAACCGCCTCCGCCCACTGCGATGCGGCAGACGGCCCGGTCATCACCCAGGCTACCGTCGCCCTCAATACCGGCGACATCACCCCGCTGCTGAAGTGGGTACCGGAAACCGGGGAGGCGACCGTCAAGCGCGCCTATGCGCAGGCCCGCAAGCTGCGTCAGCTGGGCCCGGAAGCCCGCCAGCTGGCCGACATGCACTTCTTCGAAACGCTGGTTCGAGTCCATCGCGCTTCGGAGGGCGTGGCCTTCGACGGCGTCATCAAGCCCGCCGGCGGGATCGAGCCAAGCGTGGCCGCCGCCGATGCCGCCCTGAAGGGCGGCAACGTCGATGCACTCGTCACCGAAATCACCGGCAAGATCGAGCACGGCATCCGTGCGCGCTATGCGGCGGCACGGGCGGCACAGGCCAGCGCCGATGCCAGTGTCGCGAACGGTCGGGCCTACGTGAACGACTACGTGCAGTACATCCACTACGTCAAGAATGTGGATCGCGTGGGGGCAGGCACCGCCCATGGCGCGAAGGAGCACAATGTGGCCGTGGCGCAAGACGCGCACTGAGTACGGTTGGCGGTACCTCGGATTGGCCGGTCCGGTTGTCGTCCTCCCGACGCCAGCCGGGATCCGCCCCCCCGCAGGGCGACAAGTGCCCTGCGGGGGGGGCGGCGTCGGCCACGATGTTGGCGAGCGAGCCGTAGTCATTGCTTGCGCCGCATCGGCACGATGTCTGAAGTGGGCTGGACCGACGCATCCACATGGCTGTCCGTGCCGATGCGCTGAAGCGTGCCGCGGTTATCCGGCGGTACCGACCGGGGCGGGGTTGGCAATCCGTCCCCAGGTGGATTTGTTGCCCCAGATGTTCTGGCGCAAGCCTTCCAGTTGCAGGATCTGCGAGTGGTCGACGAACAAGTTGACCTCGTTGCCGTAGTTCTTGATGTACCACTCAAATACCAACGGATCAGCCGATTCGAACATCACATGCTCCAAGCCCACGCCGTTGATGATCGACGCAGCCGCGGCGGTGTTCCAGTTCACCACGTTCTCGGTGATGCCTTCGGACTCGATCATGATGATGTCGGCACCCGCATCCAGTGCGCGTTTGGCGCGGTTGATCAAGTCACCGACATCCTTCTTGCCTTCGGCGGCGAGCTCGGCTTCGGTGGAATCGCCGCCGGAGCCGAACTGGATACCCAGCTCGGGTTTGGCCTTGAGGCCAGCCTTCTTCACCTGTTCGATCAGGCGCAACAAACCTGACGTCGGTACGGTGATGAAACCGGTGGAAATCTCGATGACATCGAAGCCCACTTCCTTGGCCTCCTTCAGATATTTGGCGACGGCGTCCGGGCCATAGCGCAGTACGGTCTCGATCCAGCCGCCGGATGAGATGTACGCGTTGTGCTTGTGTGCGAGGTCACTGAAAGCGCGCACCTGTTCGCGCGGCAGCAGGGCAAATGAGCCACCGGCCCACTTGACGCCGTCAATCCATTGGCCGGCAACCTCAAGTACGTCGGCGAGGTGGCGCGTGCCATAGGTGGAGTAATACGGCCCGCGGACTTCGGTCAGGCCGCAAGCGCGGGGTTTGTCGGGGCGATAGGCGCGGGGAACGAGGTCGAAACTGGTGGTGGCCATGACGGGCCTCCTTGGTGGAATGAAAGGGATAAAAGACGGGTTATGCCGCGGCACGGATTCGACGCTGCAACGGCACTTTTGCCAGCAGCGCCGTCAGCGCACGCACGCTGTGGGTATCGAGCTCGAGTACGCTGCGGGTGATCTGCTCGCTGAGCGTATCGTCGGCAAATGGCGTGACCAACCGCTGGAATTTTTCACAGGCGGCCGCCCAGTCCAGTGGTTGGGAAGTGAAACCTTTGTACGTGGCGGCAGTAGCCGACAACGTTGTGCCGTCGGTCAATTCCACTTCCACCTGGCTGGGCATCTCGTGCGGGAAGCGTGCCGAGAATTCGGCGTCGGGCGCGACTGCAACCTTGTTCAACAGGGCCTGCACATCGGCACTGAGAATACGTGGCAAGGCGTACTGCTGTGGTTGGACTTCGCTGTCGAGTAGCGCTGCGGCCACCATGTAGGGCAGCGAGTGGTCGGCTTCTTCCTTGCTGCGGATATGGCGCTTGTCGCCTTCCTCCCCGCCACCGATGATGTCGTAGGCGACCTGGAACGTGGTGATGCGCACGGCCTTGATGGCGTCGGCGTGGAAGCCGGGTTGGCCGGTGATGGTGATGGCGGCATCAATGGAAGATTGCGAATGGATCTCGGCATTGTGCTTCTTGATGATGGTGCGCAAGACGCTTTCCAGATTCTCCTGCGACCAGTCGATGGTGAACGGGCCGGTGATGGTTTCCTTGAGCCCCTTGTTGCCTTCAAAGACTTGCTCCGGACCGGTGATGCCGACCTGCGCCAGCAAGGCGGCGTGCACGCCTTCTTTGCCCACTTGCGGATAAGCGAGGCCTTTCCAGTTGGATAGGTTGCCGGTGCGTGTGACCCGCAATGCGTTGTTCGCCGTGCCGGAGATGGCAATGGCGTTGGCGGTCTGCGCAGCATCCAGCCCCAGCGCCTTGGCGACTGCTGCAGCGGCTGCGTACGCGCCTTGCACTGTATGGTCAAAACCGTTGGCGCGTACCGGCGCCACGTCGGACATGCGCGTCTGCACTTGATAGGCCACGGCAACCGCGGTGAGGAAATCCTTGCCACTCGCGTCAGCACTTTCCGCTGCCGCCATGACGGCGCCGATGTTGTCCGATGGGTGGCAGGTTTCTCCGGGTGCCAGATAGCTGTCCATGAAGTCGAGATAGCGGCTGAGCCCGATGTTGTAGAACGCGGCGCGGTCGGGGGCGGAGCTGCCACCGCCAATCAAGGTTGCGGTACCGTTGCCACCGAGTGCGGTGGTGAGCTTGCGGATGGCCACCATCGGGGGTGCGTCCAGCGCGCCGATGGCCACCCCTAGCGTGTCGAGGATGCGGATCTTGAGTTGCTCGACGGCAGGCGCGCTGAGTTGCGAGTAATGCGCGCCGTGCACGAAGGCGGCGAGGGTTTGTACTTCAGTCATGGCTTGGCTTCCTGTGCCGATAGGGGAGTGGCAATCGGAAGCAAATCGGAGCGATCGTTCGTTCGGGATTCACTGGACTACCAGTGAGAATGATTCTCGTTACGAGATACTAGACCGATCTGGTACGGTATGTGCTGACGTGGATCAATCCACACGCGGTAGCACCGGGCATATGCGATGCGAGCCTATTGGGCAGTGTCCTGAGGCGGGACCGCGACCACGATTCCACAGCGCAGTGGAAGCCACCGGAAACCCGGGTCAGAGTGCACTTTTCTGACAGCGCACTGCTGGCCTGGCCGATATCCGGGCGTTGAGAGATGGCGCAGCCTTGGGAACGTCGCTCAAGGAAGCTCCCATGCCACGTCAGCCAAGGCTCGATCTACCGGGTATCCCTCAGCATGTCGTGCAGCGGGGCAATGACAGGCAGCCGTGTTTCTTCGAGGAGGCCGACTACCTGCGCTATCTGCAGGAGTTGAAGGAGCTTGCCCTGCGTCGGCATTGTGCCGTGCATGCCTACGTGCTGATGACCAATCACGTGCACCTGCTGCTGACGCCTGCAGCTGTAGGGCAGGTGGCGGCGCTCATGCAGTCGCTCGGGCGCAGGTACGTGCGCTATATCAACGACCATCACCACCGTACCGGAACGCTCTGGGAGGGGCGCTACAAGGCCTGTCCTGTCGACCGCGACAGTTACTTGTTTCACTGCTACCGGTACATTGAGCTCAACCCGGTGCGTGCTCGCATGGTCGACGACCCCGATGGCTATCGCTGGTCGAGCTACGGTGCCAATGCGCACGGGAGTCTGGATCCCTTGGTTACACCGCATCCGATTTTTCTGGCGCTGGGTCGTGACACGCCGTCCCGGCAAACCGCCTATCGCGAGCTGGTCAGGCAGGCCATCTCCGATGACGACCTGGCTGCCATACGCCTGCATTTGCAGCGTCAGCACGCGCTGGGCACGGACCGCTTCCGTGCAGCCATTGAAGCGCAGCTTGGGTGCTGCGCCGGCCCGGCGAAGATCGGCTGCCCCCGGAAGCGCATGGAAAGTGCACTCTGACCCGGCTTTTGGAACAGGCAGGCCTTGTAGCGGCCTTCCCACAGGGTGCCGGTGCGCCGATGGCGGGCATTGAACTGACCGACATAGCTGCGTCCCAGTTTTTGCATCAGGCGCGCGATGGCGCCTGCTTCGGGAGGTGTGGCCAGCAGGTGGACGTGATTGTCCATCAGCGCGTAGCCATGCAGTGCGCAGTGTGTGTCGAGCAATGCTTCGCGCAGCAGGTGCAGGTAGCCATGCCGGTCGGTGTCATCCAGGAAGCAGGGCAGGCGGTTGTTGCCTCGCTGGACGATGTGTTGCGGGATACCAGGCAGGTCGAGTCGCGGGAGTGTACTGGTCTAATGCTTTCG
>NZ_AJXW01000026.1 GCF_000264375.1 Rhodanobacter thiooxydans LCS2
ACGTCGAAGACAAACTCAACCGCAGGCCGCGGAAGCGGTTAGGCTATCGTACGCCGCAAGAAGTGTTCGAGCAGTCGCTCAAACGCGCTGCACTTCGGAGTTGAATCCGCCGCCCAAAAATGGGGTATTGCACCGAGTATGCGGCTCTGTTTCCAGCCGTTTAAGCGACGACTTTCTGCGGAAGATCACCCACTTGCGTTCCAGTCATGGTGTGGTTCTGGTGCTGCCGGTGTTATCCGGCATTTTTGAGGGTGTATGTGTTACACGCGCAGTCGGATTGCCTGGCCGAATCAAGCCTGTGCGTATCCTGCAGCGTGGAGTTCCAACCTCGCGGGAGCGCGGTGTGATCTCGGCGGGCGGCCCAGCTCAGCCGCCGCGGCTCCACTTGCTGACCGCCTCGGCAAACACCAGGCAATCCGCGAAGCGGTTGTACAGCGGGGCGGGCGAGATGCGGATCACGTCGGGTTCGCGCCAGTCGCCGATGATGCCGTGGTCCATCAGGTATGCGAACAGTTCGCGGCCGCGCTCGCGGCCGCCGGTCACGCGGATCGAGAGTTGGGCGCCGCGGCGTTCGGCTTCGGCGGGCGTCACCACTTCCAGCACGTCGGCGAGTTGCGTGTTCACCAGCCACTCCAGATAGCCGGTGAGCGCGAGGGATTTCTCGCGCAGCCGCGCCATGCCGGCGCGGCGGAAGATCTCGAGCGACACGCGCAGCGGCGCCAGTGCGAGGATGGGCGGGTTGGACAGCTGCCAGCCGTCGGCGCCGGGCGTGGGGTGGAATTCGGGACCCATCTGGAAGCGGGTGGTCTTGTCGTGGCCCCACCAGCCGGCGAAGCGCGGCAGCACGGCTTGGGCGTGGCGTTCGTGCACGAACGCGCCGCCGACGGCGCCGGGACCGCTGTTCAAATATTTGTAGCTGCACCAGATCGCGAAGTCGGCGCCGCTGTCGTGCAGTTGCAGCGGCAGGTTGCCGACCGCGTGGGCGAGGTCGAAGCCGACGGTGCAGCCATGCTTGTGGCCAAGTGCGGTGATCGCCTCGAGGTCGAAGGCCTGGCCGGTGCGGTACTGCACGCCGGGCAGCAGCACCAGCGCGATACGCGAGCCATGTTCGGCCAGCGCGCGTTCGATGGCGGCGAGCGAGGTGGTGCCGTTCGGTTCGTCGCTCGGCAGCTCGATCAGCGCGGTGGCCGGGTCGAAGCCGTGGAAGCGGATCTGCGATTCCACCGCGTAGCGGTCGGTGGGGAACGTGCCGGCCTCGATCAGGATCGCCGGGCGCTCGGCGGTGGGGCGGTAGAAGCTCACCATCATCAGGTGCAGGTTCACGCCCAGGGTGTTCATCGTCACCACCTCGGTGGGCTGCGCACCGACGATGGCGGCGAGGTCGTCGCGCACGAACTCGTGGTAGTCCATCCACGGCAGGCGGCCCTTGAAGTGGCCCTCGACGCCCAGCTCGCCCCAGTAGTCCAGCTCCGCATTGACAGCTTCGCGCACCGCGCGCGGCTGCAGGCCCAGTGAGTTGCCGCAGAAGTAGACGCTGTCAGAAAGCCGGCCGTCGCGGCCCTCGTGCGGCGGGATCATGAACTCGTCGCGGAACGCGCGCAGCGGATCGGTGGCGTCCCGGGCGCCGGCCCAGTCGAGGGTGGCTTCGAAGCTGGCGGGCATCGTTCAGTCTCTGAGAGTGGCTCCTCCCTCTGCATGTCCCAAAAGGACTTCCTTCGGTCACAGGGGAGGTTGGGAGGGGTTGCCCGAGCATGCGGGAAGATCAAGAGCTACCCCACCCCAACCCTCCCCTGCGAGGCAGGGAGGGAGCAAGGCGGTTGACTATTTCAATTGCTCGGCGATCGCGTCGCAACCCTTGTCGAAGGCGGCCTTCCACTCGGCACCGGCCTGCGTCTGGCTGGGGCGCACGCAGCGCAGCTGGATTGCGTGACCGTTCTTGAACCAGTAGTGCTCGGTGTAGCTGAAGGCGGTGGCGTTTTCCTGCGCGGTGTAGACGTTGCTGTTCGGGCCTGGCGGCACTTCGTTGGCCTTGTAGCCGGGCAGCGCCATGGCTTTGGCAGTGGCTTCGCTGCGGTACTGGTTGAAGCCGTTGAGGTCGGCCACTTGCTTCACCGTGATGGTGACGCGGGCCAGGCTGTTCTTGCCGGTGGGCGAGGGGTCGGGCACCTGGAACACGCGGGCCTCGGGGTCGCCCTGGGTTTCCATGATGTCGAGCCAGTTGCCCGGCGTGCTGAAGTGGACGCTGCCGTCGGCCATGCTGACGTCGGCGGCGCGCGCACCACCGGTGACCAGGGCGGCGGCAAGGGCAATCGCGAGGGTGGTGCTGCGCAGGAGGCTCATGCGGGTTCCTTCGTGATGGGGTCGGGGGCGAAGCGGTGACGGGGCAGGCCCAGCCATTCCAGCGCCGTGCCGTGAAACAGCCTCGCGCGGTCGGCTTCGTCCAGGCCAAGCGCCTCGATGCCGCTGCCGGGTTCCTGTTCCCCCAGCGGGAAAGGATAGTCGGTGCCGAGCATCACCTGGCGGGCGCCCGTCACATCCAGCAGATAGCGCAGCGCCTGGTCATCGTGCACGCAGGAATCGAAATAGAAGCGATGCAGGTATTCGCGCGGGTTGCGTGGGTTGTCGGTGGCGACCAGGTCGGGGCGCATCTTGAAGCCATGCTCGATGCGGCCGATGGTGTAGGGGAAGCTGCCGCCGCCGTGGGCCAGCATCACGCGCAGCTTCGGCAGCCGCTCCAGCACGCCGCCGAAGGCCAGGCAGCAGGCAGCGCGCGACTGCTCGGCGGGCATGCCGACCAGCCATGGCATCCAGTATTTCGGCATGCTGGCCATGCCCATCATGTCCCACGGGTGCACCAGCACCGCGGCGCCGAGATCGGCGGCGGCCTCGAAGAACGGGAACAGCTCCGGCGCGTCCAGGTTCCAGTCACCGCAGTGCGAACCGATCTGCACGCCCTGCAGGCCCAGCTCGTCGATGCAGCGTTCCAGCTCGCGCACGGCCAGCTGCGGTGCCTGCAGCGGCACGGTGCCGATGCCGGCGTAGTGGCGCGGGAAGTCGCGACAGATGCCGGCCATGTGCTCGTTCAGATGGCGATGCAGTTCCAGCGCCTGGTGGCCTGGCGCCCAGTACGAGAACAGTACCGGTACGGTGGAGATCACCTGTACGTCGACGCCGAAGCGGGCGTAGTCGTCGATGCGCGTCTGCGGGTCGAACGCCGAATCCCACACCTCGCGGAAGAAGCGGCTGTCCTTGTAGATGCGGTGGCGGCCGTCGGTGTGTGTCATCACCGGGAAGCGGTCGTCGCCGAACTTCGCCGCCAGATTCGGCCAGTCGCGGGGCAGGATGTGCGCGTGGGTGTCGATCTTCAGCATCTGCGCAGTGTAAAACCTCCGTGCGGTGGCGTCGCGCTTGGTAGGGCGGACACCGCCCGCCGGCCCTTGAAGCAAACAGCGGCGGGCGGTGCCCGCCCTACCGGACGGGAGCGTCTGGCCGGCCGCGGTTCGTTACGTAGGCCAGCGTGTCGATGTTGTCAACCAGGCGGTCGCTGATGCGCGCCAGCAGCTCGGCGGCCGCGGCGTCGCCGTCCTCCTGCGTCGCGCCGACCAGCTGGCGCTGCAGCGCGCGCAGGTCGGGCAGCGGGCCGGTCGGATGCTGTTCGCGCAGGGCGGTGGCGATCGCGCGCAGGTTGCCGGCCGCCTGTCCGACGAAGCGTGCGACGCCGACCGGCTCGGCCAGCGTGGCGAGATCGTCGAGGGTGGCTTCCAGCGTCATCGCGGTGCGCGCCAGGCGGTTGCCGTTGGCGAACAGCGCGCGCGCCAGTGCGAGCAGTTCCGGCGGCGTGGCCGGCTCGGTGCGCATGCGGTCGATCGAGGCCTGCGCGTTGGTGCGCGCGGTGCGTGCCGCGCTGCGTGTGTCGTTGTGGAGGGCGATTTGCCCGGGCTTTGCCAGGGCGTGCAGGTAGCTGGCGTAGGCGTCCAGCATGTCGGCCAGTGCGGCGCGCGCGCGGCCGCGTTCCCAGGTCGGCCAGGCCACGTAGGCGAACAGGGCCATGCCGCAGCCGAGCGCCGTGTTGATCACGCGGTCGCTCACCGCCAGGCCCGGGTTCACGCCGTCGAACGAGAGCAGGATCACCACGGTACCGGTCAGCGCCGCCACCGCGATGCCGTAGTGCGCGCCGGCCAGGTAGCGGAACGCCATGCACAGCACCGCCATCAGCGCCAGGTGCGCCCATGGCTCGTCCGGTGTGACGTGCAGCAGCACGGTGGTCAGCACCAGCCCGAGTACGGTGCCGAGCACGCGCAGCAGGCCGAAGTTGAAGGTGGCGGCGAAGTCCGGGCGCAGCACGATCGCCGCGGTCATCGGCAGCCAGTAGCCGTGCGGCAGTTGCAGCAGGCGCGAGAGCCACAGGGCGGCGGTGAGGCAGACCGCCATGCGCACGGCATGGCGGAACGCCACCGAACGCGGCGTGAGGCTGGCGCGCAGGATGGCCCAGGGCGAGTTGCTGCGCAGCGACGGCGGCAGCCGGGTTTCCGCCGCGTTGGCGCGCAGTTCGCCGCGGCTGCCGGCCCAGTCGGCGTTGCGCACCGCGGCGGCCAGCTGGCCGGCCAGCGCGTGGATGTGCGCGGCCACGCCGTCGGCACGGTCGTTGCCGTCGAGCAGGATGCGCTCGCTGGCGCGCAGGGCCTCAAGCGTGCGCTGTGCGCGTTCGGGCGAGTCGCCGCGTTCCAGCGCCTCGGCGATGGCTGCCAGCACGTGTGCGGCGTCGTCGCGAAACCGCGCATGGATGCCCGCCTCGGCATGCAGTGCGCTCATCGCGGTGAGCTCCAGCCGGATCCGCTCGGCCAGCTCCAGCAGCACGCCGAACGCCTCCATCGCACGGCCGTGCGCACGGTGGCGGCCGAGCAGGGTCTGCTGCAGCGTGGTCATCGCCTCGGTCAGCGCGGGCGCGTCGGCCTCGTCGCGCGACGGCCGCCGGGCCAGTTCCGCCAGCCCCGCGTACACCTTGGCCAGCGCCATGCGCTCCGGCCAGTAGCGCTGCAGCGGCCACGCCGCCAGCGAGAACGCCATCAGCAGCAGGCCGCCGGCGAAGATCAGCGCGGCGCCACCGAGCGCATGCTCGAGCGAGGCCGGCGTCGAGGCGGTGATCACCAGCAGGATCATGCTGGTCATGCCGACCCGCGCGGTGTCGGTGCCGAACACCACCAGCAGCCCGCCGAAGAAGCCGCAGGCCGCGGTGGCCAGCAGGATCGGCAGCAACTGGCCGCCGATCAGGAAGCCCACCAGCGCGGCGAGGCCGGCGGCGAGCGACGCCAGCAGCAATTGCCGCATGCGCTGGCGATACGGGCCGGGCTGGTCGGAGAACATCGTGTCCAGCGCACCGGCGGCCACGCCCAGGCCGATCTGCGGGTGGCCGGTGGCCATGCCCACGCCCAGCGGCAGCACCACCGCCACGGTATTGCGCAGCACCACCCGCCACGGCACGTCCGGCCGCTTGACGGCGGTCAGGCTTTCAAGCGCGTGGGCGCGGAGCGAGTAGCCGCTGGAGGACATCAGGCGAGGCGGGCGGGTGATGTGGGAAGCGAGTATGGCAAAAACCGTACGGCGCAGGCCTCCTCGCAAACGCGCGAGAGCTCACTGGACTCTCGCAGACGCGATGAATGGCTGAGGCGAGTAGGCGTCCCTGCGGCGCCGCCGCTCGGCATCCTGCCTCGCCCTCGCCCTCGCCCTCGCCTGACGCGCGCGATGCGTTACTTCGCATCGCGCAAACGCGTCAGGCTCGACCGGCGAACTCGCCGGTCAGTGTGTTCACCCACACCTTCTCGTCGTTGGTGATGTACTCGGGCACCTGGATCTCGATGCCGGTGTCGAGCTTGGCTGGCTTGGTGCGCTTGGTGGCGCTGGCGCCCTTCATCTCCGGCGCGGTGTCGACCACGGTGAGCACCACGCTGGTGGGCACCTGCAGGCCTACCGGGGCGTCGTCGATCAGCTGCACGTAATAGCCCTCGACGCTCTCGACGATGTAGCCGGCGTTGTCGCCCACCAGTTCCGGCGACAGCGGGTACTGGGTGTAATCCTCGGCGTCCATGAACACGAAGGCCTCGCCATCCATGTAGGAGAAGTTCGCCGCGCGACGCACCAGGTCCATCTCGCGCAGATCGTCGTCGGCGCGCAGGCTGAGGTCGTACTTGCGCCCGCCGGGGATCGAATACATGGTGAAGCGGAAGGTGACATTGCCCCCGCGCGCGGTGGGCGCGCTGCGCTCGATGTCGCGCACCTGGTAGACGGTGCCGTCGTGTTCGACCACGTTGCCTTTCTTGACGTCGGAAGCTTTCATGGGTTGTAACCGGGTGATGTGGAGTTTCATGGTCGTCATCCCTGCGAAAGCAGGGATCCAGCAGCTTCGGCCCCTGAAGATCAAAGGCGCTGGATTCCGGCTTGCGCCGGAATGACGGCTGGGAGGTAATTACTTCGGCTGCAACCGCACCGCACCGTCGAGCCGGATCGTCTCGCCGTTGATGTAGCGGTTGGTCAGGATGAAGGCTACCGTGGCGGCGAACTCCTCCGGCTGGCCGAGGCGCGAGGGGAACGGGATCGAGGCGGACAGCGACTGCTGCACGGACTCGGGCATGCCATCCACCATGGGAGTCCAGAAGATGCCCGGCGCGATGGTCGCCACGCGGATGCCGAAGCGTGCCAGTTCGCGCGCCATCGGCAGGGTCATGCCGACCACGCCGCCCTTGGAGGCGGAGTAGGCGGCCTGGCCGATCTGTCCTTCGTAGGCGGCGACCGAGGCGGTGTTGACGATCACGCCACGCTCGCCGTCCTCGCCGGCCGCGTTGTTTTGCATCAGCGCCGCGCCGGCCTTGGCCACGTTGAAGCTGCCGACCAGGTTCACCATCACCGTGCCGGAGAACGTGGCCAGCGGCATCGCGCCTTCCTTGCCCAGCACGCGGCCGGCGCCGAGGATGCCGGCGCAGTTCATCACCACGTTGAGGCCGCCCATCGCGTGGTGCGCGGCGGCCACGTTGGTGGCCACGCCGTCCTCGGAGGTGACGTCGGTGCGGAAGAAGCGGGCGGCAGTGCCCAGTTCCTTTGCGGCGGCCTGGCCCTTGTCCTCGTTGACGTCGAACAGCGCGACCTTGCCGCCGTTCGCCACCAGATGCTGCGCCACCGCGTGGCCAAGACCGGAAGCGCCGCCGGTGATGATCGCCCTGACCTGATCGAGCTGCATGGGAATTCCCCCGAAATGGATGCTGAAAGCCGCCAATGGTAGCCGAGCGGCCCCGGTTTCTGCAGGCTGAACGGGAGGCCGGCCGGCCCGGGCGGTTCATGCCGGGTTGGGTCGGCTGGGGCAAGCTTTGTGCCGGGCTGCACAGCGGTGCCGGCGCGATTGCCGGTACGATGCGGGCGGCCCCATGGCCCATAGGAGTGGAGATCGAACATGAAGAAGCTGCTAGGTCTGTCCGTCGTGTGCGGTGCGATGCTGATGCTGGCCAGCGGCCCCGTGCTGGCGCAAGGTCACGGCCACGGTCGCGGCCATGGTCACGGCAATGACGGGTATGAGCAGGATGATGGCGATCGCGGCCGCGGCTATGATCAGGATGGTGGCCGCTACGTGCGCTACGACGATGACGACGACCAGGGACCGGGTCACGGTCGTGGCCGCGGCCATGCCTACGGCCACTACAAGAACTGGCACGACCGCGGCCGCCACGAGGGCTGGTACAAGCGCGGCGGCTACCTGCCGGTGGAATACCGCAGCACCCGCTACGTGGTGTACGACTGGCGCGACGCCGACCTGCGCGAACCGCCGCGCGGTTATCGCTGGGTGCGCAGCGACAGCGGCGACTACCTGCTGGTGGCGATCGCCACCGGCGTGATCGTCGACCTGCTGCTCAACCAGTAAGCAGGCCCACCCCGACGCATGAAGACGTGCTCGCCACCGCGGGCACGTTTTTTTTATGGCATCGCATAGTTGTAGGGCGGGCACTGCCCGCCAGCTTTGGCTTCTTCGGCATCGTGAGGAAAAGCGGCGGGCCGTGCCCGCCCTACGTGCGTTGCGAACTCAGTGCTGGCGTTCCAGCAGCGATTGCAGCTGCGCTGGCGGCAGCCGGGGGAACGGGATCACGGCTGCAGGCGGGTTCGCCACCGGCTGCAATTCTTTCTGCCACACCCCCACGTCCCACCACTGCCCCAGTTTGTAGCCGCACTGGCGCCATACACCGGCAGCCTGGAAGCCCATCGCCTCGTGCATCGCCACGCTGGCCGCGCCGGGCAGGGTGATCACGCCCACGGCCTGGGTGATGCCCTGCTGCCGCATCACGTCCAGCAGCACGCCGTACAGTAGGCGCGCGATGCCGCGGCGCTGCGCGTCGGTGCGCACGTAGATCGAGGTCTCGGCGATCCAGTCGTAGGCGGCGCGCTCGCGGAAGCGTCCGGCATAGGCATAGGCCAGCACCTCGCCGGCCTCTTCCCACACCAGCCACGGGTAGTGCTCGAGGCGAGCGCGCAGGCGCTCGCGCATGGCGTCCACGCCCGGCAGTTCGGTCTCGAAGGTGGCCGTGCCGGCGCTGACCGAAGGGGCGTAGATCGCGTGGATGGCAGCGGCGTCCTCGTCGCGGGCGGTGCGGATGGCGGTCATCGCGGTCACAGCTCGCGGATGAAGAAGCGGTCGCAGCTGAAGTGTCCGGTGCCGCCCAGCGGCGCGCACAACGGCGTGAAACCGCTGCGCTTGTACAGCGCCTGGGCCGCGTCCATGCCGGTCAGCGTTTCCAGGTAGCAGCGATTGAAACCGTGCGTGCGCGCCGCGTCGAGGCAATGCTGCATCATCGCCGCCCCCGCGCCGATGCCGCGCGCGGCGGGCAGGAAATACATCTTGCGCAGTTCGCACACGTCCGCTTCGGCATTCTGCAGCGGCGCCACGCCGCCGCCGCCGATCACCACCCCGTCGCGCTCGACCACGAAATAGCTGCTGCGTGGCTGGGCGTAGGCCTCGCACATCGTGTCCACCTCGGCGTCGTGAATCGCGAAGCCGGGGCCGTCGGCGCCGAACTCGGGCATCACGGTGCGGATGATCGCGGCCATTGCCGCGTTGTCGGAAGGCTCGATCGGGCGGATAAGGTAGTCGTTGGCCATGGAAGCGAGGTGCTGGGGAAGGAGAGGGTGTAGTGTGCACCGAGCTGGTGCCGCCTGGGAGTCGTGCCGTGCTGGTCTACGATGCCATAAGCCCCGCGCCGCGCTGCCTGCGCATGTTCCTGCTGGAGAAAGGCCTGCGCCTGCCGGCCGTGACGGTGGACGTGATGCGCGGCGAGAACCGCGAGCCGGCCTGGCTGGCGGTGAACCCCGCCGGGCAGACGCCGGCGCTGCGCCTGGACGATGGCAGCGTGCTGGCCGAAGCGGTGGCGATCGCCGAATACCTGGAGGAGCTGCACCCCGCGCCGGCGCTGATCGGCGCGACGCCGCAGCAGCGCGCGCTGACCCGCCAGTGGTGGCGGCGGGTGGAGCTCAACGTCACCGAGTTCATCCACAACGCCTTCCACTACGCCGAGGGCCTGCCGCGCTTCACGTCGCGCATCCCGGTGGCGCCGGAGGCGGCGGCGGGTCTGAAGCGCATCGCCCAGGATCGCCTGGCCTGGCTCGATGGCCTGTTCGGTGCCGGGCCGTGGCTGTGCGGCGAGCGCTTCAGCGCGGCGGACATCTGGCTTTACGTGTGGCTGGATTTCGGCGCCGGCATGAACCAGCCCTTCGACCGCGCGCTGCCGAACATCGGGCCGTGGTTCGCGCGCATGGAGGCACGGTCGAGTGCAGCGGCCAGCCGCGAGCTGCTGGCAACCGCATGAGCGCCGAACGCAACCTGCCGGTGCGCAGCAGCATGGTGTCCGTGGTGGCGTTGCGCGGCTCGGGCGCGGCGACGCAGATGCTGGTGGCGCGGCGTGCCGGCGCCTATCTTGACGGCGCGTGGAGTTACCTCGCCGGACATGTCGAGGCGGGCGAGACGGGCTGGCAGGCCGCATTGCGCGAATTGCGCGAGGAAACCGCGCTGGTGCCGCAAAGCTTCTGGGCCACCAGCTTCTGCGAGCAGGTCTATCTCGCTGCAACGGACACCGTCGAGATCGTGCCCGCCTTCGTGGCGCGCCTGGCCGAGGGAGTGCAGGTGCGGCTCAACGGCGAGCACTCGGCGTTCCGCTGGGTCACCCTGGACGAGGCCGCCGCGCTGCTGCCGTTCGGCAGCCAGCGCGAGCTGCTGGCGCACGTACGCCGCGAGTTCGTGGAGCGCGAGCCCTCGCCGTTCCTGCGCCTCGCGCCTCGCTAGCTGGCGGTTCGGCGAGGCCGTGTCAGCGCGGCGTTGCCGCGCCTGAGGGATCTTCCCGGCCGCTGGCCGGGCGTAGGTAGACGACGCCGTCCTTCATCACGAACACCGGCTTTTTCAGCGCGTCGATCTGCGCGCTCGGGTCGCCCGCGAAGGCGGCGAGGTCGGCGCGCAGGCCGGGCGCGATACGGCCGAACGCAGCCTGCTGGCGCAGGATCTTCGCCGCCACGTCGGTGGCAGCGTGCAGCGCCTGCGCCGGTGTCATGCCGTCGGCGACCATCGCGACCGGTTCGCGCCAGTTCTCGCCATGCGTGAACACGCCCACATCGCTGCCGTTGCCGATGGTCACACCCAGTTTCAGTGCGGTGCGGAACGCGCGGGTGGCTTCCTGCATGGCTGGCGTGGGCGCTGATTGCCCGGGCACGTAGTGCTGGAAGTACTCGGAGGTGGCTTCCACCGCGGTGAGCGTGGGCTCGTAGGCAATGCCCTTCTGCTTGAGCAGCTTGAACGTCGCCTCGCTAGCGCCGTAGCCGTGCTCGATGGTGTCCACGCCTGCCTCCGCCGCGTTGCGCACGCCGGCCTCGCTGGCCGCATGCGCGGCGACCGGACGGCCGATCTGGTGGGCCGCCTCCACCATGGCCCTGATCTCGGCCGGGGACAGCGTGGGCATCGTCTGGCCGTGGGCGCCCACACGGTAGTCGGCGTACAGCTTGATCCAGTCCGCGCCGCGCGCGGCCTGCTCGCGCACGGCCGCCACGGCAGCATCCACGCCAGTCACCGGCTGCGCGCCCTGCGGCAGGTCCAGGTCGGGACGGAAGCCGTGCGGTCCCGGCCCATAGCTGGCGGTGGCGACGATGGCGCGGGTGGCGACGAACAGGCGCGGGCCGGGAATCAGCCCTTCCTCGATCGCCCGCTTGATCGACACGTCGGCGTAGCCGGCGCCCTCGGTGCCGAGGTCGCGCAGGGTGGTGACGCCGGCGAGCAGGGTGGCCTTCGCATGCGCGGCGGCTTCCAGCGTGCGGTAGTCCTGCGGTTCGGTGAGCACCTGATCGTTCCACAACGTCTCGTTGTACGGGTGCAGGAACAGATGCGAGTGCAGGTCGATCAGGCCGGGGGTGAGCGTGGCGCCGGGCAAGGTGACGCGGCGTGCGTCCGCAGGCGCATCGATCGAGCCGGCCGGGCCGACCGCCGAGATCACGCCGTCGCGCACCAGCACGGCCCAGCCCGCGTGTGCGGTGTCACCCTCGGCGGTCCACACGCGATCCGGCAGCAGCAGCCAATTACCCTTCGGCATGGCGGCACCCACGGGCAGGGAGCACAGCAGGAGCAGTAGGAGTGTCACCATCCAGCGGATCGTCGGGCATGCGCGCATCGTTCGTTCTCTTCGCCGATCAGGCTTTCGATGATAGCGAGTCACACGGAACCGCGAGTGGCGATCTCAGACTGAGGTGCGCGCAGTGACCTGCTTGCTGCTTGAAACATTCCGGTGGCCGCGCAGGCTTGTAGAAAGCCGTACTTCAGAAAGTTGGCATTGGCCCATGGACGCTCGTGCGCGTACTCGGCAATTTCTTGGAGATAGGCAGAAGCTGGGCGCCCCTTTGCGCCCTGTGATTCGTCGTGCCAGCGTTGCTGGGTCAGGGCTTGCTCAAGCCAGTCGCGAGCGTCTTCGCCGCACAGCTTGGCGCGATAGCGTTCTTCGATTCCGTAGACGCCTTTCCACGTGTCGATTTGCTCGGCGAACTCGGGTGGACCGAAGTCCAGCGTGATGTCATTCGGCTGCAAGTTTTCGTGCGCGCTGGAATGCAGACTCACTTGCACTTCGACATGCCAAGGGTGGGGAGCGAAGGGGTAGAACAGTTTGCGCCGTACTTGCTTGCTGCAAGGGTCTTTTGGGGTATAGGCCGAGTCCTTGCTGCCTTTGTAACTGCTGTTGCAGTGGTGGCAAGCAGGTACCAGGTTGCGGAAGTTGATCGAATTGAACGGATAGAGCGCCTTGGGCAGATAGTGGTCGTAGGCTTCGCGCTTGCTGTGGTACTCGCCGAACAGGTCGCTCAAGCCGCAGAACGGGCACTTGCCGGTGGCGTTGGCCTTCACGAATGCTTGATAGTGATCGTCGATGTCGCCGATCTTGTCTCTGAGTGCCTTCAGGCCAAGCAAGGACTGTGAGTACAAACCCTTGAAGAACGTCGCCAGTTGCTGACCCAACTCCGGGGCCAGCGCATCGAGGTCGGCATAGCGGGCCAAGAGCGAGGCTGGGTTATTGGCGCAGGCCTGTTCCAGATTGTTGTTGCCGTGATACCAAGCCTGCAACTGCCCGATCTGGGCGGGTGGCAGGGCGGCGAACAGGCCATGAATATTCTGCACATGGCCATTGAAGAAGTTCGCCCCCTGGGCATCGGAGTAATGGAAGGCGGTCACCACCTCCTGCAGTTCGGGATTGGCGTTGAACAGGTGCAGGCCGAATGGGCCGGCACCGGGCGCCTTGCACCACACGTCAAGAAATATGAAGTCGATGAAGCCCTGCATCTTCTCCATTGAATGCGGTACGTAGGTATAGGGAAACAGCATCAGATCGGCTCCGCGCCTTCGCACTTGCTGCCGTCCAGCAAGGCGTTGACCAGCAGCACCTTTTCCACCGAGTCGCCGAGGGTGCGATCCAACGTGTCGATCAGGTCGTCGGCGCGTTCGCCATTTTGAAAACGCGCGCGGATGTCCTGCATCACGTCTTCGGCACGGCCGCCCACGGTTTCGCGCTTGCCGAAGCTGAGCATGGTGATCTTGTTGATTGAGGCGCCAAGCGTGTTGTAGTCGGGGTGGCGAACGTGCACCGCACCGCTGGCTTCGTCGCGGTCGAACAACAGCACTTTGTCCGGGGTGCTGTCGGAGATGGGGAAGGGGGAATGGGTGGTGAGCAGCATTTCTGCGTGCTTGCCTCCCTCGCCCAGGCACTGGCCCAGCCGGGTGATGAAGCTGGCGCGCCAGGACGGGTTGAAGTGGGTTTCCGGCTCGTCCAGAAGGAACAGGCTACGGGTGCCGGCAAACAGACGGCACAGGCCCAGACTGTGCAGCAACTGGTGCTCGCCGTCGGACAGGCTCTTGAGGCTAAGCGGCTTGGCCACGCCCTGTTTGCGGAAGGCCACATGCTTGAAGCGCATCACCCGTTCATCCGAGGCCAAAGTGGGCACGGTTTCGCGCACGTAGTCGCTGCCGGAGCGATACAAGTCAGCCTTGAGGGCGTCGCTGACGCTGTAGAGGTTCAGCGTCAGCAAGACTTGAAACGCCTGGAACAAGGTGCGCGGTTTGTCGAAATTGGCTTTGAAGGCGTCGCGGGTAGCCGCGTCCATGCGGTAATCCAGCACCAGGCTGTCGCTGGTGTTGTCCACGTATTCCAGCGTGGCGCAGCGGCGCAAGGCATCTATGGCCAGTGAGGAAGTTTCGGTGGCTTCCTTGCCTTGTGTCCCTTGCAACAGGTGCAGCACGTCCAACTGGTAGCTGTTGCGATCGGCGTCGAAAGTAACCCGAGGCTGTTTCGTGCTGGCACCGACTTCCGGCCTGGTGAACGGGTAGGCCTGCGCCTCGCTCAGCGGCAGGCTGCGGCGCAGGATGATGCGGAATTGCGTGAGCGATTCGATGCCGGTGCCTTCGGTGAAAGGCTGCGCTTCGTCGTCATCGGCAAAAAGCAGGTTGCACAGCAAGATGGCCTGACTGAAGCTGCTATCCAGATAGGTCAGCCGTGTTTCCGGATGGCCGGGATATGGATTTCCATCACGCAGCGCCGACCAGTATTCGTCGAACTGGATGAAGCGCATCTTGAAAAACGGCAAGCTGAGCACTTCGTTTTCGCCTGATGAGTAACCCAACACGAAGTCGGGTAACAGGAAGTCGCGTTCCTCGTAGGTCAACGTACTGGACCCATCAGTGATGAAGGCTTCGTTATTGATCCATGCGAGCCACGGCGATCTGTCGGGCTCCTTGATTACCTGGGCGTGCGCGTGGCTTGGCCCGTCAGGCTGGCAATAGGCTTGCGGCACCTGGATCAGGTACTCCAGTTCGTACGCGTTGGGACTGCCTTCGTGTTCCTGAATGCCATCCGGGTTATCCACCGGATCGTATTCAAAAACATCCGGTAGAAAGCTGCGGCGTACGCGCTGTAGCTCCAACTGGTAGAAGATTGCCGCCAGCACTTCCAGCAGGTTGGATTTGCCGCTGCCGTTGGGGCCGGCGCAAACGAATGGTGCAAAGCCATCGCCACGCTCGTGCTCGTTCTGCAGGCTCCAGTCGGTGCGGAAGTCATGTTCGAAGCCGCTCGGCAGGCTGCGAAAGCCGTCCGGGTCGGTGATCCTGAACCGCAACAGTTTCATGCGTGGGCGTGCTTCAGCGCGATGCGCTTGCTGGCGGGCTCCAGCTCCTGCACCAGTTGGCCTGCGTCCAGCGCGGCGAAGACCCAAGTCTTGATCTGCTCATAGGCAGCCATGCCCAGCTCCAGGTCGCTGTCGGGGTAAAGTTCCTGCAGTCTTGCCTCTGCCCTGTTGAGGAAGGTCGCCAATTCGAAGGGCTGTGCGCGGTGGTGGTTCTGCCACCACTCCAGCCAAGCGGTGAGCATTTTGAGCTGACCTGCTTCGGTCGCCAGCTCCTCGACAGCCAGGCCGAGGTCGGGCAGGGCGGGGGCGGGTACGTCGAGGTCGACGGTGAGGGCGGTGACGTCTTCCATGGGTGGGGGTTCCAGTGCGACCGCTGGCAACGGGATGCGCGACAGATCCAGTTCGCCCTTGAAGGCGGACTGGCTGAGCGCCGCGTAGAGGGTTTCGAGGTCGATAAGGGTTTGCTGGTAGCGGGATTTGAGGGCTTCGATCCGTTTGGCAACGGCGGCAAACTCGCGTTGCAGTTCAAATGGCGGCTTGACCATGGGGATTTGCTCGAAATCACCTTTGGTCAGGATCTTTTTCATGCCCTTGGTGGCATGACTCTGGATGGAGGTACGGCTCAGCTTGAACAGGGCGTAGAGAAAGATCGGATCAACGTCCGCGCCCGGCTGGATTGCGTTGATCTGCTGATTGAACGCCACCGTTCGATCGGTGAGGGCGGCGCGCCCGATGGATTCCAGGCTGCCTGCGATGCAGGCGACCAACAGTGCGTCAGCGTCAACGGTGCGCGCTCGCTTTGCCCCGGCTTTCGACAGGTACTCGGCAGCCTTGGTGACGAATACGGCGTCAACAGTGATGTTGTCGGTCTTGATCCACTCGATGTGCGGGCTGTCGTAATTGGACGGATCGTTGCGTGGTGGCGTGTTGCCGGTGGTGATCTTGCCGAAGGAGCGCAATGGCGGCTTTTCCCAGTCGCGATCATTCCGCATCGGGTCGCCGAACATCTCCAGAAACACGCTCTTGAGCAGCGCGTCGAGCTGCTGCAGGTGCTGCTTGCGGTGGGTGATCAGCCCTTCCACCTTGCACAGCAGGTGGGCGATGCGGATTTGGTCGTTGAGCAGGGGCAGAGGGATCGCAATCTCAGCAAGTGACTTTGAGTTGAGCGTCGCACCTTTTGCTGCTTGGTTGGAGCCGCCAACTTTCGCGGATTGAAGTGCGTAGTACAGGTATTCGGCCTTCAGACTGCCCGTATCCTTAACGCTCAGTGCTGCGATTGCTTCATTTGTGAAGAGATCGACACCAGCAAAAGCCATCTTCCCGATTGTCAGTTTGAAGCTGTATAGCAGCGTTCCTTTCGGTACACGACGGCACCGCGCAGCTTGGACGGCGAGGTCAGTGATTTCTTCTTTGGTGTCAGAAATGGTCCTAGAAGTCAGATCTGAGATGGACACCCATTTGTGGCCCCGGCCCCAGTACGCCGGCTCTTGGCGCGATGGCGTTCTGCCGATGGTGATGTCACAAACTTCACCGAGAGTTGTTCGTGGGTAACTCATCCCACCATCTCTTTCAGCGCCAGCAACTCAGCCACAATGCCGCCCCGCAGCTTGTCCAGTTCGGCATTGTCCAGCTCACCCACCTCCGCACGAATCAGCTGATCCAGGATCACACCGGGTTTTTCATAGGCCACGGCCTCGAAAACTTCTTTTCTGTAGCGCGAGAATGAGAGATCGAAGTCTTCGGCCTTGATGTTGCTGTATGGCACCATGAAGCAGCGGCTGGCGCGGTCGTTGTCGCGCTCGGCATCGCGGGCGTGGTAACGGGTGACGATATCCTGCAGGTCGCCATAGCCGTCCTGCTTGCTGCGCTTGTCGTCCAGCGAATAGCCGTCAGCCTGCATGTCGTAGAACCAGACGTGTCCGGTGGCGGGCTTGGCCACCTTGTCCTGCTGGCCCCAGACTTTGGTGAACAGCAGGATGGCGGTGGAGACGCCGGCGTAGGGCTTGAATACGCCGCTGGGCAGGGTGATAACGGCTTTCAGCTCGCAACGCTCCACCAGCAACTGGCGCAACTCCTTGAACGCCCCGGCGGAGCCGAACAGCACGCCTTGCGGCACGATCACGCAGGCGCTGCCGCCTTTCTTCAGCAGGCGATAGATGTTTTCGACGAACAGCAGTTCGGTCTTGGTGGTCTTGAGGTGCAGGGCCTCGTTGATGTCGCCCTTGTCGATGCTGCCGGTGAACGGCGGGTTGGCCAGCACCAGGTCGTAGGTGGCTTCCTCGTTGTAGCTTTTGCTCAAGGTGTCGGTGTAGTCGATGTTGGGCTCGTCGATGCCGTGCATCATCAGGTTCATCAAACCCAGGCGCACCATGGTGGCGTCGATGTCATAGCCGTATAGGCTTTGCTGCAGGATGGTTTGCGCCTGCTCGGTGAGGGTGGCGGCGACCGAGGTGCGGATGAAGCCGTCTTCGTCGGGCGTCAGGCCTTTGGTGCCGGCGCGCAGCGCCAGCTGGGTGACGATGTACTGGTAGGCGCCCAGCAGAAAGCCACCGGTACCGCAGGCGGGGTCGGCGATGCGGTGGCCCAGCTGCGGCTGCACCAGTTCGGCCATCAGTTTGATGATGTGGCGCGGGGTGCGGAATTGGCCGTTCTTGCCGGCGGTGGCGATTTCGGCCAGCAGCATTTCGTAGACGTCGCCCTGGATGTCCTGGAAGGCCTGGCCGTTGTCCTGCGAGTCCTTCTCCATCACCGCGAAAATCTCGTCGATGGTCTTCACCGCCTCCACCAGCAGGCTGGGCTTGGGGATGATGAACACCGCGTTCTTCATGTGGTGGGTGAAGCGGCTCTCGGCACCGTTCAGGTCTTTCAGGAATGGGAACACGCGGGTTTGCACGTGGGCGAGCATCTCTTCGGCCTGCATGTGCTCCCAGTCGCTCCAGCGCAGGCTGCGGCGATCCACGGCGAATTGTTCGGGCTTGTCATGGCTGCGGTATTCGGGCGGTATCCACAGACCTTCGAAGCGCGAGGCATAGGGTTTGCCCAGCCACTCGGCGTCGGCGGCGCGCTTGGCGTCCAGCTCGTCCATGCGCTTCATGAACAGCAGGTAGGTGATCTGCTCGATGGCAGTGAGCGGGTTGGAGATGCCGCCGGCCCAGAACTTGTTCCAGAGCTGGTTGATCTTGTTCTTGAGTTCTTGATTGTTCTGCAGCATGGGCGTGGTTCTTTCAGTCGTGGTGCTTGGGGGCGGGCAGCTTGCCGCTGGCCTTGACCAGTTTCTTTTCCTCGGTCTTGACGCGGCGCTCCAGCTTCTTGATGTCTTCTTCGGGCGGCAGGCGCTCGGGCTGGATGCCGCGCTGGCCGAGCATGGCCCGCACGCTTTGGTTGTTCTGCACATGCTCGCGGGCGATGGCCGGCTCGCCGTGCAGGTTGTCCTGGTCCACGTTGTGGTTAGTCATCTCGGTGGCGAGGTTCTTGGCGGCGATGGTGAGCGTGGGCAGGAAGTCAGCCAGCGGACGGGTCTGGGTGATGCCGTAGCGGTCTTTCATGGCTTGCGTGGTATGGCCACCGAACAGGGCAGCATCACCCTTGGAACGGATGCGGCCGAACCCGGCATTGTCCACGCCGCGTTCGTAGATGTTCTGCGACAGGGATTTTTCCGACTCGCGCAGGCGCTCGCGCGCATCCAGCCGGGCCTGCAGGCGCATGCGTTCCTCGATCAGCTCCTGCTTGCGCGTCTGTATGGCAAAGTAGCTTTGCGCAAAGGCAATGGGCTCCTTGCGCGGATCGCCGTTCTGCGCGATGAGGTAGCAGGCGTAGCGGGTGAGCATGAAGTCGTCGACCGGGCGCTTCGCACCCTTGCCGGTATCGATCAATTTCGTGACGCCGCGAAAATGATCGTCAGGGTTGTAACCGGTTGTTTCACAAGAAATGATGGCGCGGGCGATGGCGCTCTGGAAGTTCTCCCAGCGGGCGTAGCCCAGCGGTTCCATCAGTTCACGGGCGAACCAGAACTCCACGCCTTCCTCGGACGTGCGCTGGCTCAGCGTGTCGAAACGCTGCTTGAGCATCTGGATGGTGGTCGATTCCATGCGTGTGTTCTCCGTGTGCGGCCTCAGGCGGCCAGTCGCGTGGTCAGGTGCAGGATGTCGTGGATCTCCGCTGCGCTGAACACGCCGCGGATGCCTTGAGGGTGGATGACGGTGAAGGGTGCGGCGATCAGGTCTTGTTTCTCCACTTTTTCGCGCTCGATGAGCACGTTGCGCAGCAGGGCGAGAAACTCCAACTGACGGCTGTTCAGTGTGCTGTGAGCGCGGATGAACTGGTCGAAAGCGGCGCCGACTTCTTCGGGGAAGCTTTTGAGCGGCTCCAGCCCGAGGATGTGACGGATGAACTGGATGAAGCGCGCCTTGCGGTTCCGGTAGACCTGACGCAGCAAGTCTTCGGTGATGTGCGGGTGTTTCTGGTGCAGGTAGTCGGCCAGTTCGGCGGCTTCGGCCTCGCTGACCGGCTCGCCGTGCTTGAGCTTTTGCAGCACGGAGTTGGTGGCAGTGAGTTCGGCGATCAGCGCCTCGACCATCTCGCGGTAGCGGGCGATGCCGACCGATTCGTGCTGCGGGCCGAACTCCACCCATTCCTTGCGGTGCAGGGCGTCCTGCAGGTTGAGGTGCACCGGTTTGGCGGTTTCGCTGCCATCGCGAAATTTCGTCAGTGGCGCAAGCTTCTCGATCAGTTCGTCGAACTGGTCTTCACCGGCATTGGCCCAGTAGTCGGGTCGCTGCGCGCTACGGATCAAGGCTTCCTGCTGCTTGACGAAGGGCACGGCGAGCGGCAGTTCGGCGATCTGCTCGACGATGGCGACGCGGATGGTGGCGGCTTGCAGTTGGTGTTCCTTGTCGTCGAACAATTTGGTCAGAGCGTACTCGACCAAGTCGCGCTCGAAGCGCATGGCTTTGAAATCCGCGTTGGATACAGTGCGGAACAGCGGTTTGATTTCGTGACGGAGGAAGTCGAGCCGGGCCTTGTCCAGCGTGATCCAGAAATTCTCCTCACCCAGCCGGGCCAGTGCGGCGGCGGCTTCCTTGATGACGACCGAAGTGGCGGGCAAGGCGGCGATCTGTCGGCGAAACTTGGCGATCTCGCGCATGGCGGTATCGGCGCGGCCACGGGCCGCGGCCTGTTCGATCTTGTCGATGCGCAGCCCCGCCAGCCTCACCGGCAGCGGCAGTTGTGGCGCGGGCTCCTTGCCCTTGGGCTCAAGTTTGAAGTACTCGAAGTTGTCCCAGCAATCGAGGATCAGGAAATGATCCTTTTCCACGCACCACGGTTTGATCTTGGCCGGTTCCAGCAGGCGCGTGCCGCGGCCGATCATCTGCCAGAACTTGGTGTAGGAATACACCGGCTTGGCGAACACCAGGTTGACGATTTCGCGCACGTCGATGCCGGTGTCGAGCATGTCCACGCTGATCGCAACCCGGGGCATATCGTGGTTGGCAAACTGGTCGAGCAGGCCACCCTTGCCGTACACGCGTGAGTCGTCGGAAACCAGCACTTTGGCTAATTCGCCGTGGTGGTGCGGGTAGAGCTTGTCGAAGGTTTCCTCGATACGACGGGCGTGCGCCTTGGTGGTGCAAAAGAAGATGGTCTTGCCGGGCAGTACGCCATTGGTGTCCTTGATGGACTCTTCCATGAATTCGCGCACGATCAGCGCGTTGGTGCCGGCGTTGATGACCTGTTTTTCCAGCTGGGTGCCGTCGAAATTGATTTCCTCGACTTCCTTGCCTTCGAGGATCAGCTTTTTCTGGTCTTCCAGCGAGATGGTGCGCTTGGAGATGCCTTCCATCTGGAAGCGGGTCTGGATTTTCATGACCCGGAACGTGCTGAGGTAGGGTGGAGCGTGATTGATCGCTTCTTCGAAAGTGTAGGCGAAACTGGGCAGGCCGTCTTCGCAGTCAAATAGCGCGAAGGTGTTGTGGTCGACCAGGCCGGTGGGCGTGGCGGTGAGGCCCAGGGTAAGTGTCTTGAAGTAGTCCAGCACTTCGCCGTAGGTGTTGTAGATGGAGCGGTGACTCTCGTCGACCACGATGAAATCGAAGAAGTGCGGTGACAGCGACTGCGTTTCGTCGCGGACGAGGTTGAGCATGGTGGGGTAGGTGGCCACGTAGATACGTCGATCCGTGGCGATCAGCTTCTCGCCCACGTTGGGCCAGCGCGGCTCGTTGGGCAGGTGCTCCTTGAAGGCAGCCAGTGCTTGCTCACGCAGGGCGATGCGATCAACCAGGAACAACACCTTCTCGGCGTGACCAGCGCGCATCAGGGCGTCGATCAGGGCAATGCAGGTGCGGGTCTTGCCGGTGCCGGTGGCCATCACCAGCAGAAACGCGCGCTTGCTGGCTTCGATGCCTTCGAGCACCGCGCGGATCGCGCGGATCTGGTAGTCGCGCCCGGCGATCGAGGTGTTGATGAACTCGCCGGTCAACGGTTTGCGGTTGCGACGGATGTAGGCGAGGCGCTCCAGATCGTCGCGCGTGGGATAGCCAACGATCTTGCGTGGTGGCGCATGACTCAGATCCCAGAACCAGAGATCGCGGCCGTTGGTATAGAAGCAGAACGGCAACTCACCACCGCGATGGCGCTGGATGTTCTCGCAGTATTGCTTGGCCTGCTCGCGCCCCAGCGCGGCATCGCGGCTGGCCTTCTTGGCTTCGATCACGGCAAGCGGCCTGCCATCCCTGCCCAGCAACACGTAGTCGCTGAATTGGTGGCCTTCGTAGGGTGTGCGTGGCTCGGCCACGCCCTCGGGAGGGTTCACCAGGATGTCGAATTCTTCGGCAACCTGGTTGGGGTCCTTGACGTTCCAGCCGGACAGGGCCAATTGCCGGTCGATCAGCTCCGTGCGTGTATGGGCTTCCGTTGTGATCATGCGTTGCCGGCCTCGATGGCTGCGTGGCTGGTCAGGAGGCATCCCCTGTCTGGCAAACTAGGGCCAGGCGGACACTAGTATGTGCCAAGCATCCTTGGTTTCTCAGTATGAGCCTGAAGGTCGGCCTTGGCACGCTTGCCCCGGCCTCGCTTGTCTGCGGCAGCACCAGGCATACAGCCAGGATGCGAGAGTGATCAGTGCGGGGCTACATGATCTTCTTCGATATCTCAGTGGCAGCATGAGTTGTGGAGACTTCAGACTGCGGCCGTGCGCGCGCGGGTGACCCGGCTGGCGGTTTCCTTGTGCAGTTGCGCGGCGAGCCAGGCGCCGGTGGCGATGAGCAGGTCGAGGTCGATGCCGGTTTCCATGCCCATGCCGTGCAGCATGTAGACCACGTCCTCGCTGGCCACGTTGCCGGTGGCGCCCTTCGCGTACGGGCAGCCGCCGGTGCCGGAGACGGCGCTGTCGACCACGCGCACGCCTTCCTCCAGGCAGGCCAGGATGTTCGCCAGCGCCTGGCCGTAGGTGTCGTGGAAGTGCACGGCGAGCGCGTGGATCGGCACCTCCTGCGCCACTGCGTGCAGCATCGCGCGCGCCCTGGCCGGAGTGCCTACGCCGATGGTGTCGCCCAGCGAGATCTCGTCGCAGCCCAGTTCGTACATGCGCCGCGCCACGCGCACCACGTCGGCCACCGGCACCTCGCCCTGGTACGGGCAGCCGAGCACGGTGGAGACGTAGCCGCGCACGGCCACCTCGTCGGCCTGAGCCTGTTCCATCACCGGGATGAAGCGCTCGATTGACTCGTCGATCGAGGCGTTGATGTTCTTGCGGTTGAATGCTTCGGACGCGGCGGTGAACACGGCGATCTCGGTGACGCCCACTTCGCGCGCCCGCTCGTAGCCCTGCAGGTTCGGCACCAGCACCGGATAGCTCACGCCGGGAACCTTGCGGATGCCGCGAAATACCTCGGCCGCGTCGGCCAGCTGTGGCACCCACGTCGGGCTGACGAAACTGGTCGCCTCGATGGTCTTCAGGCCGGTGGAGGAGAGCCGGTCGATCAGCGCGATCTTTACCTCGGCCGGCAGCAGGGTCTTCTCGTTCTGCAGGCCGTCGCGGGCGCCGACTTCGACGATGCGGACGTGGTTGGAGGGGTTCATGCAATGCTCCAAGTTGTTTCCCTTCTCCCCGCGGGAGAAGGTGCCCCGAAGGGGCGGATGAGGGTGCGGGGTCGAAGTGAACCATCCTGCCTGCCCGAACCCTCACCCCAACCCCTCTCCCGAGGGGAGAGGGGCTCAAGAAGCCCGATCGGCGAAGCGCACCAGCACGGCGTCGGCCTCGACGAACTCGCCTTGCGCGGCGCTCACGTTTTCGATGGTGCCGGCGCGGGGCGCCTTCAAGGCCAGTTCCATCTTCATCGCTTCCATCACCAGCAGCTCCTGGCCCTGCTCGACCGTGTCGCCGGCTTTCGCCTTCACCAGCACGATGCGGCCGGGCATCGGCGCGATCACCTGCTTGCCGCCGGCGTCGTCGCTGGATGCCCACGCGAACGCGGCGGCGCGGGCGAAGCTGTAGCGCTGGCCGTGGGCGTCGTGCAGCAGCACGTGGACGGCGTCGGCGCGCAGCGGCACGCGGCGCGATTCGCCGTCGAAGCGGGCGCTGAGATGGTCGTCGAGCAGGCGCGCGCCGCGCACGCTGCAGCCGGTTTCGCCGTGGTGCAGCTGGTAATCGCCGGCGTGGCCACGCGCCTCGATCTCGAAGCGCTGCTCGCGCCAGGTCAGCGCCACGATGCGCTTGCCGGCATGGCCGATGCGCCAGGCATCGGCGCTGGCCCACGGCGAATGCGGGTCGGAGGCGGCGCTGGCCAGGTGCGACTCGTCGCGCAGCAACACTGCCGTGGCGGCGGCGAACAGTACGCCAGCGGTCGGTGCCGCGTCGCCGAGCAGGAATTCATCCAGGTGGCGGTCGAGGTAGCCGGTGTCGATGCGCCCCTCGACCACCGCCGGGTGTCGCGCCAGCCGTTCGAGGAAGCCGATGTTCGATTTCGGGCCGGTGATCTCGCATGCCGCCAGCGCTTCGCGCAGCCGTTGCAGGGCCTGCGGCCGGTCCGCGTCGAACACGATCAGCTTGGCGATCATCGGGTCGTAGAAGATCGTTACCGTATCGCCCTCGACCACGCCGCCGTCGAGGCGCACGTGTGCCGATGGCGCGGGCAGGCGCAGCGTTTGCAGATTGCCGGAGCCGGGCAGGAAGTTCTGGTCGGGGTCTTCGGCGTAGATGCGCACCTCGATGGCGTGGCCGTGCGAGGCCACCTCATCCTGCGTGAGTGGCAGCGCTTCGCCGTTCGCCACGCGCAGCTGCCATTCGACCAGGTCCAGGCCCAGGGTCAGCTCGGTGACGGGGTGCTCGACCTGCAGGCGCGTGTTCATCTCCATGAAGAAGAACATGCCGTCCTGCGCGACGATGAACTCCACCGTGCCGGCGCCGACGTAATCCACGGCTTTCGCGGCGGCCACGGCAGCCGCGCCCATCGCCTGGCGGCGCGCGTCGTCGAGGAACGGCGAGGGGGTTTCCTCCAGCACCTTCTGGTAGCGGCGCTGGGCCGAGCACTCGCGCTCGTTGAGGTGGATCACGTGGCCGTGGCGGTCGCCGAACACCTGGAACTCGATGTGGCGCGGCTGCTCGACATAACGCTCCAGCAGCATGCTGGCGTCGCCGAACGCGGCCAGCGCCACGCGCTGCGCGGTGGCCAGCGCCTCGGGGAACTCGGCATCCGAGCGCACGATCTGCATGCCCTTGCCGCCGCCGCCAGCCGAGGGCTTGATGATCAGTGGGTAGCCGATGGCGTGCGCCTGTTCGGCAAGGTACGCGTTGTCCTGCTCGTCGCCGTCGTAGCCGGGCACCAGCGGCACGGCGTGCTTCGCCATCAGGTGCTTGGCCGCGGCCTTGGAGCCCATCGCCTCGATGCTCTCCGGGTCGGGGCCGATGAACACGATGCCGGCGTCCCGGCAGGCGCGCGAGAAGGCGGTGTTCTCGGACAGGAAGCCGTAGCCGGGGTGGATGGCCTGGGCGCCGCTTTTCTTGGCGGCGTCGAGAATCGCGTCGATGCGCAGGTAGGACTCGGCTGGCAGCGGGCCGCCGATCGGCCAGGCCTCGTCGGCAAGCCGCACGTGCTGCGCGTCGCGGTCAGCTTCCGAATACACCGCGATGCTGTGGATGCCGAGCCGACGGCAGGTGCGGATCACGCGGCAGGCGATCTCGCCGCGGTTGGCGATCAGTACGCGTTCGAACATGCGGGGTTCCTGGAGCCGTCGGGTGTCGATGCAAAGCCACCGAAACTAACAGATTGCACCGTCGTAGCCGATGCGCGGTGCAGCATGGCAGTCGTAGGGCGGGCACCGCCCGCCGGCTCTCTGTTTTGTACTTCGAGACACCGAGTGGCGGGCAGTGCCCGCCCTACTGGAGCGGTCATGCCCCGCTCTCCTGCTGCGTGGCAGCGACCCACGCCGGCGCGCGCTTGTCGAGGAACGCTGCCAGGCCGTGCTGACCTTCAGGCGACACGCGCAGGCGGGCGATCAGCGCGGCGTTGGCGGCGTCGATGCGTTCGGTCTCGGCGAGCTCGGCGCCGCCGGTGTGCAGGGCCAGCTGCTTCGCTTCGCGCTGGGCCAGCGGGCCGGCCTTGGCCAGCCAGTGCAGCTGGCGCTCGATCGCCTCGTCCAGCTCGGTGCCGGTTACCACCGCGTGCAGCAGGCCGATGCGCTGCGCTTCCAAGGCGTCGAACACCTCGCCGCTAACGAACAGCCGGCGCGCCTGGCGCAGGCCGATCGCGGCGACCACGTAGGGCGAGATCACTGCGGGCACCAGGCCCAGTTTCACTTCCGACAGTGCGAACTTGGCGCTATCCACGCCGATCGCGATGTCGCAGCAGGCGACCAGGCCCACGCCGCCGCCGTAGGCCGCGCCGTTGACGCGGGCGATGGTGGGTTTGGAGAGGAATTGCAACGTGCGCATCAGCTGCGCCAGGCGCAGCGAGTCCTCGCGGTTTTCCTGTTCGCTGGCAGCGGCCATGCCGCGCATCCAGTTGAGATCCGCGCCGGCGGAAAACGTGCTGCCGCTGCCGCTGAGCACGACACAGCGCACCGCCGGATCGGCGTCGGCCTGGGCCAGCGCGCCGGTGAGTGCGGCGATCAGGCTGTCGTCGAACGCGTTGTGCACCTGTGGCCGGTTCAAGGTCAGCCAGGCGACAGCGCCGCGGCGTTCGCTGAGGATGGAGTCGGTCATGGCGGGTCCTGGCGGCAAATAACGTGATGATAAACGCAGCGGGTGCGGCAATTAGCGTGGTGCAACGGAGCTGGCGTGGGCTACAATGCGAACCATTCTTATTTGAGAGACGGCCCGTGCGTCTGTCCGAATTGCCCAAGGGTGCCCCCGCCGTGGTCGACCGCGTGGACGACGCGCATGCGTCCGATCCGATCGCGCAGCGCCTGCGCGACCTGGGCTTCGTCGACGGCGAGCCGGTGCGGGTGGTGGCGGTGGGGCCGATGGGCGGCGACCCGCTGCTGATCCAGATCGGCTTCACCCGCTTTGCGCTGCGTCGCGCCGAGGCGGCCCGGGTCAGCGTGCGCGCCGAGGCGGCGGCATGAGCGCCTCGACCCTGCGTATCGCCCTGGTCGGCAACCCGAACTGCGGCAAGACCGCGCTGTTCAACCTGCTCACCGGCGGCCGCCAGAAGGTGGCGAACTATGCCGGCGTCACGGTGGAGCGCAAGGAGGGCCGCTTCACCGCGCCGTCCGGCCGCGTGCTGCAGATCCTAGACCTGCCCGGCGCCTACAGCTTCGACGCCAGCAGCCCCGACGAGCAGATCACCCGCGACGTCTGCGCCGGCAACTATCCGGGCGAGGTGGCGCCGGACCTGATCGTGTGCGTAGCCGACGCCACCAACCTGCGCCTGCACCTGCGGTTCGTGCTGGAGGTGAAGCGGCTGGGCCGGCCGGTGGTGCTGGCGCTGAACATGATGGATACCGCGCGCTCGCGCGGCATCGTGATCGACGTGCCGGAGCTGTCGCGCCGGCTGGGTTTGCCGGTGGTGGAGACGGTGGCGGTGAAACGCGGTGGCGCGCGTGCGCTGATCGAGCGGGTCGACGGCGAGGTGCCGCCGGCGGCGCCGGCGCAGCCGGACGACGCGGCCAGCCGCACCGACCTGCACGCGCAGGTGCGCGAGCTGCTGGCGGCGACGGTGACGATGCCGCGGGCTACCGCGGCACTCGACGATGCGCTGGACCGCTGGACGCTGCACCCGGTGTTCGGCCTGGCGATCCTGGCGGTGGTGATGTTCCTGGTGTTCCAGGCGGTGTACGCCGCCGGCAAGCCGATGAGCGACCTGATCGGCGGCGGCTTCGCCTGGCTGGGCGGGCACGTCGCCGCGCTGATGCCGGCCGGGCCGCTGCAGAGTCTGGTGGTCGACGGCTTGTTCGGCGGCATCGGCACCGTGCTGGGCTTCCTGCCGGTGATCCTGGTGCTGTTCTTCTTCATCCTCACGCTGGAAGAATCCGGCTACCTGCCGCGCGCGGCATTCCTGCTCGACCGCCTGATGCTGTCGGTGGGGCTGACCGGCCGCTCGTTCATCCCGCTGCTGTCCAGCTTCGCCTGTGCCATCCCCGGCATCATGGGCACGCGCAGCATCCAGGATCCGCGCGACCGCCTCGCCACCATCCTGATCGCGCCGCTGATGACCTGTTCGGCGCGGCTGCCGGTGTATGCGCTGCTGATCGGCGCGTTCATCCCGGTGCGTTACGTGTTCGGCGTATTCAACCTGCAGGGCGTGGTGCTGTTCTCGCTGTACCTGGCCGGTATCCTCGGCGCGATGCTGGTGGGCTGGGTGATGAAGCACCTGCGCCGCGACAAGAGCGAGCACGCGCTGCTGATGGAGCTGCCCTCGTACCGCCTGCCGAAGGCGCGCGACGTGGCGATCGGCCTGTACGAGCGCGGCATGGTCTTCCTGAAGCGGCTGACCGGGGTGATCCTCGGCCTGACCGTGCTGATGTGGTTTCTCTCCACCTTCCCCGGCGCGCCGGAAGGCGCGACCCAGCCGGCGATCGACTACAGCTTCGCCGGCTACATCGGGCGCGGCCTGCAGTACATCTTTGCGCCGATCGGTTTCAACTGGCAGATCAGTCTGGCGCTGATCCCGGCGTTTGCCGCACGCGAGACCGCGGTGGCGGCGCTGGCCACGGTCTACCTGGTCGGTGGCGAGGCGGAAGGACTGGGGCAGGCGCTGGTCGGGCAGATCCCGCTGGCCAGCGCGCTGTCGCTGCTGGTGTGGTTCGCGTACGCGCCGCAGTGCATGTCCACGCTGGCGATCATCAAGCGCGAGACCGATTCCTGGCGCAACGTGGCGATCTCGTTCGGCTACATGTTCGTGATGGCCTACACCGCCTCGTTCATCGTCTACCAGGTGACGAGGGCGCTGACGTGAGCACGAGCCTGCTGCTGCAGTACGTGGTGATTGCCCTGGCGGTACTGGCCAGCGTGTGGATCGTGCTGCGCAAGCTGGCCCGCAAAACCACCAACCGTTGGCTGGCGGCGGCGTCGATCCACTTCAACCAGCCCGGCCGCGGCGCGCTGGCGCGCGCCTTCGGCCGACACCTGCAGCCGACCGAAGCCACCGGCGACTGCAGCGACGGGTGCAGCACCTGCGGCGCCTGCGGCCCGAGACCGCCGGCCGCCGCACGGCCGGGCCAGCCGATGCCGCTGGAGTTCCGCCCGCGGCGGTGAGGGCCAGCTTCAGCTCCTCCCCCTGCAAGCAGGGGGAGGCTGGAAGGGGGGCTTTTGACCTTGTGGCAAAGAGCGACCCCACCCCCCCCCTGCAAGCAGGG
>NZ_AJXW01000027.1 GCF_000264375.1 Rhodanobacter thiooxydans LCS2
CCCCTGCAAGCAGGGGAGGGAGCAAAAGCGGAACATGAAAAAAGCCGGCTTGCGCCGGCCTGCCGCTGCCTGGATTGAAAAAAAGCCGGCTTGCACCGGCCTGCTGTTATCTGGATTAAAAAAAGCCGGCTTGCACCGGCCTGCTGTTATCTGGATTGAAAAAAGCCGGCTTGCGCCGGCTTTTTCGTGCAACGCGGGTCGCGCTCCGGCTTACGCCAGTTCGCGGATCTTCGCGTTCAGGCGGCTCTTGTGGCGGGCGGCCTTGTTCTTGTGGATCAGGCCACGGGCGGCGTAGCGGTCCATCACCGGCTGGGCGGCGGCGAACGCGGCGACGGCGGCTGCCTTGTCCTTGGCCTCGACGGCCTTGACGACCTTCTTCAGGGCGGTGCGGACCATGGAGCGTGCGCTGATGTTGCGCAGGCGGCGCTGTTCGGACTGGCGCGCGCGCTTCTTCGCGGACTTGATGTTGGCCAAGGTAGAACTCCGGATGCAGGGTTGGTTGGGTGGAAAAAGACGCCAATTATGCGGTCGATTCGCCGATGCGTCAATCACTTGGGCAGCGGCGCCCGGGGGGGCGGACCGTGCTGCGGCGGTGGTCGTGCCGGCATTTTGCCATAGGCGGGCCGTGATCCCGCCGCCGCGGGCTGTCAAACTGTGCGCCCCGCGCGACCGACGCCGAAGGTAGAACCGCTGCCCATGAAGTCCCCCAGCATGCTCCGCGGGCTGCTCTCGTTCAGCAGCATGACGATGGTTTCGCGGGTGCTCGGCCTGGTGCGCGACATGTCGATCAACGCCGCGTTCGGCGCCAACGGCGCCACCGACGCGTTCTGGGTGGCGTTCCGCATTCCCAACTTCATGCGCCGGCTGTTCGCCGAGGGCTCGTTCTCCACCGCCTTCGTGCCGGTTTTCACGGAAGTGAAGGAAAAGGGTACGCATGCGCAGCTGAAGGAGTTGATGGCGCGGGTATCGGGCACGCTGGGCGGGGTGCTGCTGCTGATTACCGCGCTGGGCATCATCTTTGCGCCGCAGGTGACGCTGCTGTTCTCGCCCGGCGCGGTCGACGAGCCGGTGAAGTTCGGCCTCACCGTCGACCTGCTGCGGCTGACCTTCCCGTTCCTGTTGTTCGTCTCGCTGACTGCGCTGTCTGGCGGCGCGCTGAACAGCTTCCATCGGTTCGCGCTGCCGGCGTTGACCCCGGTGATCCTCAACCTGTGCATGATCGCTGGCGCGTTGTGGCTGTCGAAGAAGCTGCAGACGCCGATCATGGCGATGGGTTGGGCGATCCTGGCCGCGGGCATCCTGCAGTTGCTGTTCCAGTTGCCGGCATTGCGCGGGCTGGACCTGCTGACCCTGCCGCGCTGGGGCTGGAGCCATCCGGAAGTGCGCAAGATCATGCGACTGATGGTGCCGACCCTGTTCGGCTCGTCGGTGGCGCAGATCAACCTGCTGTTCGACACGGTGATCGCCTCGCTGCTGGTGGTCGGCTCGCAGAGCTGGCTGTCGCAGGCGGACCGCTTCCTGGAGCTACCGCTGGGCGTGTTCGGCGTGGCGCTGGGCACGGTGATCCTGCCGTCGCTGTCGCGCCACCACGTCACCACCGACACGGCCGGCTTCTCGCGCGCGCTGGACTGGGGGCTGCGGATCACCCTGCTGATCGCGGTGCCGGCGATGTTCGCGCTGATGCTGCTGGCCGGGCCGCTGGTGGCCACGTTGTTTCAGCACGGCCACTGGAGCGCACACGACACCCACATGGCGACGCTGTCGATCACCGCGCTGAGCTTCGGCCTGCCGGCGTTCGCGCTGGTGAAGGTGCTGCTGCCGGCGTTCTACGCGCGCCAGGACACGCGCACGCCGGTGCGCGCGGCGGTGGCCTCGCTGCTGGCCAACATGCTGCTGAACATGGTGTTCCTGGCGCTGCTGTTCGAGCTGTGGGCGCCGGCGGAGCTGAAACGCCTGCCGTGGATGGACGGCCTGGCCCGGTTGCCGGGCCTGCACATGGCGCTGGGCATGGCCAGTGCGGTGGCGGCCTATGTGAACCTGTGGCTGCTGTGGCACTGGCTGAAAAAGGCCGGCGTGTACCAGCGCCAGCCGGGCTGGCCGCGGCATCTGCTGCGGCTGGCGGCAGCCTGCGCGGTGATGGTGGCGGTGCTGCTGCTGGGGCGCTGGCTGTGGCCGAACTGGACCCATGGCGTGCCGGTGCTGACCCGGCTGTGGCACCTGGCCGTGCTGGTGCTGGCCGGCGGGACGACTTACGTGGCCGTGCTGTTCGCCGGCGGCTTCCGCCTGCGCGACCTGCGGGCTGCGTGAACCCCCGCGACTGGCCGTTATACTCACGCGATGATGAGACTTTCCCGGGATGTCGCAGGCCCTTGCCTGGCGCCGCGCGGCAGCGTGATCGCGGTCGGCGCGTTCGACGGCCTGCATCGCGGCCACCAGGCATTGCTGAGCCAGGTGCGCGAACGCGCGCAGGCGCTCGGCTGCAGCCCGGTGGTGGTGAGCTTCGAACCCCTGCCGCGGGCGTTCTTCTCGCCGGCGCCGGTGCCGCGGCTGTCCAGCGTGCGCGAGAAGCTGCGCGGCTTCGCTGCCGCAGGCATGGAGCACACCCTGTTGCTGCGCTTCAACCGGGCGCTGACCCTGATGCCGGCCGAGGATTTCGTGCGACGGGTGCTGGTCGAGCGGCTGGCCGCGCGCGAGGTCTGGGTAGGCGGCGATTTCCGTTTCGGCAACGGACGCGGTGGCGATGTGGCGCTGCTGGAGCGCATGGGGGCGCAGCTCGGCTTCCGCGCCTGCGCCATGCCGACGATCCAGATCGACGGCGCGCGCGTATCGGCCAGCCGCGTGCGTGCCTTGCTCGCCGCTGGCGAGTTTGCCGGGGTCGAACCCCTGCTGGGCCGGCCGTTCGTGATCGACGGCAGGGTGGAATACGGCAACCAGCTCGGCCGCACACTCGGCTACCCCACCGCCAACATCCATCTGCAGCAGCGGGTCAGCCCGGTGCAGGGCATTTTCGCGGTGCGCGTGGGGCTGGGCGAGGGCGAATGCAGCTGGCCCGGCGTGGCCAGCCTCGGCGTGCGCCCCACCGTGAACGAGGTCGTCGAGCCGCTGCTGGAAGTGCACCTGTTCGACTTCGAGGGCGACCTGTACGGCCAGCGCATGGCCGTGCAGTTCGTCGCCAAGCTGCGCGATGAGCAGAAGTTCGACGGACTGGAACCGCTCAAGGCGCAGATGGCGCTGGATGCGCGCCGGGCGCGCGAGTTGCTGGGCATGAACCCGCGGCTGGCCGAGGCATGAGCCGTATTCCGGTGCGCGTTCGTATCGTTTAACTTTGCATTCTTGCGTCCGTCGATCGGCGGGCAGCAACACCTCACCGATGGCATCCAGGCCCATGAACCACGATTACAAGAGCACGATTAACCTGCCGCAGACGGATTTCCCGATGCGTGGCGATTTGCCGAAGCGCGAGCCTGGCTGGCTGGCGGAGTGGGAGCGGGTCGGCCGCTATGCGCAGATCCAGCGCAAGGCCGCGCACCGCGACAGCGTGTTCGTGCTGCACGACGGCCCGCCGTACGCAAACGGAGCGATCCACATCGGCCACGCGGTCAACAAGATCCTCAAGGACATGGTGGTCAAGTCCAAGCTGCTGGCCGGCCAGCGCGCGCCCTACGTGCCGGGCTGGGACTGCCACGGCCTGCCGATCGAGATCGCGGTGGAGAAGAAGTACGGCAAGCCGGGCGAGAAGCTCGATGCCGCCCAGTTCCGCCAGAAGTGCCGCGAGTACGCCCAGCAGCAGATCGACGACCAGCGCGCCGGCTTCAGGCGGCTTGGCGTGCTCGGTGACTGGGAGCATCCGTACCGCACGATGGATTTCAAGTACGAGGCCGACATGCTGCGTGCACTGGCGCGCATCGTTTCCAACGGCCACGTGGTGCGCGGCGCCAAGCCGGTGTACTGGTGCTTCGACTGCGCCTCGGCGTTGGCCGAGGCGGAGATCGAATACGGCGACAAGGTCTCGCCCGCAGTCGACGTGGCGTATGACGCGGTCGAACCGAAAGTGCTGGCGGCGAAGTTCGGCGTGGATGCCGGCGACGCCATCGTCGCCATCCCGATCTGGACCACCACGCCGTGGACCTTGCCGGAAAGCCAGGCGGTATCGCTCGGCGCGGATCTCGAGTACGCACTGATTGAAGGCCCGTCGCGCGACGGCAAGCGCGTACTGCTCGTTGTCGCCAGCGCACTGGTCGACAAGGTGGTGCAGCGTTACTGCATCGGGCAGACCACCGTGTTGGGCCATGCCGAAGGCAAGGCGCTGGAAGGCCTGCAGCTGCACCATCCGTTCTACCTGCGCGAAGTGCCGGTGATCCTCGGCGAGCACGTCAGCGCCGAGGACGGTACCGGTGCGGTGCACACCTCGCCCGATCACGGCGTCGAGGATTTCGTGGTGGCGCGCGAGTACGGCATCGGCCTGCTCAACTACATCGGCTCGCGCGGCAGCTACCGCGCCGACACGCCGGCGGCCGACGGCCTCGACCTGGCCGGCATGCACATCTGGAAGGCGAACGACACCATCGTCGACCTGCTGCGCCAACGCGGCGTGCTGCTGGCGTTCGCGAAGATCGAGCACAGCTACCCGAACTGCTGGCGGCACAAGACGCCGGTGATCTACCGCACCACGCCGCAGTGGTTTATCTCGATGGAGCAGGCGCAGCTGCGCGAGACGGCACTCACCTCGATCAAGGCCGTGCGCTGGGTGCCGGGCTGGGGCGAGGAGCGTATCGCCGGCATGGTCGCCGGGCGCCCGGACTGGTGCATCTCGCGCCAGCGCACCTGGGGCGTGCCGATCGCGCTGTTCGTGCACAAGGCCACGCAGGAGCCGCACCCGGATTCCGTCGCGCTGCTGGAGCAAGTCGCGAAGAAAGTGGAGCAGGGCGGCATCGACGCGTGGTTCGCGCTGGACCCGGCCGAACTGCTCGGCGACCAGGCGAACGATTACGAGAAAGTCACCGACGTGCTGGACGTCTGGTTCGATTCCGGCGTCACCCATTTCGCGGTGATCGGCCAGCGCCCGGAACTGCAGCAGGGTAGGGCGTCGCACTACAAGGTGATGTACCTGGAAGGCTCCGACCAGCATCGCGGCTGGTTCCAGTCGTCGCTGCTGACCTCGGCGGCGATCCACGGCCGCGCGCCGTACGACGAAGTGCTCACCCACGGCTTCGCGGTGGATGCGAACGGCCGCAAGATGTCCAAATCGCTGGGCAACGTGGTGGCGCCGCAGAAGGTGATGGACACGCTGGGCGCCGACGTGCTGCGCCTGTGGGTGGCCTCGGCCGATTACCGCAACGAGATGACCGTTTCCGACGAGATCCTCAAGCGCGTCTCCGATGCGTACCGCCGCATCCGCAATACCGCACGCTTCCTGCTCGGCAACCTCGACGGCTTCGACCCGGCGAAACACCTGCTGCCGGTGGAAGGCAGCGTGCTGCTCGACCAGTGGGCGGTGCAGCAGGCGTACGACGTGCAGCAGGCGGTGACCGCCGCGTACGAGCGCTACGACTATCCCGAGGTGGTGTCGCGCATCCAGAACTTCTGCACCAACGAACTGGGCGCGCTGTACCTGGACATCACCAAGGACCGGCTCTACACCATGCCGACCGACAGTCGCGGCCGGCGCAGCGCGCAGAGCGCGATGTACCGCATCGCCGAGGCGCTGGTGCGCTGGCTGGCGCCGATCCTCAGCTTCACCGCCGAGGAGATCTGGCAGGCGTTGCCGGGTGAGCGCGGCGACAGCGTCCTGTTCGAGACCTGGTACGACGGCCTCGCCGCCACCCAGAACTCGCCGGAACAGCGGCGCTACTGGAGCGATCTGCTGGCGATCCGCGACGGGGCCTCGCGCGTGCTCGAGGGCATGCGCAAGGCCGAGCAGATCGGTGCGGCGCTGGAAGCAAAGCTGGTGGTTCATGCCGATGCCGCGATCCAGTCTCGCTACGCCGAAGTCGCCGACGAACTGCGTTTCTTCTTCATCACCTCCGACTTCACCCTGGCGCCGTCGACGCCGCGTGCTGACGATGCGGCGACGGTGGAGTTGGATGGCGCCGAAGCCTGGGTTTCCGCCGACGTCAGCAGCGCCGCCAAGTGCGTGCGCTGCTGGCACCGCCGCGACGACGTGGGTAGTCATGCCGATCATCCCGAACTGTGCAGCCGCTGCATCAGCAACATCGAAGGTCCCGGCGAGGACCGCCGCTGGTTCTGACCGGTGACGTCGGCGGTGCAGGGAGCGTAGGGCGGGCACTGCCCGCCGACTGCATGGCTCGTCGCATCACGGATCCCGCCGGAGCGGCGGGCAGTGCCCGCCCTACGCGGGGCGCGCACGAAAGCATCTCCAAATTTCCTGACCGAGCCTCCCGCCATGACCCCGAAACCCAACGCACTCTCCTGGCTGTGGCTGTCCGCCGCGGTCATCGTGCTCGATCAGCTCAGCAAGTGGTGGGCGTTGTCGACGCTGCAGCCCGCCGGCATGCCGCATCCGGTAATCCCCGGCCTCCTCAACTGGACGCTGGCGTTCAACACCGGCGCCGCCTTCAGTTTTCTCGCCGGCGGCGCAGGCTGGCAGCGCTGGTTCTTCGTGCTGCTGGCGCTGGCCATCGGCGCGGTGCTGGTGGCATGGCTGGCGCGCACGCCGCGGCGCGACTGGCGTACCGCGCTGCCGCTGGCGCTGATCGTGGGTGGCGCGGTCGGCAACCTGATCGACCGCCTGCACGCGGCCCAGGTCACCGACTTCATCCACGTGTATTTTCGCCAGTGGAGCTACCCGGTGTTCAACCTCGCCGATTGCGGGATCACGGTGGGCGCCGTGATGCTGATCGCGTTCGGCCTGTTCGCCGGCAAGCCCGCTGACGGCGTGCGATAATCACCGATCTTGATGTAAGAGCCCGCTGGCGGGCGATGCTCCTGAATTGAAAAGCATCGCCCGCCAGCGGGCTCCTACGGGATTCCGTATCGAGGTCGTCTTGGACATCCTTCTCGCCAACCCCCGCGGCTTCTGTGCCGGCGTCGATCGCGCCATCGCCATCGTCGAGCGCGCGCTGGAATCCTACGGCGCGCCGATCTACGTGCGCCACGAGGTGGTGCACAACCGCTACGTGGTCGACAAGCTGCGCGCCGACGGCGCGGTGTTCGTCGAGGAACTGCACGAGGTGCCCGACGGCGCCACCGTGATCTTCAGCGCCCACGGCGTGTCGCAGGCGGTGCGCGAGGAAGCCGAGCAGCGGCATCTCAAGGTCTTCGACGCCACCTGTCCGCTGGTCACCAAGGTGCACATGGAAGTGGCACGGCTGGGGCGTACCGGGCGCAGCGTGGTGCTGGTCGGCCACGCCGGGCACCCCGAGGTCGAGGGCACCATGGGTCAGTGGAACCGTGCCCATGCCGGCGAGATCCTGCTGGTGGAATCGGTGGAGGACGTGGCCACGCTCGCGCCGAAGTTCCCGCATGCGCTGTCCTACGTCACCCAGACCACGCTGTCGGTGGATGACACCAAGGCGATCATCGCCGCGCTGCGCGCGAGGTTCTCCGACATCGAGGGGCCGCGCAAGGACGACATCTGCTACGCCACGCAGAACCGCCAGGATGCGGTGCGCCGGCTGGCCGATGCGGTCGACCTGATGCTGGTGGTCGGTTCGGTCAACAGCTCCAACTCCAACCGCCTGCGCGAGCTGGCCGAGAAGCAGGGCGTGCGCTCGTTCCTGATCGACGGCGCCGAGCACATCGAACGCAGCTGGCTCGATGGCGTGAGCCGCATCGGCCTTACCGCCGGCGCGTCCGCTCCGGAGAAGCTGGTACGCGACGTGATCGCCCGCCTGCAGTCGTGGGGCGCCGGCCAGGTGCGCGAGCTCGACGGCGAAGCGGAGAACATCACCTTCGCGCTGCCCAAGGAATTGCGCGTCGTCGGCGGCAACGGTTCGGCCAGCTTCTGATCCCCCGAGATCGAAACCGCAGGAATGAAAGGCCCCGGAAAGCACGGCTTTCCGGGGCCTCGTGTTGCGTCAACTGGTGCCGGAGATAGGAATCGAACCTACGACCCCATCATTACGAATGACGTGCTCTACCAACTGAGCTACTCCGGCGGAGAACCGCGGATTCTACGGGGCGCACCGCAGCGGCGCAAGCGATCGCGGCGGCGTTTGCGCCGCGTGGCAGTCATGAGACGATGGTTGCGGCCTTGCTGCCGGCGGCTGGGGAAGGACGCCGCGAGCGATCATGCCGGCTCAGGTTTTCCGCGGCATGGCCGATAACGAGGCGAGGGCGCGGGCCGCACGGACAAGGAGGGTCTGAATCGACTTTCTTGGGGGCGTGTTGTCCGGACTATTTTTTCGATGGGCAGGTTGGCTGGTGTTGCTTCTGGCAGCGGCACCGTGTGCGTTGGCGGGGCCGCCCATCCAGCATCAAGCGCACGACGTGGCGGCGTTCGACCTGCTCGTCCGCCAGCTGGACAACGGCGATATCCCGCTCAACGACCAGGCCGCGGCCACGCAGGCGCTCGAGCGCCTGGGCGCGCTGCTGCCGCCCGGCGACGCCTACCGACAGCGCCGCTACGAGTATGTGTACTGCTTCCTGGCCTTCGACAACGACGTCAAGGGCGGCTACGCCTATGCGGGCCGCGGCACCGAGCAGGCGCAGAAGGCAGGCGACCTGGAGGCGGAATCCAACTTCCGGATTTGCCGTGGCCTTTACCAGAGCAAGCTGACCACGGAGCGCGACGCGCTGCCGGACTACGAAGCGGCTATCCGGATTGCCCGGCGCCTGGAGAACTCCCGCCTGATTGCCGACGCGCTGACCTGGCGCGGCAGCGCCCAGTCGCTGCTGGGCGAACAGGCCAAGGCGCTGTTCGATTTCCTGGAGGCGCAGCGCCTGTACGAAACCGTGGGCAACACGACGGCGGCGCAGTCCAACCTCATCAGCATCGCCACCATCTACCGTCGGCTGGGCGAGTACGGCAAGGCCGGCGATTACCTGCGCCAGTCGATGCAGTCGGCGCAGCGCAAGGGCGACAAACAGGAACAGATGGTGGTCTACATGCAGCAGGGTTTCCTGGCCACCGAGCGGGGCGATCCCGCGGGTGCCGTCGCCCCGTTGCAGCAGGCGCTGGCCCTGGCGCGCGAAACCGGTTCGCGGCAAAGCGTGGGTTCCGCCCTGCTGGCGCTGGCGGAAAGCAACAACGCTCGCCAGCGTCATGCCGAGGCGCTGCAGCAGGTGCAGGCCGCCACGAAGGAATTCCAGGCCGTCTCGGACCACTCCAATACCGGCATGTTGCTGCTGCAGTCGGCCGAGGCGCATGCGGGCCTGGGCCAGCACGAATTGGCCGCGCGCGAGTTCGATCTCGCCGAGGCGAGCGTCAGGCAAAGCCGCAACATGCGCTACCTGGCCGAGCTGTACGAGGAGCGTTCCAGGAACCAGGAGGCGCTGGGCAAGCCGGCCGCCGCGCTGGCCGATCTCAAGCTGAAAATGGAGACCGATGCGGCGCTGGCGCGCATGGCCAAGACCCAGCTGACCACGCTGATGAGCTGGCAGTTCGACACCGAGCGGCGCGAGCTGGAGAACCGCAAGCTGGCCGCCGACAAGGCGCTCAAGGAACAGCAGCTGGCCACGCTGGAGCGCGTGCGCGGCTGGCAGTGGCTGGCCATCCTGCTGGCCGGCGTGCTGTTGCTGCTGATGCTGTGGCTGGCGTGGCGACAGCTGCGCCAGAGTCGCCACCTGCACCGGCTGGCGCTCACCGATGCGCTCACCGGCATCTCCAATCGGCGCCATATCGAGTACATGCTGGGCGAAGCCGTCGACGAGGCTCGCCGCAGCCAGCAGGAGCTGGCCGTGATCATGCTCGACATCGACCACTTCAAGCGCGTCAACGACAGTCACGGCCACCCGGCCGGCGACCAGGTGCTGGAACAGCTCGTGCGCGTCTGCCTGGGCGCGCTGCGCCAGCATGACCGGCTTGGCCGGATGGGCGGCGAGGAATTCCTGGTGGTGCTGCCGGATACCGACCTGGAGGGCGGCCTGCAGGTGGCCGAGCGGCTGCGCGCTTGCGTGGCCGCGGCGCGGCCGGTGGTCGACGGCGTGGAGCTGCAGCTCTCGATCAGCCTCGGCGTGGCCCAGCTGCGGCCGACCGAGAGCGGCGCGGCCTCGCTGGTGCGCCGCGCCGACGCCGCGCTGTACCACGCCAAGGACAACGGCCGGAACCGGGTCGAAGCGGCACCGTAGCGAACCGGATCTGCCGCGGCACCGACGCATCCGCGCGGTTGCCGCGCGTGACCGCAGTCACCTTCCCGATGCCGTCAGCCGCCGCTTGTCGGCCAATTCCTACCGCTGGTCGGCTGAGGGCTGGCCGGGGCCGGGCGGATCGGTACATTGCCGGCAGGGGCATCAGGGAGAATTCCATGCAAGTCTGGTCGCGTCAGCGAGGCGTCTCGTTGATCCGGGCACGCGCGTCGGTGGACACCGGCGACCGCCCGCGGTGGCGCACGCCGGCACGCAGACGCGAGCGCGGCTTCAGCCTGGTCGAGCTGCTGATCACCATGGCCGTGGCCGTGGTGCTGATCGTGATCGCGGTGCCGAGCTTCAAGTCGCTGACGCTTTCCAACAAGCTCACCACCGCCGCCAACGACATCGTCAACGCGATCCACGTGGCGCGCATGGAAGCGGTCAAGCGCAACGCGAACACCCAGCTGTGCAGCAACGCGGCCAGCGCCAACAGCACCGATACGCTGGGTAAAGCCTGCACTACCGAGGTCGGTGCGGTCTATGCCATGGCCGCTGGCGCCGCCAGCCAGGTGCTGGCCGGCACGGTCGGCATCAGCGGAGCGGTGCAACTGAAGGGCGACGTGACCGCGATCCGCTTCGGCGGACAGGGACTGGGGCAGAAAGTCGGCACGACCACCCCCTACACCGGCACGGTGGCCGACCTCTGCACCAGCCAGATGAGCAAGGACAACCATCGCATCATCAGCATGACCACCGGCTCGATTCTCGTGGTCGATACCAGCTCGGGAGCCTGCCCATGATCCGTCGCCCTGTTCCTGCCATGCCGCGCATGGCGGCGCGCCCGGTGCAGTCCGGCGTCGGCCTGATCGAGGTACTGATCGCCGTGCTGGTGCTGTCCATCGCCTTCCTCGGCATCGCCGCGCTGCAGGCCATGTCACTCTCCACCAACAACAGCGCGATGGCGCGCAGCATGGCCACCATCGCCAGCTACTCGATCCTAGACGCCATGCGGGCGGATATTGGCAGCGCCCGCAGCGGCGCCTACAACACCACGGTCGTCGCCAACGCGTGCCCGGCAGGAAGCGGAAGCCTGGCCAGCGCGCAGCTCTCCCAATGGTGCGGCAGCCAGCTCGGCAACAAGAGCCTGGGCGCCGTGGCCAGCACCACCGGCAAGATCTCCTGCAGCGCGGTCGGTACCGCCAGTGCCGACTGCACCATCACCATCACGTTCGACGACAGCCGCGCAGGCACGGGCGGCAGCAGCACCCAGCAGGTCGTCACGCGGGCGATGCTATGAACGGCGGTTTCCCGATGTGCCGCAGCATGGGCCGCGTTCCCCGTCGGGCGACGCTTCCGGCCGGCTTTACCCTGATCGAGTTGATGGTCGCCATGCTGCTGGGCCTGATCGTCATCGGCGGCGTGGTCAGCGTGTTCCTCGCCAACCAGCGCACTTACCGCACCAATCAGGCGCTGGGCGACGTGCAGGACGGTTCGCGCATCGCGTTCGAGCTGATGGCGCGCGATATCCGCAACGCCGGGCTCAACCCCTGCAACAACGACGGCCGCATGGCCAACGTGCTCAACAACAGCGCCACCGACTGGTGGGCCAACTGGGGCAACGCGCTGCGCGGCTACGGCGGCACCCAGGGCGACCCGGCGACGGGAAGCGTGTTCGGCACCGGCGTGGGCGAACGGGTTGCCGGCACGGATTCCGTGCAGGTTCTGGGCGCGGTCGACGACGGCATGAGCGTGGCGGAAGACAAGGAGCCCGCGGCGAACTTCAAGCTCAACGACAAGACCACCAACCTGCAGTCCGGCGACATCGTCATCGTGTGCGATCCCGACCATGCAGTGATGGTGCAGATCAGCAACTACAACAACAGCACCGTCACCTTCGTGCACAACACCGGCAACTCGGTCAACCCGGGCAACTGCTCGAAGGGTCTGGGCTATCCCAGCGATTGCAGCAGCGTCAACGGCAACCTCTACCAGTTCGGCGCCAATTCGCAGATCGCCAAGCTGGGCGCCGCCGACTGGTACATCGGCAACAACCCGGTCAAGGGACGCTCGCTGTACCGGGTCGAGCTGGCCGCCCCGGATGCCAAGGAGAACGTGTTCCTCGGCACGCCGCAGGAAATGGTGCGGGACGTCACCGGCATGGCCATCACTTACCACGCGAAGGGCAGCGCCTCGTTCGTGCCCGCCGGTTCGATCGCCAACTGGGCCCTGGTCGATGCCGTGCAGGTCACCCTGACGCTGCAGAGCGCCGACCAGCGCGCCGGCACCGACGTCAAGCCGCTGACGCGCACCTTCACCGCCACGACCACCGTGCGCAACCGGGTGAACTGACATGCAACGTGCTCTCGCATCCTCGTCCCTGTCCGCAGCGCGGCCATTCCACCGTGGCGGCTATCCGCCATGGCGGCGTGCCGGCCAGCGCGGTGCGGCGCTGGTGGTTGCGCTGATCCTGCTGGTGGTGATCACCCTGGTCGGGTTGGCTGCGGTGCGCGGCACCATCATGCAGCAGAAGATGGCGAACAACCTGTATGACCGCCAGATCGCGTTCCAGGGCGCCGAAGCCGCCATGCGCGCGGCGGCGGCCGTGATTGCCACCAACCCCGGCGTCATCGCCCGCAATTGCCAGGCCGCCAGCGTGGTATGCCTGTCCAATCCGTTCACCGACCCGAACTTCCCGACCGGCAAGATCCAGACGGTGGCTACCGGCACCGGGGTGGGGCAGTTCACCACCAGCAGCGTCGCCGCCAGCCCGCCGCAGTACGTGGTGGAGAACATGGGCAACTGGGTCGACACCACCTCCAGCACCGGCTTCAACCAGAGCGCCAATTCGCAGAACTACGGCGCGCAGGGAACGTCCACTACGGCGGTGTACTACCGCATCACCGCGCGCAGCGGCGACCCCGCCGTGGTCGGCGACCGCGCCGTGGTGATGCTGCAGGCCATGATCAAGCAGCGCTGATCGTCGACGCACAGGCCACCAGACAGATCGCATGGGCCGTCCCATGCCGCACCATCCAGGAGCGGAATCGCCATGAACACCATCACCCGTCTGCACCGCAATTCCAGCCGTTTCTTTGGCAGGGCGCTGTCGGCCGGCTTGTCCGTGTGGATGCTGGGCGTGGCCTGCTCGCCGGCGCTGGCCGCCGTCCCCGTCGACCAGGCGCCGCTGATCATCCAGAAGCCGTTGCCGCCGAACGTGGTGCTGATGCTGGACGACTCGGGGTCGATGAACAATGACTACATGCCGGACGACCTGAGCGACACGAGTCTTGGCGGTTATCGCAATTCGGCCATAAACGGCGTGTATTACAACCCGAGCGTGGTCTATGCCCCGCCGCCCAAGGCCGACGGCACGCCGTACCCGAACTCGCCGGGCATCGCGAATGCCTACAAGGACGGCTTTCGCGACACGAGCACGACCGACGTCACCCAGTACAAGGGCAGCTTCAATTACTACACGCGATTCACCATCGCCAGCACGAGCACCTACACGGCCACGCTCAGCTGCAATTCGGGCGACACCCTGATGACTTCCGGCAGCTACAAGGGCCAATGCCGGCACAGCACCAGGAGCGGCTACACCTACTACTCTCCCTATTACGCATGCAGCTACGGCGACAGTGGCCCGGACGGCAGCAACATCTGCACGGCCACCACGTACAGCTACAAGTACTTTTTCACCTACACCGCGGGCAGCAGCAATACGCCGCATTACGTCGGGCAGAGCGGCGACTGCGCGTCGTTGCCCTCGGCGAGCCAGGCCGTCTGTGACGACAGCAGTGCCACGCAGCAGAACGTCGCCAACTGGTTTTCGTATTACCGCACGCGCATGTTGATGGCCAAAAGCGGCGTCATGAGTGCGTTTTCCGGTGTGGATGCGAGTTTTCGCGTGGGCTTTGGCTCGATCGGCGGGAGCAATGCGAGCACGAGCTCGCTGGGTGACGATTACTACGCCTTCACGACGTCCGCGCATGGAGACACCTACCAGACGGGCATTGCGCTGGTGAAGCCGTTCGGCGATGGTTCCGACGGCACGCAAAAGAGCAAGCTGTGGAACTGGCTGGTGGGTACGAAGCCGAGCAGCTGGACACCGCTGCGCGGCGCATTGAATGCAGTAGGCAAGTACTACCAGACCCAGCAGCCCTGGCTGACCCTCGCCGGCGAGTCCGGCTACGTCAGCGGCACCAATACCGAACTTGCCTGCCGGCAGGCCTACAGCATCCTGACCACCGACGGTTTCTGGAATGGCAGTACGCCCAGCAATATCGGCGACGTGGACAGCACCAAGGCCACGTTGAGCGGCAGTAACGGCCAGACCTATGCCTATGCGGCGGCTGCGCCGTACGCGGACGGCGTGAAGGACACGCTTGCCGATGTGGCGATGAAATACTGGGTAACGGATCTGCGCAGCGGCACGCCGAACGAAGTGCCGACCAGTACGGAAGACCCCGCGTTCTGGCAGCACATGACCACATTCACCCTGGGCATGGGCTTCACGCCGACCGGCATCTCGCCCACGGGTACGACGGTCAAGCAGATCTTCGACTGGGCCAATGGCGGCAGCGCCATTCCCAATTTCAGTTGGCCAACTCCCAGTTCCGACAGCCAGAACAATATCGCCGACCTGGCCCACGCCGCGGTCGACGGCCACGGCGGCTTCTATTCCGCCACCAGCCCCCAGGCGTTCGCCAGCGGCATGAGGGATGCGCTGAAGCGCGCCTCCGAGCGGGTCGGCACGGGCGCCAGCCTGGCGGCCAACTCCACCCAGCTGAAGACCGGCACGGTGGCGTACCAGGCCAACTACTACACCGCCAAGTGGAAGGGCGACCTGAAGGCGCTGGCGGTGGATCCCAACACCGGCGCGATCGCCGCCACCCCGACCTGGACCGCGGCCGGCTCGCTGCCGGCCGCGGCCAGCCGCAACATCTGGACCTACAGCACCGCCACGACGCCGAAGTACCTGGCGTTCCAGAACGGCACGGGCAGCACGCCGCCGGCGTTGTCCGCCACGCAACTCGCAGCGCTGGGCAGTACCGCGGCTGCCCAGGCGAACATGGTCAACTACCTGCGGGGCGACGCCACGCTGGAGCAGAAGAACACCGGCGGCACCTACCGCAACCGCGACACGCCGCTGGGCGACATCGTCGATTCGCAGCCGGTCTACGTGGGCTCGCCCGACCCGAACCTGTTCGCCAACCAGACCTTCACTGGCTCGTCGACCTACCTGGCCTTCGCCAGCGGCACCACCGACAACAAGGGGAACTTCACGCCCAGCACCGCCGCCTCGCGCGCCGGACTGATCTACGTCGCCGCCAACGACGGCATGCTGCACGGCTTCGACGCCACCACCGGCGCGGAGAAGTTCGCCTACATCCCGGGCGCCGTGCTCACGGCCGGCAGCGCCGGCGGGCTGGTCGGTCTCAGCCAGCTGTCCAGTCCCGACTACGGCACCACGGCGGGCGCGCCGCACCAGTATTTCAACGACGGCGAGCTGACGGTGGCGGACGTCTACCTGGGCAGCGCATGGAAGACCGTGCTGGTGGGCACCACGGGCCGCGGCCTGGCCAAGGCGGTATATGCCTTCGACATCACCGATCCGACCGCGATCAAGTTCCTGTGGGAACGCTCGGCTGGCGATGGCCAGACCAACAGCAACTACATCGGCCAGATGTCCGGCAAGCCGGTGATCGCGCAGACGGCGGACAGTACCTGGTCGGTGCTGATGGGCAACGGCTACAACAGTGCGGCCGGCGTGTCGGCCCTGCTGCAGTTCAATCTCGCCACCGGCGCACTCAACGTGCACGCCACCACCGACACCACCGCCGACAATGGCCTGGCCGCCCCGGGCGTATGGATGGACCCGGCGGGTACCGGGGTGAGCACGGTGGCCTACGCCGGCGACCTGCACGGCAACGTCTGGTCGTTCACGCTCAACACCGGCAGCGGCACGAGTACCAGCACGCCCTCCAGCACCGGCAGCCTGCTGTTCGTGGCCAAGGACGGCGGCGACAACCGGCAGCCCATCACCGGCGGCATGCTGGTGGGCAAGGATCCGGCAAGCGGCAATACCTGGGTGTTCTTCGGCACCGGTCAGTACCTGAGCACCACCGATCTCACCAATACCGCCACCCAGAGCTGGTACGGCCTGATCGTGCAGACCACCAACGCCACCAACAGCCCGGTGGTCGCCTCCAGCATGACCCGCGCCGACAACCTCGTGCAGCGCGCCATCGTGGCGGAGACGGCGGGCGACTCCAGCGCGACGCCACCGGTCGCACCGGCGCGGGCGGTGACGCCCACGCCGACCTCCTCCGACATGACGGGCAAGTCGGGCTGGTACATGGACCTGCTCGCGCCCACCGGCACCGGTGGCGCCCTGGTGTCGCAGGGCGAGCGGATCGTGACCTCCAACCAGTTCCAGGGCAACTTGCTCCTGGGCACCACGCGGATTCCGCAGGCCTCCGACATCTGCAATCCGTCCGGCAGCGGCTGGATCATGGCGATCAACCCGTTCACCGGCACCAATCCGTCCGACAATTTCTTCGACGTCAACGGCGACGGCCTGGTGAACGCGTCGGACACGGTGACCGTCGGCGACAAGAGCTATCCGGCAGCCGGCATCGGCTTCAGCTCGCTGCCCAACAACCCGATCTTCGTCGGCGGCAGCATGCTGGTGAGCTTCGACAACGGCTCGAACAGCAGCATCACCACCTCGGGCTCGACCGGCAGCATCCAGCGGGTTTCGTGGCGCGAACTGATCAACCAGTAAAGGAATGAAGCGATGAAACGATTCTCACCGGTTGACAGTATCGCGACGACGGCCATGCGCGAGTGCCGCAGCGCCGGCTTCACCCTGATCGAGTTGATGATCGTGGTGGCGATCATCGCGATCCTGGCGGCAATTGCCTTGCCGACCTACACCAACTACATCACCAAGACCAAGCGGGTGGCGGCGGAGGGGTGTCTGTCGGAGCACGCCAATTACATGGAGCGTTACTACACGACCAACCTCAACTATGCCAAGGACAGCGCCGGCACGGCCAATGCCTTGCCGGGACTGGATTGCGCCAGCCCCCAGCGCACCGGTGCCGATTACCAGTTCGCCCTGGCAGCGGCGTCGACGGTGGGGTACAGCATCACTGCCACGCCGATCAACGCCCAACTGACCCGCGACACCAAGTGCGGCACGCTCTCGCTCGACCAGGCTGGCACGCGCGGACCCAGTACGGCCGGCTGCTGGTGATGCCATCGCGTTTGCGTTGAATCACCGCCGGTTCTTCGACACCAGACGGCGGTTTGGTGGACGTCGCTTCATGGCTGCAGCAACCGCTCGCGCAGGCCGCCCAGCCGCCGGATCGGCCGAGCCAGCGCGGTGCGCAGTGCGTCGTCGGTGGTCCAGATCTCGGCATGCTCCTTCGCGCGCGAGATGGCGGTGTAGACCAGCTCGCGGGTGAGGATGCGGTTGTCGGCGTCCGGCGGCAGCAGCACGGCCACGTCGCGGTATTCCGAACCCTGGCTGCGGTGGATGGTGATCGCCCAAGCGCTGTCGTGCGCGGGCAGGGCGCGCGGCGAGTAGCTGCGCAGGCCGGCGTTGCCGTCGCGGTCGCTGAGCTCGAACCACACGCGCAGCCCTTCCGCACTTTCCAGCGCGATGCCGACGTCACCGTTGAACAGGCCGCGGGCGTAGTCGTTGCGGGTGATGATGACGGGGCGGCCGGGGTACCAGGCGCGGCCGGCGTCGAGGCCGAAGCGCGCAGCGAGCCGGCGCAGCATCAGCTCGTTGATGCCCTGCGCGCCAAACGGACCGTCGCGCAACGCGCACAGGATCTGCAGCTGGCGCAGCCGCGGCAACGCTTCGGCGGCGTCGATCGCCGAACCCAGCAGCGACTGCAGCAGGTCGTTGTGGCGCTCGATCCAGCCATCCACGCAGGCGCGCAGCGCATGCCCGTTGGGACAGTGGCGCAGGTGCAGGTCGCCGTCGCGGCGCTCGCGCAGCAGCGTGTCCAGCCAGGCTGGATCGGGCGCATCGCGCAGCGCCTCGACGCCGCGCTGCAGGCCGCTGCCGGCGCGCCAGCTGTGGCTCAGCGTGAGCACCTGGCCGGCCAGCGGGGCATTGTCGGCGGCGCTGCCGGGCGGGTGTTGCAGCAGCGGCGCGAGCAGGGCGGCCAGCGCCGGCGGCAGTCGCTGGCGCGGCGCGGCGGCGACGATGTCGGCCAGCACCGAGCCGGCGTCGACCGAGGCCAGCTGGCCCGGATCGCCGAGCAGGATCAGCACTGCCCCCGGGCGCAGCGCCTGCAGCAGCTGGCGCATCATCGCCAGGTCCACCATCGAGGCCTCGTCCACCACCACGAGGTCCTCGGCCAGCGGGTTGTGCGGGCCGCGCTCGAAGCTGTCGTCCATCGGCCGGTAGCCGAGCAGGCGGTGCAGCGTGCGCGCATCGGCGTGCGGAATGTGCGGCACGAGGTCGCCAAAGCCGGTGCCTGCAAGGCTGGCCTGCAGCTCGGCCTTGCCCTTGGCGATGGCCTGCGCCAGCCGCTGGGCGGCCTTGCCGGTGGGCGCGGCCAGCGCGATCAACGGCTGCGCCGGCAGGCCGCAGGCCTGCGCATGGCGCAGCAGCATCAGCAGCATGCGCACCACGGTGGTGGTCTTGCCGGTGCCGGGGCCGCCGGTGAGCACGAAGAAACGCGCGCCGGGCACCGCGGCCACGGCGGCGCGCTGGCCGTCGGTGGCGCCGCGCGGCATGCCGGCGAACAGCGCGTCCAGGTCGTCGGTGAGGGTTGCGGCGGCAAGCGGCAGCGTGCGTTGGGCACAGCGTTGCAGGATCGCCTCGGCGAGCTTCGCCTCGTGTTGCCAGTTGCGCCACAGGTAGAAGCGATCCCGCGCATCGAGCACGAATGGCGTGAACGACGTGCCGTCGCCGACCCAATCGTGGCGGCGCAGCGCTTCCAGCGCATCGGCATCGAAACCGGCGCCGGTGTCCGGGTCGACCAGCGTGGCGCAGGCATGGCCGCGGCCCTCGGCGCGGCTGGCCGCGCTCGCGGCGGCGGCGAGCGCCGCGGAGCCGGTGCGCCCGAGCACCCATTGCGCCAGAGTCTGGTCGATCGCGCGCTCGTCGGCGTCGGCAATCTGCGGCAGCGGGTGATTCATGCGGCCTCCTGTGCGCCGGCGAACGCATGGTCGAGCGCCTCGATCAGCGCCGCCGGCCAGCGCCGCCGCCACACGCCCAGCCCGGGCGCGAGCCCCAGCGCGCGCACGAACAGGTACCAGCTTTCACCCAGGTGGCGTTCGGCCGTATAGCCGTCCATCCGCTGGCGCAGGTAGCGGTGCAGCGCCACGGTGTAGAGCAGCCCCTGCAGCGGGTAGTGGTGCGTGGCCATGGCGGCGGCGAGCGATTCGCCCTGGTAGTCGCGCAGCCGCGCGCCGAGCCAGTTGGTTTTGTAGTCGAGCACGTGGAAGCGGCCGTCGCGGGCAAAGATCAGGTCGGCGAAACCGGTCAGCATGCCGTTCAACGTGGTGGCGTCGAGGCCGGTAGGCACCGCGTCGGCATGGCCGTGGGCCGCGCAGAGCCGGCGCAACGCCGCCAGCGGCACCTGGCGCACCGGGAACTGGAACTCGAATTCGGCGATGCGCTGGTCGGGCGCGAGGTCGAGCAGGCGCAGGCCGCCGCCCAGGTCGGCCTGGCGCGCGCGGTCGATCATCCGGCCCACGCGTTCCAGCGCTTCCTCGTGCGCCAGATGCGGCGCGGCGACGGCCTGCGCGGCGAGCTGGCGGTGCAGCAGCTGGCGCTGCTCGGGCCACAGCGGGCCGGGCTGCGCCAGCTCGAACACCTGGTGCACGGCGTCGCCGAAGCGCGGGCCACGCAGCGGGTACAGCGCGAGCAGGCGGCCGTCTTCGATGTCGTCCTCCACTTCGATAGCCGGTTCTTCCGCGCCGGTTTCGTCGGCGCTGCCGCTGTCCTCGATCAGGGTGGCGGCATGGCGGGTCAGCCCGCTGAAGCTGTGCAGCCACTGGAACGGTCGCAGCTGCGGCAGCGGCGCCTGGGTGGCGCGCGGCGCAAGGGCTTCGACTGGCGGCCGGTAGCGGGTGTAGACGTCGGCGAACGGCGGGGCCAACTGCATGCCGCCGAGTGCTGCGGCCACCGCGGCGAGCGAGGCTTCGCCCTCGGGCAGTTCCAGCTTCCGCTGGGCCTGCCCGAGCAGCAGATCGATCGCCGCCCATTCCCACGCCTGCGCGTCGTCGTCGGGCCTCAGGCCACGGTCTGCCCAGTACACGTGCACGGCGTGCACGGCGCGGGTCAGCGCCACGTAGAGCAGGCGCAGGCGTTCCTCCAGTTCCTCGCGGAAGTGGCGCACGCGGTGCCCGGCAAAATGCGCCGAGCCCAGGTCCACACAGCGCTGGCCGCCGGCATCGTGGTAGCGCAGCAGCTTTGGCGTGCGCGGGCCGTTGCGGTCGCCGATGCGCCATGCCAGCGGCAGGAACACGATGGGAAACTCCAGCCCCTTGCTGGCGTGGATGGTCAGCAGTTGCACGCGGCGGGCGTCGCTCTCGATGCGCAGCTGGCGTTCGTCAGCCGCCTCGGCATCGCCGTCGCTGCCTTCCCGGCGCATCTCCTGCAGCCACGCGTACAGGCCGTCCAGTCCCTGCCGTGCGCCTTCCTCCGCGGCGAGCAGTTCACCCAGATGACGCAGGTCGGTGAGCATGCGCTCGCCTTCCGGCAGCGCCAGCAGGGCGGTGGCGCGCGCGGCCAGCAGTTCGCCGACCAACGCCAGCACGCCGCGACTGCGCACCAGCGCACGCCACGCCTCGAAGCGTTCCAGCTCGCGCTCGAACGCGGCGGGCTGCGTCTGCCACGCGTGGAACTGCTCCAGCGTGGCGCCGAGCAAGCTGGTGGCCAGCGCGCCGCGCACGGTCTGGTCGTCGTCGGCATGCAGCACGGCATACAGCACCAGCTCCAGCTCGCGCGCCACCTCGCCGGCGAAGATGTTGCCGCGGCCGCTGCCCACGCAGGGCACGCCGCGGGCGACCAGCCGCTGGCGCAGCGCCACGATCTGCTTGTTGGTGGACAGCAGCACGGCGACGTCGCCGGGCGTTACCCGGCAGCCACCGATCGCCTGCCGCGGGTCGTTGAGCAGTTCGGCGATGCGGTTGGCGCAGTCGTCCAGCGCCAGCGATTCGAGTTCGCCGAGCGCCATCAGCGGGTTGCCGTTCTTGTCGCACGCATCGCCGCGGAAGGGGTGGATCAGCAGCGGCAGCGTCACCGGCTGGCCGCCGACGGTGTATGGCTGCTGGTCTGCCTTGCCAGCCGGTTCGACCGGCTGATAGCGGATCTGCGGCGGGCTGAAGCCGCCTTCGGTGTGGCCGTACCAGGCGTTCAGCGCCTCGACCAGCGCACGGCTGGAACGATGGTTGGTGCCCAGCGAAAAGCGCTGGCCGGCCTGCTTGCCGGCACGCAGGTAGGCGGCAATGTCGCCGCCGCGGAAACTGTAGATGGCCTGCTTGGGGTCGCCGATCATCACCAGCGTGCCGCGCTCGCGGTAGATCCGCTCGAAGATCGCGAACTGGCGCTGGTCGGTGTCCTGGAACTCGTCGATCAGCGCCACCGGGAAGGCTTCGAACAGGCGGTCGGCCAGCAGGTCGTCAGACGCGTCGCCGCACAGTCGCTGGTACACCGCGTCGATCAACATCGAGAAGGTCAGCACGTGGCGCTGGCGTGCGCGGCGGGGCATCTCATCGCGGCAGGTTTGCGCCGCCGTGGCCAGCACTTCGCCGCGCACGAGGATGTCGCGCATCCCGAGCAGCGGGCGCAGCGTCTGCAACGCATGGATCAGTGGATGCGCAGCGAGCTCGCCGGCTCGGCCGGCAGCGGCCTGGGCCAGCAGTTTTTCCGGCTCGAACACGTCGCTGATCGACTTGGCCAGTTGCGCCTCGTCACCGTTGCGCAGCGCCGGAGTGATCTCGCCCAGTCGACTGCGCAGTGCCGCGTTGGCTCGCTTGTACAGCGTGGCGTCATCTGCCAGCCGCTGCAACTCGGCGATGCTATCGTGGCCGCGCAGCGTGGCGAGTGCATGATCGAGTTCGGCCAGGCCGCCGGCCTCGATCCGCGCGTCGACGCTGTTGGTCAGCCCACCGAGATCGCGCAGCAGGCCTTCCGGGCCATCCTTCAGCAGCAGCTCGGCTTCGCGCGGGTCGACCTCGCCGGCGAGGTAGCGGCGGCGCCAGAAATCCTCCACGCATTCGCGCATCAGCTGCTGCTCGTCGAACAGCTGGTCGTCGGCGAAGGCGGCGCCGCTCTCCAGCGGGTAGTCGCGCTGGATGCGCTGGCACAGCGCGTGGATGGTCGACACCGGCGCGCGGTCGAGGTCGGTGCGGGCAAGCTGAATCCGGCGCAGCGCGAGGCGGGTGCTGTCGGCGTCGGGGCACAGCGCGGCCAGCCAGCTTTCCAGCGGATCGGCGCTGTCCGCGTCACGCGCCGCAGCTTCGAGCAGGCGCTCGGCTTCGACCAGGCGGCGGCGCAGGCGCTCGCGCAGTTCCTGCGCGGCGGCGTCGGTGAAGGTGGTCACCAGGATCTGCTCCACCCGCAGCCCACGTTCGAGCAGCAGGCGCAGGTAGATCACGCCGATGTTCCAGGTCTTGCCGGTGCCGGCGCTGGCCTCGATCAGCACACGTCCGTGCAGCGGCATGGCGCGCCAGTCGAGCGGGGGCAGGGCGGTGGCATCGGTGGCGGTCACGGCGTTTCCATAGGGCGGGTCGAAGGGCTGGCGGGCAGTGCCCGCACTACGACGCCGCCTGGGTAGGGCGGGCACTGCCCGCCGGCTTTGCGTGTGTCAGTGATCATCGGCGGGGCTCTTCAACAGGCTTGCATGGTCCGGATCGAGCACGCTGCAGACCAGTTCGGTGGCGGCGACGAAGGCGCGATGCGCCGGACTGTCCACGTCGAACAGATCGAGGCCGCGGCTGAGCAGGGCCGCGTAGCCGGGCGCGTAGTCGCGCTCGCCGGGGTTGAAGCCATCGCCTTCCCACGCTGCGGCCGCCCTGGCGAGGCGGTGCTCCGGCTCGTTGCTGGCCCAGGCCTGCGCGGTGCGTGGGAAGAACAGCAGCGGTTGCCGCGCGGCGGCCCGATACGCCTCGATCAGGCGGCGCAGGCCGTGGCGCAGTGCGTCGTGCTGCAGCGCCATGATGTTGCCGGGCGTGCCGGCACGCTGGGTGACCAGCACGCTGACACCGCCCTGCGTGCGGCGGACCTGCTCCAGCAACGTGGCCTGCAGGGGCGCGTCGTCGCCGGCACGGGCGAGTTTCAGGCAGGCCCAGTCAAGGTAGAAGCCCAGCAGGTCTTTCAGGTTGGCGGCGCGCCCCGGGCGGGCGTCGAACCACAGCAATCCGCCATCGGCGCCGCGGAACACGCGATCGACCGTGCCGGTCAGGCGCAGGCCGTCGCCGAGGTCGAGGTCGATGGCCTGGGCCAACGCTTGCGCGCCGCCACCGGCGAACAGCGGCCGTGCCTGCGCGAGCATCGGGCGCAGCGAGTCGCGCAGCCGGGTCCAGCTGCGCTCGCCGATCGCGCCGCCGGCCAGCATGCCGGAGCGGGCGAGCCACGCTGGCGGTTCGCTGGGCAGCTCGGCGTGGCCGGCGGCGAGCGACTCGAACAGCAGGCGGTGATCGACCCGCTCGATTTTTTCCAGTGGGGTCTCCAGCGGTTCGCGATCCGGCCAGCCATTGTCGTCCAGCGCCTGCAGGCTGATGCCCTGGCTGCGCAGCAGTGCGTCACGCGCGGGGTCGCGCCAGAAGCGCTGCAGCGCGCCGAGGGCAAGCTCGCCAGCCACGGTTTGGGGCGTGGCCGTTGGTGAGTCGAGGAAAGGCCGGGCGCTGGCGCCGGATAATGCGGCGGCGAGAAATGCCGGCTCGTACGAGAACAGCCGCGGATCATGGCGGGGCCGGCCCTGCGCGTCGCGCTCGTAGTAGCGCGCGTCGAACGGCTGCAGCGGGTGGCGCACGCGCCATGGCCGTTCGGCCTGGGCGTCGGCGGCAAGGCCGTGCTGCTCATCGAGAAACTGCAGCAGCTCGGCCAGCGGCGCGGCGGGGTTGCGCGGCTTGCCGTCGCGCACGCCCTCACCGACGTAGCTCACGTGCAGCACGTCGCGCGCCGACATCAGCGCCTCGAGGAACAGGTAGCGGTCCTCGTTGCGGGTATCGCGGTCGCCGCGGCGCGGCTGGGCGAGGATCCGGTTGAGGCCGGCGTCGTGGCCGGGGCGCGGGAACTCGCCCTCGTTCATGCCGAGCAGGCAGACCACGCGGAACGGGATCGAGCGCTGCGGCACCAGCCCGCAGAAGGTCACCCCGCCGAGCAGAAAGCCCTGACGCTCCGGCACCGCGTCGAGCGCGCCACGCAGCGCCTCGCGCACCACGCTCCACGACAATGGTGTGTCGAGGCCGGCTTCGCTGGCCTGGCTGGCGAGACCGCCGGCGAGCCGGCGCAGGGCGTCCAGCGCATGCTGTTCGGCGGCGTCGCGCGGGTCGGCGAGGAACAGCGCGTCGATCCGTTCCAGCAGCCATGCGCTCCACGCGGCCAGTGGCCGCGCACCGGCGAAGGCGTGGCGTGCCTGGCGCAGCTCGCCGAGCAGGCGATCGAGCTCACCCAATGCTTCCGCCGCGCCGCCGGCGACGCCCTGCAGCGGCAGGATGCCGTCGAGCAGGCCGTCGCCGGCGTCCTGGCCGGCGATCAGCCCGGCGTACATGCGGTCGAGGCCAAATTGCCACGAGTTCGCGTCGACCGCCGCCGCGCCGGCCTCGGCCTTCATCGCCGCGTCCAGCCCCCAGGCCACGCGCGCGCGGCGCAGCCAGCGTTCCAGCGCGTCGCGGCTGCCGGCGTCGATCGCGAAGCGCCGCGCCACCCCCGGCACGTCGAGGAAATCCAGCACCTCGCTGACCGTGAAGCGGCTCTCGGCCAGGTCCAGCCACTGCGTGAACGCGTGCATCAACGGGTGCGCATGCGCCAGCCCCACGTCGGCCAGATGCCAGGGAATGTGCAGCGGGTCGCGGCGGTACTGCGCCGGCTCGCCGAACACCGCCGCCAGGTACGGTGCATAGGCGCCGATGTCCGGCGCCATTACCACGATGTCGCGGTGCTGCAGGGTCGGGTCGTCGGCCAGGCAACGCAGCAGGGCATTCTTCAGCACTTCCAGCTCACGCAGGCGGGTGTGGCAGGCATGCACGCGCAGGCTGGCATCGTGGCGCAGCGCGGGCAGGATGTCGTCCAGCGCGGCCCCGTCCGCTTGTTGCGCGCGGATCGGCGCGCCGACCAGCTCCGGCTGCAGACAGCGGATGCTCGACTGCAGGCGGGCGAGCAGCGAGATGGCGTCGTCGAGCGGTTCGGCCTCGTCGAGCGGGTCGCGCTCTTCGGTCACATCGCATTCGTCCAGGGTGAGGCAGAAATCCTGCGCGATGCGGCCGAGCGCAACCAGCAGCGGGTGGCCGACCTCGTAGTACAGCGCCTGTGGGTCGTCCGCGTGGGCGAGCAGGAAGCGCTGCCGGCGCAGGTAGACCCAGTGTTCGCGGCAGGGGTCGGGGAAGTACAGGTGCACCGGCGCGTGCAATGCGGTGGCCTGCAGTGCCGCCAGCACGTCGGGCGGCAGGTGGCTGACCCCGAACACGTGCAGCGGCGGGTCGCCGGCCAGCGCGTTGCCGCTGCGCAGCGCCTCCAGCAACGCGGTGCTGCGCTGCGCGCGGTGCGGCCGCGGGATGGCGGCCCGCAGCCGCTGCCACAGCGCCGCCTGCCAGTCACCGCCGTGCCGCGCAGGGCGCTGTTCCCAGTCGAGGATCCAGTCCGGCCGGTAGATCAGGTACTGGGTGTACAGGCCAGCCAGATGCTCGGCCAGCTGGAAGCTGCGCCGCGCGGCGCCGTCGCCGGCCAGGTAGCTCTCCACTTCCGGCGCCTGCAGTGCGGGCAGGGCCGCCAGCAGGCGCCAGCGCAGCAGCTCGTGCCGGTACGCGCCGCCGACCAGCGCCTCGTCGCCCAGCACGCGGCGGGCCGCGCGTTCGAACCATTGCCACGGCAGGATCATCTCGATGTTGGCGGCGATGCCGTGCCCACCGTGCGGCCCGTTGCGTTGCGCCAGATGGCCGAGCAGCCAGCGCTGCAGCCCCGGGTGCGCCACCACCACGGTCTGCGCGGCCAGCGGGTTGGCCGGGCGCTGTGCTTCCAGCTGCAGCGCCAGCGCGTCGGCCAGCCGCTCGGTGCGGCTGCCGCGGTGGACGATCAGTCCGCCTGGGTTGTCCCTCATGCCTTCCTGCTCTGTTCGACGCAACCTGCACAGCATACCGAGCCGTGGCTCATCGTTTGCGACATGTCGATTCGCCGGGCCGCCGTTCGTCATTCGCATAGGGCCGGGGCTGCCTGGCTTTCGTCCATCCAGAGGAGGCATGACGATGCGATGCATGGTGATAGTGAAGGCGAACCGGGATTCGGAAGCCGGGGTGATGCCCAGCGAGCAGTTGCTGAGCGCGATGGGTCATTACAACGAGGAACTGGTGAAGGCTGGCATCATGCTGGCGGGCGAGGGCCTGCAGCCCAGTTCGAAGGGTGTGCGGGTGAAGTTCTCGGGCCACGCGCGCACGGTGACCGACGGTCCATTCGCGGAAACCAAGGAACTGGTGGCCGGCTTCTGGCTGTGGCAGGTGAAGTCGATGGAGGAAGCGGTCGAGTGGCTCAAGCGCGCGCCGTTCGACGACGATGCGGAGCTGGAGATTCGCCAGGTGTTCGAGGCCGACGATTTCGGCGCCGAGTTCACGCCCGAACTGCGCGAGCAGGAGGAACGCCTGCGCGCGCAGCTCGCCGCGAAATCGTGAACCGCGCGGCAGGCCGGCGTGCGTGACGCCGGCAGGCCGTGACTTCCGGCCTTGCGCCGGTGCCATGGGGATGCTGTGATCGCTCGTCATGAGCGTAACCGAAACCCATCGCACCATCGACGCCGTCTGGCGGATCGAGTCGGCCCGGTTGATCGCCGGCCTGACGCGCATGCTGCGTGACGTCGGCCTGGCCGAGGAGCTGGCGCAGGACGCGCTGGTGGTGGCGCTGGAGCAGTGGCCGCAGAGCGGCGTGCCGGACAACCCCGGCGCCTGGCTGATGACCACCGCGAAGCATCGCGCGATCGACCGGCTGCGTCGCAGCAAGCTGCTCGAACGCAAGCACGAGCAGCTGATGCACGAGCTGGAACACGAACAGGACTCCGCGAGATCGGCGAACGAGGCGGCGCTGGACGACCCGTTCGGCGACGACCTGCTGCGGCTGATCTTCACCGCCTGCCATCCGGTGCTGTCGATGGAGGCGCGCGTGGCACTGACCCTGCGCCTGCTCGGCGGCCTGACCACCGAGGAAATCGCGCGCGCCTTCCTGCTGCCCGAGCCGACCATCGCGCAGCGCATCGTGCGTGCCAAGCGCAGCCTGGCCAAGGCCGAGGTGGCGTACGAGGTGCCGCGCGGCGAGGAGATCGCCGGGCGCCTTTCCGCGGTGCTCGGCGTGATCTACCTGATCTTCAACGAGGGCTACGCGGCCACCGCCGGCGACGACTGGATGCGCCCGGGGCTGTGCGAGGACGCCCTGCGGCTGGGCCGCGTGCTGGCCGGGCTGATGCCGCGCGAGCCGGAGGTGCACGGCCTGGTGGCGCTGATGGAGCTGCAGGCCTCGCGTTCGCGCGCACGGGTGGACGCACATGGCGAGCCGATCCTGCTGCTGGAGCAGGATCGGGCGTTGTGGGACCGGCTGCTGATCCGCCGCGGCCTGGCTGCGCTGGAGCGGGCCGGAAAGCTCGGCGGCGCGCTGGGCCCGTATGCGTTGCAGGCGGCGATCGCGGCCTGCCATGCGCGCGCGATGAGCAGCGGGGAAACCGACTGGCCGGGCATCGCGGCGCTGTACGCCACGCTGGCCGAGGTGGCGCCGTCGCCGGTGGTCGAGCTCAACCGCGCGGTGGCCGTGGGCATGGCGGACGGCGCAGCGGCGGGCCTCGCCCTGGTCGATGGCCTGGTCGGCGAACCGAGCCTGCAGCGCTACCACCTGTTGCCGGCGGTGCGCGGCGATTTGCTGGTCCGGCTGGGCCGCATCGAGGAGGCCCAGCGGGAGTTCGAGCGGGCCGCCACCCTGGCGATGAACCGGCGCGAGCGCGAGCTGATGCATCGCCGCGCCCGGGCCTGCAGCGGCAACGCGCCACCCGGTTGAACGACCTCGCCCCGGCCTGCCCGGCGCGCCGACACGGCGCAGTGGATTAATGCGTAGTCCCGTGATGAAGTATGCCGACTATCGGTGCGTAGTTTGTTCGTTCGGGGGAAGCCGGCCAGCGGATGGATAGCCAACAACAGGCAGGTGGCGAGCTTCGCGAACGCTTCTACCGGAGCGTGGCGGAAACCCTTGCGCTGTTGCATGCCCCACCGGACCCCGACCGCCGCCGCACCCTGGCCACGATCGCGGGCATCCTCGCGTCGACCATGGATCTTCCGCTGGTATGGATCGGGCGGCGTGAACCGGATCGCCATGACGTCGAGGTCGTGGCGGCGGCGGGAACTGCCGCGGCCTACGCGTCTGCGCTGAAGCTGAGCGCGGACGAATCCGTGCCTGGCGGGCGCGGGCCGGTGGGCAGGGTGTTGCGCGAGGAACGGGCCCGGGCGACCCCGGTCGGCGCGCCGGAGTTCGTGCCGTGGCGCGAGGCCGCGCGACGGCACGGATTCGGCTCCTGCATCGCGGCCGCATCGAGGACGCGCGACGACGGCCAGCTGGTACTGGTCGCCTACTCCCGCGACGACGGCCCCAGCCTGAGCGACGAACTGCTCGACTGGGCGCAGCGGCTGGTCGACGAGCTGAGCCGGTACTGGGACCACCACGGGTTGCTGGAACGCAGCGCGCGGATGAGCCGTTATCGCGATGCACAGCGCGCGATCCAGCGCGCCTTGCTGGAGCAGCCCGACCCGGCGGCGGTCTATTGCACGCTGGCCGAGGCGCTGGCCGATATCGCCGGCGCCGCCGCGGTCGACGTATTCGCCACCGAGGACGATGAGCCGGTGCTGCGGCGGATGGCGCTGGTCGGGCCGCTCGCGGATGTCGTGCGCAGCCTGCCGTTGCCGCCGAGGTACGACGACGGGGCGGTGGTGCTGGCGCCGACGCAGGCCTTCATGCAGGGTGTACCGGTCATCCGACGCCGCTCGCCCGGACCATGCCAGGGCAACACCGCGTTCCGCCATGAGTTGCTCGAACACGCCGCCACGGTGGGCTGCTGGCCGTTGTTCGCGTCGGCCGACGCGATCGGGGCGACGCAGGCGCCGACCGGCGTGTTCGTGGTGATCACCATCGAGCCGGATGCCTTCGACGATGAGATGTGCCGCCTGCTGGACGAGATCGCCGACGCCACCGGGCTGGCGCTGCGCCAGCACGCGCAGCGGCACGCCCTGCTGCGGGAACAGGAGCGGCAGACCTACCTCGCCCTGCACGACGACCTCACCGGCCTGCCCAACCGCCGCGCGCTGGACCGGCACCTGGAGATTGTGCTGGAGCGCGCCCGGCGTCGCGGCCGCATGGTCGCGGTGGGGCTGCTCGACCTGGACGACCTGAAGCCGATCAACGACCGTCACGGCCATGCCGTGGGCGACCGCCTGCTGGCCGAGATGGCGGAACGATTCCGGCAGATGCTTCGCGCCGGCGACTACGTGGCCCGGCTCGGCGGCGACGAGTTCGTGCTGGTGTTCGAGGATCTCGATGCGGCGCAGGACATCGACGGCTTGCTCGAGCGCATCGGCGAGGTCCTGCGCTTTCCGATGAACATCGACGGCACCGTCATGTCGGTGGGCGCCAGCCTGGGCATTGCGCTGTACTCCAGCGAGATCCGCAGTACCGGCGAACAGCTGCTGCGCCGCGCCGATCAGGCGATGTACCTGGTGAAATCACGCAAGCGGCGTCGCTCGCGCTGGTGGTCGCTGGTTTCGCCCGAGGGCGTGGTGGACGAGGCCGACGAACCCGATGCCGCGACACCCTACGGCGAACATGCCGCCGCATTGCTGGACGGCTGCAGCAAGGCGTGGGAGCCGCGGCTGCCCGGCATCGTGGAAAGCTTTCATGCCGCACTGCGCGCACACGACGGCATCTCCAGGCTGCTGGACGTGCTTCCGGCCGAGGACCTGAGAGCGTTCGAGCAGCACCAGATGCGGCATCTGCGCGCCCTGCTGCAGGGTGACCTGGACCTGGCCGGCCATCGCGCCCGGGCGACCCGCACCGGCTTGTTCCATGCGGCCTGCGGGCTGGAGGAGGTCTGGCTGCTGGAGGCGATCGAGCAGCTGCGCGACATCCTGGCCGCGGTGCTGGCCGGCACCGGCCAGAACGACCGCCGCGCGCTGGCGATCCTGTTGCAGCGGCTGGGCATGGAACGGCAGTGGCAACTGGAAAGCATGCGCGAACTGCAGCGCCGCCGGGTGGCCTTGCTGGCCAGGGTCAATGCGCTGGCGTGGTCGGCCGAGGGCTACCTGGAACTGATCCAGGGCGTGGCCGACATCCTGGTGTCGCACAAGGAGATCGTCGCCTGTTCGGCCGGGCGCCCGGACGCGATGGACCAGCTGACCTACGAGGCGGTGGCGGGAGCGGCCTTTGCCGAGTACCTGCACGCACTGGTCGGCGGCAAGGCGGCGCCGATCCGGGTCGACGCTGGCCAGCCGGCGGGGCAGGGACCCAGCGGGCGTGCCTGGAGTACGGCGCGGATCCAGCGTTGCGCCCACTACGGCAGCGATCCGGCGATGGCGTCCTGGCGCGACATGGCGCTGAGCCTCGGGGTGGTATCCAACGTGGCCATTCCGCTGTGCGCTTCGCCGCTGCAGCCGGCGGTGGTGCTGACCGTCTACAGCCCCTACGCGGGCGGTTTCCACAGCGAGGACCAGCGCGCCTTCCTCGAACAGATCAAGACCGTGCTGGACCTCGCCCTGGCGCGGCTGGCGCCGCCGCGCCAGGGCACCGAGCTGCTGCCGTTCTTCGTGCGCGAGCGCTGGCGCGCGATGGTCGCCACCGACGCGCTGCAGATGCACTACCAGCCGCTGGTCAGGCTGTCCGACGGCCGGGTCGCCGAGATCGAGGCGCTGGCCAGATTGCGCGACCAGGATGGCGAGCTGCTGGCGCCGGCGCGCTTCCTTCCCGCGCTGGGGGCGGACGACCTGCTGGCGCTGTTTCGCCAGGGCTTGGACCAGGCCGTCGCCTGCCGCGAGGCGCTGTTGCGCGTGGGGCATGCGCTGGACGTCTCGGTGAACGCGCCGGCGGCCGCGCTGCAGGATCCGCGCTACGCGGAGGTGGCGGCGGCGGTCATCGCACGCAGCGGCTGCGCGGCGCAGGCGCTGCTGTTCGAGATACTCGAATCGCCGATCGGCACCGAGCATGCCGCCGTGCCGCATGGCTCGGGCATGCAATCGCTGAAGGCGCTCGGCGTGCGTCTGGTCGAGGACGATCTCGGCGCAGGCTACAGCTCGCTGATCCGCCTGCGCCAGTGGCCGTTCGACCGCATCAAGATCGATCAGGCCATCGTCGGCCAGGTGCGGCAGGATCCGCTGGGCACCTTGCGCTTCATCCGGCAGCTGATCCGGATCGGACACGACCTGCGGCTCGAGGTGGTGGTCGAAGGGCTGGAGTCGCCCGAACTGATCGAGGCGGCTACGATCCTCGGCGCGGATTTCGGCCAGGGCTACGCGCTGGCACGACCGATGCCCGCAGATGCTTTGTCCACCTGGCTGGAGGGCTACCGGCCGGCACCGGGTTCCATATGGCCGCAAACCGGGCTGGGCGCGCTCGCCGGCGAGCTGCGCTGGGAGGAGCAGTTCGTCGCCTTGCCGCCGGATCCCGCAAGCTGGGCCCGGCTTGCACAGATCAGCTGCGACCCCGGCGAATACCTGCACCGGCCGGAACTCGGCGAGGTGCTGGATGCCAGTCACCAGGCCATGCACCGGGCCGCCCTGGCCGGCCCGGCCGACCCGGTCTACCGCCGCGAGCGCGAAGCCTTCCTCGCGCTGCTGGTCGGGCACGTGCTGGACAGTTTTCAGCAATGAGCCGTTGTGTGCACGCACGCTGCGCTTCGGTACCGCTGAAACGACGAAACCGGCCGCAAGGGGCCGGTTTCCGGATCAGATGGTGGGCGATGCAAGGATCGAACTTGCGACACCTGCCGTGTGAAGGCAGTGCTCTACCGCTGAGCTAATCGCCCGGTCGAGAACGCGGCATTCTAGGGGCAGTCGCCGGGTGGGTCAATGCCCGGCGGAGCCCGGAGCGCGCGAGGCCGGTGACGCAGGTTGCTAGACTTGCGTCCCCCTACTTCACGTCGAAGCGCACCACCATGGAATTCATCAACGATCACCTGGCCGGCATTCTGCGCGCCCTGCAGCAGTTCGAGCTGACGCCGTGGAAGATGGTCGGTTTTACCGGAACCTTGCTGTTCACCAGCCGCTGGTTCGTGCAGCTCTACTACACGCGCAAGTACAAGCGGGTGGTGATGCCGCTGGCGTTCTGGTGGCTGTCGGTGTTCGGCAGCGCCCTGCTGCTGGCGTATTTCGTGGTCGGCAAGAACGATTCGGTGGGCATCATCTCGAACTTCTTCCCGGTGTTCGTCTCGGTCTACAACCTGGTGGTGCATTTGCGCCACCGCAAGAACAGCGTCACCGGCGACGCGACCGCGTGATGGCATGGCGCCCATGCGGGCGCCGTGCGGTCAGTCCGGGTCGTAGTCGAGGTTGGCGGCCAGCCAGCGTTCGGCTTCGGCCTGGCTCCAGCCCTTGCGTTTGGCGTAGTCCTGCACCTGTTCCAGGCTCAGGCGGCCGACCACGAAATACTGGCTGCCCGGGTGCGAGAAGTACCAGCCGGACACCGCCGCCGCCGGGTACATCGAGAAGCCTTCGGTAAGTTCGATGCCGGCGTTGTTGGTGGCGTCCAGCAGCTTGAACAAGGTGGCCTTCTCGGTATGGTCGGGGCAGGCCGGGTAGCCAGGGGCGGGGCGCACGCCCTGGTACTGCTCGGCGATCAGCGCCTCGTTGTCCAGGGCTTCGTCGGGCACGAAACCCCAGAACTCCTTGCGCACGCGCTGGTGCATGCGTTCGGCGAAGGCTTCGGCGAAGCGATCGGCCAGGGCTTTGAGGATGATGGCGGAATAGTCGTCGTGCTCGGCGTGGAAGCGCTCGAGGTGCGGCTCGATGCCGAGGCCTGCGGTGACGGCGAAGCCGCCGATCCAGTCGGGCTTGCCGAACGCCTTCGGCGCGATGAAATCGGCCAGGCACAGGTTGGGGCGTTCCACCGGCTTGTCGGCCTGCTGACGCAGGTGGTGCAGCCTGGCCAGCGGCTGGGTGCGGGTGTCGTCGGTGTAGATCTCCACGTCGTCCATGAGGTTGGCAGCCGGCCAGAAGCCGATCACCGCGCGCGCCTTCAGCCACTTCTCGTTGACGATCTTGTCCAGCATCGCCTGCGCGTCGGCGAACAGCTCGCTGGCCTGCGTGCCGACCACGGCGTCGGTGAGGATGGCCGGGTAGTGGCCGGCCAGTTCCCAGGCCTGGAAGAACGGCGTCCAGTCGATGGTTTCGCGCAGCTCGGCCAGCGGGTAGTCGTCGAACACGGTGATGCCGGGCTGCACCGGCTGCGGCGGGTCGTAGCTGGCCCAGTCGCAGGTGAAGCGGTTGCCACGCGCGTGTTCCAGCGTCACCAGTTTCTTGCCGGGGCCGCGGTGCTTGTGGCGCTCGCGCACCTCGGCGTATTCGCTGCGCACCTTGGCCAGGAAGCCGTCGACCAGCTCCTTGCTGACCAGCGACTGCGCCACGCCGACCGCGCGCGAGGCGTCCTTGACCCAGACGCAGGCGGTTTCGTAGTTCGGCTCGATCTTGATCGCGGTGTGCGCGCGCGAAGTGGTGGCGCCGCCGATCAGCAGCGGGATGCTGAAGTTGCGCCGCTTCATTTCGCGGGCGACGTTGGCCATCTCTTCCAGCGACGGCGTGATCAGGCCGGAGACGCCGATCATGTCGGCCTTCTCCTCGATCGCAGTGTCGAGAATCTTCTGCGCTGGCACCATCACGCCGAGATCGATCACCTCGAAGTTGTTGCAGGCGAGCACCACGCCCACGATGTTCTTGCCGATGTCGTGCACGTCGCCCTTGACCGTGGCCATCACGATCTTGCCATTGCTCTTGCTGGTGTTGCCGCTGAGCTTTTTCTCTTCCTCCATGAAGGGCAGCAGCCAGGCCACCGCCTTCTTCATCACGCGGGCGGATTTGACCACCTGCGGCAGGAACATCTTGCCGGCGCCGAACAGGTCGCCGACCACGTTCATGCCGTCCATCAGCGGGCCTTCGATCACGTCCAGCGTGCGCGTGACGGTCTGGCGCACTTCCTCGGTATCTTCCACCACGAACTGGTCGATGCCGTGCACCAGCGCGTGTTCCAGCCGCTTGCGCACCGGCAGTTCGCGCCAGGCCAGCGCGTTGCCGTTGTCCTGGCCGCGTGCGCCCTTCTTGTGCCTCTCGGCGATCTCCATCAGCCGCTCGGTGGCGTCGGCGCGGCGGTTCAGCACCACGTCTTCCACGCGCTCGCGCAGTTCGGGTTCCAGTTCGTCGTAGATCGCCAGCTGGCCGGCGTTGACGATGCCCATGTCCATCCCAGCCTGGATGGCGTGGTAGAGGAACACGCTGTGGATCGCCTCGCGCACGCTGTCGTTGCCGCGGAACGAGAACGAGACGTTGGAGACGCCGCCGGAAAGGTGCGAGTGTGGGAAGCGCTGTTTGAGCAACTTCGCCGCCTCGATGAAGTTCACCGCATTGTCGGCGTGCTCCTCGATGCCGGTGGCAATCGGGAAGATGTTGGAGTCGAAGATGATGTCCTCGGGCGGGAAACCCACTTCCTCGGTGAGCAGCCTGTACGAGCGCTCGCAGATTTCCAGGCGACGCGCCACGGAATCGGCCTGGCCGTTCTCGTCGAACGCCATCACCACGGTGGCGGCGCCGTAGCGCAGGATCTTCCGCGCCTGCTCCAGGAACGGGCCTTCGCCCTCCTTCAGCGAGATCGAGTTGACCACGCCCTTGCCCTGCAGGCACTTGAGGCCGGCCTCGATCACGCTCCACTCGGAGGAGTCCACCATCACCGGGATTTTCGCGATGTCCGGCTCGGCGGCGATCAGGTTGAGGAACTTCACCATCGCCGCTTCGGAATCGAGCAGGCCCTCGTCCATGTTCACGTCGAGGATCTGCGCGCCGCTTTCCACCTGCTGGCGGGCCACTTCCACCGCTTCGTCGTAGCGGTCTTCCTTGATCAGCTTCTTGAACTTCGCCGAGCCGGTGACGTTGGTGCGTTCGCCGACGTTGACGAACAGCAGGTCGGGCGTGATGACCAGCGGCTCGAGGCCGGACAGGCGGGTGTGGCGGGGAGTGGTCATGCGTTTGCTTTCGCCTTGCTTGTTTTTTGCTCGTCATTCCCGCGCAAGCGGGAACCCAGTTTCGCTTTTACGCACGCGCGCAGGATGGATTCCCGCTTGCGCGGGAATGGCGCTCGGGCGGAGGTGAGGACGGGCGCCGTCATGCCGCTTCCTGCACTTCGCCGGGCAGTCGCCTCGGCGCGCAGTCGCGCACCGCCTCGGCGATCGCCTTGATGTGCGCCGGCGTGGTGCCGCAGCAGCCTCCCACCAGGTTGAGCAGGCCGTCGCGGGCGAAGCCGGCGATCACCCCGGCCATGTGCTCGGGCGTTTCGTCGTACTCGGCGAATGCGTTGGGCAGGCCGGCGTTCGGGTGGGTGCTGACGTAGCTCTCGGCCAGATTGGCCAGGGTCTGGATATGCGGGCGGAGGTCCTCGGCGCCGAGGGCGCAGTTGAAGCCGACCGACAGCGGAAGGGCATGGCGTACCGAGTAGTAGAACGCCTCGGCGGTCTGCCCGGAAAGCGTGCGGCCGGAGCGGTCGGTGATGGTGCCGGAGATCATCACCGGCATGCGCGCGCCGCGCTGGTGGAACAGTTCGGAGAGCGCGAACAGCGCGGCCTTGGCGTTCAGCGTGTCGAAGATCGTCTCGACCATGATCACGTCGGCACCGCCGTCGATCAGGCCGCTGGCGGACTCGGTGTAGTTCGCCGCCAGTTCCTCGAAGGTGACGTTGCGGAAGCCGGGGTCGTTGACGTTCGGCGACAGCGAGGCGGTGCGGCTGGTGGGGCCGAGTACGCCGATCACGAAGCGTGGTTTCTCCGGCGTCCTCGCCGTCATCGCGTCGCAGGCGGCGCGGGCGAGTTTCGCGCCTTCGAGGTTCAACTCGTGCGCCAGATGTTGCAGCTTGTAGTCGGACTGGCTGATCCGGGTGGAGTTGAAGGTGTTGGTCTCGACCAGGTCGGCGCCGGCTTCGAGGTAGGCCTCGTGCACGCCGCGGATGATCTCCGGGCGGGTCAGCGTGAGCAGGTCGTTGTTGCCCTTGAGGTCGCAGCCGCCGGGATGGCCATGGGCATGGCCATCGTGCGCGTGCCCGTCGTGGCCATGCTCGAAACGCTCGCCGCGAAAGCCGTGCTCATCCAGCCCGTGTGCCTGCAGCATGGTGCCCATGCCGCCATCGAGGATCAGGATGCGCTGGCGCAGCGCCTGTTCCAGGGCGGCGACGCGATCGGGATGAAGCCAGGGCAGGGTACTCATCGAACTTCCTCTGGTTGAGCGGCGCAACGGTGTCGGGCGGCGCCGCGGTGTTCAGGCGCGCTTGCGCGCCAGCAGGCTGATCACTTCGAAATGGGGCGCCTTGCGTTCGCGGCTGAGCCGGTTGCAGCTCAGCACGTCGAGGCCGGCGGAGCGGGCGTAACCGTCGAGCTGTTCGCCGCTGAAACCGAGGTTGCGGTGGTCGAACGGCTCGACGGCGGCGCGGTGGTCGTGCTGGCCGAGCGTCACCGCCAGCAGGCGGCCGCCGGGGCGCAGCAGGCGCGCGGCCTCGGCCACCGCCTTGGCCGGGTGTTCGGCGTAGGTCAGCGCGTGCAGCATCAGCACCAGGTCGAAGCGCTGCTGGCCCAGCTCCAGCGCATGCATGTCGCCACGCACCACGCGCACGTTGGTGAACGCCTTGAGCCGTTTCGCGGCGGCCTCGACCACGCGCTCGCTGGAATCCACGCAGACGATGGAGTGCGCGTGCGGCGCCAGCAGCTCGGCGGTGATGCCGTCGCCGGAGGCGATGTCGAGCACGTCGCCGGTCTCCAGCAGCTGCAGCAGCGAGCGCGCCAGGGTTTCCCAGGTGCGGCCGGGCGAGTAATGGCGCTCCATGTCGCCGGCCACGGTGTCGGCCCAGCCTTCCTCGCGGGCGCGGTTGGCCAGCACGCCGGGCAGGCGCGCCGAATCCTCGCGCAGCAGGGCGTCGTCGATGCTGGCGCGCAGTGAGGCGAGCAGGCCGTGTTGGGCTTCATCGCCCTCGTTGTTGGCGCGGTAGTAGGCGGAAACGCCGGCGCGACGGTCGCGTACCAGGCCGGCCTCCTTCAGCTTGGCCAGGTGGGTGGACACGCGCGGTTGCGCCAGGTGCAGCACCGCGGCCAGTTCGGCCACGGTGAGTTCCTCGTGCTCGAGCAGGGCCAGCAGGCGCACGCGGGTGGGGTCGGCCAGCAGGCGCAGCACGCTGGAAGCGGTGGCCAGATCCATCGGTATCCCTGTATCGCGATACAAAGATGTACAGGCTAGGCCGCGCATTGCCACGCGTCAAGCGCGCGCCGCCGGAGCGGCAGGCCATTTCCCGCTAAAATCGGCGGCTCGATTGCCTCAAGGAGCCCGCCCGTGGATTTCCGTTTTACCGAAGACCAGTTGTCGATCCAGTCGGTTGCCCGTGATTTCGCGCAAAAGCGCATCGTGCCGGTGGCCGCCGAGCTGGATGCGAAGGGCGAGTTCCCGCTGGAGAACATTCGCGAGATGGGCCAGCTCGGCCTGATGGGCATCGAAGTGCCGGAGACCTACGGCGGTGCGGGCATGGACCCGGTCGCCTACGTGCTGGCCATGATCGAGATCGCCGCTGCCGACGCGGCCACCGCGACCGTGATGAGCGTGAACAATTCGCTGTTCTGCAACGGCATCCTGAAGCACGGCAACGAGGAGCAGAAACAGAAGTTCGTGCGTGCCATCGCCACTGGCGAGGCCATCGGCGCGTACGCGCTGACCGAGCCGCAATCCGGCTCCGACGCCTCGGCGATGCACACCCGCGCCACGAAGAATGCGAACGGCGACTGGGTGATCAACGGCAAGAAGAGCTGGATCACCTCCGGCCCGGTGGCGCGCTACATCGTGCTGTTTGCCATCTCGACGCCGGGCATCGGCGCCAAGGGCGTGTCGGCCTTCATCATCGACACTCAGTTGCCGGGCTTCCACGCCGGCAAGACCGAGCCGAAGCTGGGCATCCGCGCCTCGGCCACCTGCGAGATCGAGTTCACCGACTACGTCTGCCCGAAGGAAAACCTGCTGGGCGAGGAAGGCCGCGGCTTCTCCATCGCGATGGGCGTGCTCGACGCCGGCCGCATCGGCATCGCCTCGCAGGCGGTGGGCATCGCCCGCGCTGCGTACGAGGCCACGCTGCAGTGGTCGCGCGACCGCAAGGCGTTCGGCCAGCCGATCGGCAGCTTCCAGATGACGCAGTCGAAGATCGCTGACATGAAGTGCAAGCTGGATGCGGCGACCTTGCTGACCCTGCGCGCGGCCTGGACCAAGGGCGAGACCGAGAAGCACGGCGGCCGCTTCGGCACCGAGGCGGCAGTGGCCAAGCTGACCGCATCGGAAGCGGCGATGTGGATCAGCCACCAGGCGGTGCAGATCCACGGTGGCATGGGCTACTCGAAGGAGATGCCGCTGGAACGCTACTTCCGCGACGCCAAGATCACCGAGATCTACGAAGGCACCAGCGAGATCCAGCGCATGGTGATCGCGCGGGCGGAGACCGGGTTGCGGTGAGGCTGGGAATAGGGAGCAGGGATAGGGAATCGGAAGAGCGTCGCGGTCCGGCGCAATCCGGCTGATTGAAGCTTCGTCGCTTCCGACGGAAATGAAAACGCCCCGGCTGGTGCCGGGGCGTTTTTATTTGGGGCTTGCGGGACGGGCTTTTCCGATTCCCTATTCCCCAATCCCTACTTCCTGCTCCAGGCCCTCAATGCCCCCGCCGCGGATCGGAGTCGAACGTGTGCGGCCCCTGGATGCCCGGATGCTCGTGGCCGTCCAGCTTGTCGCCGAGCAGGCGACGCACTACGACGTAGAACACCGGGATCAGCAATACGCCGAGGAAGGTGGCGAACAGCATGCCGCCGATCACGCCGGTGCCGATCGCATGGCGCGCGTTGGCGCCGGCGCCGGTGGAGATGAACAGCGGGAACACGCCGCCGATGAATGCGATCGAGGTCATCAGGATCGGCCGCAGTCGCAGCCTGGCCGCGTCCACCACGGCTTCGCGCAAGGTGCGCCCCTGGCGTTGCTCGATCACCGCGAACTCCACGATCAGGATCGCGTTCTTCGCGGCCAGGCCCATCACCGTGATCACGCCGATCTTGAAATAGATGTCGTCGGGGAGGCCGCGCAGCAGGGTGAACACCACCGCGCCGAGGATGCCCAGCGGCACCACCAGCAGCACCGATACCGGGATCGACCAGCTCTCGTACAGCGCCGTCAGGCTCAGGAACACGATCAGCACCGACAGCACCATCAGCAGGATCGCCGCGTTGCCGGAGAGGATTTCCTGGTACGACTGGCCGGTCCAGTCATAGCCGAAGCCGCGGGGCAGGTCGTCGCTGACGATTTTCTGCATCGCGTTCATCGCCTCGCCCGAGGCATGTCCCGGCGCTGGCGAGCCGACGATCTCGACCGCCGAGTAGCCGTTGTAGCGGGTCAGCGACGGTGACGATATCTGCCATTTCGCCTGCACCACGTTGGACAGCGGGATCATCTGCGGGGTGCCGTCGGCATTGGTCCGCGTGCTGGGCGTGAAGATGTGCTGGAATGCCTCCGGACCCATCCGGTAGGGCGAGTCGGCCTGCATGATCACGCGCTTGACGCGACCGCCGTAGGAGAAATCGTTGACGTACACCGGTGCCAGCATGAGGCTGATCGCGTTGTAGATGTCGCCCACCGACAGCCCCATCGACAGCGTCTGGGTACGGTCGACGTCCAGGCGCAGTTGTGGCGCGTCCTCCAGCCCGTTCGGGCGCACGCCGACCAGCACTGGATTCTGACTGGCCGCACCAAGCAGGGTGTTGCGGGCGGCGGTGAGTGCATCACGCCCGGTACCGCCACGATCCTGCAGGTACATGTCGAAGCCGCCGAACTGGCCCAGACCCTGCACCGTAGGCACGTTGACGATGAAGATCTGTGCGTCGCGAACCGACTGCACGGCCCCGTTCGCGCGCTGGATGAATTCCGCGGCGGTGACGCCCAGATCGATCGGCTTGGCCTTGCCCTCCTTGACCAGCTTGTCGTGCTGCTCCTGCGCGGCCTTCTGGTCCGGCGCCCAGCCGCGTTCGCCCCATGGCTTGAGCCGGATGAACGCCATGCCCACGTTTTCGCCCTGGCCGAGGAAGCTGAAGCCTGAGACCTGGAGCGAGCTATCTACGGCGGGATCCTGCTTCAACACGGTGAGCATCTGGCCCATGGCCGCGTTGGTACGCTGCAGGCTGGCACCCGGCGGCAACTGCACGATCGCCAGCGCGAAGCCCTGGTCCTCCTCGGGCAGGAAGCTGCCGGGCAGGCGGGTGTACAGGAAGCCGGTCAGCACGCTGATCAGCACGAACACCACCATCCAGCGCGGTGCGTGGCGCACGGCGCTGCCGATGTGCCCGGTGTAGGTGTGGGTGACCTTCTCGAACGCGGTGTTGAACCAGCGGAACACGAAGTTTTTCTTCTCTTCGTGGACCGGCGTCAGGAAACTGGCGCACAGTGCCGGCGTGAACGACAGCGCGAGGAAGGCGGAGAAAGCCACCGACATCGCGATGGTCAGCGCGAACTGCTTGTAGATCACGCCGGCGGCGCCCGGCTGGAATGCCGACGGCACGAACACTGCGACCAGCACCACGGTGATGCCGACCACGGCACCGGTGATCTGCCCCATCGCCTTCTTGGTGGCCTCCCTCGGCGGCAGGCCTTCCTCGGTCATGATGCGTTCGACGTTCTCGATCACCACGATCGCATCGTCGACCACGATGCCGATCGCCAGCACCATGCCGAACAGGGTCAGCTGGTTGATGGTGAAGCCGAGCAGCAGCATGCCGATGAAGGTGCCGAGCAGGGCCACCGGGATCACCAGGGTGGGAATGATGGTGGCGCGGATGTTCTGCAGGAAGATCAGCATCACCAGGAACACGAGGGCGATCGCCTCGATCAGTGTGCGCACCACCTCGTTGACCGACACCTTGACGAAGGTGGTGGAGTCGTACGGGACGAGCCAGCTCACGCCTTGCGGGAAACTGCCGGCCAGCTCCTCCATCTTGCCGTGCACCGCGGTGGCCACGTCCAGCGCGTTGGCGCCGGGCAGCAGCATGACCGCAAACCCCGCCACCGGGGCGCCGTCGTAGGTGGTGTCGAAGCCGTATACGCCGGCGCCGAAGCTGATCCGGGCCACGTCGCCGAGCTTGACCGTGGTGCCGTCGTTGTTGGCGCGCAGGATGATGTTCTCGAACTGCTCGGGCGTGGTGAAGCGGCCCTCGGTGGCCACGGTGACGCTGATGCCCTGGCCGCTCGTCGCCGGGTCGGAACCCAGCGAGCCGGCCGCGAACTGCACGTTCTGCGCGGTGACCGCGGCCAGCGCCTCGCTGGCCGACAAACCGTAGCCCTGCAGCTTGTCCGGGTTCAGCCAGATGCGCATGGCGTACTCGCCGCCGAACTGCTGGGTGTTGCCGACGCCGGGCACGCGCGCGATCTGGTCGAGTACCTGCGACGCCACGATGTCGTTGAGGCGGGCGCGGTCGATCGCCGGGTTGTCCGAACGCAGCGCGACCACCTCGAGGAAGCCGGTGTTGGCCTTCGCCACCACCACGCCCTGCTTGGTCACCTCCGACGGCAGGCGCGGCGTGGCCAGCGAAACCTTGTTCTGCACCTGCACCTGGGCGATGTCCGGGTCGGTGCCGTTCTCGAAGGTCAGCGTGATGCTGACGCGTCCGCTGGAGCTGGACGAGGAGCTGAAGTACAGCAGGTGATCGATGCCGGTCAGCTGCTGCTCGATCACCTGGGTGACGTTCTTCTCGGTGGTATCTGCGCTGGCACCCGGGTAGGTGGCGTTGACCACGACCGACGGCGGGGCGACCGACGGATAGGACTCCACGCCCAGGTTGAGGATGGACAGTACGCCGCCCAGCGCGATCAGGATGGCCACCACCCACGCGAAGATCGGGCGGTCGATGAAGAAACTCGGCATGGTCGGACTCCGTTACTTGGCGTTCGGGACGGCGCCCGGAGCACTGGCGGTGGCGGGTCCGTTGGCGGTCGCGGGCTTCCACGGAGTGGGCTTGGCCGGCGCGCCGTCCTTCACTTTCTGCAATCCGGACATGATGACCTGGTCGCCGGCGGCGAGGCCGTCGCTGACGACCCAGTTGCCGTCGCGCATGTCGGTGGTGGTGACGTTCTTGCGCTTGACGTTGCCGTCCTTGCCGATCGTCATCACGTAGGTGCCGCCGGTGTCGCGCTGCACCGCCTGCTGCGGAACGACGAACACCTTGTGCTGCTGGCCGAGGTTAGCCTTCAGCGTCACGTACATGCCCGGCAGCAGGCCGTGTTTCGGGTTCGGCACGACCGCGCGCAGATTGACCGCGCCGGTGGCCGGGTTGACGGCGATGTCGGAGAAGTCCAGCACGCCCGGCTCGCCGTAGGTGCTGCCGTCGGGCAGGGTGATCTGCACGCTCGCCTTGTTCGGCTCGGTCAGGGTGACGTTGCCGCTGCTCTGCGCGCGGCGCATCTGCTCCAGTGAATCCACGCTCATGGTGAAGTTCACATACATTGGGTCGATCTGGTCGACCGTGGTGAGCAACGTGGCCACGTCGTCGGCGCCGACCAGCGCACCCTCGGTGACCTGCTGCTGGCCGGCGCGGCCGGCGATCGGCGCACTGACGCTGGCGTAGTCGAGCTTGATGCGCGCGGTCTGCACATTCGCCTGCGCTGCCTGCACCGCGGCGGCGGCGCTGCGTTCGGCGGCCAGGGCGTTGTCCAGGTCCGCCTTGGACACGTAGCCCTTGGGCGCCAGCTCACGCACGCGCGCAGCGGTGATCTTGTTGTTGGTCCAGGTGGCCTGGGCCTGGGCCAGCGAGGCCTGGGCCGCGTCCAGCGTGGCCTTCAGCGGGGCCGGGTCGATCTGGAACAGCAGCTGGCCCTGCTTGACGTTGGTGCCTTCGGTGTACGCGCGCTTGAGCAACACGCCGGCCACGCGGGCACGCACGTCGGCGCTGCGGTAGGCCGACAGCCGGCCGACCAGGTTCCTGGTCAGCGGCGAGCTTTGCGGCTGCACCTGGATCACGCCGACTTCCGGCGGTGGCATCTGCGGCGGCCCCTGTTCCTTGCCTTTGCCGCAGGCGGCCAGCGCCAGCAGGCTCAGGCACAGCAAGGGTGTGCTCAGTGATGAGGACTTCATGGAAACTCCAGAACTTGTTGAAACAGGGATAGGGGGTGATGCCGGACGCAAGGCCGGGTCCCGTAGACGGGATACAGCAAAGCGTTCGACGTGTCCTGTGTCATAGGTTGGCGCGATGGGGAATTGTCGTGCCTCGAAGCGGCATCTGCTCCGCAACGCGCTGCGCAAAGCGGTGTGAACTCAGACTATACCGGCCAGTTTACATTTTATGGAGGCCACGAATCCAGCCATTGACAGGGGCATGACGGTCTGGACACGTGCTGGAGCAAGCGGGCTGACCAGCCCCTGCCGGAGTCATCACGCGGGCTTGCCGAGCGATGCAGTTTTTCGTGGCGCGCCGATTGCCGCGATGCACTTCGAGGCACCGCGGACATCCCCCGCGCCGGGCGCGGAACCATGCGCGCGTGCATGGTCGCGACGGGGGTGCGCGGCTGGATTCGCCTTGTCTCGCGGCGTATCCTTCCAAGGCTTTATACCCGCCACACCCATCATCGTCTCCATCAATCAGAAGATGCCATGAATGCGACCCCTGCAGCGAACGACCCTTCCCTTTCGTCAGTAGTATTCGCCGAGCTGAAAAAGGGCGGTTTTTCGCCCGAGCGCCTGAATGAGGCGCAGGTTTTCTGCGAGGCTTTCTTTGCACGCATCGGGGGCGGCGACGCGCATCTGCACACACCGGTGCAATGGGCGGCGCTGGTCGGCAGCTTGCTGGACTTCATGCAGAAGCGTCGTGAAGGCGAGGCCTGCGTGCGTGTGCTCAGTCCGGCGGACGTGCAGGCCGGCCGCAGCCTGCTGCAGATCGTCACCGACGACATGCCGTTCCTGGTCGACACGGTCAGCATGGTCGTCTCGGCGAAGCTGCAGATCCATGCGGTGATCCACCCGGTGCTGAAGGTGGTGCGCGACGCTTCCGGCAAGCTGCTTGGCCTTGGCGGCGCCGCCGGCGGCGCCGAATCGCTGATGCATTTCGAGATCGACCGGGTTGCCGATGCCGCCGAACAGGCGCAACTGGAAGGGCAGGTTGCCGCCGCGCTGGAAGACGTGCGCGCCGCGGTGGGCGACTGGTCGGCGATGCGCGACAAGGCGCTGGCGGTGGCCAACGAGCTGCCGCAGCGCAAGCTGCCGCTGGATGCCGCCTCGGTGCAGGAAGCCAGCGAGTTCATGCGCTGGATCGCCGCCGACAACTTCACCTTCCTCGGCTACCGCGAATACGAAGTCGCCGACGCCGACGGCGATCGCGTGCTGCGGGCGGTCGAATCGTCCGGCCTGGGCATCCTGCGCAGCAACGAACGCTCGATGGCGCCGCGCTCGCTGAGCACGCTGGCCGCCAGCGAGCTGCCGCAGTCGGGTGCCATCGACGCGATCATCCTGACCAAGACCAACGCGCGCTCGCACGTGCACCGCACCGGCTACATGGATTACATCGGCGTGCTGCAGTTCGGTGCCGACGGCCGTGCGGTGGCCGAGCAGCGCTTCCTCGGCCTGTTCTCTTCCAATGCCTACATGGCCCGCCCGCAGGACGTGCCGCTGGTGCGGCACAAGGCGGAAGCGGTGCTGGCGCGCTCCGGCCTCAAGCGCGATTCGTACTCCGGCAAGTCGCTGCGTCACATCCTGGAAACCCTGCCGCGCGAGGAACTGTTCCAGAGCACCGAGGACGAGTTGTTCGCCACTGCGATGGGCATCCTCGAACTGCGCCAGCGCGCGCGCACGCGGCTGTTCATGCGCCGCGACCGCTACGGCCGTTTCTTCACCTGCATGGTGTTCGTGCCGCGCGACCGCTTCAACACCTCCGTGCGCGAGCGCATCGAGTCGCTGCTGCGCACGGCGCTGCACGCCGAGCAGAGCGATTCCTCGGTGCAGATGGGCGAGGCCGCGCTGGCGCGGCTGACCATCGTGCTGCGGCCGAAGATCGGCGACCAACCGTCCTACGACCTGGCCGAGCTGGAGCAGGGGGTGACCAGCATCGTGCGCAACTGGCACGACGAGGTGCGCGACGCGCTGGTGCGCCTGCGCGGCGAGCACGGGGGCGTGGTGCTGGCCAATCGCTACACACGCGCGCTGCCGGCCGGCTACATCGAGGACGTCAGCCCCGCGGTGGCCGCCGAGGACGTGTACCAGCTCTCGCAGCTGGTCGGTGACAACGCGCTGCGGATGTCGTTCTACCACCCGCCGAAGGCTCCCGAGACGCTGCGCTTCAAGGTGTACCGCTCCGGCGGCGACATCGCGCTGTCCGAAGTGCTGCCGCAGCTGGAGAACCTCGGCCTGCGCGTGCTCACCGAGCATGTCTACGAGGTTTCCGGCGAGGCTTCGCTGTCGATCCAGGATTTCGAGGTGCAGCCGGTCGGCAAGCTCACCTTCGGGGTGGAGCAGGTCGGCGCGCTGTTCGAGGACGCGTTCGAGCAGATCTGGCGCGGCAACGCCGAGAACGACGGCTTCAACCGGCTGGTGCTCGGCGCCAAGCTGAGCTGGCGTCAGGTGGCGATGCTGCGCGGCTACTGCAAGTACCTGCTGCAGACCGGCGCCACCTTCTCTCAGTCGTACATGGAGGAAACGCTGAACCGCTATCCCGCGATCGCCGGGCTGCTGGTGGAGCTGTTCCTGGCCAAGTTCGATCCGCGCCGCGAGACGCTTTCCGCCGACGAGTTGCAGGCCGCCGTCGCGACGCTTGCTGCCGAGATGCTGGCGCTGATCCCGGCCAGCGTACAGGCCGCGCAGCCGGGCCTGATCGGCGAGCTGGCCGCGTCGCTGTCGAAGCCGCGCGACGAGCAGATCCAGGCGGTGGAGAGCGCGGTAGGCATCCTGCTGGAGAACGTGGCCAGCCTCGATGAGGACCGTATCCTGCGCGGCTTCGTGAAGCTGATCCGCGCCACCTTGCGCACCAGCTTCTTCCAGCAGTGGGACGGCGCGTACCGCGACTACATCAGCTACAAGCTCGACTCGCATGCCGTGCCTGGCCTGCCCAAGCCGGTACCGTACCGCGAGATCTGGGTGTGCGCGCCGCGCGTCGAGGGTGTCCACCTGCGCTTCGGCCCGGTGGCGCGCGGCGGCCTGCGCTGGTCCGATCGCCGCGAGGATTTCCGCACCGAGGTGCTGGGCCTGGTCAAGGCGCAGATGGTGAAGAACACGGTGATCGTGCCGGTCGGTTCCAAGGGCGGCTTCTTCGTCAAGAAGTCCCCGGCCGCCAGCGATCGCGACGCGGTACTGGCCGAGGGCATCGCCTGCTACCGCCTGTTCATCAACGGCCTGCTCGACGTCACCGACAACCTGGTCGACGGCAAGGTGGTGCATCCGCACGACGTGGTGCGCCACGACGCGGACGACCCCTACCTGGTGGTGGCCGCCGACAAGGGCACCGCCAAGTTCTCCGACATCGCCAACGCGATCTCGATCGAGCACAACTACTGGCTCGGCGACGCGTTCGCCTCAGGCGGCTCGCACGGCTACGACCACAAGGGCATGGGCATCACCGCCCGCGGTGCGTGGGAGTCGGTGAAGCGTCATTTCCGCGCGCTCGGCCGCGATTGCCAGACACAGGACTTCACCTGCGTGGGCATCGGCGACATGTCCGGCGACGTGTTCGGCAACGGCATGCTGCTGTCCGAGCACACCCTGCTGGTGGCCGCGTTCGACCATCGCCACGTGTTTCTCGATCCGAACCCGGATGCGGCCCGCTCGTTCGTCGAGCGCAAGCGCATGTTCGACGTGCCGCGCTCGAGCTGGGACGACTACGACAAGTCGCTGATCTCCGCCGGCGGCGGCGTCTACCCGCGCAGCGCCAAGTCGATCCCGCTGTCGCCGGAGATGCGCGCGGTGCTGGGGCTCAAGCCCGAGGTCGAGCAGCTGGCGCCGAGCGACCTGCTCAGCGCGATCCTGAAGGCGCCGGTGGACCTGATCTTCAACGGCGGCATCGGCACCTACATCAAGTCGTCCGGCGAAACGCACGCCGAGGTTAGCGACCGCGCCAACAACGCGCTGCGCATCAACGGCGCCGACGTGCGCGCGAAGATCATCGGCGAGGGCGGCAACCTGGGCATGACCCAGAAGGGCCGCATCGAGGCGGCGCAGCATGGCGTGCTGCTGAACACCGACTTCATCGACAACTCCGCCGGCGTGGACACCTCCGACCACGAGGTGAACATCAAGATCCTGCTGAACGACGCGGTGCAGCGCGGCGAGCTCAGCTTCGACGCGCGCAACACCCAGCTCGCCGCGATGACCGACGAGGTGGCCCAGCTGGTGCTGTGGGACAACTACCGGCAGAACCAGGCGATCACCCTGATGGAGCAGCAGTCGGTGCACCGCATCGGCTCGATGGCGCACTTCATCCGCACGCTGGAGGCCGAAGGCACGCTCGACCGCCAGGTGGAGAACCTGCCCGGCGAGGCCGAGCTGACCGAGCGCAAGAGCCGCGGCTTGGGGCTGACCCGGCCGGAGCTGGCGGTGCTGCTGTCCTACGACAAGATCCGCCTGTTCCAGCAGCTGCTGGACTCGGACGTGCCGGAGGACCCCTATCTGTCGAAGGAACTGGTGCGCTACTTCCCGCTGCCGCTGCACGAGAAGTACGCCGCGCACATGCAGCGCCACCGGTTGAAGCGCGAAATCATCGCCACCGCGGTGACCAACTCGACGATCAACCGCATGGGCGCCACCTTCATGATGCGCATGCAGGAAGACACCGGGCAGGGCCCGGCGGCGATCGCCAAGGCGTACACCGCGGCGCGCGAGATCCTCGAGGCGCGCGAGCTGTGGGCCGAGATCGAGGCGCTGGACGCCAGGGTAGCCGAGGACACCCAGATCGACGCGATCAAGCAGATCTGGTCGCTGCTGCGGCACATGACGCGCTGGCTGCTGAACCGCCCCGGCGGCTCGCTGGACATCGCCGCCAACGTCGAGCGCTACCAAACCGGTGTATCGGCCCTGCGCAAGGCCTTGCCCGGCGTGCTCACGGCGACCGGCAAGGGCGATTTCTCCTCCAGCCACGAGAAGTGGGAAGGCCTGGGCCTGCCGGTGGAGCTGGCGTTGCGGATGGCCCGCATGCCGGAGCTGCGCGCCGCGCTAGACATGGTCGAGGTGAGCCAGCAGAGCGGCCAGCCGATCGAGAAGGTCGCCAGCGTGTTCTACGAGCTGGGCGAGGCGCTGGACCTGGAATGGCTGCGCGACCAGATCGAGGCGCTGCCGGTGGAAGGCCACTGGCATGCACAGGCCCGCGGCTCGCTGCTGGACGAGCTCAACCACCAGCACCGGGCGCTGTCGCTGCAGGTGCTGAACCTCGGCGGCGGCAGCAAGGATGTCTCGCCGGTGCAGGCGTGGCTGCAGCGCGACGACGCCACCTTGCAGTACACCCGCAGCATGCTGGCGGAAATCCTCACCCAGAACGCGGACTACCCGATCGCCTCGGTCGCGGTGCGCCGGCTGGCCCAGCTGGCGCAGGTGCCGGTGGTCTGAGAGCTGGGAATAGGGAACAGGAAATAGGGAATGGTATAGGCGGCGGCGCGCAGGCTTGATTTGTCGCGTATCTTGCCGGGATGATCGGAAGAGCACGCATGACAGCTCTTCCGACTCTCTATTCCCTACTCCCTATTCCCGGCCCCTCCCCATGCGCATTGCCTTTGTCGCCAGTGAGGTCAGTGTCGCCCAGCAGGCGTGGCGCAAACTGGTGGAGCGCTATGGCAACGTGCCGCCGGAGCACGCCGAGCTGATCGTGGCGCTGGGCGGTGACGGCTTCATGTTGCGCACCCTGCACGCGTACCACGCGCTGGACGTGCCGGTATATGGCATGAAGCTGGGCCGGGTCGGCTTCCTGATGAACAAGCACCGGCTTGACGGCCTGCCGGAGCGGGTCGCGCGCGCACACACGGCCTCGCTGTTTCCGCTGCAGATGGCGGTCGTCGACGCGGCCGGCAACCATCACGTCGCGCTGGCGTTCAACGAAGTCTCGCTGCTGCGCCAGAGCAACCAGGCCGCACACCTGGAGGTGCAGCTCAACGATACGGTGAAGCTGCCGAACCTGATCTGCGACGGCATCATGGTGGCTACGCCGGCCGGCTCGACTGCCTACAACCTGTCCGCGCATGGCCCGATCCTGCCGCTGGACGCCAATGTGCTGGCGCTTACCCCGATCAGCCCGTTCCGCCCGCGCCGCTGGCGCGGTGCGATCCTGCCGCACCGCACCCAGGTGACGCTGCGCGTGCTCGATCCAGGCAAGCGCCCGGTCAGCGCCACCGCCGATTTCCACGAGGTGCGCGACGTGCGCACGGTGGCGATCCGCCAGTCCGGCGGGCAGGGCGTGCGGCTGCTGTTCGACCCCGAGCACAACCTGGAGCAGCGCATCCTCGACGAGCAGTTCGCCGCGGAATGAACGAGCAGAAACGCGTGGAGAAAGGCGGGAGGTGGGAGAAAAGCCTGAGCCCGCCGTCTCTAGCCTTTCACCCTCTCCGCTCGCCCGCCCGATGCGGTAGATTCGCGGCATGAACCAGCCAACCGCCCACGATCCCGTCTCCTCCACCGACAACCGCCTCGTGGTGGCGATTTCCTCGCGCGCGCTGTTCGACCTCGGCGACAGCCATGCGCTGTTCGAACGCGAGGGCCTCGATGCCTACCGCTCGTTCCAGATCGAGCACGAGGACGAGATCCTGCAGCCTGGCGTGGCCTTTCCGTTGGTGCAGAAGTTGCTCGGGCTGAACAAGCTGGCCGGTGACGTGCCGCCGGTCGAGGTGATCCTGCTGTCGCGCAACTCCGGCGACACTGGGCTGCGCATCTTCAACGCGATCCAGCACTACGGCCTGGAGATCAGCCGCGCCGCGTTCACCAGCGGCGCGCCCACCTCCGATTACATTGCGCCGTTCCGGGCCGACCTGTTCCTCTCGGCCAACGCCGAAGACGTCGGCCGCGCGCTGGCTGCCGGCGTGGCGGCGGCCACCATCCTGCCCAGCGTTGCGCCACCGCGCATGAGCGAGCAGTTGCGCATCGCCTTCGACGGCGACGCCGTGATCTTCGGCGACGAGGGCGAGCGCGTCTCGCGCGAGGAAGGCCTGGAGGCCTTCCACCGCAACGAGACCGAGCATGCTGCCGAGCCGCTATCGGTCGGTCCATTCCGCGGCTTCCTCACCGCGCTGCACCACCTGCAGACCGCGTTCCCCGCGGAGGACTCGCCGATCCGCACCGCGCTGGTCACCGCCCGTTCCGCCCCCGCGCACAAGCGGGTGATCCTCACCCTGCGTCGCTGGGGCGTGCGTATCGACGAGGCGCTGTTCCTCGGCGGCCGCGACAAGGGTCCGTTCCTCGACGCGTTCGGCGCGGACATCTTCTTCGACGACTCGCTGGCCAACGTGGAGTCAGCGCGCAAGCACGTGGCCACCGGGCACGTGCCGCACGGCGTGAGCAATCACTAGCATCGGCGCGGGCGCGGAGCTGTTCCGACGGACATACGTGGGTATCCAAGGGGGCAGGGATGATGGCTTTGCTGGGGAGGCGCCGGCGTATGCGGCATCTGGCGACGTGGATATTTGCGGGTGTCATGTTGCTGTGGGCAACGACGGCGTGTGCACAAGTGGGATTGGTACGCCTCGATACGGGCATGTTGGAGGGCGTGGCCGAGCACGATGTGCTCGTCTACAAGGGGGTGCCATTCGCCAGGCCACCTGTCGGTGAGCTGCGCTGGCGTGCCCCGGAGCCAGCCGAGCCCTGGCCGGGCGTCCGGCAGGCAGATCGATTCGCGCCGGTGTGCATGCAGAGCGGCACCTATCCACCCGATGCGGCGGCAGAGCCGACCAGCGAAGATTGTCTGTATCTCAACCTGTGGCGCCCGGCCGATCCTGCGGCTGGCAAGCTGCCGGTGATGGTGTGGATCTACGGTGGCGGCCTGGAGAACGGTTCCTCGTCGACGCCGCTGTACGCGGGTGACCGACTGGCGCGGAAAGGTGTGATCGTGGTGACGCTGAATTACCGCCTTGGCGTGTTCGGTTTCCTCGCGCACCCGGAATTGAGCCGCGAATCGCCGTACCACAGCTCCGGCAACTACGGCCTGCTCGACCAGATTACTGCCTTGCGGTGGGTGCAACGGAATATTGCGGCATTCGGTGGTGATCCATCGCGGGTAACCGTATTCGGCCAGTCGTCGGGGGCCATTTCGATCAGCGCACTGACCACATCGCCGCTCGCGCGAGGGTTATTCCAGCGCGCCATTGCCGAGAGCGGCGGTCTGTTCGAACCGATGAGCCTGTCCGATGACTTCATGCTGCGCGGAGCGGAACAGGCGGGTCTGCGTTTTGCGAGACGCGCCCGCGGTGACTCCATCGAGGCGCTGCGCCGCATGCCCGCCGATCAACTGTTGCAGATCGGCTTCGATCCGCATCTCATCGTGGATGGCCATGCGTTGCCTGAGCCGCCGTACGATGTGTATCGCGCGGGTCGACAGCAGGACGTGCCGCTGCTTGTCGGGTTCAACCGCGACGAGGGCTCGGGCTTCATCGCCGGGCAGACCATCACGCGCGAAAATTTCCGGCGCGAGTTGGAGCGCAGTTTCCCGAATCTGCTGGTCAGGCTCGCTGCGCCCGATCCGGGCGATACCGACGAGACGGCGCGGAACGCAGCCGCCATGTTCCATCGCGACATGCGTTTTCGCTGGGACATGTGGACGTGGGCACGGCTTGTTTCGAGTGCGGGTCGTGCCCGGGTTTTCCTGTATGAGTTTGTGCAGGTTCCGCCGTATCGGCCGGGTGACCGCTACTTCGGCTGGGGCGCGGGACATGGCATGGAAATGCCGTACGTATTCGGACACCTGGACCTGCAGTCGCTGGCATGGTCGGCGGCGGACCGCCAGTTATCCGACACGATGATCGCTTACTGGACCAACTTTGCTAAGACGGGCAACCCCAATGGGCCAGGCCTGCCTGAGTGGCCGGCGTTTGAACCAAAAACGCAGCAGACCATGCAACTGGCCGAGCGCATAACGCAAACGGCCTTCGGCGACACGACCACCTTGCGGCGTCTCGATCGGATCTATGGCACGGCGCGCTTCCTGCAGGAACATTACCGCGGCATGATCGCCGGTGCCGTGCTGCTGTTGCTGGCTGCACTGGTCGCGCTGGGGAGGCGCACGCGACGCCGCATAGCGAGCCGCGCGACCTAGATGGCCGAGCGGGCGGAGCGCCCTTTGCCGGCCCTCCGGATTGTGCACCCGCACCGGTCTTCGGCGTCCAGTGGCACTTCCGGCGCGGCGGGCGCGTCGCGCAGTCGTGGATGCGGTTGCTGCCGGTAATCGGGTGCAGCTGTGAGGGGCGCCTAGATCATCCGGATCCGCTTCCACCAGCGCGTCACCTTCTCCTCGCGCACGAAGGTGAACAGGCCGGCGCCGAGGATGATCGCGATGCCGATCGCCATCGGCCAGTCCAGTGGATCGTCGAAAAGCACGTAGCCGAACAGCACGGCCCACAGCATCTGGCTGTACTGGGTCGGCGCGACGTGGTTGGCGGGCGCTTTCTGCGTGGCCAGCATCAGCAGCACGGCGCCGAGCGCGGCGAGCAGGCCGTAGCCGAGCAGCAGGCCCCACTGGGCCGGATCCGGCCAGCGGAAGCTGGCCAGCATCATCATTCCGGCGACCAGCATCGAGCCGATCATGCCGGCGCCGTACAGGGTCACGCGCTTCTCGTGCGCGCCGGACAGGCGCAGCGCGATCATCGAGACGGCGCCGGAGAGTCCGCACACGGTGGCTGCCAGGTGGCCGATGCCGAGCACGCGAAAACCGGGCCGTAGCACCACCAGCACGCCGACGAAGCCGGCCACCACGGCCGACCAGCGGCGCCAGCCGACATGCTCCTTCAGCACCAGCACCGACAGGATGGTGACGAAGATCGGCAGCAGGAAGATCAGCACGAACGCCTCGGCCATTGGCAGCGCGGTGAAGGCGATCACCGCCGCGATGCTGCCTACCGCGCTGGCGCCGGCGCGCACCAGCCACAGGCCCGGGCGCTGCGCCAGCACCACGTCGCGCCAGCGGTCACCGGCGCCCTTGATGAAGGGCAGCGCACTCAGGCCCAGCGCGGCACCGAAGAACACCGCTTCGTAGGCCGGCAGCGAGCCGCGCAGCGATTTCACGAACGCATCGCTGATGGCGAAGGCGGCAAAAGCCATGAAGCCGAGCAGGACACCTTTGAACATGGATTTCCGGGGGGATGTGGGATGGGACGGGAACGGCGGCCGGGCCGGGCGCCAACCGCAACAGTCCGGCCGGCCCAAGCCGGGCGCAGCCGGCCTGTGCAGCGGCATGGGCCGCGCTACAATACCGGTTTTACGCCCCCTCTCCGGAGCTTCCATGGCTGTCCGTCTGAATCCGCTCGACCTGTACGACGTCCGCTCGCTGCTCACCGACGAGGAGCGCATGGTGCAGGACACCGTCGGCCGCTTCGTCGACGAGCGCGTGTTGCCGATCATCGGCGACTGCTTTGACCAGGCCCGCTTCCCCAAGGAACTGGTGCCCGAGATCGCCAGCCTCGGCCTGCTCGGCGCCACCATTCCGGAGAAGTACGGCTGCGCGGGCATGAATGGCGTGAGCTACGGCCTGATCTGCCAGGAGCTGGAGCGCGGAGATTCGGGCCTGCGCAGCTTCGCCTCGGTGCAGAGCTCGCTGTGCATGTACCCGATCTACGCCTATGGCACGGAAGAGCAGAAGCTGCACTACCTGCCAAAGATGGCGGCGGGCGAGATCATCGGCTGCTTCGGACTGACCGAGCCTCACGGCGGCTCCGATCCGGCCAACATGAAGACCCACGCGAAGAAGGACGGCGCCGACTGGGTCATCAACGGCGCCAAGATGTGGATCACCAACGGCAACCTGGCGCACATCGCGATCGTCTGGGCGCAGACCGACGATGGTATCCAGGGCTTCATCGTGCCGACCGACAGCGCCGGCTTCAAGGCGCAGGAAATCCACAAGAAGATGAGCCTGCGCGCCTCGGTCACCAGCGCGCTGTTCTTCGACAACGTGCGCGTGCCGGAAGCCAATCGCCTGCCCAACGTGAAGGGCCTGAAGGGTCCGCTGGGCTGCCTCACCCAGGCGCGCTATGGCATCACCTGGGGGCCGATCGGCGCGGCGCAGGCGTGCCTCAAGGAAGTGCTCGACTACACCGCCGAGCGCATCCTGTTCGGCCGCCCGCTGGCCTCGAACCAGGCGATCCAGCTGAAGCTCGCCGACATGGCCCGGCGCATCACCACCGCACAGCTGCTGTCGCTGCAACTCGGTCGGCTGAAGGACGCCGGCAAGATGCAGCCGACCCAGGTCTCGCTGGCCAAGTGGAACAACTGCCGCATGGCGATCGACATCGCGCGCCAGTGCCGCGACATCCTCGGCGGCGCCGGCATCACCACCGAGCACGGCGCGATCCGCCACGCGTTGAACCTCGAATCGGTGATCACCTACGAGGGCACCGAGACCGTGCACGAGCTGGTGGTGGGCCGCGAGTTGACCGGCATCAACGCGTTCTAGCGTTGACCTTCTCCGTAAGGGGAAGGTCAACGCAGCGATGGATCAGGGTGCGGGCGGAGCGCGCGGCCACTCATCGCGCAAGTTTCGCACCCTCACCCCCAACCCCTCTCTCCCGCAAGGGGACTTCCTTTGGTCGCCGACGGGAGAGGGGCTTCCAGGAGACGAGGCTTTGCACGTTCCCGACATCCGCATCGAAACCGATCGGCTGATCCTGCGTCCGCCCCGGGCGGAGGATTTCAACGCCTACGCGGCCAACATGGCCGACGCCGAGGCCGCCCGCTTCATCGGCGGGCAGCAGGCGCGTGCTGCCGCCTGGCGCGGTTTCCTGTCGCTGGCCGGGGCGTGGTCGATCCAGGGTTTCGCGATGTTTTCGGTGATCGAGAAGAGCAGCGGCCAATGGGTCGGCCGGCTCGGGCCGTGGCATCCGGTCGACTGGCCCGGTACCGAGGTGGGTTGGGGTCTGGCGCGTGCTGCCTGGGGCAACGGCTACGCGCTGGAAGGCTGCGTCGCGGCGATCGACTGGACGTTCGATCAGCTGGGCTGGAGCGAGATGATCCATTCGATCCACCCGGACAACCACGCCTCGCAGGCGCTGGCGCAGCGGCTCGGCTCGACTTGCCGCGGCCCCGGCAAGTTGCCCGCGCCGTACGAGGATTCCCCCACCGAAATCTGGGCGCAGACGCGCGAGCAGTGGCGTCGGCGCCGCGCATGAGCCACCTCTCGCCCGCGCTGTACGCCACCCTGGCCGAGATCGTGCCCGACCTGCACGTGCATTGCGTCGATCCATGGTGCCTGATCGGCAGCGCCGCGGCGCCGCTACTCGGCGCGCAGACCAGCGCCGCGGACCTGGACGTGCTGACCTCGCGTGCCGACGCCGAGGTGTTGATGGCGCATTGGGCACAGTGGCGCGAGCCCGCGTTCACGCCGCCGGATGCCGATCGGTTCCGTTCGCACTTCGCCCGCTTCCATTTCCCCGGCGCGCCGGTCGAGGTGATGGGGGCGCTCGAGCTTCATGCCGATGACCGCTGGCAGCCGGTGCTGCCGGGAAAGCTCGTGCTGGCCGGGGTGAACGGCTTGGCGGTGCCGGTGCCGTCGGTCGAAGAGCAGATCCGGCTTTGCGAAAGCTTCGGCCGTCCCAAGGACCTGCAACGTGCGGCGCTGCTGAAACAATTGGGCGGGGAACGGCCATGATCACCATCTACGGCATGCGCGCCTCCGGCAACTGCTACAAGCTGCAGCTGCTGCTGGACCAGCTGGGCCGCGACTATCGCTGGGTCGACGTGGACAGCGCGCATGGTGCGACGCGCACACCGGACTACCTGGCGATGAATCCGAACGGCAAGGTGCCGCTGCTGAAACTGGAGGACGGCCGCCGGCTGGCCGAGTCCGACGCCATCCTGTGCTACCTCGCCGAAGGCAGCGCCTATTGGCCGAATGGATCCGGGCCCGAGGATGCATGGCTGCGCGCGCAGACGCTGCAGTGGCTGTTCTTCGAGCAATACAGCCACGAGCCATGCATCGCGGTGGCGCGCTTCATCCGCGGCTGGTTGCCGGCCGACCACCCGCGCCAGGCCGAGCTGCCCGCGCTGCTGCAGAAGGGCACGCAGGTACTCGGCGTGATGGAGCAGCACCTGGCCGGGCGCGACTGGTTCGTCGGCGAGCGCTACGGCATCGCCGACATCGCGCTGTACGCGTATACCCACTGCGCCGGCGACGGCGGTTTCGAGCTGTCCGTGTTCCCCAACATCCGCGCGTGGCTCGATCGCGTGCGGGCACAACCCGGCCACACCCCGATGCAGCATCTACCGTCGTAGGAACCCGCTCGCGCGGCGATAACCTTCAAAGGCATCGCCCGCAAGCGGGCTCCTGCACAGAACCTTTCACCACCTTGCCGATGACCGCCATGTCCATTCCGTTCACCCTCAGCGCCCGCCACAAGGGCTTCAACCGTGCCGAAGTCGTCGACCAGAACTTCATCGAGTTCGTGCAGCTGTGGCAGGGCGAGGTGCGCATCGCGCCGCGCGACGGCGAGACGGTGCTGCCGGGCAGTTCGCTGGACGCGCGCGGTTTCCGCGAGCTGCTGGAGTCGCAGCTGATCTCGCGCCACCTCGACCTGATGGCGCGCGTGCTGCGCGTGCAGAACAAGGTGTTCTACACCATCGGATCATCCGGCCACGAGGGCAACGCGATGGTGGCGCGCCTCACGCGCCACACTGATCCGGCGTTTCTGCATTACCGCTCCGGCGGTTTCATGGCCGAGCGTTTCCGCAAGATCCCGGGCATGGACCCGGTGATGGATTCGGCGCTGTCCTTCGCCGCCAGCAAGGACGACCCGGCTTCCGGCGGCCGCCACAAGGTGTGGGGCAGCAAGCCGTTGTGGGTGCTGCCGCAGACCTCGACGATCGCCTCGCACCTGCCCAAGGCGCTGGGCACCGCGGTGGCGATCGAGCAGGCGCGGCGCATCGGCCACACGCTGCCGATCCCCGACGACAGCATCGCGATCTGCTCGTTCGGCGACGCCTCCAGCAACCACGCCACCGCGCAGACCGCGTTCAATGCCGCGGCGTGGACGGCCTACCAGAAACTGCCGGCGCCGGTGCTGTTCGTGTGCGAGGACAACGGCATCGGCATCTCGGTGAAGACGCCAACCGGCTGGGTCGCGGCCAACTACCAGCATCGCGCCAACCTCGATTATTTCTTCGCAGACGGCCTGGATCTCGCCGAAGGCTACGCCCAGGTGCAGCGTGCGGTGGAGCATTGCCGCATGACGCGCCGGCCGACCTTCCTGCATTTGAAGACCACCCGCGTGATGGGCCATGCCGGCACCGACTTCGAGATCGAGTGGCGCAGCATCGAGGAACTCTTCGCGGTCGAGTGCTCCGACCCGCTGCTGCGCTCGGCCGGTATCGCGCTGGAGTCCGGCCTGTATTCGAAGGACGCGCTGCTGGGCCTGTACGAGGCCACCCGCAAGCGCTGCTTCGCCGCCGCCGAGGACGCGGATTCACGGCCGCGGCTGACCTCGCTTGCCGATGTCATGAAGCCGCTGGCGCCGTACACGCCGGCCGCGGTGAAGGCCGAGGCCGAGCGTGCCGACTACGCCGACAAACGCCTGGCGGTGTTCGGCGGTGAGGCCAAGCTGCCCGAGAAGCTGCCGCCGCGGCACCTGGCGATCCAGATCGGCCAGGCGCTGCACGACCTGCTGGCGAAGTACCCCGAGGCGCTGTTGTTCGGTGAGGACGTGGCCCAGAAGGGCGGCGTGTACACCGTCACCAAGGGGCTGAACAAGACCTTCAAGGGCAGCCGCGTGTTCAACACGCTGCTGGACGAGACGATGATTCTGGGCCTGGCCCAGGGCTACGCCAACATGGGCATGCTGCCGATCCCGGAGATCCAGTACCTGGCGTACTTCCACAACGCCTGCGACCAGATCCGCGGCGAGGCAGCGTCGCTGCAGTTCTTCTCCAACGGCCAGTACCGCAATCCGATGGTGATGCGGGTGGCCTCGCTGGGCTACCAGAAGGGCTTCGGCGGCCACTTCCACAACGACAACTCGATCACCGCGCTGCGCGACATTCCCGGCCTGGTGGTGGGTTGCCCCAGCCGCGGCGACGACGCGGCGATGATGCTGCGCACGCTGATGGCGCTGGCGAAGGTGGACGGCCGCGTCTGCGCGTTCCTCGAACCGATCGCGCTGTACATGACCAAGGACCTGTACGAAGCGGGCGACGGCCAGTGGCAGTTCGACTATCCGGCACCGAGTCAGGCGATGACGCTGGGCGAGGGCCGCATCTACCACGAGACCGCGAACGACCTGGTGGTGTTCACCTTCGGCAACGGTGTGCCGATGGCGCTGCGCGCCGCGCGCACGATCGAAAAGGAACTGGGCTGGCGGGTGCGCGTGGTCGACCTGCGCTGGCTGGCGCCGCTCAACGACGCTTTCATCGCGGCGCAGGCATCGAGCGCCAAGCGCATCCTGGTGCTGGACGAGGGGCGCAAGAGTGCCGGCGTGGGCGAGGGCGTGATCACCGCGATCGTCGAGGGTGGCTACGGCGCCAAGCCGCTGAAGCGCGTGGTCGGCGCTGACACGTTCACCCCGCTGGCCGGCGCGGCGCTGCTGGTGCTGCCAGGCGATGCCGACGTGGTGGCGGCGGCGCGCGAGCTGGCCGCGGGCTGACCGCGACCGGCTGCGGGCCGGCTCCGGGACAGCTGCTCAGCGCTCGCGCTTCTCCACCACATGCAGGTGTGGACCGCCGCTCGGTGCCAGGCTGTCGGCGTGCAGGCAGACGCGGTTGCGGCCGCCGAGCTTGGCGTCGTACATGGCCTGGTCGGCGTGGTCCACCAGCGATTCCAGGTCGTCGCCTTCCCGGCGCATGGCGATGCCGATGCTGACGGTGAGCAGCAGCGACTCCTCGCTGACGGGTATTTCCAGGCGATGCACGCGCCGGCACAGGCGTGTGGCCACCTGCACCGCCTGTTGCGTCGGGATGCCGTCGAGCAGGGCCACGAACTCCTCGCCGCCGTAGCGGCCGAGCAGGTCGGCGGGACGCAGCTCGGTGGCCAGCGCCTTGGCCACGGCGACCAGTGCGCGGTCGCCGGCGTTGTGGCCCTGGCGGTCGTTCAGCAGCTTGAAATGGTCCAGGTCGAGGAACAGCAGCGCGAGCGGCCGCGGCGGGCCGTCGGACAGCAGGGTATTGGCCCGCTCGGTCCAGGCGCGGCGGTTGAACACGTTGGTGAGTGCATCGTGGTCGGCCAGCACCCGCACGATGTCGCGGTCGTGGCGCAGGTGCAGCGCGCGGTCGGCCAGGCCGATCGACAGCACCACCGCCTCGAACGCGCCGCCGGCCAGGCTGGCGTCGTTGAGCCAGTCCAGCTGCGGCAGCGCGCCGCCGACCTGGGCGCTGGTCAACGCGGTGAGCAGCAGCAGCGGCGTCCAGCCGGCCAGGAAGAACCACGCCTGGCGCGAACCGCGTGCCGCCGCAACGATCGCCGCCACCAGCAGCAGCACCGCGCCGATCATCAGCAGCGGGTTGAGCAGCACCTGCGCCACCTCCACGAACAACGGGATCCGGCTGCAGCGCATCAGCACCAGTTGGATCATGCCGACGGCCATGGCTGTGACCGGCACCCGCAGCAGCGGCGCGTAACGCTGCAGTTCGCAGAACCGCATCATGAACAGCGACGCGAACGCGACCGACAGCGCCACGGCGGCCGAACCGGCCAGCAAGGCGCTGCCTGACAGCCACTGCCATTCCAGCGGGTGGAACACGAAGCCGGTCTGGACGCCCTGGATCAATGCATAGCACAGCACGTAGCCGGCGTACCACGCGTAGGTGACGTCGCGCAGCATCAGCGCGAAGCACAGCGCCATCAATACCATCGCCAGCATCACCGCGAAACAGGCACTGGCGAAGACCAGCCACTGCGCATCGGCGCGGATGTATTCGTTCCAGGATTCCAGATGGAAGCGTACCGGTGCGCTCAGCGTCTGCGACGGTTCGAATTTCAGCAGGATCGGTGCCGACGCGGCCTGGTTGCCGGGCAGTTGCCAGGCCAGCCGGCCGTGGCCGTGGGTCGATGCGCTGAAATCGTCCAATGCCAGGGTCTGCGACTGATCGCCGCCGAACGCGATGACCTTGCCCAGTGTGGGCGGGTAGATCGTCAGCACCCGCGCCGTGTTGTCCCAGGGCGGCTGCGGCGCGATCACCACCCAGCTGCCGGTGCTGTTTTGCGGGAAACGCTGCAGCAGGGACGGATCGAAGCTCTTCAGCAAGCCGGCATGGTATTCGTGCAGCACGGATTGCGGCGTGTCGCCAGCGTACGCCTCGCGCCAGGCACCGTTCAGCGGAGTGGCGGCGTGGGCCACGCCCAGCCCGAACCAGAACAGGCCCAGCACCAAGCCGCACCATGATCGCCGTGAGCGGATCGATGTCGGCATTGTGATCAGCCTCTCCATTTGCTTCTCCCCGCTGTGCGAGTATCTTGCAGGACTGCAGGTGTATGGCGCGCGTATCAGCCACTCTGCGACATTGCGCCCCGGCCTGTTCCAGGCACCGGGCCGCCCCTCTCCTTGCCCGTCGGATCCCACTCCGTGACCTGCCATGACGCGGGTGACGACTCCCGAACGTGCATCATCTTTCGTCCCTGAGTCAAGCACGGGCCGTGCCAGTGCCACGGCGCTGCGCGCAGCCAGATCACGCGCCGTTCGCGAGCCCATCGAACGCTGGCACCCGGCAAGCGGCGGCCGAAGTGGTTCAATCCGGACGCGGAGGGTCATCCGTGGCGGCATCGGGGTGCAGGTGCGGAGCGAGGCTATCGGCGGCCGGTGACTATGGACCTTCCGGCGCGAAGCCGATCAGCCAGGCCTGGGTCGCGCGCTCCTGTCGCACGTCCGTGACCCCGGACCGATTGCCGGACAGGCAAGCCGCGGGAGCGGCGGCGCCGTGACTCACGCGGGCGGGCGTGCGCCCAGCGTCACCAGCAGTTCCTGCGCGCTGCGGATGCGCTCGCTGGCGCCGGGTAGTTCCAGGACCACCTTCAGCTTGTCCTGGCCGTCCAGCTTGTATACGCGCGGCTGGCGCTGGATCAGCTGGATGATGGTCATCGGGTTGATCTCGGGTTTTTCGCGGAACACGATGCGGCCGCCGCTGGCGCCGAAATCGAGCTTGCGGATGCCGAGCGGGGTGGCCATCAGCTTCAGGCTGGCCACGGCAAAAAGCTGTTTGGTCGGCTCCGGCAGCAGGCCGAAGCGGTCGATCATTTCCACCTGCAGGTCGCGCAACTCGTCTTCGCTGCGCGCGCTGGCGATGCGCTTGTACAGGGTAAGCCGGGCATGCACGTCGGCCAGGTAGTCGTCGGGGATCAGCGCGGGCAGGTGCAGCTCCACCTCGGTCTCGTGCTCGCTGCTCAGGTCGAAGTCCGGCACCTTGCCTGACTTCAGCGCACGCACCGCGCGATCCAGCAGTTCGGTGTACAGGCCGAAACCGATCTCCTGGATCTGGCCGGACTGCTCGTCGCCGAGCAGCTCGCCGGCGCCGCGGATTTCCAGGTCGTGGGTGGCCAGGGTGAAGCCGGCCCCGAGTTCCTCTAGCGAGGCCAGCGCTTCCAGCCGTTTCTGCGCATCGGCGGTGATCGAACGGCGGTCGGGCACGATGAGATATGCATACGCGCGGTGGTGCGAGCGGCCGACGCGGCCGCGCAGCTGGTGCAGCTGGGCCAGGCCGAAGTGGTCGGCGCGGTCGATGATGATGGTGTTGGCGGTGGGGATGTCGATGCCGGTTTCGATGATGGTGGTGCACACCAGCACGTTGAAACGCTGCCGGTGGAAATCCGCCATCACCTGTTCCAGCTCGCGCTCGGGCATCTGGCCGTGGGCGATGCGGATGCGCGCGTCCGGCACCAGCTCCTCCAGCTCGCGCACGGTGCGTTCGATGCTCTGCACCTCGTTGTGCAGGAAATACACCTGGCCGCCGCGCGACAGCTCGCGCTGCAGCGCCTCGCGGATCGTCGCCGGGTCCCACGCCGAGATGAAGGTGCGCACCGCCGAGCGGTGCTCCGGCGGGGTGGCGATCAGTGACAGGTCGCGCAGGCCGCTCATCGCCATGTTCAGCGTGCGCGGGATCGGCGTGGCGGTCATGGTCAGCAGGTCGACCTCGGCGCGCAGCTTCTTCAGCTGCTCCTTCTGGCGCACGCCGAAGCGCTGCTCCTCGTCGACGATGACCAGGCCCAGGTTCCTGAACTTGACGTCCGGCTGCAGCAGCTTGTGGGTGCCCACGATCACGTCGATCTGGCCGTCGGCGAGTCGCTTCAGCGCCTCGTTCACTTCCTTGGCGGACTTGAAGCGCGACAGCACGTCCACCCGCACCGGCCAGTCGGCGAACCTGTCCGCAAAGTTGCGGTAGTGCTGTTGGGCGAGCAGGGTGGTCGGCACCAGCACGGCGACCTGCTTGCCGGCGGTGGCAGTGGCGAAGGCCGCACGCAAGGCAACTTCGGTCTTGCCGAAACCGACGTCGCCGCAAATCACCCGATCCATCGCGCGCGGTGCGGCCAGGTCGGCCAGCACGGCCTCGATCGCGGTTTCCTGATCGGGGGTCTCCTCGAACGGGAAGGTGCTGCCGAACTCCTCCACCAGTTGACGATCGATCGGCATCGACTCGCCGCCGCGCGCCTGCCGCTGCGCGTAGATCGCCAGCAGCTCGGCGGCCACGTCGCGCACCTTCTCGGCCGCCTTGCGGCGCGCGCGTTCCCACGCATCGCCGCCCAGCGAGTGCAGCGGCGCCAGCTCCGGCGCGGTGCCGGAGTAGCGGCTGACCAGGCCGAGCTGCGCCACCGGCACGTACAGCTTGTCGCCCTTGGCGTACTCGATCACCAGGAACTCGCCGTCCATGCCGCCCACGTCCATCGATACCAGACCCTGGTAGCGGCCCACGCCGTGGTCGACGTGCACGATCGGCGCGCCGGAGGTCAGCTCGGTGAGGTCGCGGATGATCGCCTCGGGATCGCGCGCGGCGCCGCGGCGCCGCTTGCGCTCGCGCTCGCTGCGCACCCGCTCGCCATACAGTTCGCGCTCGGTGAGCACGGTCAATACAGGTTTAGTCAGCGCAAAGCCCTGCTCAAGCGGAGCGATGGTGATGGCGAACTTGATGGGTTCGCCACCGTTCCCCTGCGCGCCATCACCTCTCTGCTGGGCACCCTTCTTTTGCTCGTCATTCCGGCGAAGGCCGGAATCGCTTTTGAGCGCAGACTCATGACTTTCTGCCGAAGAGCGATCGCGGCCTTCGCCGGGATGACGATCGGGGAGGCTGGAAGGTTGATCGAGAAAGTCAGTCCAGCTTTCGACGCTCTGCGGCTTCAACCCCGCCGCCGCCAGCGTCTCGACCAGCGCCTCGCGCCGCCCCGCCGAGTCCGCCGCGATCAGCACGCGACCCGGGTAGCTGGCCAGGAAATGCCGCAGCGACGTGCCCGGTTCCTCGCCCTTGCGATTGAGCGGCAGCTCGGGCGCCGGCTGGGTGCCGCTGTCGACGGCATGCTCGTGGCCGGTGTCGACCACTTCCACGCGCAGGCGCCGGTTGAGTTGTTCGCGCAATTTCTCCGGCGGCAGGTACAGCTCGGCCGGCGGCAGCACCGGGCGTTCGATGTCGTGCGCGCGCTGGTCGTAGCGTTCGGCGGTCTGCACCCAGAACTGGTCGGCCGCTTCGCCGGCGCCCTCGCCGAGCACGAACAGCGCGTCGTCAGCGAGGTAGTCGAACAAGGTGGCCGTACCTGCATGCGGATCCTCCGCAACACCCCGCACATCCATGTGCGGACTCTTCACAGGGAAGAACAACGGCAGGTAGTACTCGATGCCGCCGGGCGTCACGCCTTCCTTCATGTCCTGGTACAGCGGGCAGCGGCGCACGTCGATCGGGAAGCGCTCACGCAGGTTGCCGCGGAACAGCTTGGCCGCTTCTTCGGTGAGCGGGAACTCGCGTGCGGGCAGCAGCTCGACCTTGTCCACCGGCTGCTGCGAGCGCTGCGTTTCGGGGTCGAAGCTGCGGATCGACTCCACCTCGTCGTCGAACAGCTCGATGCGGTACGGCTCGGCCGTGCCCATCGGAAAGATGTCCAGCAGCGCGCCGCGTACGGCGAAGTCGCCCGGCTCGGCTACCTGCGGCACGTGGCGGTAGCCGGAGGCTTCCAGCCGGCGCTGCTCGCTGGCCAGGTCGAGCTTCTGGCCCTTCGCCAGCACCAGCCCCGAGCCGGTGATGTGCGAACGCGGCGCGATGCGCTGCATCAACGTGGCCACCGGCACCACCAGCACGCCGCGCTTCACGCCCGGCAAGCGGTACAAGGTGGCGATGCGCTGCGAGACGATCTCCGGGTGCGGGCTGAACGCGTCGTAGGGCAGGGTTTCCCAGTCGGGGAAATGCAGCACGGGCAGGCCGCCGGCGAAGATCTTCAGCTCCGCTTCCAGCGCCTGCGCGCGCTGGGTGTCGCGTGCCACCACCACCAGCAGGCCCTCGTGCGAGCGCGCCGCCTCGGCCAGCAGCAACGCCCGGGCGGAGCCGTGCGGCGGCGTCCAGTAGCGGCGCTGCTTCGGGGTGGTGGGAAGGGGCGGGTGCTTGATCGGGCTGGACATAGCCGACAAGTGTAACGCGGCGGTCCGGCCGGGCCCGCTGGGTGAGGCCGGCCGCGGTCTACAGCTTCAGCGTGATCTGCGCGGTGCCCGGTTCGTCCGGGATCATCCGCCGGCTGAAACCCAGCTCCTTGCACAGTTCCAGCATCGGCCGGTTCTCCAGCAGCACGTAGCCCCACAGCTCGGCGAGGCCGCGGCGGCGGCAGTCGTCGACCAGGTGCTGCATCAGCAGCGCACCGAGGCCGCGGCGGCTCCAGTCCTGCTCCACCAGCACCGAGAACTCGGCGCTGTCGGTGGCCTCGTCCACGTAGATCCGGCCCACGCCGCGCATCTCGGCCGGCCTGGTGGATTCGTCCATCAGCACGTAGGCGGTCTCCTGGGTGGGGTCGATGCGGCACAGCCGCTGCGCCATCGGGGCGGGCAGCTCGGACATCGCATGCAGGAAGCGGCGGCGGATGTCCTCCGGCGACAACCGAAGGAAGCAACGCTGCATCGCCGCCACGTCGCCCGGTTCGATCGCGCGCAGCACCAGCTCGCGGCCGTCCTCGGTGCGAACCTGCTCGCCGCGGGGCGAGGGTTGCACGCGCGGGCGCGCGAAGCGCTCGTTGGCGCGCGGCGGCAGCGAGGCGTAGCGGGTGGGAGCGGAGAAGTCGACGATGGGAATCATGATGGTTCCATACTTTAGCGTATTGTGTGCAACGCAACATGAATTTGCAATGACGTAGTTGGATCCGCCCGGCAGATACAAGGCTAAATTGTCGTTGTGGCGCGTGATTCATGCTGCGATACGAAATGTCGCAGGCATCGCAGAAGGGCATGCTGCCATGCCCGCGGGATGTGCAGCCGATCGGGCCTCGACATGCGCCAAAACATCCGTCCACGGGTATCTGGGTGTCACGCCTGGCGATTACGACGAGGCAATCGCGCAGTACGTGGGGGCGTCTTTGGTGCTCACGGTGCGCGATCATTGATTGCATTCGCGCTGCCTGCGCGAAAGCCGTTAAAGTGGCCAGTACGGCTGCATCATGGTTGCATCCGGGTGTTCAACCGCCAGTGCGTCACGTGCCCCTCGGGATCTCATGGCCATCGATCTGGAAGACCTTCCCGTCCTGCTTGGTGAAGTGGAGCGTTTTGCCCTCGCCCGAATCGGTGCTGCCGTTGCGCATCCCGAAAATCCACTGGATGGGGTGACTCTGGCGCAGCTGAGCGCTGAGGCCGGGGACATGGGCTTATTGTCGCTGTCAGCAGATCCCGAGGGATATGGCCTGTGGGAGCAACCGGCCGAAAAAGCCGGGATGCTGCTGAGTCTGCGCATGCTGGGCCAGTTCGGTGCGGTGAATGCAGGTGTCGCCTTCGCCTGGCATCGCATCGCTCTGGCCGCTTATGTGGCGCGCCAGTTGCGGCTGCCGCTGAACGCCGATGCGCCGCTGGCCGCCACGCTCGTGCCGACCGGCCACCTCGGTCTGGCCCGCACCAGTTTGGCGCGCTGGCTGACGGGGCAGCCGCCATCCGATGAGGATTCCGCCTTGCTGGCGGACTGGCTGAACCGCCGCGAACACGACACGGTGCTTTACGCGCCCGCGGCTTGGGAAAGCGTGCTGTTGCCGGTCTGGGATCAGCACACGATCGCGTGGCGGCGCGTCAACCGCAGCGACTGGCAGGTGACGAATTGCGCCAGGGCACACGGGTTTGACGAGTTGGCGGCGTTCCGCCTGCGCGAACCACCGGCCTCGGCGGCACCCATCGTCAGCGTACCGGGCGACCCGCGTGCCTTGTTCACCAGGGTGCTGAAAATGGACATGCTCGGGCTGATGGCGATCGGTGGCGGCGCGCTCGCCCGGGCACAAACCATGGCCACGGACTATGCCGCGGTGCGCCGACAAGGCGGCAAGCTCATCGCCGCGCATGCCGCCGTGCAGCAGCTGCTCACCGACATCGAATCGGCGCGCCTGCGGGTCGATCAGGCGCTGGGCAGTTTCGGGCTTGCGCTGGACGAGGTGGACCTGGGCGCCGTGGCCGCCAGTCGCATCGATGTGCACAAGCACCTGTGCCATGCGGCCAACCAGGCGGTCCAGGTGCACGGCGGCATCGGCTACATGCGTGACCTCGGCGTTGAAAAAATCCTGCGCGACCAGAACATGCTGCGCCTGCAAGCCGGCGGCATCCACGACGCACGGCAGTTCGTGGCGGGATGGAAAGGAGCCAGTGCATGAACCACCCGGCGCACCTGCAGGGCCATCTGCCTGCCACGCACCCGCTTTCGCCGCGACATCGGTACGCGCAGTTCCCCTGGGCTGCGCGGATGATGTCCGACTATGCAGCTTCCGACCTGTGGGAAACCGACACCCGGCGGCTGCCCGCCGCGCTGGCACGAATACGCCGCCGGGCACGTCATTTCGCCGAGCAGCACCTGCGTCCGCTTGCGGCCGAAGCGGATCTGGCCCCGCACCTGCCGCCAGGCGAATGTTCCCCGTCGTTGCAGCGGTTGCTGGCCGAGGCCGGACGAGACGGCTGGCTGAGTTATTTCCTGCCGGCGCCGCTCGGCAGCATGCCGTGGCGGGCCCTGCGTCACGCACCGGTCTGGCAGAGCAGCCTGGTGATCGAGGAGTTCAGTCGCGTCTGTGGCGGGCTTTCGCTGTTGCTTTCGGCCCATCACCTGGGCGTGATGCCCTTGCTGCTGTCCGGCAATCCCCGCACGGTTCTCAAGTACGTCGCTCCCATCTATCGCCGCTGCCGGGCAGGGGACCCGCACCTGGTTGCCTTCGCCATTACCGAGCCGGGAGCCGGTTCAGACGTGGAGGACGGTCATGGCGCGGAAAGCTACCGGCCCGGCGTAGTGTCCACGCCCGTGGACGGTGGCTATCTGCTGAACGGGCGCAAGATCTTCATCAGTGGTGGCGATCTGGCGCAGTCGGTGACGGTGTTTGCCGCGTTGCAGGGCGAGGGCATGGCCTCGTGGACCTGTTTCTACGTCGATTGCAACGCACCCGGCTTCAAGCTGGTGCGCACGGAACTGAAGATGGGCATGCGCGCCTCCGGTGCGGCGGAGTTGGAATTCTCGAACGTGTTCGTGCCCCATGACCGGATCATCGGTGGCCTGCGCAATGGCTGGGCGATCAACCGGGCCACCTTGAATACCTCGCGCATCCCGGTGTCCGCCATGGCGCTGGGGATGGCCCGCGCAGCCACCGAAGCGGCGGTTGAATTTGCCCAACAGTACCAACTTGGCGGGAGGCCCTTGATCGACGCGCAGGACGTGCAGCTGTTGCTGGCCGACATGGTGGCGGAAACCCGCTCGCTGCGCAGCCTGATCTGGCAGGAGGCGCGGCATGCCTGGCGGCCCCGCCAATTGCATGCGGCGCTTTGCAAGTTCCACGCAACCGATCGCGCGCAGCGCGTGTGCGAAATGGCGATGGATCTGATGGCCGATCACGGTGGTCTGCACGAGCAGCGCGTCGAAAAGATCTTCCGCGATATCCGCCTGACGCGAATCTTCGAGGGAACGAATCAGATCAATCGCCTGTCGCTGGTGGAAGACTGGCAGACTCAGTTGTTGGACCCCGATACCCATTCGATGCGCCCGGGAGTTTCAGTATGACGACATGGCAGCAGGATCCGTTTTTCCAGTACCCCATGACGAAGTTTCAATGCAGTGAAGGGGAGGTCGATCTGCCGATCCTGTATTTCGACAACTCCAACATGATTCCCATGTTCTGGGTGGATCACGACAAGGCTCGGGCCATGCTCGAACCGCATGCGCTGAATGCGGTCCGGTTCGCTGGTGGCAGGGCCCTGGTCGCGATGGGGTTCTACGAGTACAGGCACACCGCGATCGGATCCTACAACGAGGTGGGAGTGGCGATTGCCGCCACGCCACGCGGTACGCCGCAGCCTGGGTTTCCCCTGCTGTCGTTGTTCGGCAGCATGGACAAGCCACACGTGGGTTTCCATGTGGTTGACCTGCCGGTCACCACGGCGGTGGCCTGTTCTGCCGGGCGCGAGATCTGGGGCTTTCCCAAGTTCGTGACCCAGATCGACTTTTCCCTGAAAGGCCCGGACTTCGCGGGCACGGTCGTCGATCCGCAAAGCAAGACACCGATGGTGACGCTGGCAGGCCGAGTCGGACTGGGCATTCCGGGGCCGCTGCTTGATCTGGTCCTGTACTCCACGCATGACGGCAAGCTGCTGCGCACCCAGGTCAACACCCGGGGCGGGGCCCGGATCTGTCTTCCAGGCTCGATCCAGCTCAAGGTCTCCGACAGCGATCATCCCATGGCTCAACGGTTGCGGGCGCTGGGCCTGCAACAAGCCAGGCCGGCCTTCGTCAGTCATACCCACAAGCTCCAGTTGCGCCTGAATGCCGGGGCTGCGATTGCATGACGGTGATGGCCAGTGGCGTGAAAGCACGGACCCTGCACCGTACCGTGCAACGGCGCGACCTGCTGCAGCATCGCGCGGCAATCGGCCGGTTCCTGCGGGACCCGCGAGACGGCTACACGGCGGCGGACCGCAAGGACATTCCGGCCAGCGCCACCATCTCACCACGAGAACGTGTGGGGCGTGGCGGACGAGGACTTGTACACGCTGGCGCTCGGCCAGATGGACAAGATCCACGCCGCAGGCAAACCGTTCTTCCTGCACATCATAACCACCAGCAACCACCGACCATTCACTTTTCTGGCCGATCGCGTGAATTTCCCGCAACATTCGCGCCAGGGTGCGGTGGCCTACACCGACTGGTCGATTGCCGACTTCATCACGCGCGCGCAGGACAAGCCGTACTTCGCGGACACCGTATTCGTGATCACCGCTGACCACGAAGCGGCGAGCGCCGGCAACGCCAGCATTCCGATCAACCGCTGCCACATCCCGCTGTGGATCTACGCGCCGTCCCACTTCAAGCCGCAGCAGGTCAACCGGCTGAGCAGCCAGATCGACATCCCGCCCACCCTGCTGAGCCTGCTGCATTTCAGCTACTGAAGCCGCTTCTTCGGCTACGACGTGTTCAAGCTGGAGCCACGCCGCGAGCGCGCGTTCCCATCCACCTATGAAAAAGCTCGGCTACCTGCGTGGCGGCAGGCTCACCGTGCTGGAACCGCAGCGCAAGGTGGAGCGGTTCAGGCCCGACTTCGCCACGGGTGATGCCAGCGCCGTCGAGTCGATCGACCAGACCCAGGTCAATAGCGCGATCACCTATTACCAGGTGGCAGCGAACCTGTTCAAGGACGGCGGGCTGGCCCGCCGCAGTGAGGATGCGACGCTGGTACGGCCGCTACCTGCCGAGGAATCGGCAGACGCCGCCTCTGTCGCAGCCACGGGCAAAGTTGTGGTGCCTGCGCCAGTGATCACGTTGGTCACGCAGTAGGCGCGGCAAGAGCTCCCGCTCCATGGAGAGGATCAGGCCATTCGTGGCGCGTCTGCGGGTGGGCCAGGCCGGCAAAACCAGGACCCGCACACAGCCAAGCAGGCTATTGGCCACGCGGGTGTTGTAATGCCCCAGCTCTCGATCGCCGAGGGCGGCAGATCGAACTGCCAGCTGGCTTCGGCCACGGTCGTCTTGCCTTGAATGACGTCCAGCACCGGCGACGACTTGCGCCGGGCCATCCAGCGTTTGATCTCTTCGTCCACCCCGTTGCTCATCAGTGTCTCCTTGGGAAAGGCAACACCGGAGCAAATTCACTGGGTCATTACACACCCGCGCCGTGCTCGGTCAAAGTCTGTGGACTACCAGATCAGATCGTCGGGTACGTCGAACTGCTTGTAGTACTCGTCGTCCGGATCGCTGGTGGCGGCTTTGCTGCGGCCGTGGTCGAGCACGATCATCTCCGCGTCGCGTTCGTAGACTTTGTCGGCGGCAATCCGCGGCAGCAGTTCGTAGCTTTCGCCGTGGCGCACGATCACCAGCGTGCCGGCGGCCAGCTGCGCGCGCAGCGGCTCGTTCACCAGCACGTCCTTGATCTTGTCGCCGTCAGTGAAGCGATAAACGATCTCGCCCTCACGCTTCACCTTGTGCGCCTCGACGATCTGCCGCACCTGCGCCCGTGCCTCGTTCGCGCGCGCCTGCGCATTGCGTTCGGCAGCCATCGCGCGATCGCGCTCGGCCTTCTCCGCCTGCAGCCGCCGCGCCTCGACCTGCTCCGCACTTGGCGCCGCCGGCCCCCTGCCCTGGTGTTTCTTCGCCTGCTCGCGCACGACCTGCGCGGCCTTGGTCTTGTTGACCAAGCCGGCCTTGAGGAGTTGTTCTTGCAGAGGGTTGCGCATGGGGTGGGCGAGAGAGAGCCGAGTGGGGTGGGGATGAGATTGCAGCGTGGGCTCGCGCGTTCAACCCTTACCGGTCAATCCGCGTTGTCCGGCTCGAAGAAGCTCCACCGCACATCCCCGAACTCCGCCTTCATCGCCGCCTCGACGGTATTGATCGCATCGATCAGATTGGCGGTCGGCTGCATGCGTGCCTTCACCGCCACCATCACGTCCGGGCCCATCTGCAGGGTGATCAGGTTCAGCACCTCGGCGACTTCGGGGCGGTTTTTCAGGAAGCTCATCAACTCGTCGCGGCGGCGCGGCTCCACACCCTGGCCGATCAGCAGCGCCTTCACCTCGATCGCCACCAGCACCGCCACCACGATCAGCAGCACGCCGATCGCGATGGTGCCGCCGGCGTCGAACATCAGGTTGCCGGTGAGCATGGTGGTGCCGATGGCGAAGGTGGCCAGGCACAGGCCGACCAGGGCGGCCAGGTCCTCGCCGAAGATCACCAGCAGTTCGCTGGAGCGGGTTTCGCGGAACCAGGTCCACAGGTCCTGGTCGCCGCGGGCCTTGTTCACTTCCTGCAGGCAGCCGCGCAGCGAGATGCCTTCGACCACGATGCCGAACACCAGCACGCCCAGCGCCAGCCACGGCCACTTCAGCGGCTCGGGATGGGTGAGCTTGTGGATGCCCTCGTAGATCGAAAACATACCGCCCACGCTGAACAGCAGGATCGCCACCAGGAACGACCAGAAGTACAGCGCACGCCCCCAGCCCAGCGGGAATTCGTCCGACGGTGGCCGCTTCGCCTGGCGGATGCCGAGCAGCAGCAGTCCCTGGTTGCCGCAGTCGGCCAGCGAGTGCACCGCTTCGGCCATCATCGCGCCGGAGCCGGTGACGAAGGCGGCGAACAGCTTGGCCACGAAGATGGCGAAGTTCGCGCCCAACGCGAGGAAGATCGCCTTCAGCGAATTGGCGTGGCCGGACATACAGGGGTTCTCGGGCTGGGAGGCGGGCGGCAATTGTAGTGGGCGTGTGGGGTGTGGTGTTCGGCTTGGCCACTGGAGCCGGGCTTTTTTTCTGTCTAAGAAACTTCGCGACTGTCCGCTTCTGGTCGAAAGCGGGCAGCCTGAAAGTTAGCTACGGCTTCTTTGTGAAGTGGTCGAGACGCTGCTGCAACATCGATGACAAGTCCTTGTCGTCATTTTCGGTGACATTCCTCATTTTGCAAACGACCTCGGCCTGAGCCCCGATCCATTGTTCGTAGTTACCGGCCCCGGGGCTTTGATAGCGACTTTTTGTGGTGGCAAAAGAGATCCAGTGCTTGCCAGTTTTACCAGATGACTTGAACTCTCCGCACAGCACATCCTGCTTTCCGTTCTCGGAATTAATGGCCTGGCCAAATCGAACGTGTCGGACGTGGATAATTTCGTTTGGTGAGGTTTTGTGAAAATCCGCTGCGGCCTTCGTTAGAAGGAATTCTTCTGCCGACGTGACGGACGCTGCGGACGCCGCGGAGGTCGCAGCCAGGAATATGGCTAGCAGTAATTTCGTATATCTATCCATCGTTCCATTCCATGTTCAGGCAAGCGTTGTATTGCATAGACGCGAAGGCCCGCTCGTTGGTGAGTACCTTCGAGCGCCCCAAGCGGAGTGTCCGATTCACGCTTCCATCCGGGACATTCAATTGCTCTGCCGGTTCTCGTCCGAATTGGCCTTCAGTCGATACCGCGCCCGCTTCGCCTGGCTGTCCCGCGAGAGATACGGAGAAATGAGTAGGAGCAACATCCGCTTTGGGTCGAAAGCGGTCACTTATGGCAGCCTCACCCTCAAGCTTTGGCGCTTGGCCGCGACGCAGCAGCCGTCAGTGGATGCCGACACCCACACCCACGCCGAAGCGGACGTTGTTGCGGCCCTTGTTCATCTCGTCGGCGGTCCACACGTGCGATTGCGCCACGCCGACCAGCGGGAACACATAATCGGCTTCGCCGACCTTGCCGGCGCGGCTGCCGTTGAGCTTGCCGTTGACGGTCATCAGCGCGCCGGAGGGGTAGTCCAGCGGTTCCACGTAACCGGGCATCACCGCGATGAAGCGGCCGTTGCCGCTGTCGTTTGCCTTCGGTCGCTGCGAGGCGTCCAGCGGGTAGGCCAGCAGCTCGATCTCGCTGTGGTCCGCGAACACCTTGACCTGCACGATGCGCCCGCCCCAGATCACCTCGCGGTTGCTGAAGTTCTCCGGCGATTGCGCGACCTGGAACGGTGCCGCGGTGGCTGCGGCGCCGCTGATTTTGTAGATCGGTGCCGGGGCGCAGGCGGCCAGCAGCATCAGCAGAGCGGCCGGCGCGGCGAGGCGGATCGGCAGGGAGGCGAGGCGGGTGTGCATGGTCGTGCTCCTGGGAGAAGCCTGGATACGCCGAGCTTAGCGGCGAGCGGGCGGCCGCGGTAGCCGCGAGGTGGGCAGCGGGCTGGGCGTATTCAGCTGGCTGCCGGCTTCGTCCAGCAGCCAGTCCAGTTTCCATTCGGCCGGGCGTTCCTGCGAGAGCAGGCTGGCCAGCACACGCAGCGGTTCGCGCAGGGTGTCGTCCAGTTTCCACGGCGCGTTGAAGATCACCATGCCCGAGCCGTTGAGGCGCAGCGGAGAATCGTCCGGATGCACCAGCAACTCGGCGCGCAGGATGCGCTTCACCCCGCTGTGCTGCAGCTTGCGCAGGAACGGCTGCACCTGGCTGCGCAGCTTGATCGGGTACCACACCGCGTAGATGCCGCCGGGCCAGCGCGGCAGGGCGGCCTTCAGCGCCTGCTCGATCAGCCGGTATTCGTCCTCTTGCGCCTCGTAGGGCGGGTCGATCAGCACCAGTCCGCGCTTCTCCTTCGGCGGCAGCAGCGCCTTCAGTGCCTCATAGCCGTCGCGCTGGTGCACGTGCACCTGCGGGTTGCCGCGGAACAGTTCGCGCAACTTCACCGCTTCCTCGGCGTGCAGCTCGCACAGCTGCGCGCTGTCGCCCGGGCGCAGCACCCGGGCGACCTGCAGCGGGGAGCCGGGGTAGTACTTCAGGCCGTGCTCGTTGCCTTCGCCGCCGAGGATGCCGTCGCGCCAGCGCCGCAGCAGCGGCGGCAGCTTCTCGGCCGGGTGCAGGCGGGCGATGCCATCGTGATACTCGCCGGTCTTCTTGGCCTCGTGGCCTTCCAGCGCATAGCTGCCGCTGCCGGCATGGGTGTCGACGTAGCAGAATGATGTGGGCTTGGTCTGCAACGCCTCGACCAGGGCCAGCAGCACGACGTGCTTGAGGACGTCGGCGAAGTTGCCGGCGTGATAGGCGTGGCGGTAGTTCATGGCGGTCACGGCGGGCGGGCTGCCCAGTATAGATGGGCCCGCGGCGCCGGCCCGGGCGTCACGTGACCTTTCCTGCACATTCGCCGGCGCAGGCTCCTGCCGTTGCAGCGTTGCAACCGGCCGGACATCGGCTCCGGACGTTCCCTGCGCGGAGAATCATCATGACGTTCCTGCCAAGAATCATTGTTTCGACGGCCGCTGTCGGCCTCTGCCTGGCATTCGGCACGGTCAGCGCCCAGAACACCGGAGGCATGGCGCCGGCGTCGTCGTCGAGCGGCATGGGCCAGATGGGCGGTATGCATCAGCAGATGATGCGCCACAACAAGAACGGCAGCATGCACATCATGCCGGCCACGGTGAGTTCGGTCGACACCAAGACTGGCATGGTCGAGGCGGACTCGGAAGGCATGTCGCTGCGCCTGCATTTCCCGCCCGCTTCGGTGGCGAACCTGAAAGCCGGCGACAAGATCACGCTGCACATGGGCTACACCAGGTAGCGTTGGGCGACTCACCTGTGGCAGGCGTGCCGGCGAGGCCCGATGGACCCTCGTCCAGGGTTGAGACCCGCCGGCACGAACCCTATGCTGTGCTGATGAACCACCCGCTGCGCCATGTTGCACGTTTGCCGTTCCTGCGGGCGATGGCATGGTTGGCGTGGCTGATCCTCGCTCTGGCGCCGTTGCACGGCATGCCGCGCGGGATGGTCGGCGACGCGATTGGTGCGGCGCCAGCGGCTATGGTTGCGCACGTGGTCGATCACGGTCGACACGTCATGCCGGCTCCGGCCGACTGTTGCGGTGGTCCGCACCACGACCAGCACGGGTCGATGGGATCGGCCCAGTGCGCGGCGGCGTGCGGCAGCGCGCTGCCAGCGCTGGCGATGGCCGGGCTCGTGCCGGTGGCACCGGAGCCGTTGCGTGTTTCTTCCTCCGTCGTGGCGGCGCCCAGTGTCGTCCACGCAGTGCCGTTGCGGCCCCCGGTCGGCTGATTCCGTCCGCTGCGATAGCGCTTTCGCGCCCGCCCTGCAGCGGGCGTGAACGCAGCCCTTGATCGGTATCGGCCGCCGATGCCTCCCTCGAAGGAAGTGAACGTGAATCCATTTTCTCCATTGCCCGCGACCGACCTGTCGCGGCGACGTTTCGTGCAGGGCCTGGCCCTGGGCGGTGCGGTGGCCGGTCTCGGCCTGCTGCGCCCTCCGAACGCCTGGGCGCTGACCAGCCCAGGGCAGCCCACCGTGCTCAGCGGCACCGACTTTGCGCTGGACGTCGTCGAGACCGCCGTCAATTTCACCGGCGCGGCGCGGCCCGCGATCACGGTCAATGGCAGCGTGCCCGGTCCCTTGTTGCGCTGGCGGCAGGGCACCACGGTGAACCTGCGCGTGACCAACCACCTGCGCGTGCCGACCTCGATCCACTGGCACGGCATCATCCTGCCGTTCCAGATGGACGGCGTGCCCGGCCTCAGCTTCGACGGCATCGCGCCGGGCGAAAGCTTTCTGTATCGGTTCCAGGTGCGCCAGAGCGGCACCTACTGGTACCACTCGCATTCGGGTTTCCAGGAACAGAACGCGTTGTACGGCCCGCTGGTGATCGAGCCGGACGGCCCCGAGCGCTACCCGACGGACCGCGACTACGTGGTGATGCTCAACGACTGGACCGACGAGGATCCCGAGCGCATCTACGCCAAGCTGAAAAAACAGAGCGACTACTACAACTTCGCCCAGCCCACCGTGCCGGATTTCTTCCGCGACGTGCGCACGAAGGGTCTGAGCCACGCGCTGGCCATGCGCAAGATGTGGAACCAGATGCGCATGAACCCGACCGACCTGAGCGACGTTTCCGGCTACACCTACACCTACCTGATGAACGGCGCCGCGCCCGCGGGCAACTGGACCGGCATCTTCAAGCCCGGCGAGAAGATCCGACTGCGCTTCATCAACGGCTCGTCGTCCACCTTCTTCGACGTGCGCATCCCCGGCCTGAAGATGACGGTGATCGCCGCCGATGGCCAGGACGTACAGCCGGTGCCGGTCGACGAGTTCCGCTTCTCGCCGGCCGAAATCTACGACGTCATCGTCGAGCCGCAGGAGGAGCGCGCGTACACGCTGTTCGCCCAGTCGATCGACCGCAGCGGCTACGCGCGCGGCACGCTGGCGCCGCGCGCCGGGATGGAGGCGGAGGTGCCATCGGTGGACAAGCGCGTGTGGCTGGACATGCGCGACATGATGGGCGCGATGTCGCACGCGGACCACGGCGGCCAAGCCACGATGCCCGGCATGGACCACGGCGCCATGGACCACGGCAGCATGGCCGGCATGGCGGCTGCACCCGTACCGGTCGTGCGCCACGCCCGCACCGAATACGGCCCCGGCGTGGACATGCACGTCGACATGCCGCGCACCAACCTCGACGATCCGGGCACCGGCCTGCGCGACAACGGCCGCCGCGTGCTGACCTATGCCGACTTGCACACCATCGGCGGCCCGATCGACGCACGCGAGCCCAGCCGCGAGATCGAACTGCACCTGACCGGCAACATGGAGCGTTTCATGTGGTCGTTCGACGGCATCAAGTATTCCGACGCCAAGCCGATCCACTTCAATACCGGCGAACGCCTGCGCATTGTGCTGGTCAACGACACCATGATGAACCACCCGATCCACCTGCACGGCATGTGGAGCGAGCTGGAAAATCCCGACGGGCAGTTCCAGGTGCGCAAGCACACCGTCAACGTGCAGCCGGCGCAACGCGTCAGCTACGCAGTGACGGCCGACGCGCCGGGGCGCTGGGCCTACCACTGCCACCTGCTGTACCACATGGAAGCGGGCATGTTCCGCGAGGTGGTGGTGGCATGAGCGCGAACCGTCGAACCATTGCATTTTCCGGGCGCCACCCGTTGCTGCTGGCCGCGCTGCTGCTGGCCATGCCGCTGGCGGCGACGGCGCAGAGCGCGCCGGCCTCGTCGGGCAGCACCGCACCGATGGACATGGGCGCGATGCCGGGCATGGACCACGCCGGCATGCACGGCATGACGATGCCGGCCAGCACCAGCAGCAGTGCGCCACCGGCGGCGAAGACGCCGGTCAAAAAGACGAAGAAGCCGCACGCCCCGGCCACGCCGGCAGCTGCGCCCGCCGGCGCGCACCCCATGCACGACATGGACCATGGCGCGATGTCGCCGATGGACCACGGCTCGATGCATGGGATGGGCCATGGCGCGTCGTCCACCACGCCCACGGCCTCCAGTCATGTCATGGCGGGCACGGAGCAGCAGGCGATGCCGGAGATGGATCACGGCGCGATGCCCGGCATGGACCATGGCGCGGCACACGGCACGGGAGCGGTGCCGGCCATGGCGATGGGGCCGATGCAGGGCGGCCGCGCACCGGCGGATGCACGCAGCGGCGATTATTCCGACGGCATCGCCGCCAGCCCTGCGCATGGACTGCACCTGCACGGCAGCGCGTTGGCCGGCATGTTGCTGGTCGATCAACTGGAAGCGTTCCACGGCCGCGACGGCAACGGCCAGACGTGGGAAGCCGAAGGCTGGTACGGCAGTGACGCGGACAAGCTGTGGTTGCGCAGCGAGGGCGAGCGCAGCCGCGGCCGGTTAGAGGATGGCGAGATCGAGGCGTTCTGGAACCATTCCGTCGCCACGTTCTGGGGCACGCAACTGGGCGTGCGCCACGACTTCGGTACCGGCCCGCGGCGCGAATGGGCCGCGTTCGGCGTGCAAGGCCTGGCGCCGTACTGGTTCGAGATCCAGGCCACCGCCTATGTCGGGCCTTCCGGACGCACCGCGGCGCGCCTGCGTGCCGACTACGAGCTGCTGTTCACCCAGCGGCTGATCCTGCAGCCGGAACTGGAGGTCAACCTGTACGGCAAATCCGACCCGGCGCGCGGCATCGGCAGCGGCATCTCGGATGCGAAGCTGGGGCTGCGCCTGCGCTATGAGATACGTCGTGAATTCGCACCGTACATCGGCGTAGTCTGGACGCGCCGCTTCGGCGCCACCGCGGACTTCGCCCGAGACGGGCATCAGGCGGTCTTCGACCAGCAATGGGTCGCTGGCCTGCGCATCTGGTTCTAAGGAGATTTCATGAAGCGATTCATCATTACCCTCGTGGTTCTTTGCGTCGTCGCCATCGCCGGTGTCGGCGTCTTCGTCGTGTCCGGTGTCTACAACATCGGTGCCGACGCCCACCACACGAAACCCGTCTACGCGCTGATGCAGGCGCTGCGCGAACGTTCGATCGCGCATCACGCGAAGGACGTCGTGGTGCCGAGCCTCGACGACCCGCAGCTGATCCTGAAAGGCGCTGGCCAGTACGCGGCGATGTGCACCGGCTGCCACCTGGCGCCGGGCCTGGGCGAGAACGAGATGCGCCCGGGCCTGTACCCGCAGCCGCCCGAGCTGGCGAAATTCCGGCCCGACCCGCGCCAGGCGTTCTGGGTGATCAAGCACGGCATCAAGATGAGCGCGATGCCGGCCTGGGGCGCCAGCCACGACGACGCCACCATTTGGAGCATGGTCGCGTTCCTGCAGAAAATGCCCGACATGACGCCGGCGCAATACAAGGACATCGTGGCCAGGGCACCGCAGGACCACGACATGGACGAGGCGGGCGGCCACAGTCACAGCCATGGCGGGGCCGCCGGCGAGGATGCGCATGGTGCGGCTGCGATGGAGGGCATGGCCATGGCCGGCGAAGCGGGGCACAGCCACGACGCTGCTGATGGCGATGCCCACGAACACGCCGCCGCGCCAGCGGTCGAGGCGCCGCTGTCCATGGAAGGCATGAAGCCGGGCGCGGTGCCGACGGCCGAAGCGGTGGCGCGGACATTCCAGACCGCGTTGCAGCGCGGCGACCGCGAGGCCGTGCTCGCGCTGTTGGCGCCCGATGTCCGCGTCAGCGAAGGCGGCCACACGCAGACGCGCGACGAATACGTCGCCGGCCATCTGGGCGACGACATCAAGTTTCTGAAGGCCGCGAAGCTCACGCCGGTCTCGCTGGGCTCGATGCCGATGGGCGACACCGCGATGGTCGGCAGCGAGAGCGAGATCGAGGCCATGATCAAGGGCAAGTCGACCACGCTGCGCAGCCGCGAGATGCTCAAGCTCAGGAAGGACGGCGACAGCTGGAAGATCGTGTCCGTCCAGTGGGAAACCGCCCCGGTACCAGGAGAATGATGATGAAGCGTTGGCTTTCCCGCACGGGCATCAGCCTGCTGTTTGCGATGTTGTTCGCGCCGGTGGCGCTGGCGGCGAACGCGTTCGATGTCTACAGCGACCCGTCCTGCGGCTGCTGCGGCGCATGGGTCGAGTACATGCGCGCGCAGGGCTATACCGTCACCGTGCACCAGGACCAGCCGATGGCGGCGGTGAAGGCGCGCTTCGGCGTGCCGTCGGGTGCGGTGTCTTGTCACACTGCGGTGATCGACGGCTACGTGATCGAAGGGCACGTGCCGGTGCAGGACATCCGCCGCCTGCTCGCTGAGCGACCGGACGCCATCGGCATCGCCGCGCCCGGCATGCCGATGGGTTCGCCCGGCATGGAGATGGGTGCGCCCGAACGTTACGACGTGGTGCTGATCGGCCGCGACGGCTCGACCCGGGTCTACGCGACGCACGGCCCGGGCGCGTGAGCGACGCCGCGCTGCCTGGTTGATCCGCATCAATGACGCCGCCGCCCCTGACGCTACAGTACCCGTGAGATGAAACGCGCCTTCCGCCTCCGCCCGCTCACCCGTCGCCGCCTTGCGTGGCTGGTGGCCCTGCTGCTGCTTTGGCAGCAGGTGGCGGTGGCCGCGTATGCCTGTGGCACCGCGCCGGCGTCGCCTGGCGCGGTCGCGGCGGCCGTGGCGGTGCACTCGTCGTCGATGGCAGCGATGAGTGGCGGCTGCATGGAAATGCCGGCGGCGCCGGCCGATCCGCTGTGCCGACAGCACTGCCAACCCGACCACGCCACCCAGGTCGATGCGCGCAGCGCCTCGGTGCCGGCCAGCATGCTGGCCGCGTTGCCGCCGGAGTTGCCGTCCGTGGCCGCGGTGGCGTTGCCGTCGCATCGCGCCTTGGTGCGACGGGATCAGCTGCGTGCACCGCCACCCCTCCCTCGATTGTTGTTCTGCTCGCTCCTGATTTGATCTGACACGTCGCGCTATCCACTGACGTGGTGTCGTCGTGTCCGTTCTGGCACGGCGCATCTTCCAGATCGACGGAGTGTCCATCCATGTTGTACATGTATTTCGCCCGACGCCTGCTGGCGACAGGCCTGGCCGCGCTCCTGTGGGGAGCGGTGGCCACGGCGGCACAAGCCGTCGAACCGCCGCTGACGTTTGCAGCGGCTGTCCAACGCGGGCTGGCGCGTGCCCCGCAAATCGAGGCACGTGCCGCTGATGTCGCTGCCACGCACGAGGAGGCAGCGCGTGCCGGACGCTTGCCGGACCCGGCGCTGACCTTCGGGATCGCCAGTTATCCGGTGACCGCACCGGGCGCCTTCAGTTTGCGCTCGGACGGCATGACCATGCGCACCGTAGGCGTGATGCAAGCCATCCCGTCGCGCGCGGCCCGAGCTGCGGAGCGCGGGCTGGCCGATGCCCAGATCGGTGCCGCCGAAGCGAATCGCATAGCCACCGCGCAGACCGTGCAGGAGCGTATCGCCGATGCCTGGATCGACGTATGGATCACCGAGCGTGCGCGCGCGCTGCTGGGCGAACTGAGCGGCGAGAGCGCGCTGGCCGTGCAAACCACCCAGGCGCGATTGCGCGGCGGCGAAGGTGGTGCTTCCGATGCACTGGCCGCGCGTGCGGCGGCTTCCCTGCTCGATAATCGCCTGGAGGCCACTGACGCAGACATCGCGGCGGCGCAGGCCAGCCTGCAACGCTGGGTAGGGCCCATCACCGGCCCACTCGGCGAGGCGCCGGACTTCAGTCGATTGCCGGTGAGCGCGCAAAGCCTGCAGCGATCCATCGACGAGCAGGCGCCGATGCAGGCGTGGACGGCGCGCGAACAGGTGGCGCAAGCCGCGCTTGACCAGGCGCGTGCAACCAGGCACCCGGACTGGAGCGTCAGTGCCGAATATGGCAAGCGTGCGCCACGGATGTCGGACATGCTCACGGTGCAGTTCAGCGTCAGCCTGCCGCTGTTTACCCACAACCGACAGGATCGCGGCATCAGCGCGAGGCAAGCGCAGCGCGATGCCGTCCAGGCTGACCATGAAGATGCCCGGCGCGCCCAGCAGGAAACTGTCGCGCGCGCCGCGGCAACCTGGGAGGGCTGGAATCGCCAGATCGAGCGCTATCAGCAAACCCTGCTGCCGCTGGCGCGCGACCGCGCGCAAACAGCGCTGGCCGGTTATCGCGGTGGTGGCGTGCTGCAGCCTTGGCTGGATGCCCGTCGCGACGAGATCGAACTGCGCCTGAGCTATGCCGACGCGCTCGCTGCTCGCGCACGGTTGTGGGCATCGCTGGCCTATCTATTGCCTTCGGAGGTGACGCCATGAAGCGTCCATTGATCATTTTTGCCGCCGTTTTTTTCGCGGCGCTGTTGCTCCTGGTGGGCTACCTCGGCGGCCGCCGCCAACCTGTCGGCACAGCAGCCCCCGCGGGCACACCGGTTTCCTCGCCGAGCTCCGCCAAAGAGATCCTGTACTGGTACGACCCGATGGAGCCGGCGCAGCACTTCCCGAAGCCTGGCAAATCACCCATGGGCATGGACATGGTGCCCAAATATGCGGGTGACGAGGCGGGCGCTGAAGGCGTGCGCATCGACCCGGGCACGGTACAGAATCTGGGCATCCGGACCACGTCGGTCGAACGCCGTGTCCTGTCTACTGCGGTACGGGTGCCGGGCACCATCACGTGGAATCCGCGCGAAGCCACCACGGTCAGCGCCCGCGTCGACGCGGTGATCAGCAAGTTGTGGGTGCGTGCACCGTATACGCAGGTGACGGCGGGCGAGCCGCTGGCCGAGCTGTTGGCGCCGCAGTGGAGCAGCGCACTGGCCGAGTACGACGCGCTGCAGGGCGCGCAATCGGCTGATGCGAAGGCCTTGCGCAGCGCGGCCCGCGAGCGCCTGCGGGTGCTCGGTCTGACCGCCGCGGAGATCCGCACCGCGCGCCGCGGTGCGGGCGCGGCGATCACGCTGGATGCGCCGCAAACGGGCGTGGTCACCACGCTGGAGGTACGGGAAGGCCAGCGGGTCGGTGCCGGGCAGACGCTGATGACGTTGAACAGCCTGGCGACGGTCTGGGTCGAGGCGGCGTTGCCGCAGGCGGTCGCCGGCACGGTGCATAGTGGTACGCCGGTTACGGTGAGCGCCGATGCGTTGCCCGGGCAGGAGTTCCACGGCAGCGTGGAGACGCTGCTGCCGGACATCGACAACGCCACGCGCACCCAGCGCGCGCGCATCGTGCTGGCCAATCCGGACGGCCGACTGAGTCCGGGCATGTTCGCCACCGTGCAACTGCAGCCGGCCGAAGGCGAGGCCGTGCCGGTGGTGCCGAGTGATGCACTGATCGCCACCGGCGTGCAGACGCGGGTGATCGTGGCGGAGGCCGATGGCCGTTTCCGCCCGCTGGCTGTGCATGCCGGACGCTCGGCCGATGGCTACACGGAAATCCTGCACGGCCTGCGCGGCGGTGAAAAGGTCGTCGTCTCCGGACAGTTCCTGATCGACTCGGAGGCCAGCCTGTCTGGTGCGCTGGAACGCCTTGGCGAACACGGAGAGGTTCCTGCGGCCGCCACCAGTGCACCTCATCCGGCAACCTCGCATGACCCGCATGCGGGCCACGTGATGCCGAGCGGAGGCCATCCATGATCGCCGCCCTCATCCGCGCCGCCATCGCCAACCGCGTGTTCGTGCTGCTGGCCGCGCTGGCGCTGGCCGCGGCCGGCGTGTTCTCGCTGACGCGCACGCCGCTGGACGCCTTGCCGGACCTTTCCGACACCCAGGTGATCATCCGCACCAGCTGGGCCGGGCAATCGCCGCAGGTGGTCGAGGATCAGGTCACCTATCCGCTGGCCACCACCATGCTGTCGGTGCCCGGCGCCCGCACGGTGCGTGCTTACTCGTTCTTCGGCGACTCCTACGTCTATGTGCTGTTCGACGACAGCACCGACCTGTACTGGGCGCGCTCGCGTGTGCTGGAGTACCTGAGCCAGGTTCGCGACCGGTTGCCCGCCGGGGTTAACCCGTCGCTCGGCCCCGACGCCACCGGCCTGGGCTGGATCTACGAATATGCGCTAGTCGACCGCACCGGCAAGCACGACCTCGGCGAACTACGCGCGCTGCAGGACTGGTTCCTGCGCTACCAGCTGAAGACCGTGCCGGACGTGGCCGAGGTGGCCAGCTTGGGCGGCATGGAACGCGCCTGGCAGATCGTGCCGGACCCGCAGGCGCTGGCCGCGCGCGGCATCACTGTGGCGCAACTGGTGGACGCGGTGCGTGCGGCCAACGGCGCCGGTGGCGGCTCGGTGATCGAGCAGGGCGAGGCGGAGCTGATGGTGCGCAGCGAAGGCTACCTGCGCAGCCGCGGGGATTTCGAGCGCGTGCCGGTCGGCGCCAATGCGAGCGGCGTGCCGGTGCTGCTTGGCGACGTCGCCACGGTGCGGCGCGGGCCGAGCTTCCGGCGCGGCATCGCCGAGCTGGACGGCCAGGGCGAGGTGGCCGGCGGCATCATCGTGCTGCGCTCGGGCAAGAACGCGAAGGCCGCGATCGATGCAGTCAAGGCGAAGCTCACCGACCTCAAGCGCAGCCTGCCGGCCGGCGTCGAGATCGTGCCGACCTACGACCGCGCGCAGCTGATCAGTGCGGCGGTGGACAACCTGTGGGGCAAGCTGCTGGAAGAGTTCCTGGTGGTGGCGCTGGTCTGCGTGCTGTTCCTCGGCCACCTGCGCTCGGCGCTGGTGGCGGTAATCAGCCTGCCGCTGGGCGTGCTCGTCGCGTTCATCGCGCTGCACCTGCAGGGCGTGACGGCGAACCTGATGTCGCTCGGCGGCATCGCCATCGCGATCGGCGCGATGGTCGATGCGGCGGTGGTGATGATCGAGAACGCGCACAAGCACCTGGAGCACTGGCGCGACGCGCACGACGGCAGGGAACCGCAGGGCGCGGCGCGCTGGTCGCTGGTGGTCGAGGCGGCGGCGGAGGTGGGGCCGGCGCTGTTCGTCAGCCTGCTGATCATCGCGTTGTCGTTCATCCCGGTGTTCGCGCTGCAGGGGCAGGAGGGCAAGCTGTTCAAGCCGCTGGCGTTCACCAAGACCTACGCGATGGCGGCGGCGGCCGGGCTGGCGGTGACCCTGGTGCCGGTGCTGATGGGCTACCTGATCCGCGGGCGCATCCGACCGGAACACGCCAACCCGCTCAACCGTGGATTGATTGCGCTGTACCGGCCGATCCTGGAGGCGGTGCTGCACCATCCAAAGGCGACCCTGGTGCTGGCCGGCCTGCTGTTGCTCAGCGCGCTGCTGCCGCTCAGTCGGCTCGGCAGCGAGTTCATGCCGGCGATGGACGAAGGCACGCTGCTTTACATGCCCACCGCGCTGCCCGGATTGTCCTCGGGCAAGGCCGCGCAGCTGCTGCAGCTGACCGACCGCATGATCAAGACCGTGCCCGAGGTCGACCACGTGTTCGGCAAGGCCGGCCGCGCCGACACGGCGACCGACCCGGCACCGATGGAGATGTTCGAAACCACCATCACGTTCAAGCCGAAGGACCAATGGCGGCCGGGCATGACGATGGACAAGATCAAGACGGAACTGGACCAGGCGGTGCAGGTACCGGGCCTCACCAACCTGTTCGTGCCGCCACTGCGCAACCGCATCGACATGCTGGCCACCGGCATCAAGAGCCCGATCGGCATCAAGGTGCTGGGCAACGATGTCGACCGCCTGCAGACAGTGGCCGATGCGATCGAGGCGGTGGCGCGTACCGTGCCGGGCGTGGGTTCGGCGGTTGCCGAGCGCGCCGCTGCGGGGCGCTACGTGGACGTGCGCATCCGCCGCGCCGAGGCCGCGCGTTACGGGTTGACCCAGCGGCAGCTGCAGGAGCTGGTGGCGACGGTGGTCGGCGGCGATCCGATCGACCAGGTCATCGAAGGCCGCGAGCGCTATCCCATCGTGCTGCGCTACCCGCGGGCCGAGCGCGATTCATTCGCTGCATTGAAGGCATTGCCGATCGTCGCCGCCAACGGCGTGCAGCTGACCCTGGGGCAGGTGGCCGACATCGAGGTGGTCGCCGGGCCGCCGATGCTCAAGAGCGAGAACGGTCAGCTCGCGGCCTACATCTACGTCGACACCGCCGGCCGCGACCTCGGCACGGTGGTGGCGGACCTGCAACGTGCGGTGGCGCGCGAGGTCCCGTTGCCGGCGGGCATCACGGTGGCGTGGTCGGGCCAGTTCGAATACCTGGCGCAGGCGATGCAGCGGCTGACCCTGGTGGTGCCAGTCGTGCTGCTGATCGTCTTCGTGCTGATCTACGCGGTGTTCCGCCGGGTGAGCGAGGCGGCGCTGATCATGGCCAGCGTGCCGCTGGCGCTGGTCGGCGGCCTGTGGCTGATCTGGCTGCTCGGGCATGCGGTGTCGATCGCGACGATGATCGGCTTCATCGCGCTGGCCGGCGTCGCCGCCGAATTCGGCGTGGTGATGATGCTGTACCTGCGCCACGCGTGGGATCGCCAGCTGACGGCCGATCCGCGCTCGGGGCCGGCCGAGCTGGACGAGGCGATCCGCGAGGGCGCGGTGCAGCGCGTGCGGCCGAAGGCGATGACCGTGGCGGTGATCCTTGCCGGTCTGTTTCCGATCCTGCTCGGCCAGGGCGCCGGTTCCGAAGTGATGCAGCGCATCGCGGCGCCGATGATCGGCGGCATGCTCACCGCGCCGCTGCTGTCGATGCTGGTAATTCCCGCGGCGTTCCGGTTGCTGGTCCTGCGACGCTTGCGCAGGAACGTCCCGAGCGCGCGCCCCCAACCCGACGGAGGGAAATCCACGCCATGAAAAAGGCTCTTCCCGCCCTGGCACTCACCGGCTCACTGGTCAAGCGCCGGCAGTTGCTGGACCACGCACGCATCAATCCACCCTCCCTGGAGCATCCATGAACACCACAAGCGGATCGACCCTGCAGTTCCTCGGCGCCGCCGGCACCGTCACCGGTTCGCGCTACCTGGTCGAAGATGGCCGCCACCGCGTACTCGTCGACTGCGGACTGTTCCAGGGTTACAAGCAGCTGCGTGAGCGCAACTGGGCCCCGTTCCCGGTGGACCCGGCATCCATCGACGCCGTCGTGCTCACCCACGCGCACCTGGACCACTCGGGATACCTGCCTGCGCTGGTCAAACAGGGGTTCCGCGGCCGCATCCATTGCACCCATGGCAGCGTAGCCCTGTGCGGCCTGCTGCTGCCCGACAGTGGTCGCCTGCTTGAAGAGGAGGCAAGGTACGCGGCGCGCAAGGGATACTCGAAGCACAAGGAGCCGCTGCCGCTGTACACCGAAGAGGACGCGCGCAAGAGCCTGAAGTACCTGCACGGGCACGACCAGGGCGAAGAAATCGAGGTGATGCCCGGCATCCGGGTGCGCTTCCATCCAGCCGGACATATCATCGGCGCCGCCCATCTCAGCCTGGACGTGCATGGCCTGCGCCTGCACTTCAGCGGCGACCTCGGGCGGCAGAACGAGTCGCTGATGAACCCGCCCTCGCCGCTGCCCGCCTGCGACGTGCTGGTCTGCGAGTCCACCTATGGCAACCGGGCGCACGTGCCGATCGACCAGGAAGCCGAACTCGCTCCGATCGTGCGCCGGGTGGCCGCCCGCGGCGGGGTGATGGTGATCCCGGCCTTTGCGGTCGGCAGGGCGCAGGCGTTGCTGCTGCACCTGGCGCGCCTGCGCGAGCGGGGCGAGATCCCGCGGGTTCCGGTCTACCTCAACAGCCCGATGGCCATCGATGCGACCCACATCTACCACCGCCATCACGACGAACACCACGTATCGGACGAAGACTGCCGCCGCATGTTCGAACTGGCGACCTTCGTCAACAGCGTCGAGGAGTCCAAAGCGCTCAATCGCCAGCACGGGCCGATGATCATCATCTCGGCCAGCGGCATGGCGACCGGCGGGCGCGTGCTGCATCACATCGAAGCGTTCGGCCCCGATGATCGCAATGCCATCGTGCTCGCGGGCTACCAGGCCGGTGGCACCCGCGGCGCGGCCCTGGCGGGGGGCGCGTCCACACTGCGAATGTTCGGTCGCGAAGTTCCCATCCGCGCCGAGGTCATCCAGTTGGAGGGGTTCTCCGGCCACGCGGATGCGAACGAACTGCTGGACTGGATGCGGACTGCACCGACGGCGCCACGCGTCGTCTACGTGACGCATGGCGAGCTGGACGCGGCAGACGCGTTGCGCGCGCGCATCCAGCGCGAGCTCGGATGGTCGGCCCATGCTCCGGAACACCTGGAACGGGTGACGCTGGAAGGAGGGCATGGAGCATGAAGGCGTCGGCCCACACCCGCATGCGTGTCATCCGCGCGGGCATCGACACCTACCAGCAGCCGGTGGTCTACATGCACCGCGACTGCGAGATCTGCCGCTCGGAAGGATTCGTTGCCATGACCCGGGTGCAGATGCAGCTCGGGCATCGCACGCTGATCGCGACCCTGAACGTCGTTGTCGGCGACATGGTCGCCGTCGACGAGGTGGCTCTTTCGGAGGCGGCCTGGAACGCACTGGCGCCCGAACCCGGGGTGCTGGCCAGCTTCCGTCACCCCGAGCCGGCGGCTTCGGTGGGTGCACTGCGGGCCAAAGTGTTTGGCGAGCGCCTGGACGAATCCCAGTATCTCGCCCTGATGCAGGACGCCGTGGCCAGCCGGCTGTCGGACCTGGAGCTCGCTGCCTTCGTCGCCGCCTCCGCCGGCGAGCGCATGGACCAGGGCGAAGCCACCGCGCTGACACGGGCCATGCTGGCGGTCGGTCAGCGGCTCGACTGGGGCGAAGGCCTGGTACTGGACAAGCATTGCGTCGGCGGTCTGCCGGGGAACCGCACCACCCCGATCGTGGTCGCGATCATCGCCGCGCTCGGCTATCGAATCCCCAAGACCTCTTCGCGCGCGATCACGTCGCCGGCAGGGACCGCCGACACCATGGAAGTGATGGCGCCGGTGGCACTGGACCTGCCGGCCATGCGTCGTGTCGTGGAGCGTGAGGGGGGGTGTATTGTCTGGGGCGGCAACGTCCGCCTGAGCCCGGCCGACGACATCATGATCCGTATCCAGCGACCGCTGGATTTCGACAGCGACGGGCAATTGGTCGCCAGCGTGTTGTCGAAAAAGATCGCGGCCGGCTCGACCCACGTCCTGATCGACATGCCAGTCGGTCCGACCGCGAAGGTGCGCAGCGAGGTCGCCGGCGCCCATCTTGCAACCCGGTTGGGTGGCACGGCCTCGGCTTTTGGCCTTGAGCTGGACGTGTACCGCTCCGACGGCCGCCAGCCGGTCGGCGTGGGCATCGGGCCCGCGCTGGAGGCGCTGGACGTGCTCAAGGTCCTGCGCAACGATGCCGATGCGCCGGCGGACCTGCGCGAGCGCAGCGTCGCGCTCGCCGGCGCCCTGCTGGAGATGGTGCCCGGCAACGCCGCGGGCACGGGGGCATCGCGGGCCAATGAGGTGTTGGACTCGGGCCGGGCGCTGGCGAAGTTCCTCGCGATCTGTGAAGCCCAGGGCGGCTTCCGCGAACCGCCACACGCGGAGTTCACTGCCGACGTCACCGCGGGTGTGTCCGGGCGGATTGCGGCGATCGACAATCGCCGGCTGGCACGTATTGCCAAGCTCGCCGGCGCACCCGGCTCGCCCGCCGCGGGCCTGGCAACCGCGTTGCGGATCGGTCACGTCGTCCAGCGCGGGCAACCCCTGTTCGCCGTACATGCGCAGTCGCGCGGAGAGTTGGCGTACGCGCTGGAGTACGCGGCGACTGCCGCGCCCTTCGCCGTCGAGGAGGTTGCATGAATCGCATCCTGATCCCGTTCCCCGCCGACGTCGCCCTGGCGGCGACCGTCGGCGCTGAACTCGGCGCCCGTATTGCCCCGCTGGACTGGCACCGCTTTCCCGATGGGGAATCCCTGGTCGCCCTGGATGATGGCTTGCAGGGCGCCGACCTCGCCATTCTCGCGAGCCTGCGCACTGCCGACGCCATCGCCCTGCCGCTGCGGTTCGCCGCGGAGACCGCACGTGAGTTCGGCGCCCGCAGCGTGGGTCTGATCGCGCCCTACCTCGGCTACATGCGACAGGACACCCGCTTCCACCGCGGCGAAGCCGTCACGTCGCCGCTGTTCGCGCGCTTCCTGGAGCAGTCCTTCGACTGGCTGGTGACGGTTGACCCCCACCTGCATCGCACGCCACGACTGGATGCCTTGTATCGCATCCCGACGGCACAAGTGCGCGCCGCTCCGGTCGTGGCCCGCTGGATCGCCGCCAACGTGCCCGACGCCACCGTGATCGGGCCCGACAGTGAAAGCGAGCAGTGGGTGAACAGTATCGCGACGCAGGCCGGCGTACCCTTCCAGGTGCTGCGCAAGGTGCGCCGTGGCGACTACGACGTCAGCGTCAGCCTGCCTGATGCCGATGCCGCCGCCGGACGCACACCGGTGCTGGTCGACGACATCGTTTCATCGGGGCGCACGATCCTGGAGACGCTGGTGCACCTGGAACGACTCGGCCTGCCGGCGCCGGTCGTGGTGGCAATCCATCCCGTGTTCTCGGGCGATGCCTATGAGCAACTGAAAACTGCCCGCCTGGCGAGAATCGTCAGTACCGACACGATCGCCCATCCATCCAACGCGATCTCGACGGGACCGGCGCTCGGGGCCGCCGCGTCCAAGCTCATGACGTCCCTTTCCGCTGCACCGGAGGTCTCATGAATCTTTATTCAACCTGCTGTACGGTCTCCCAGCTCGATCGCGCTCCACGCCATCGGATGGAGCAGCTCGCCGCCGCCTATCGACAGGCTGACCCGGCGTTTTCCCACTGGGCCGCCGGCTACGGCATGATCCAGCACGACCCGCTGACCCAGTTGCGGGTCCGCGAGATGGTGGCCGAGCTGGTCGCGCTCGGGCAGCTCGCGGATCCCGATGACGGATGGCGGCGTCTCGCCGCCGCCGATCGTCTCGCCAGCGCCGCCATATGGCTGGTCGTGCACATGACCTACGCCCGCCGGGTACGCACCGACGGTGCCGCGCTTGCAGCCGACGACTTCAAGGCGGCGCCGGAGGGCCATACCGGCGGTTCGCTGAACATGGTTCCGGCGTACGCAGGTTACCTGCTGATGGATGCGCTGGACGGGACCACGCGGGCGTGGATGATGGGCCAGGGGCACTGCGTTGCCGCGATCGACGCGCTCAACGTGCTGGTTGGCAACATGACGCCTGCCCATGCATCACGCTATGACCGCACCGATGCCGGCCTGAGCCGCTTGTGCGGGGACTTCTACGCCTACACCCTGAAGCCCGATGGCTCGCCGGAGTCGCCGCTGGGCTCGCACGTGAACGCCCACACCGCCGGTGGCATCCTTGAAGGGGGCTACCTCGGCTTCGCCGAGCTGCAGTACGTCCACGCTCCGCTCAAGGGCGAGCGGCTGGTGGCCTTCCTGAGCGATGGTGCGTTCGAGGAACAGCGTGGCAGCGATTGGGCTCCGCGCTGGTGGCGCGCGGAAGACAGCGGACTCGTGTCGCCCATCATCATCCTCAACGGACGCCGCATCGAGCAGCGCAGCCAGATTGCCCAGCAAGGCGGGGACCGCTGGCTGCATCAGCACCTGCGCCTGAATGGCTTCGAGCCGGTCGGGATAGATGGCCGCGACCCGGCGAGCATCGCGTGGGGCATTCACGCGATGGAATCGCGGCTGCGTGCCTGCGGAGAAGCGCCGGAAGGCGGGATCCGGCTCCCGTACGGAATTGCGGAGACCATCAAGGGCTATGGCTTCCCTGGCGCGGGCACCAATGCCGCGCACAACCTGCCGCTTCCAGGCAATCCGGCCCACGACGTCATGGCGCGGGATCTTTTCAACGAAGGCGCCGCAGCACTGTTTGTGCCGGTGCCGGAGCTGGATCAGGCGATCTCCTCACTGAACACCCACCGGGAACAGCAACGGGTGCGCGAGCGCGATCATGCGCTGGCGACCCGCGATGTCGCCCCGCCAAAGGTGCCTGCGATCGCCGAACGCCTGCCTGGCCAGGCAGGCTCACCGATGCGGGCGATGGACGAGCAGTTCGTTGCGATCGTCGAAGCGAACCCGCAGCTGCGCGTGCGCCTGGGGAACCCCGACGAGTTGCGCAGCAACCGGCTCGACCGCTCGCTTGACCTGCTCAAGCACCGGGTCCAGATTCCCGAGACCGGGAACAGTGAATCCGCCACGGGCGCCGTCATCACAGCGCTCAACGAGGAAGCGGTGGTGTGCGCGGCGCTGGCCAACAAGGGCGGCTTGAACCTGGTGGTCACTTACGAAGCCTTCGCGCCGAAGATGCTCGGCGCCATCCGGCAGGAACTGATCTTCTCGCGCCAGCTGCGGCTGGCCGGTCGATCACAGGACTGGCTGGGCATCCCGCTGGTGCTCACCTCGCATACCTGGGAGAACGCCAAGAACGAACAGTCGCACCAGGATCCGACCATGACCGAGGCGCTGCTCGGCGAGATGGCCGACGTGTCGCGGGTGGTCTTTCCTCCGGATGCCAATGCGGCGGCAGCTGCGCTGGCGCGGGCCTACGCGCAGCGCGGCACCATCACTGCGCTGGTGGTGCCCAAGCGCGACGTGCCGCACGTGTTGACCCGTGCGCAGGCGGCAGAGCTGGCGGCCGAAGGGGCCGTGCGGATGGCAGGCGATCCCGATGCATCCTCGCTGCTGCTGGTCGCCACCGGCGCGTACCAGTTGCAGGAAGTGCTGCGTGCGCGGGCACGGCTGGCTGCACGTGACGTGCCGTCCACCGTGGTCTACCTCGGAGAGCCCGCGCGCTACCGCACGCCGCGCGATCGCGACGAAGCCGCCTACGTCCACGGCGACGGCCAGGTCCGGCGCCTGTTTCCCGACGATCTGCCCCGGGTGCTGCTTACGCACACACGCCCGGAGCCGTATCTTGGCGCCCTGCGGCGACTGGATACCGGTCCGGCCACCACCACCGCCCTCGGCTTCATCAACCATGGCGGCACCATGGACGTGCCGGGGCTGCTGTTCGCGAACCGCTGCACCTGGGCCCACGTGGTCGAGGCGGCTGCGGGCGTACTGGGATTGGACCGGACGCGACTGCTGAACGCGCAGGAGCTGGCAGCCATCGACGGCACGGGCGATCCCGCGACCGTTCTGAAGGCGGCACCGGAGTCGGTGCGATGAGCCCCCCGGCAGCCCGCTTACGGGAGGACAGGTCCGCGACCATCGCGATGCTGCGGGCGATGCAGATCGGCTGGGCGATGCTGCGCCTCGGGTTCGACGTGGTCCGGTGGCGAGGGCGCGCGCCGCAGCGGATACCCGAACGACTGGGTGACACGCTGGTGGGCCTGGGCACGACTTTCGTCAAGCTGGGGCAGGGCTTGAGCCTACGCTGGGATTTGCTTCCGCCGGAATATCGCGAGGCGCTGTCGCGGTTGCACAGCGACGTTCCACCATTCCCGGAGGACGCCGCGATCCACACTATCGAACAGGCGTTCGGAAAGCCGCTTGGCGAGCTGTTCATGAGCTTCGACGCCACCCCCCTTGCCGCGGCATCGGTGGCGCAGATCCATGCTGCGCGCCTGCTCGACGGGCGCGACGTCGTGGTCAAGGTCACGCGGCCAGGCATCCACGCGCAGGTGCAGGCCGACCTGCGCCTGCTGCGGCGCGCGGTCCGCGTCGTCCAATGGATCTATCCTTCGCTGAAGCGCCAACGTCCGCTGGAGCTGGTGGACGAACTGTCAGCGTTCCTTCACGACGAAATCGACATGCGCCACGAGGCCCAGAACATGCGGCGCATGGCGAGCGTGATCGATCCCTTGCCGGGGATCACTGTGCCGCACGTGATCGAGCCGTTGGCCACGCGCGAGGTACTGGTACAAGACCGCAGCTACGGCTCCCGGATCGAGACCGTGTATGGGACACCTGCCGCGCCCGCGCTGGCCGCGGGGCTGCTCGACGCCTACATACACCAGCTGTTGGTGGCTGGCGTGTTCCATGCCGATCCCCACCCGGGCAACCTGTTCGTCCTGGACGACGGACGCCTGTGCCTGCATGACTTCGGCTCGATCGGGGTGCTTGATCCGGCGTCGCGCCTGGCCTTGGGCGGGCTGGTGGAAGCCATTGCCGCCAACGACGCGCCAACGGTGCTGGATACCGCGATCGCCCTCGAATTCTTCCGCGTGCAAGTCGATCGTCGGCCGTACGAACGCGAAGTGCACATGATCCTTTCCGAGATGGCGAGTCGCCCGTTGGCGCAATGGTCAATCGCAGAAGCGATCTGGCGTGTAGCCCGGATTGGCCAGGGAGCGGATTTCCGGTTGCCACCTCACTTGCTGGTGCTGATGCGCACGCTTTTCCTGCTGGAGAACACGCTGCGCACCCTGGCTCCGGATCTGGACGTGCTGGGGGCGTTGACCGCCCGTGCGCCAGCGATCGCCAGGACAGTCAACGCAACCCGCACCCGACGCCAGGTCGCGGCGCAGCTGATGCACGCTGCACGGCAACTACCCCAGCTTGCGGCAGATATGTTGCGGCAAGCTCAGCTGGGCGATGGCCGGTTGGCTCTTTCCATTTTTCATCGTGGCCTGGACTCGACGCAGGAGGCGATTGCGCGCACCGGCAACCGGCTTGCGTTGGCGCTGGTCACCCTGGGCCTGTACATGAGTGCCTCGCTGTTGACCTTGCATGGGGACGGTCCGCAGATGTTCGGACACCTGCCAGTGCTTGCTGTCATCGCTTTCGTCGCGGCTGGCGTGCTGTCGGTGCGCCTCATCATCGGCATCGGCCGCTCGGGACACCTGTGAACAGGTTTTGTTTGCTCCCCACCTCGACACCGCAGCCGCAAGGCCCCAACGTGATTTTCCACCCCCTTGAGCGGAGGGAACCATGAACAACAACGATCACCATGCCGGACACGGCCATTCACCCGATGATCATTCACAGCATCGCGCACGCGAACATGGGCCGGACACAGGCGAACACGATGGCCATGACAAGCACGCCGGCCACAGCGTGGAGATGTTCCGCGACCGGTTCTGGATCAGCCTGGCACTGACCATTCCCGCGCTGGTGTGGGAGCCGATGCTGCAGAAATGGTTCGGCTATACAGCGCTGCAGTTCCCCGGCTCGGGCTACATCCCTGCCATTTTCGGTGCGGCCGTCTTCCTTTACGGCGGCTGGGTGTTCGTGAAGGGCGCATGGAGCGAGCTGTCCGACCGCCTGCCTGGCATGATGACGCTGATCTCGCTGGCGATCGTCGTCGCCTTCCTCTACAGCGCGGCGGTGACGCTGGGCTATCCGGGACATGCGCTGTGGTGGGAGCTGGCGACGCTGGTGACGATCATGCTGCTGGGCCACTGGATCGAGATGCGCTCCATCTTCCAGGCCCAGGGCGCGCTCAAGGAGCTGGCCAAACTGCTGCCGGACACGGCGGTACGGATCACCCGGGGCGATGAAACCGAAGTGGTGCCGGTCGCTGCGCTCAGGGACGGCGACGTGTTGCTGATCCGCCCCGGCGCGGGCATTCCTGCCGACGGCCTGGTGAAAAGCGGCAAGAGCAGCGTCAACGAGTCGATGATCACCGGCGAGTCCAAGCTGATCGAGAAGCGGGAGGGCGACAAGGTGATCGCCGGAACGGTGAACGGACAGGGATCGCTCCGGGTCGAAGTCACCGGCACCGGGGACAGGACCGCCCTGGCCGGGATCATGCGCCTGGTTGCGCAGGCGCAGACGTCCCGTTCGCGTGCCCAGGCGCTGGCGGATCGGGCGGCGTTCTGGCTCACGCTGATCGCCATTGGTGCGGGCGTGGTCACGTTCATTGCATGGTGGGCGGTGGGTGCAACGCTGGACTTCACCATCATGCGCGTGGTGACGGTGCTGGTCATCGCCTGCCCGCACGCCCTCGGGCTGGCGGTGCCATTGGTGACCGCGATCTCCACGACGATCGGGGCACAAAACGGCCTGCTGGTACGCGACCGGCGTGGTCTGGAAGAGGCACGCAACCTCGATATCGTCGTGTTCGACAAGACTGGTACGCTGACCCTTGGTTCGCATCGCGTCGTGTCGATGGCGGTCGAGGACGGCGTGACGGAAGATGACGCCCTGCGCCTGGCTGCAGCAGTCGAGGGTGACGCCGAACACCCCATCGCCAATGCACTGACAACGAGCGCGAAGGAACGCGGCCTGGACGTGCCTGCCGCGGCGGGATTCGAGTCGATGGCCGGCGTCGGCGTTCGTGCCGAGGTGGAAGGCCGCACGCTTCGTGTCGGCGGACCCGGCATGCTCAGGCGCCTGGGCCTCCAGCCTGGCACGAGGATCCAGGAAGCAGCGGAGACCGCCGCCGCCAACGCGCAGTCGGCCACCTACCTGATCGAAGGCAACCGTGTACTCGCCGTGTTCGCCATCGCCGACGCGGTGCGACCCGAGTCGAAGGAAGCCGTGGAACGCCTGCACGCTGCCGGCATCAAGGTTGCCATGCTCACGGGCGACTCCAAGGCCGTGGCCGACTCCGTCGCCAGGGAGCTGGGGATCGACGTGGTCTTTGCCGAGGTCCTGCCGGAGGACAAGGTCGCCAAGATCGAGGAACTGCAGCAGGGCGGCAGGAAGGTCGCCATGGTGGGCGATGGCGTGAACGACGCGCCCGCGCTGGTGACCGCGGACGTGGGCGTTGCCATCGGCGCGGGTACGGACGTGGCGGTGGAGGCCGGAGACGTGGTCCTGGTCCGCTCCGACCCGCGCGACGTGCCGCGCATTGTCACCCTGAGCCGGGCCAGCTACCGCAAGATGGTGCAGAACCTCTGGTGGGCGGCGGGCTACAACATCGTGGCGATTCCGCTGGCCGCGGGCGTGCTGGCCTGGGCCGGCATCCTGCTGGACCCAGCGGTGGGCGCGATCCTGATGTCCACCAGCACGATAATCGTGGCGATCAACGCGCAGCTTCTCCGACGGACCGCGCTGTAGAGCGCCGAGGTTCCCGGCGCTCTCGATTCCTCGACGAACTCATTGGAGACTCAAGCCATCCGGTTCTTCCACGACTGCCCCCGGCTGCGGCGACTGCTGCGTGTTCTGCTCCTGGGGCAGCGTGCCGTGCCCGCCCGTGCAGCAGCAGAAGGGCTGCCGCGGGTGACCGTCGCGGCGGGTGAATGACCGGTGGTGCGTCGCATCGCCGGTTGCCTTCGCGGCTCTTCCTGCGCATAGTGGGCGGGTCATGAGCGTCCTTTGCACTCTTCGCCGCTTGCCCCATCGTCGCCCCGTCATGGTGCGCGCGGTGCTGCTGTTCGCGCTGGCGATGGTGCTGTCGGCCTTGATGCCGAGGTGGATCACGCATAGCCATGACGGCGCGCACACGGCAGTGCACGCGATCGCCGCCGATGCCGCCGCCGATCACCAGCATGCCGACAGTGCCGGCGAGCCGGTGGTGCCGCTGCCGGACGGCTCGCACGTCCATGTGCATTACCTGGCCGGCGCAGCGGCAACCCTGCCGCAAGTCGTCGTTGCGCTGTGCGCACCGGTGCAGGCGGACGCCTGCACGCCCTGGCAGGATGCCTCCGCACCCGACGGTTCGCTGACCCGCCTGCATCGCCCTCCCATCGTCTGACGGCAACGCCCCGACGGCCGCATCGCGGCCTGAACTCGTTGACTGTGCATTCGATGGGAGATCGTCGTGTTTTCTTTACGCTGTCTGTGTCTTCTGCTGCTGGCAGGCGGCTTCGGTGCGCCTGCGGTGGCGGGCGAGGCCCTTTCGCTGCCGCAAGCGGTGGCTCGTGCGCTCGCGCACAACCCGGCCATTCGTGCCGGCGACCGGAGCGTCGTCGCCGCCGAACGGCAAGCGGACCTTGCCGGCCTTGCGCCGCCCTGGGTGGTGGGGGCGGAGGTGGAAAACGTGGCCGGCAGCGGATCCCTGGCCGGCGTGCAGGCGGCGGAGACCACCTTGCGGCTGGGCCGTGTGCTCGAACGGGGCGGCAAGCGCGACGCTCGCGTGGCCGCGGGTACCATCGACATCGAGCGGTCGCGCAATGCGCTGGAACAGATCCGTCTGGAGCTGGCCACCGAGGCCGCACGGCGCTTCGTCGAAGTGCTCGCCGACCAGGCGCGCACCACCGTGGCGGCGCAGGACCTCGCCCTCGCGCACGAGCTGACGGCGACCGTGCGGCGCTGGGTGCAAGCCGGCCGCAGTCCGGAGTCGGACCTCGACCTGATGCAGATCGCCGAGGCGCGGGCCGACATCGAGGTGGAGCACGCGTCCCATGAGCTGGCCAGTGCCAGGGTTTCGCTGGCCGCGCTGTGGCATGCCGCCGAGCCTGATTTCGACGCGGTGGCCGGCAACCTGTTCGAGTTGCCCGCGGTACCGTCGTATGCAGCCCTCATTTCGCGCCTGCCCGACAACCCCGCTTTGCGCGGCCTGGCGCTGGACGCGCACGCGGCACGGGCGCGCGAGCGCGTCGCCGCCGCCAGTGCCAGGCCGGACGTTACCTGGCACGTCGGCGTGCGCCGGCTGTCGACGTTCAACGACACGGCGCTGATCGCCGGGGTATCGCTGCCGCTGGGCAGCGCCGGACGCTCCGCGCTCAGCGTGGCCCAGTCGGAGGCCGAGACCGAGGCGGCCGACGCGCGCGCGCAGGCGCAGCAGATGGACGTGCGCCAGCGGCTGTTCTCCGCGTACCAGGAACTGGTCCACGCACGCACCGCCTTCGAAGCGCATCGCGACCGCATGATTCCCAAGGCTGAAGCTGCGCTGGCGCTGATCCGCAAGGGTTTCGAGGCGGGGCGCTTCAGCTTCGTCGCGCTGTCGCAGGCCCAGCGCACGCTGCTCGAACTGCGCAACGCGCAGATCGACGCCGCCGTCCGTTACCACATCTTGTTGACCGACATCGAACGGATGACGGTCTCCGCCGGAGTTTCGTCGCCATGAAGTTCATGTCCCTGAAAAGCGCTCCCATCAAGCGCACTGCACTGGTGCTGCTGGTTCTCGCCATTGTTGCCCTTGGCGCCTGCGGCGAGCGTGCCGCACACGAACCGGCCGCAGGCGAACACGCTGCCGCCGATGCGTTCGAGCGCGGCCCGCACAACGGCCGCCTGCTGCGCGACGGTTCGTTCGCACTCGAAGTCACCGTCTACGAAGCCGGCGTGCCGCCGGAGTTCCGCCTGTACGGCTATCGCGACGGCAAGCCGCTGCCGCCGGCTGCGCTGCAGCCGGTGATCGAGATCAGACGTCTGGACGGCGAAACCACCCGCTTCGCGTTCGGGCCCGAGGGCGACGCGCTGGTTGCCGACGGCACGGTGATCGAGCCGCATTCTTTCGACGTCAAGGTCAGTGCCGTCCACGCCGGCAAGACGCATGCGTGGAACTACGCCTCGTACGAAGGACGCGTCACGATCCCGGCGGCGATTGCCGCAGCGTCAGGGGTGAAAACCTCGGTGGCTGGGCCGGCCACGATCCGCGACGTGCTGCCGCTGATGGGGCGCGTGGCGATTGACCGCAGCCGCCAGGCGATGGTGCGTGCCCGTTTTCCGGGGATCGTGCGCAGCGTGCCGGTGAACCTGGGCGACCGCGTGCGCCGCGGGCAGACGCTGGCCACGGTGGAAGGCAACGACAGCATGCGCAGCTACGCGGTAACCGCACCGCTGGACGGCGTGGTGCTGGCGCGCAACACGAATGTCGGCGACGTCGCCGGTGAGGCGCCGCTGTTCGAGATCGCAGACCTGTCCTCGGTCTGGGTCCAACTGCATGCGGTCGGACGCGACGCCGATCGACTGCGGCCGGGGCAGGCGGTGAGTGTGCGCCCGGCCAGCGGCGGCGAGGCGTTGGCGACTCGTATCGACGCCCTGGTACCGGTCACCCACATGGGTACGAGCGTGGTGGCCCGTGCACGCATCCCCAACCCCGACGGCGCCTGGCGTCCGGGTATGGCGGTGGTCGGGGATGTCACCGTCGCCCAGCGTGAAGTGCCGCTGGCGGTGAAGGTTTCAGGCCTGCAGCGCTTTCGCGACTTCCCCGTGGTGCTCGCCCGGGTCGGCGACACCTACGAGGTGCGCATGCTGGAGCTGGGCGAGCGCGATGCCGACGCGGCCGAGGTGCTCGGCGGCCTCAAACCCGGCACGACCTACGTGAGCGAGCAGAGCTTCCTCATCCGCGCGGACATCGAGAAGTCCGGCGCCAGCCACGACCACTGAGGACGCCGGCATGCTTGAACGACTTGTACGCGCCGCGATCGCGCATCGCCTGCTGGTGCTCGTCCTGGCGCTGGGGCTGGGCGCACTGGGCGTCTGGAACTATTCGAAGCTGCCGATCGACGCGGTGCCCGACATCACCAACGTGCAGGTGCAGATCAACACTGAGGCGCCCGGCTATTCGCCGCTGGAAGCGGAGCGGCGCCTGAGCTACCCGATCGAGATGGCGCTGGCGGGGCTGCCGCATCTGCAGCAGACGCGCTCGATCGCCCGCTACGGCCTGTCGCAGATCACCGCGGTGTTCGAGGACGGCACCGACGTGTACTTCGCGCGGCAGCAGGTGGCCGAACGGCTGAAGGAGGTCGGCACGCAGCTGCCGCCGGGCGTGCAGCCGACGCTGGGACCGGTGGCCACCGGCCTGGGCGAGATCTTCATGTACATGGTCGAGGCTGCCCCCGATGCGCGGCGGGCTGACGGCCAGCCGTGGACGCCGACCGACCTGCGCTCACTGCAGGACTGGGTGATCCGGCCGCAGCTGCGCAACCTTGCCGGAGTGACCGAGGTGAACACGATTGGCGGCTTCGTGCGCCAGTTCCACGTCACCCCCGATCCGGCCCGGCTGGCTGCCTACGGGGTGAACCTGGTCGACGTGCAACAGGCGCTGGAACGCAACAACGCGAATGTCGGTGCCGGTTACATCGAGCGGTTCGGCGAGCAGTATCTGATCCGTGTGCCTGGGCAGATCGCCGACCTCGATGGCCTGCGCGAGGTCGTGATCGGGCGGAAGGACGGCGTGGCGCTGCGCGTGCGCGACGTGGCCGAAGTCGCCGAGGGCGAGGAATTGCGCACCGGTGCAGCGACCGAGAACGGTCACGAGGCTGTGCTGGGCACCGTGTTCATGTTGATCGGCGAGAACAGCCGCATCGTGGCCCAGCGGGTCGCGGCCGAGCTGAAGACGATCAACGCGAGCCTGCCCGACGGGGTCAGCGCACGCACGGTGTACGACCGCACGCTGCTGGTCGACCGGGCCATCGCTACGGTGCAGAAGAACCTGGTCGAAGGCGCGTTGCTGGTGATCGCGGTGCTGTTCCTGCTGCTGGGCAACCTGCGCGCGGCGCTGATCACCGCCGCGGTCATTCCGCTGACCATGCTGATGACGATCACCGGCATGGTCGGCAACGGCATTTCCGGCAACCTGATGAGCCTGGGCGCGCTCGACTTCGGCCTGATCGTCGATGGCGCGGTGATCATCGTGGAGAACTGCCTGCGCCGCTTCGGCGAGGCGCAGCACCGCCTGGGCCGCATGCTGCGCCGGGACGAGCGTTTCGCGCTGGCGGCGAGCGCCACGGCCGAGGTGATCAAGCCGAGCCTGTTCGGCCTGTTCATCATCGCCGCCGTGTACTTGCCGATCTTCAGCCTCTCGGGGGTCGAGGGAAAGATGTTCCACCCGATGGCGTTCACCGTGGTGATCGCGATCACCGCGGCGATGGCGCTGTCGCTGACCTTCGTGCCGGCAGCGGTGGCGATGTTCGTGACCGGCCGCGTAGCCGAGCAGGAGAACCGACTGATGCTCGCTGTCCGCCGCGTCTACGCGCCGCTGCTGCAGCGAGTGATGGCGTGGCGAGTCGCGGTGGTGGCCGCGGCGACCGTGCTGGTCGTCGCCGCCGGGCTGCTGGCCGGTCGCCTCGGTGCCGAATTCATCCCCGACCTGGACGAAGGCGACATCGCCGTGCATGCGCTGCGCATCCCGGGCACCGGGCTGAACCAGGCGATCGGCATGCAGGTGCAACTGGAAGCGCGCATCAAGCAGTTCCCGGAGGTCAGCCACGTGTTCGCCAAGCTGGGCACGGCCGATGTGGCGACCGACCCGATGCCGCCGTCCGTCGCCGATACCTACATCATCATGAAGGAACGCAAGGACTGGCCCGATCCGCGCAAGCCCAAGACCGAACTGGTCCGCGAGATGGATGCGGCCGTGCGCGCCATCCCGGGCAACAACTACGAGTTCACGCAGCCGGTGCAGATGCGCATGAACGAGCTGATTGCCGGCGTGCGCGCGGAAGTGGCGGTCAAGGTCTTCGGCGACGACCTCGACACGCTGGTGGCGCTGGGCGAACGGGTGGAGCAGGTTGCCGCCGGCGTGGCCGGTGCCGCCGACGTCAAGCAGGAGCAATCCACCGGCCTGCCGTTGCTGACGGTCCAGCCCGACCGCGCCGCGCTGGCCCGCTATGGGTTGTCGGTCGCCGACCTGCAGGACACGGTATCCATCGCGATGGGCGGCGGCCCCGCCGGCCAGGTGTTCGAGGGCGACCGGCGCATCGACATCGTGGTGCGCCTGCCGGAGGCGCAGCGCAGCCGGCTGGAGGCGCTGGGTAGCTTGCCGATACCGCTGCCGGCGCGCGGCGATCCCTCCGCCCCCGCCACGGTACCGCTGGGCGAGGTGGCGCGCATCGAACTGTCCACTGGGCCGAACCAGATCAGCCGCGAAAGCGGCAAGCGGCGGATGGTGGTCACCGCCAACGTGCGCGACCGCGACCTGGGCTCGTTCGTGGAGGAATTGCGCAGCGCCGTGGCCACCGGGGTCACCCTGCCGGCGGGCTACTGGATCGACTACGGTGGCACCTTCGAGCAGTTGATCTCGGCCAGCCAGCGCCTGCAGGTGGTGGTGCCGGTCGTGCTGCTGCTGATCTTCGGCCTGCTGTTCATGGCGTTCGGTTCGGCGCGGGATGCCGCGGTGATCTTCAGCGGCGTGCCGCTGGCGCTGACCGGCGGCGTGCTGGCGCTGTGGCTGCGCGGTATTCCGTTCTCCATTTCCGCCGGCGTGGGCTTCATTGCGCTGTCGGGCGTGGCGGTGTTGAACGGCGTGGTGCTGGTGTCGTTCATCCGCCGCCTGCTCGACGAAGGCCGGGACCTGGACGGTGCCATTGTCGAAGGCGCGTTGACCCGCCTGCGGCCGGTGCTGATGACTGCGCTGGTGGCGTCGCTGGGTTTCGTGCCGATGGCGCTGAACGTGGGCACCGGTGCCGAAGTGCAACGTCCGCTGGCCACGGTGGTGATCGGCGGCATCCTGTCCTCGACGCTGTTGACCCTGCTGGTGCTGCCGGCGCTGTACCGGTGGGTGCACGGTGCCGGCGAGGCACGCCGACGGGTGCCCGCCGGCTGAGAGGCCATCGGCCACTGCCGAAGTGGTCGATGGCCCGGGCGCCTGGCAGCGGGTGCCGCTTGTCGGTCGTGGGGCGCTCCTCGGGAGTGCGGGTGGCGATGGATCAGTCGACCATGGAGTGACTCTCGGCCGTGCCGAGCAGTTCGGGCTGCCTGGTGCTGCGTGCCCGGCGGTTCAGCAGCGGATGCATGAACACCGCCGCAAGGATCACCGCCACGCCGGCATAGAACCAGCCGTCCAGCTCACGCTGCTCACCCAGCAGCACGATCGCCAGCACGATCGCGTAGACCGGCTCCAGGTTGGTCACCATCTGCGTGCCGAACGCGCTCATGTGGCGCAGCGCCACCAGCGCCAGCGTGAACGGCAGCAAGGTGCAGCCGAACGCGAGCACCAGCAGCAGCAGCGCATCGTGCGCGCCCGGGAGCATGAATGCCGGGCCGGCGTGCGGGATGAATGGCGCGAGCAGGGTGAGGAAGACGGTGCCGGTGCCCAGCTCGATGAAGGTCACCGTGAGTGGATCGCCGTGCTCGACCAGGCGTTTGTTGAGCGAGCCGAAGAACGCCACGAACAGCGCCGACAGCACGCCCACCGCGATACCCAGACGCATGTCGTGGGGCACGCCGCCCACCACCATCACCACACCCGGCACCACCGCCACGCCGATCAGCAGCTCGCGCGGATCGAAGCGGCGTTTCGCGATCCACGGTTCGATGAAGGCCAGGAACACCGGCCCCAGCGCGATGCAGGTAGCGCCCACCGAGGCGTTGGACAGCTTGATCGCCGCGTAGAAGGTGAGCCAGTGCAGCGACACCAGCACGCCGATGCCGGCATACGCCCAGATCAGTCGCGCCGGCATCGCGCGCAAGCCGCGCCAGACCCGCGGCATCAGCAACAGCGCCGCCACCACCAGCAGCATGCGCCACCACACCAGCGGCAACGCGGGCAGCGTGATCAACTTGCCGAGAATCGCGGTGAAGCCCCACAGCAACACGCAGAAATGGATCTGCAGGCGGGCCTGGTTGACGGGTTGCATGGGGAATTCGCAGGGGAGGACGGCGCGACATTCTAGCGTCCCTGCCGGGTGGACGGACTTCCGCGAGTCGAATGCCGCGGGTGATCCGTCTCGCCTGTTGCACCATCGTCGCGCCGGGGTTTGCGTTTGCCTGCGGCTATGGCAGATTGCTCCAACTTGCCTTGTATCGGGGGAACATCGCATGTCCTGTCGCCACACTGTCTGGATGACCCTGGTTCTGCTGGGAGTCTCGCAGGTTCTCGTTGGGTGCTCGAAGAAGCAGGAAGTCTCGCCGGCCCCGATCAGCGGGGAAAGGTCGAAGGCCGGTGCGATGCTGGCCTATGAGCACGTGCTGCGGATCAGGTTGCCCGGGGCCGAGATCGCCGGCCGGGTGACGGCGGCCCGGCAGGCCTGCGAGACGGGCCGTTTCGGTGCCTGCGATGTATTGCGCATCGAGCAGGCCGAGCACGACGCCGAACTCGCCGTGCGGATCGTTCCGGAAGGCGTGGAGCCGATGGCGAAGCTGGCTGCGCAAGGCGGCACGGTCGGGTTCCGGCAGACCACAGCGGAGGATCTCGCCGATGTCGTGAACGACAACCAGCGTCAGCGCGAACTGCTCGAGAAGCACGCACAACACCTGGCGGAACTGGCTGCGCGCAAAGACATCGCGGTCGCCGACCTGATTGCGCTCAGTCGCGAGCAGGCTTCGGTGGAGAGCCAACTGCAGTCGGTGCAGGCAGTGGCTGCCAACCAGCAGCGCCGGCTGGATACCAACCGGCTCGAACTGCATTTCGGCGACACCAGTGCGTACTCGCGCAGTGGGCGTATCGGCGATGGCTTTTCCGGCCTGCTCGACGAAACCACCGAGGGCGTGACCGATGCGCTGCGGCTGCTGGGCTACGGTCTGCCGTTCCTGATCCTGGCTTTCCCACTGGCATTGCTGTGGCTCTGGCTGTGGCGTCGATTCACCCGTCGCGGGCGAATGCAGGAGCGTTGACGAGGCGAGGCCGGGCTGTTGCGTCCGGTGTGGTGCCAACGCCTATTTCCTTGCCGCCGGCTTGCCGGGCCGCATCGTGTCGGAGCTGCGCAGCTGCTGCAGCACGGTGCGGCAGGTGTTGTCGCCGTTGTCGCCGTGGCTGGGGGCGATCAGGGCGAGCAGGGCCGCCGGCGCGGCGACCGCGCCGAGTGCGACGGCGCCTGCGCCGCGCGCCAGCAACGGGCCGGCGTGCACGCCGACGTCCGGGTTTTTCAGCGTGCCGCGGACGTAAAGCGGCGAGCGCAGCGAGAACACGCGCAGGCCCTTGGTGTGCGGCTTCACGTCGAGGTCGAGCTTCTCGCTGGCCAGGTTCACCGTGCCGGTCACGTTGACCAGCGCGTCGCCGGTGTCGAACACGAACAGGCGCATGTCGAACAGGCCGTTGCTCGCGGCCATGTCGGTGGCGGCGCAGTTGATCGGCACCGTCTTGTCGCCGAACAGCTTGCCGATGACGATGTTGGCCACGTTGAGGCCGGCGGTTTCCAGCAGGGTTTTGCTGATCGCACCATCGTTCATCAGCAGCGTCAGCTCGCCGTTCGCGCTGCCGAGCAGGGCGGCCACCGAGTTGCCCTGCGCATCGAGCGCGGCGTCGCCGTTGATCTCGCCGAGGCTGGTGCGCATCGGCTCGAAGGTCGGGAACAACTGCTTGAGCTTGAGGTGGCGCGCGTTGAGTTTCAGCAGACCGCGCATCGGTGTGCGGCTGCCGTCGAGGCTCACGTTGCTGCGCACCGTGCCGCCGGCCAGGCCGAAGCTCAGCGGGTCGAGGTACAACGCGCCGTTGTTCATCACCAGGTGGGTGCTGAGCGAGTCGATCGGCAGCGCCGCACCGCGCACGATGCGCGCGCCGGTGAAGTTCACGTCAGCGTCCATCGCCCGCCAGCGCCCGGTGCGGAACGGTTCCACCGGCAGCAGCTTGTCGGCTGGCTGCGGCGTGGCGTCGCCGCGCTGCGCCTTTTCGGCGCGGGAGTCGGCACCGATCAGCGGGGCGAGGTCGGCGAAGCGCAGCAGCTTCGAGTGCACCTCGCCGCTCAGCTTGGGCCGCGCGCCGCCGGTAACGAACAGCAGGTTGCCGGAAAGATCGCTGCCGCCGACGCGGCCGCGGAAACCCTGGTAGCTGTAGCGGCTGCCGCCACGATGCAGCTCGGCCTTGAGATGGCCCTCGGTAGCGTACGGCGGCGTGTCGGGCAGGGTGATGCCGGTGATCGGGTAGAGCCTGGCCATGCTGGAGCCGGAGAACCACAGGCGCACATCGAGCGCGCCCAGGTGCAGCGGATCGGTCAGTGTGCCGACCAGCGCGATGTGGCTGTCGCCAATGCGCAGGTCGGCCTGCAGCGGCAACGGCATGCTCTTGTCCTGCAGCGCCAGCACGGCGCCGGTGCGGCCCTTGCCCTTGAGCGGGCTGCCCTGGTAGCTGCCTTCAGCGGTCCAGCCGAACTGGTAGACGGTCGACGCGGTCGCCTGGCCGACCTTTTCCGGCGTGGCCTCGCCGCCGGCCATGGCCTTGGTCGCCGCCGCACCGGCCGTCTTGCCGGCCTGCCCGCGCGCATCGCTGGATTGCTGCGCCACGATCTGCTCGTAGGGAATGGCCTGCTGTAGTGGCTCCACCACCAGCTTGAGTTTCACCCGGCTGGCGGCGTCGTCGAGTGTGATCACTCCCTGATCGAAGCCGATCGTGCCCAGCTGCAGTTTCCAGGCGGAGGGCACGGTGCTTTGCGGCAGCGTGAAATCCCAGCTGGCACGGCCCGATTTGTCGCGCTCCAGATCGACGGTGGGACGCACCAACTGCAGCGTGGGCACGTCGATGCGGTGCGCCAGCAGCGCCGGCAACGACAGCCGGAAGCGCAGCGCGTCGAGGTGGGCGAACCGCGGTTGCGCGGCCCAGTCCGGGTTGGCGATGCTGATGTCGCGCGCGGTGAACTCGGGCCACGGGATCCAGGAGGCTGGCCAGCCGCCGAGGCGGTCGCGCCGCCAGTCGACGGTCAGCGCGCCGTTGATTGCGAACGGTCGTCCGATGGCCTGGCTGACCTTGTCGGCGATGAATGGCTTCGCGCGGTTCCAGTCGAACATGGCGACCGCGAGCAGCAGCACTGCGAGCAGCACCAGCAGCGTGCCCGCGATCCAGCTGAGTACTTTCCGGTGGCGTTGCATCCGACACTCCTGCAGCGGTCGGCCTCGCGCGTCGTGCGGACGCGTCGAGGCAGCGGCATCAGTGATAGCCGCAGGCATGCAAAGGTTATGTGGTGACGGCCGGATTTCATTCGCCGTTCACGCGTACTTGCCGGGTGAACGACATGTCGCGGTTTCCGCAAGCGGTCAGACCGGCAAGGTCACCGACGCGCGTGGGCCGGATGTTCGCCCCGCCGACGCGAACGTCTAGTGCGCCGACTTCGCCTCGCGCACCGGCACCTCGATGCTGCACAGGTCGACCTTGCCAGCCGGCCTCGTGTAGAACGCGTTGCGGCCGTTGCGCCTGGCCTCGACCAGCGCGGCGAAGCTGGCGCTGTCGGTGCGCAGCACCTCGATCGCCGGGCGCTGCGCGGCAGGGAGATCGGCGGCGAGGCGCACGGATTCGATGGTGACGCGTTGCTCCGGCTTCGCGTAAAAGCCCATCGGCTCGGGTCCGCGCGGGAGGCCGGACAGCAGCGGCATGCCTTCCAGCACGCGGCCGGCCACGGCGAGGTTGCGGTCGAGCCGGCGCGGCGCCTGCCCGATCACCGCGTACAGCGAGCTGCCACTGCCGGTTTTCGGCGCCACGTCGCGCGCTACGCCGACCATGCCGTAGCAGTGCGCCAGCCATTGCTGCCCGCTGGCCGGGTCGCGCGCCACCGGGAAGCCTTCGCTGAAACCCACCTCGGGCGCGTACACGTCGCCGTCCGGCAGCGGTGTCCACGGCAGCTTGGCGTCGATCGCGCGGGTGAACTCCGGGGACAGCGTCTTGCTGGCCTGGCCCAGCGAACGAAGCTTGCTCTTGTCGCCGTTGTCGTCGTCATTGGGGTCGCCCCACTGGGTGACGAAGTTGTCCTGCACGCGGACGATCGCCAGCCCGTCAAAGTAGTGCTGGCGCACCAGGGTGCGGATGTTGGCGGCGTGCAGCGGGGTGAAGTCCGGCGCCAGCTCGATCAGCACGCGCCCGCTCGGCAACTGCATGAGCAGCAGGTTCTGCGGGTCCGGCGTGCGCCATTCGGCCGGCGCGGATCTGGCCAGGATCTCCTTCGGGGTCGGCGTGGGCTTGTCCTGTTCGGCGGCGGCTGGCAGCACCAGCAGGCTGCCGGCCAGGGCAAGCGCGGTCACGAGGTGGCGGCGGAGCATGGCATTCCCCTTGCGCAAACGATGGGCGAGGGCGGCAACTTAGCAGAGTGCCGACGGGCACGACACCAAAGGCTCTGCAACAGCACTGTCTTGCAAACCGGGCATGTTTGTCGCCCGTGGTGGCAGCGCCAGCCCATTCGCCGGATGTACCGGGCGAATCCGCAATGTATTTGCCAAGTAATTGAAATACAAAAGAAATATTTGGATATTCCCTCAAGTTAACGAGGTGGCCGCCGTTAGCTTGGTGGTCCCGTCCAACCCGGTCCCTCCATGCGCCTGCGCTTTCCTGCTTTCTCCTCGTTCGGTGCGCGCCTGGCGGTGCGGCTGGCCGGCACCGTGGTGTTGCTTCTGCTGGTGTGCGCCGGGTCCGCCCTGTTGCTTGCGGGCGCCGACGCGCGACTGCGGCACGTGGTGTCGGACACCCTCGCGCCGGTGGCGTACGTGGGACGGATCCAGAACGACTACAACGACATGCTGCAGTCGGTGACGCACGCCGCGCTGACCGAATTGCCCTCGTCCGTCGATGACGCCGAGCTCCAGGTCAAGACCCGTCGCATCGATGTCCGCAAGCACTGGGGACCGCTCGGGGCGAGCGGTCTCGGCGCCCGGCAGCGGCAATTGCTGGCGCTGACGGAAACCCATCGCATCGCGGCGGATGCGGCCGTCGACGAGGTGATCGCCCTGCTCAAGGCGGAGCAGTTCGACCTGGCGCGGCTGAAGGTCTCGAACGACGTGGAAAACGCCTTCGGTCCGCTCAAGAGCGACTTTTCCAACCTGTTCGCGCTGGCGCTTGCCGACGGCGAGGCGCAAGCGGTGCTGCAGCACCAGGCGAACCGGCGCGGCTTGTATGCGTTGATCCTGTTGGTGGCCACTGCGCTGGGGCTGACGCTATGGATGGACCTGCGCATCATGCGCTCGCTGACCGGCCGCCTGGCTGTCGCGGCGCGGGCGGCCGCGCGCATCGCGAAGGGCGCGCTGGGCGAGCCGATCGAGCCCGGGCACGACGACGAGATCGGTCGCCTGCTGCGCAGCCTCGATGGCATGGACCGCCAGTTGGCCGCGGTGATCGGCCTGGTGCGCGACCGGTCGCGCCTGCTCGACCGCCATGCCGCCGACATCGCCGCTGGCAATGACGCGCTCGGTCGGCGCACCGAGCTGCAGGCGCAGCAACTGCGGCGCACCTCCGGCGCCATGGCCAGCATCGCGGCGACCCTCACCGAAAACGCGCGGCTGGGCAGGGACGCCGATCGCGCGGCAGGCGAGGCGCGCGAGCAGACCGCGCACGGCCGGCTTGCCGTCGATGAAGCCATCGGTTCGATGGAAGCCATCGACCGCACCAGTCGCCGCATGGGCGACATGCTGGACCTGATCGACCAGGTGGCCTTCCAGACCCGGCTGCTTTCCCTCAATGCAGCCATCGAGGCCGCCCGGGCCGGCGCACACGGCCGTGGGTTCGCGGCCGTGGCCACCGAGGTGCGCCAGCTGGCCCAGCGTTGCGCGGAGGCGGCGCGGGACATCCGTGGGCTGGTCAAGGCGAGCGACGACGCCGTGCGCAGCGGGCTGGGCCGGGTCGCCCGGGCCGGCGAGGTGATCGAAAGCATCGGCAGCAGCGTCGATCGCCTGGCCGAGGCGATGGCGGCCATGCTGGTGGCCGGCCGCGGGCAGGCCGGCGAGATCACCGCGGTGAACCAGGCGGTGATCGACATGGAGGCGATGACGCGGGAGAACGCCGCGCTCGGCGAACAGGCTGCCATGGCGAGCCGTGCGATGCGGGAAAGCGCCACGGCCCTGCTGGACGAAGTCGGCTTCTTCACCCTGGCGGAGGTGCCGGCCCCGCTGCGGGTCGACGACGAGCCCGTCACATCTGCGCGCCCCTTGGTCGCCCACCTTCTTCCGGCCCTCACCTGAGCAGACGGTCAAGCCCAAATGAGCATGGTCATCGGTCCAGACAATCGCGGTCCATCGCTGCTCGACCAGGCAGCCGGCGGCAGCGGGCTGCGGGCGGTGTTCCAGCCAGTGGTGCGGCTCGACGACATGACCGTGGTCGCGCACGAAGGCCTGTGCCGGCCGGCGGAAGGCGCGCAGGACCTCAGCGTGCTCGACATGCTCGACCTGGCCCGTGCCAAGGGGCGGCTCGGCGAGTTCGAGCTGCTGGCCGCCCGCACCGTCTGCACCGCTTTTGCCAGGCAGTCCGCGGGTGGCCGCCTGCTGGTCAATCTCAGCGCGCACGCCATCCTGGACGGCGGGCTACAGCCGGACCTGCTGATCGCGGTCCTGTCGGGTGCCGGCATCGGCATCGACCGCATCACGGTCGAGATCACCGAGCGCGACATCGTGCAGAACCCCACCGAGCTCGCGCACGCCGTCGGCTATCTGCGCGCCCGCGGCACGCGCATCGCGCTGGATGATTTCGGCAACGGCCATTCCAACTTCGAAATGTGGAACGAGCTTCACCCCGAAATAGTGAAGATCGATCGCTACCTTGTGCACGGGCTGGCGCGCAGCGCGGAAAAACTCGCGATCGTCCGCGCGCTGTGCAGCGTCGCCGAGACGCTCGGCGCCGACCTGGTGGGCGAAGGTGTGGAGGATGCCGCGGACCTGCGGCTGCTGCGGGAGCTGGGCATTTCCTACGCCCAGGGCTTCCTGCTGGGACGGCCGCAGGTCGAGGCCCTCGCCGCGGTCAGCGACGAGGCCCGCGAGGCGATCCGCGGGCACGTGGTGCCGGTACCGCCGCGACCGCGCGGCCCGGTCACGCTGCGGCCGGTGCAGGCCGGTCATCTGGTAATTTCTGCCCCGGCCGTCACCCTGCAGCAGACCAACGACGACGTGGCGGTGCTGTTCGCGCGGCACAACGAACTGCACGCCATAGCGGTCACCGACGCGGAACGACCGGTGGGCCTCATCAATCGCCGCGTGTTCACCGAGCGCCTTGCACAGCCGTTCGCGCGCGAGCTGTTCGGGCGGAAATCCTGCGATGCCTTCATGCACGTCGCGCCCCTGCTCTGCGAGGAGGGCCAGTCGCTGGAGAGCATGGCCGACGTGCTGCGCGGCGAGGACCAGCGCTACCTGACCGACGGCTTCATCATCACCCGCGGCGGGCGCTACCTGGGGCTCGGCACCGGCGAATCGCTGGTGCGGCGCGTGACCGAGCAGCGCATCGAGGCGGCGCGCTACGCCAACCCGCTTACCTTCCTGCCGGGCAACATCCCGGTGACCGAGCACATGGAACGGCTGATGCGCGAGCAGCGGGTATTCGTCGCCGCCTACGTGGACCTGAACGACTTCAAGCCATTCAACGACCAATACGGCTACTTCCGCGGCGACGAGATGATCCGCCTGCTGGCGGCGATTCTCACTGCGCGGATCGACCCGGCGCGCGACTTCGTCGGCCACATCGGCGGCGACGATTTCATCCTGCTGTTCCAGAGCGCCGACTGGGAGTCGCGCTGCCGCACCATCATCGCCGAGTTCAACGAGCGTTCGCGGGCCCTGTTCGATGCCGAGGACCTCGCCCAGGGCGGCATCGAGGGCGAGGATCGCCGTGGTGCGCGGCAGTTCTTCGCGCTGGCCACCGCGTCGATCGGTGCGGTGCGCATCCAGGCCCCGTTTCCCCGCCGCCCGGAAGTGATCGCCACGCTGGCGGCCCGCGCCAAGCGGCACGCCAAGCGCGAGCGGCTGGGCTTCCACGTGTTGCTGGCCCCCGCGAGCGAGGCGACGGAGCCTGTCCGCTGAGCCGCATCGGGGCGGCATGGTTGCGGTGCCATGTTCGCAGATGCTGTTCGGCTTGGGCATGACTTCAGGCCCATGCACTAGTATCAAGTTCACACTATGGTTCACTCAACGCCATGCGGCAGTACGGGTGAGCTGAAGTGGACGACAGCGTCAGCCAGTTGAAGAAGTTCCAGAAGGAGCTGTCCAGCGGCACCGTGTCGCTGGTGCTGCTGGCGGTGCTGGGGCTGTCGCGCCAGCCCATGTACGGCTACCAGATCGCCAAGCGGCTCGAAGAAACGGGCGAGGGGGTGCTGGCCGGCAAGCAGAGCGCGCTGTATCCGGTGCTGCGCAACCTGGAGGCGGCCGGCCTGCTCGCCAGCGAGGTGGGGCCGTCCGTCAGCGGGCCGCCGCGCCGCTATTACCGCATTACCAAGCCGGGGCGCGAGGTACTGCGCGAATGGGTCGCCGCATGGAAGGCCACCCGCGATTCCGTCGACAACGTCTTGCAAGGAGGGGTGTCATGAACGCGCCACGCACCATCGTCGAATACCTTGAGCAGTTGCGTGCCGCGCTGCGCGGCGCCGATCCGGCGCTGATCCAGGACGCGCTGTACGACGCCGAGGAACACCTGCGCGCCGAACTGGCCGAGCAGCCCGATCGCAGCGAAGCGGCGATGCTGGAGCACGTCGTCGGCAGCTATGGCGCGCCGGATGAGGTGGCCGAGATCTACCGCGACCAGGAGATCAGGATCCAGCGCGCGCTGCGCCCGCCGCGGCCGCCGAAGCGTCGTTCGCTGGCCGGGCGTTTCTTCGGCGTTGCCGCCGATCCGCGCACCTACGGCGCGCTGTTCTACATGCTGCTGGCGCTGGCCACCGGCATCTTCTACTTCACCTGGGCGGTGACCGGGCTGTCGCTGTCGGTGGGGTTGTCGGTGCTGATCATCGGCCTGCCGTTCATCGTGCTGTTCTTCGGCAGCGTGCGCGTGCTGTCGCTGGTGGAAGGGCGCATCGTGGAGGCGATGCTCGGCATGCGCATGCCGCGCCGGCCGGTGTATCCCACCCAGGGCATGACCCTGATGCAGCGCATCGGCAGCATGTTCACCGACGTGCACACCTGGACCACGCTTTGCTACATGTGGCTGATGCTGCCGCTGGGCATCGTCTATTTCACGCTGGTAGTGACCCTGCTCAGCGTGTCGGTGGCGTTCATCGGCGCGCCGCTGGCAATGCTGTTCCGCGATGACAGCTGGTTGTCCTGGCCGCGCCAGGTCACCGTGGACTGGGGCTTCGGCGCACATGTGCCGGGCTGGGGCGACGCGATCGCGATGTGCGTGATCGGCATCGTGCTGCTGTTCGCCACCCTGCACCTGGCGCGCGCGCTGGGCCGGGTGCACGGCCAGGTCGCCAAGCACATGCTGGTGCCGCGCGCGGCGGATTGAAGACCACCCGGTTACCATGCGGCCTTTGCCGGACCGACTGCCGATGCCCAAGACCTACGACCGCGCCTATTTCGACAAGTGGTACCGCGACCCGCGGCATGCGGTGGGCTCGCCGGCGGAGCTGAAACGCAAGGTGGCGATGGTGGTGGCGCAGGCGGAGTACTACCTGGGCCGGCCGATCCGCAACGTGCTCGACGTGGGCTGCGGGGAGGCCACCTGGCGTACGCCGCTGCGCGCACTGCGGCCGGACATCGCCTATCGCGGGCTGGATGCCAGCGAGTACGTGGTGGCCCGCTACGGGCGCAGCCGCAGCATCGGCCTGGCGCGCTTCGGCCAGCTGGAACAGCTGCGCTTCGACACCCGCTTTGACCTGATCGTGTGCGCCGACGTGCTGCATTACCTGAAGCCGGTGGAGATCCGCGCCGGGCTGCAGGGCATCGGCGAGATGCTCGAAGGCGTGGCGTTCCTGGAGGTGTTCACCAGCCGCGACGACGTGGCCGGCGACCGCCACGGTTTCGTGGCGCGCACACCGGCGTGGTACCTGCGCGAATTCGGTCGGGTGGGGCTGCTGCCGTGCGGCTCGCATTGTTATCTCGGGCCGCGGCTGGAACGCCACATCGCGGCGCTGGAACGGGCGCAGTTGCCGGCCTGATTGGCTGCCAAGCACCTCAGTTCGCGATGCTCTTGCTTCGTAGGGCGGGCAGCGCCCG
>NZ_AJXW01000028.1 GCF_000264375.1 Rhodanobacter thiooxydans LCS2
GTGGAGGGACGGTCGTGGCCCGCCATTATGGCTGAAGAATCTTTCTCCATGCTGATTGTGAGGTGGCGGTGCGGCCGGCTCGCAGGCGCGTGGCGGGCCACCGCCGGCCGCCCTCATGCCGGCTGGGCGGGGCCGGTCGGTGCGGCGGGGAAACGGACCTCCACACACAGGCCGCGCGGCTCGCCGGGCCGATAGACCGCCTCGGCATGATGCCGCTCGGCGATGCGCTGGACGATCGCCAGCCCC
>NZ_AJXW01000029.1 GCF_000264375.1 Rhodanobacter thiooxydans LCS2
CGCCAGCCCCAGCCCGCTGCCTTCCTCGTTGTTGCCGGCGACGCGGAAGAAACGCTCGCTCAGCCGCGGCAGCAGCTCGGCCGGGACGCCGGGGCCGTTGTCCTCGACGCTGAGGCTGGCGCCGCCATCGGCGCGTGCCGCCAGCCTCACGGTGACAGTGCTGCCGCGGCCGGCATAACGCACGGCGTTGTCGATCAGGTTGTCCAGCAGGTCCAGCAGGCTGGCGGCGTCGCCCAGCACGAACAGCGGCTGGTCGCTGCCTTCGTAGCCCAGATCCACGCCAGCCCGGATTGCCTCGTGCACGCGGTCGGCGACCGCCTCGGGAATGAAGCGGGCAAGATCGAGCAGGGTGCACTCGCCGGTTTCCAGCGAGGGCGCCTGCGCGCGCGTCAGCGCCAGCAGTTGTGCGGAGGTGCGTGCGGCGCGGCGCACCAGCCGCTGGATGTGGAGCAGGGCGTCGGCCACCGTTTCCGGCTGCGGGTTGGCGATGGCGTGTTCGACGTGCAGGCTCAACCCGGTCAGCGGCGTGCGCAACTGGTGCGCGGCATCGGCGATGAAGCGGTCGTGCAGGGTCAGCATGCCGCGCAGACGGGCAAACAGCGCGTCGATGGTCCGCGTCAGCGGCCGGATCTCCAGCGGCACGTCGGGGCCGTCGATCGGCGTGAGCTCGTTGTTGCGCGCGGCGAGCCGGGCGGTCAGCGGGTCGAGCACGCGCAGGCCGCGGCCCACGCCGAACCAGACCAGCGAAAGCACGCAGGCGATCAGCAGGGTCTGCATCACGATCGCCAGCAGCAGGATTTCGCGTGCCTGCCGGTGGCGGTCGTGCAGCGTCTCGGCAACGGTGACGACCAGGCTGTCGCCGGGGTCACTGCGCATCGCGACGCGCACCGTCGCCGCGCGCAGGGTGTGTTTCGCCATCTGCAGGTCGTAGAGCGTCGGCGCGGCGCCGATGGCAGGCGCCCGCGGCGGTTCCGGCAGTCTTTCGTTGCCGGCCAGCAGGCCGTGCCGGGCGCTGCTCACGTTGAAATAGCCACGGCCTTCCGGGTCGTATTCGAGCAGGAAGCGTGCCTGCGGGGCCACGTCGCTGCCGAACTGCTCGTTGCCGACCATGGTGGCCAGGGTTACGGCATCATCGCTCAGGTCGCGATCGTGCACCCGGTTGGCGTAGCTCAGCGCCACGCCATAGGTCAGCAGCGCATCCAGCAGCAGCAGCACGCCGACCGGCACCAGCAGGACCAGCAGGAGGCGTCGGCGCAGGCTGGGCCGCAGCGGGCGCGTGCGCGACAGGTTCATGCCTGGCCGTTCCCGCTGTCGTCGGTTTCTTCCAGCAGATAGCCAAGGCCGCGGATGGTGCGCACGCCGGTGCCGCTGCCTTGCAGCTTGCGGCGCAGCCGGTGGATGGCGATGTCCAGGCCGTTGTCGGTCAGCTCCTGGTCCCAGTCGCACAGCGCCGCCACCAGCTGGGCACGACTGGTGACGCGATCGACCCGCGTGGCCAGCGCCTCGAGCAGGCCGAACTCGCGCGCGGTCAGTTCCAGCGGCGCCTGCCCGATCCAGGCGCGATGTCCCGGCAGATCCAGCCGCAACCGGCCCAGTTGCAGCTCCGGCTTGCCCTGGCTGTTGGCCCGGCGCAGCAGTGCCCGCACGCGGGCCTCGAACTCGGTCAGGGCGAAGGGTTTCACCAGGTAGTCGTCGGCGCCCAGGTCGAGCACGCGGATGCGTTCGGCCAGGCCTTCGCGGGCGGTCACCACCAGCACCGGCATGCCGGTGCCGCGCTGGCGCAGGCGGCGCAGCACCTCGGTGCCGTCCAAGGCGGGCAGGCCCAGGTCCAGCACCAGCAGGTCGTAGTCGTGATCGCGCAGCGCGGCGTCGGCGAGGTTGCCGCGGGAGGCATGGTCCACCGCATGGCCACCGTGGCGCAGCGAGGCACAGAGGCCATCGGCGATGGCGGGGTCGTCCTCGGCCAGAAGAATGCGCATGCGCTGGGAGCTCCTGTGATGCACGAAGCTGGCTGGACGCCAGGCTCGGCGGGTCGATTTGTTGAGATTGATTCTTGTTTGCGGTCTAATGGTCGCCGGCGCAAGCCGTGACTGCGGAGTTTGCGCCCATCGAGACCACCAGGTACCGGCCACGGTTCCCCGGGCTGGCGCGTCTATGCGAATCATGGACAAGCATGGGTCAGCCGTCACTATCCAGCAGATTGCCCGAGCCCCCGCGATGAGCAGGCACGGCGCGACGACGACATGGCGCGCGGTTATCGGCAACGCGATCCTGCCGACCGGGCTGGCGCTGCTCTCGGCAGCGCTGCTCCTGCGGTACGTCGATGCGCGCGGTCCGCAGGCGGCGGGCTGGCTCGGCGCAGCGCTGCTGCTGGCGGCGTGGCTGGGGCTGTTCGGCTGGTGGCGCCTGCGGCGCGTGCCGGCGCCGCGCAAGCCGCTGCGGGTGGCTGATACCGCCGCCGCCCGCGATCCGGCCCCGACCGCGGCCGGGGCGCCAGTCGAAGCGGCGCAGGCCGTGGTCGACGTGCAGGTGGTCTACGCCAGCCAGACCGGCTTTGCCGAACAACTCGCGCGACAGACCTTGCAAAGTTTGCAGGCTGCTGGCGTGCCAGCACATTTGCATGGCCTCGACGGGGTAACGCCTGATGAGTTGCGTCGTGCCGGTCGCGTGTTGTTCGTGGCCAGTACCACCGGCGATGGCGAACCGCCGGACATGGCGCAGACGTTCAGCCGACTGGCCATGCGGCAGCCGGCGCCGCTGGGCGGGCTGCGCTACGGCCTGCTCGCGCTGGGCGACAGCGACTACGAGGACTTCTGCGGCTTCGGCCGGCAGCTGCAGCGCTGGCTCGAGGCCAGCGGTGCGCGGGCGCTGTTCGATCCGGTGGAAGTGGACAGCGAAGACGAGGCCAGCCTGCGCCACTGGCAACACCACCTGGCGATGCTCACCGGCGTCAGCGACCTGCCGGACTGGCAGGCGCCGAAGTATCAGCACTGGCGGTTGGCCGAACGGCGCCTGCTCAATCCCGGCAGCGTGGGCGAAGCCTGCTTCCATCTCGAACTGCAGCCACTTGAGGGCCGTGCGGATTGGCAGGCCGGCGACCTGGTCGAGATCGGTCCCTGTCATGCGCCGGAAAAGGTGGCGGCCTGGCTGGCGGCCAGCGGGCTGGATGGCTGTGTGCCGGTGGCGTTCGGCAGGGAGCGCCTGCCGCTGGCCGGATTGCTGGCGCGTTGCCGCCTGCCCGAAGCCGGTGAGATCGACGGGCTGGACGAGGCGGCCGTGGCGGCGAAGCTGCAACGGCTGCCGCACCGCGAATACTCGATCGCCTCGCTGCCGGGCGACGGTGCGATCCACCTGCTGGTGCGCCAGATGCGCGGCCGCGGCGGCTACCTCGGCCTCGGCTCCGGCTGGCTGACCGCGCATGCGCCGATCGGCGCATCGGTGGCCCTGCGCGTGCGCAGCAACCCCAATTTCCATCTGCCGCGGGATGCGCGGCCGCTGATCCTGATCGGCAATGGCACCGGGCTGGCGGCCTTGCGCGCGCTGCTGAAGGCACGCATCGCCGCTGGCCATCGGCGCAACTGGCTGCTGTTCGGCGAGCGGCATGCGGCGCACGATGGTTTCTATCGCGAGGAGATCGAGCGCTGGCTGGCGGGCGGCCGGATCGAACGCGCCGATTTTGCCTGGTCGCGCGACCAGGCCGAGCGCATCCACGTGCAGCAGCGGCTGCGCGAGGCGGCCGGTGAACTGCGGCGCTGGGTCGACGCCGACGCGGCGATCTACGTGTGCGGCAGCCTCGACGGCCTGGCGCCGGGTGTCGATGCAGTATTGCGCGACGTGCTGGGGGATGCGGAGGTCGGGCAGTTGCGTGCACAGGGGCGCTATCGGCGCGACGTCTACTGAGTCCATTGCATGGCGTGGCTGCTTGGGTGCACTCTGCGGGGATTGTCCAGGGGGATGACGGAATGCGGCGAAGCGTACGCAAATGGGGGCGCCTGTGCGCCGTGGCCGCGTTGTGGCCGTGGCTGGCGATGGCGCAGCAGGTTGCTCCGGCGGCATCGACCGCGGCGCCGGCCAGCGCGGCCAGCGTGGCGCTACCCGACATTCCCTTCGCGGCCGCCGATGCCGCCGCGGTCAGCGTGCCCAGCGCCGCGAACGCCTGGGGCGGCGAGCGCAGCGGCAACGAGCCGACGCTGTCCGACCGTGTGGTGAGCTATCGCATCGACGCCACGCTTGACGTGGCGAAGCACGCGGTAAGCGGCCAGCAGCACATGACCTGGCGCAACCGCAGCGACCGCCCGCTGAGCAAGGTCTACTTCCACCTGTACCTCAACGCGTTCCAGAACGAAGGCAGCACCTGGTTCACCGAACGCAAGGTGCTGACCGCGCACGGCAGTTCGCGCGGCGCGGCAGTGCTGAAGAAGGGCGAGTGGGGCTGGATCGAGCTGAAACAGGTGAAGCAGGGCGACGCCGCGCTGAAGTGGCGCTTCGTGCAGCCCGACGGCGGTCCGGCCAGCGACCAGACCGTGGCGCGGATCGACCTGGCCGAGCCGGTGCCGGCCGGCGGCACGCTGACGCTCGACATCGACTTCCTCAGCCAGTTGCCGCGGGTGGTCGAGCGCACCGGCTGGTGGGGCGACTTCAACCTGGTGGCGCAGTGGTTTCCGAAGATCGGCGTGCTGGAACTGGCCGGCGAACGCGGTGCCAACGCGCCGCGCTGGAATGTGCACGAGTTCCACTTCAACAGCGAGTTCTACGCCGACTTCGGCCTGTACGACGTGCGCCTCACCGTGCCCAGCAACTACACCGTGGGCGCGGTCGGCAAGCTGCAGAGGCCGCCCGAGACGGCGAACGGCAAGAGCACCTACCATTACGTGCAGGGCGACGTGCACGATTTCGCCTGGGTCGCCGCCAAGGGCTTCAAGACGCTTGACGGTACGTGGCAGGGGCCGGGCAGCCCGCAGGTCGACGTGCGGGTGATCTATCCCGAGGAATACGCGGCCAGCGCCGCGCCGGTGCTCAAGGCCACTACCGATTCGCTGACCTACTTCTCGAACTCGCTGGGCGCCTACCCGTACCAGACGGTGACGGCGGTGGTGCCGCTGTACAACGCGTCCGAGGCGGGCGGCATGGAGTACCCGACCTTCTTCACCGCCGATGGCTACGCCAAGGTCGAGCCGGGCACCCTCACGCAGTACATGCTCGACTTCGTCACCATCCACGAGTTCGGCCACGGCTACTTCTACGGTCTGCTCGCCTCGAACGAGTTCGAGGAGCCGATGCTCGACGAGGGCATGAACGAATACTGGGACGACCGCATGCTGCGCGAGCGCGGCCAGGACATCGTGGCGGCCAGCGGCTGGATGAAGCGTTTCGGCATCGCGCCGGTGATCCCGCCGTTCGTCGCCGAGCGCCTGATCGCCGGCCTGCGCCAGCCGCCCGACCCGCTGGGCGCGAACTCCTGGGACCGCCTGTCCAGCAGCAGCTACGGCACGGTCTATGCGCGCACCGCCACCGCCATGCACGACCTGGAGGAACGCCTGGGCAAGCCGGCGCTGGAGCGTGCGATGCACGCGTACTACCGGCGCTGGCGCTTCCGCCATCCGTCGACGGCCGACCTGCGCGCCACCCTGGCCGAAGTCTCCGGCAAGCCGCAGGCGGTCGACGCGATCTTCGACCGGTACGTCTACGGCACCGCGCAGATCGACGATCGGGTCGCCAGCATCGACACCGCCGAAGTGCTGCCGCTGGCCGGCAGCATGCTGAAGGACGGCAAGCGCAACGAGCTCGACGGCGACGCCCTGGACAAACAGGCCGACAAGCAGCGCAAGGATTGGGACCATGCCCATCCGGACGCGAAGCCGGGCAGCGGGCCGTTCCCGTGGCACAGCACCGTCACCGTGCGCCGCGACGGCGTGCCGGTGCCGCAATTGCTGCGGGTGAAGTTCGCCGACGGCAGCAGCGAGGACGTGCGCTGGAACGATGACCGCCGCTGGGTCCGCTTCGATTTCACCAAGCCGTCCAAGGCGGTCTCGGCCACGCTCGATCCCGAGCAGAAGATCTACCTGGATGCGAACAAGCTCAACGACAGCCGCACGACCAAGGCCGACGGCAGCGCCTCGCGCCGCTGGAGCGCGGATGCCGCATCCCTGTTGCAGGTCTTCTACGCCTTGATGGGGTCGCTGTGATGATGAGCAAACACGTTTCCCGCCGGGTGGATCTTGGCGCCGTGCTGCGCGCGGCGCTGGTCGCCATGCAGTGGCGCCTGTTGCTGCTGTGGACGCTGTTGCTGCTGTTGCCGACCGCGGTGGTCAGCCTGCCGCTGTGGCGCAGCCTGAGCGGACTGCTCGACCATTCGGTGCAGGCGCCGGCCTGGGCCGTGCAGTTCAGTCCGCTGATGTTTGGCGACACCGTGTCGGCGCTCAGGAACGACAGCGGCTGGCTCGGCGGCGTGGCGATCCTCGGCCTGCTGCTGACCCTGCTGTTGATGCCGTTCCTCAACGGCATGCTGGTCGGCGGTGGGCGCGCCAGCCGCGTGCTGGGCTTCGGCCACCTGCTCCAGTGCGGCATCGTCGAGTACGGCCGCATGTTCCGCCTGATGCTGTGGTCGATCGTGCCGTACGCGGGGATGGCGGCGCTGGTCGGCGTGGCATTGCATCTGGCCGATGGCGTCGGCGACAAGGCGGTGCTGCAAGCGCAGGCCGACCGCGCATCGCACCTGGCGCTGTTCGTTGCCGGCGTGCTGTTCGTGCTGGCGCAGGCCATGGTGGAATCGGGACGTGCCGCGTTCATCGCGGACGGCAACCTGCGCTCGGCCACCCGCGCCTTCGGGCGGGGCTTCATGCAGCTGCTGCGGCGGCCGTTCAGCACGTTGCTCAGCTACGTGCTGATCAGCGTGATCGGCTATGCGCTGGTGTTGGCGCTTGGCGTGGGCCGCCTGCACACCCCGGCGCTCGGCACCAGTGGCCTGCTGCTGGCCATGTTGCTGACGCAACTGGTGGTGCTGGTGCTCGGCTGGGTGCGCGTGGCCCGGGTGTATGCCCTGGCCGAGGTGGCGCGTTCGCTGTCGTCGCGGCGCGGTGGCGGCTTGCCGCAGGCGTTGTAGGTTCTTCGTCACCCCGCCGGTGCGCGCCGGCGGGCGGCCGCTCAGCCGTAGGCGCGGCGGCGCTCGCGGTGTGGCGGGTAGTAGGCGAACACGTGGCTGTGGATGCCGTAGAAGTCCATGTCCTCGATGTGTTCGCCGCCGAGTCGCGCAGCGACCCGGTCGGACGCCTCGTTGCCGACCCGCACCAGGCTGATCACGCGCTGGGCGTGCAGCTGGTTCCAGGCGAAGTCGAGCACGGCGTTGCCCGCCTCGGTGGCGTAGCCGTGGTGGCGATGCCCGGGCTTGAGCATCCAGCCCATTTCCAGGTCGGGCCAGCCGTCGGGGTACATCAGGCCGGCGCGGCCGATGAATTCGCCGGTGGACTTCAGTTCCAGCGCCCACATGCCGAAGCCGCGCAGCTGCCAGTGGCCCAGCAGCATGGCCAGCGAACGCCAGGCGTTGGTGCGGTCCAGCGGCTCGCCGTCGCCGATCCAGCGCGTGCTGTCCGGATCGGCCAGCATCGCGGCGTAGTCGTCGAAGTGCCGCTCGGTGAGTGCGGTGAGGCGCAGGCGCGCCGTTTCAATGGTGGGAATGTCGAACATCACGATCAGCGGTGGGAGGCGGCCAGCAGTTCGGCCAGGACACGGGTGCTGTCGGCGAGGCTCTGCTGCCAGGTCAACCCGGTGATTGTCTCACCGGTGACCGAATCGACGAAATCCTCGGCCTGGCCAGGCGGCAGCAGGTGGCGGTAGTCCACGGTGATCTCGCTGCCGGCGGTCAGGTCGGCCAGCGCGAACACAAAACCCAGGTGCCACAGCCCGTTCGGCTTGAAGCTGTGGTTGATGTAGCACTCGTCCGGCCAGTCCGGCGACAGCGTGTAGCGGTCCTCGAACCAGCGCGCGCTGGCGTGGAACTGCGCGCGCAGAGACGGCGAGGCCATGATGTCGGCGTAGCGGAAGGTCTGCTCGATGCCGTCCGGCGCGGTGATGATGCGCCCCGCCGCCACGGCTTCGTCGAGGAACAGGCCGTTGCCCGCGCCGTGGATGGCGGAAGCGGCGATGTGGTAGCGCGGCAGGATCATGGCGGCACGGCGGCGGAAGAGGCGCGCGAGTGTAACGCAAGCGGCGCGGGCCGCCGCGGGCCGCGCCGCCTGGTTCCCAACTGGCGGGAACCTTGGCCGTGGCCTATTCCTCGCCGGCGGCCTCGGCCGTGGCGGCCTTCTTGCTCCGGTGCGCCTTTTTGGCGGGGGCGTCCGCGGCGGCGGTGGCCGGGGCGGCGGAGCCATCGTCGGCGAGCAGGATGGCGGCGCGGTTGCGCTCGATGGTGGCCTTGCCGATGCCCTTGACGTGCTTGAGGTCGTCGGCCTTCTTGAACGGGCCGTGGGCTTCGCGCCAGGCCACGATGGCCTCGGCCTTGGCCGGACCGATGCCATCCAGCGACTTGGCGATGGCCGCCGCATCGGCCTGGTTGATGTTGACCGGCGTGGCGGCCAGCAGCAGCCCGGGTACGGCGAGGGCGAACGCGAGAGCGAGAGCGGCAGTGACGAGTTTGTTGAACATGGCCTTTCTCCTTGGGCGATGAGTGGCGGCATCCGCGGCCGCCGGTGCACTATGGCGCCGCGGCGCGAGGCAGCGCAGTGGGGGCTGCCGCAGGGTTGGCGTGCGCAGCGGGCGCTTTCGGCTGTGGGCGGCTTCCGCTTGCGTGTCGGTGCGCCGGAAGCGCGCTGTTACAATGCCGCTCTTGTCCGCCTGATGGAGTGAGTCATGGATACCGCCCGCCTTTCCCGCTACGTCAGCGGCCTGTGGGACGACGAGATCGTGCCGCAGCTGGTCGAATACATCCGTATTCCCAACAAGTCGCCGATGTTCGACCAGGACTGGGTGGCGCACGGCTACATGGACGCGGCAGTGAAGCTGATGGAAACCTGGGCGCGCTCCAAGCTGAGCCAGCTGCCGGGCGCCACGCTGGAGGTGGTGCGGCTGGAAGGGCGCACGCCACTCATCTATATCGAGGTGCCGGGCCAGGGCGACGACACCGTGATGCTGTACGGTCACCTCGACAAGCAGCCGGAGATGACCGGCTGGGCCGAAGGCCTCGGCCCGTGGACGCCGGTGCGCAAGGGCGACAAGCTGTACGGCCGCGGTGGCGCCGACGACGGCTACGCGATCTTCGGCTCGCTGGCGGCCTTGCTGGCGCTGCACGAGCAGGGCATTCCGCATGCGCGTTGCGTGGTGATGATCGAGGCCTGCGAGGAATCGGGCAGCTACGACCTGCCGTTCTACGTCGACCACCTGGCTGCGCGCATCGGCAGCCCGTCGCTGGTGGTGTGCCTGGATTCGGGCTGCGGCAACTACGACCAGCTGTGGCTGACCACGTCCCTGCGCGGCATGACCGGCGGCAACCTCAGCGTGCAGGTGCTGGAAGAGGGCGTGCATTCGGGCGACGCTTCCGGCGTGGTGCCGTCGAGCTTCCGCATCCTGCGCGAGCTGCTGTCGCGGCTGGAAGACCCGACCACCGGCACGATCAAGCCGAAGGAGCTGTACGTCGACATCCCGCAGCAGCGCATCGACCAGGCCAAACTCTCGGCCGAGGTGCTGGGCGACGATATCTACAGCAAGTTCCCCTGGAGCGAGGGCATGCAGCCGGTCACCAGGGACCTGGCCGAACTGGTGCTCAACCGCACCTGGCGCCCGCAGCTGGCGGTGACCGGCATCGGTGGCATCCCGCCGCTGGAAAGCGCGGGCAACGTGCTGCGCCCGTTCACCGCGGTGAAGCTGAGCCTGCGCGTGCCGCCCACGCTGAACGGCGCCAAGGGCGGCGAGTTCGTCAAGCAGCTGCTGGAGAAGGACCCGCCGTACGGCGCCAAGGTCAGCTTCACCCTGGAAAAGGACGGCTCGGGCTGGAACGCGCCGGCGCTGTCGCCGTGGCTGGAGCAGGCGGTCAGCGATGCCTCGCAGAACTATTTCGGCGCGCCGGCCACCTACATGGGCGAGGGCGGCAGCATCCCGTTCATGGGCATGCTGGGCGAGAAGTTCCCCAAGGCGCAGTTCCTGATCACCGGCGTGCTCGGCCCGCATTCCAACGCGCACGGCCCGAACGAGTTCCTGCACATCCCCACCGGCAAGAAGGTCAGCATGGTGGTGGCCGAGGTGGTGGCGAAGCACTTCGAGCAGGGCGCCAAGGGCTGAACGTTTTTCTCCCTCTCCCCTGCGGGGAGAGGGCCGGATGAGGAGTTGGCCTTGCGGTGCGTGGTCAAAGACGCCGCGCTTCGATGCCGACTTTTCTGCGAGCACCCGCCCCTCACCCCAAGCCTCTCCCCGAAGGGTAGAGGAGGCGACCGCCAGAGGCTTTTCTCATGGACGCATCCCACCTCGCCGCCAACTGGTCCGACATCCGCCGCCGGGTGGACGAGGCTTGCCGCGAGGCCGGCCGCGACCCTGCCGAGGTGACCATCCTGCCGGTCAGCAAGACTTTCGGCCCGGAGCTGATCCGCGCTGCGGTGGCGCTGGGCATGCGCCGCTTCGGCGAGAACAAGGTGCAGGAGATCCGCGACAAGGCGCCACTGCTGGCGGACTGCGGCATCGATTGGGTGATGATCGGTCACCTGCAGACCAACAAAGCGAAAGATGTGGCGCGGCTGGCCAGCGAAGTGCAATCGCTGGACCGGCTGGAACTGGCCGAGGCGCTGGACCGGCGGCTGCAGCACGAGGGCCGCGCGATCGACGTGCTGGTGCAGGTGAAGACCTCCTCCGAGCCCAGCAAATACGGGCTGCCGCCTGAACAGCTGCCGCCCTTCCTGGACACCCTGCGCGGCTACGACACCCTGCGCGTGCGCGGCCTGATGACCCTGGCGATCCACTCGAATGAACCGGTCGAGGTGCGCGGCTGCTTCCGCCGGCTGCGCGAACTGCGCGACCAGGCCATCGCGCAGGGCCATGACATTCCCCGGCTTTCCATGGGCATGAGCGGCGACTTCCCGCTCGCCGTGGCCGAGGGCGCGACCGAGCTGCGGATCGGCACGGCCATCTTCGGCAACCGGCCATATCCGGACTCGTATTACTGGCCGGAGCCGGTAGGTGGCACGTAAAATTAAGTTGAATCAATGAGTTGGACGAAATGTGCGCAGTGTCGCCGTTTTTTGAAACGACAGGGTTCAGTTAACCTCGATCCAACATCTGGGCACCCTCTTCTTGTTAAGTTCACTACTTCGTTACGTCGTCGGCTTCTGCTGGGCGGCCAATCCTGTGAACAGCAAGGGATTTTTTCCGGCATGCCCATCAAGCCACTGACCGCCGCCGCCGCGCTCGTCTTCGTGCTGCTGGCATCCGGTCCGCTTCAAGCCAAGAGTCTCCCCGCTTCACCCGCCACCGGCAGCACGCCGGCCGGCCGCTTCGATTCACCCCTGCTGGTCCAACTGCCGGTGCTCGACCCGGCGACCGCGCTGGCGCGGTCAGTGGTCCCGGATGCCGCCTCGATGCTGGCGCCGGCGCAGCCGCTTGCCGATGCTGCCGCGGATGAGCAGGACGCCGCCACGGCGGCCGCCAGCGCGGACATCACCGACCTGCGCAAGTCGCTGATCGCGATGGCGATGAAACTGCGCGACACGCGCTACGTGCGCGGCGGCCGCGACCCCTCCACCGGCTTCGATTGCAGCGGCTTCGTCCGCTACGTGTTCGCCCACGCGGTCGGCATGCAGCTGCCGCACAACTCCGCGTCGCAGTTCCTGGCCGGCCTGAAGGTCAACCGCGCCGACATGCAGCCGGGCGACCTGGTGTTCTTCCGTACCCATGGCAAGCGGCACATTTCGCACGTGGGCATCTACATCTCGAACGGCCGCTTCATCCATTCGCCGGCCAGCGGCAAGTCGGTGGAGATCTCCAGCCTCAACGAGGGCTACTGGGCCAAGCGCTTCGCCGGCGCCAAGCGTCCGGAAGCGATGGCGCAGGTGGCTGCCAAGGGCTGATGCCCGTCGTTGCCGGTGCCTCGCCGAGCCGCCGCAAGGCGGCTTTTTGCTGCCGCCATGGCCGAACGATCGCCGCCGGCCGCGGTCAGCTGGCGGGCACAGCTATGCTGCGCCCTGATTCCACGGAAACCGCCTGATGCCTGTCGACCTTCCACCCGTCACCCGCAACCTGCTGATTGCCAATGTGGCGGTGTTCTTCCTGCAGTACGTGGCGGGTCAGTTCCTGCTGCTGCATTTTGCGCTGTGGCCGCTCGGCTCCGGCCTGTTCGAAGTCTGGCAGATCGTCACCAGCGCGTTCATGCATGGCAGCATCACCCACATCGCGTTCAACATGCTCGCGCTGTACATGTTCGGCGGCACCATCGAGCGCACCTTCGGCGCGCGCGAGTTCACCATCTACTACTTCACCTGCGCGATCGTCGCCTCGCTGCTGCAGCTGGCGGTGCTGTGGTTCTTTCCGCCGCCGCAGTACGGCCCCACGCTGGGCGCGTCCGGCGCGATCTTCGGCCTGCTGCTGGCGTTCGGCATGCTCTACCCGCACGAAAAGGTGATGCTGATCTTTCTGCCGATCCCGATGCCGGCGTGGCTGTTCGTGATCCTGTATGCCGCCGCTGAGCTGACCATGGGCGTGACCGGGATCGAGCCGGGCGTGGCTCATTTCGCCCATCTCGGCGGCATGCTCGGCGGGCTGGTGCTGATCCAGTACTGGCGCGGCCGGCTGCCGTGGAAGCCGCGTCGGCGTCTGCTACGCTGATCGTTTCCACGCCGTGAAACGCCCTCCATGAGCCCATCCCTGCAGCGCCAGCTGACCCCGCGACACATCACCTTCATGGCGCTGGGCATGTGCATCGGCGCCGGGCTGTTCCTCGGTTCGGCCAGCACGATCAAGCTCGCCGGGCCCTCGGTGCTCATCGCCTACGCGTTCGGCGGCACGATGATCTTCATCATCATGCGCGCGCTGGGCGAAATGGCCGCGCACGAACCCATCGCCGGCTCCTTCAGCACCTATGCGCACAAGTACGTGGGGCCGCTGGCCGGTTACATCACCGGCTGGAACTACTGGATCCTGATGATGGGCGTGGGCATCGCCGAGAGCACGGCGGTGGGTATCTACATGAAGACCTGGTTCCCCGACACGCCGCAGTGGATCTGGGCCTTCGCCAGCGTGGCGATGATCGGTGGCCTGAACCTCTTGGCAGTGAAAATCTACGGCGAGCTGGAGTTCTGGTTCTCGCTGATCAAGGTGCTCACCGTGGTGGCGATGATCGCCGGCGGGTGCGCGATGATCTGGCTGGGCTGGGGCAATGGCGGCAAGCCGATCGGTCTCAGCAACCTGTGGTCGCACGGCGGCTGGTTCCCCAACGGCGTCACCGGCATGGTGCTGGCGCTGCCGGTGCTGGTGTTTTCCTTCGGCGGCATCGAGACCATCGGCATGGCGGCGGCGGAAGCGGCGCAGCCGGAGCGCACCATTCCTCGCGCGGTGAACTCGGTGATCTGGCGCATCCTGATCTTCTACATCGGCTCGCTGTTCGTGATCATGGCGATCTACCCGTGGAACGCGCTGGACGCCAACAGCAGCCCGTTCGTCACCACCTTCGCGCGGCTGGGCATTCCGCAGGCGGCAGCGCTGATCAACTTCGTGGTGATCACCGCGGCGCTGTCCAGCTTCAACTCCACCACCTTCAGCGGCAGCCGCATGCTGCACAGCCTCGCCGACAAGGGCCAGGCGCCGGCGGCGATGGGCCGGGTGAGCGCGCACGGCGTGCCGATGCGCGGGGTGCTGGTGACCATGGCCTTCCTGCTGTTCGGCGTGCTGATGAACTACCTGGTGCCGGGGCGCATCTTCGGCATGATGATGTCTATCCTCGCCTTCAACACGGTGTGGACCTGGGGCATGGTGCTGGTGGCGCACTGGAGCTTCCGCCGGCGCCAGGCACGGCCGCTGGCGTTCCGCCTGCGCGTGTGGCCGCTGTCCAGCGTGGTGTGCCTGGCCTTCCTCGCCTTCGTGTGGGTGATGCTGGGCTGGAGCCCCGACACCCGCGTGGCGATCTACGTGGGCGTGGCGTGGCTGGCGCTGCTCACCGTGGCCTATTACGGCTTCGGCATCGAGCGGCGCATGCGTGAGGCGCCGGCGGACGCGGCCTGAGGGGCGCCACGCGCCGCCCCAGCCCGCGATGAGGCCGGGTCCAGGTCAGCGCAGTGCGAGGAAATCGGCGCTGACCACGAAGCGCACCGCGTCCAGCCGCAGCCGCGACTGCGGCAGCGCAGCGAGCAGGGCGCTGCGCTCGGCGGCGATGGCGGCGATTTCTGCTTCGCTGACCGATGGGTTCACCGCACGCAACGCCAGCAGGCGCGACAGCTCCGCATCCAGCGTCTGCGTGGCCTGGGCCACGGCTTCGTCGATGCGCGCCTGTCCGCGTGCACCGGCCAGTGCCTCGGCACGCTCCAGCATCGGCGGCACCAGCTTGCCCAGGAACTTGCGGTAGCGCGCCACCTCGATGTTGCGGTCGCCGGCCTTGCGCAGGGCGATCTCGCTGGGCGCGAAGTCGGCGCGCTCGGCCAGCCGGGTGTCAACGGTGACCGCGATCGGCAGCACCGGCAGGAAGCGTTCGGCGTCGAGTTTTCGGTCGGCCACGCATTCGAGCAGGAACACCGCCTGCAGCAGCGCGGTGCGCGGCGGCAGCACGTCGTCGACCATGAAGGCGGCATTGCCCTGTTCGCCGGACAATGCCAGATCCATGGCGCCGGCGACCAGCGGATGATCCAGCCGCAGCAGCGGCAGCTCCTCGCGCGACAGTGCCACTTCGCGCGCGAACGTCACCGACTGCGGACCCTCGGCGAAGCCGGGCAGGGCGTCGGTGGACAGGTATTGCGGGTCGAGCAGCAGCACCTGGCTACCGAGTTCCTCGGCATGGATGCCGAACGCCTCCAGCAGGCGCTGCACGAACGCGTCGCGGCCGGGGTCGCGGTCTTCGCGGGCGAATGCCTGCTGCAGCTCGTCGGCGTGCAGATCGCGGCTGGCGGCCAGTTCCAGCAGGTGGTCGCGGCCGCCGCGGATCAGCTCGGCCATCTGCTCGTGGCTGGCGCGAGTCTCGGCCAGCAGCGCGTCCAGTTCCTGGTCGCGGTTGTCGTCGCCGCGCGCGTGTTCGTCGGCCAGCCGGGTCAGTGGCTCGCCGTAGCGGCGCAGCAGTTCGCGGCCGTCGGCCGGGCTCATGCGGAAGGCGTCGACACCCTCGTCGTACCAGCGCGCCAGCACGTGCTGGGCGCTGTCGGCGACGGCCAGGATGTGGATGGCGATGTCGTGCTTCTGGCCGATGCGGTCGAGCCGGCCGATACGCTGTTCGAGCAGGTCCGGGTCCAGCGGCAGGTCCCACAGGATCAGCCGGTGCGCGAACTGGAAGTTGCGGCCTTCCGAACCGATCTCCGAACACAGCAGCAGGCGTGCGCCCTCGGGCTGGGCGAAATACGCGGCATTGCGGTCGCGCTGCACGATGCTGAGACCTTCGTGGAAACGTGCCACGCCGACGCCGCTCTTCGTGCGCAGCGCTTCCTCCAGCGCCAGCACCTTGGCCTGGCTGCGGCAGATCAGCAGGAACTTGTCCTGCAGGTGGGCGTCGAGCAGGGCGACCAGCGCGTCGATGCGCGGGTCGGCGGCGTAATCGACCTCGATCAGCGCCGGCGGCTGCTGGATGTCGGCGTGGAATTCGGCCAGCAGCGCCTGGCGCGTGCTGTCGTCGACTGCGGCCATCGGCAGCAGGTGCCATTCGGGCCGGCGCTTGGGAAAGCCGCCGACGCCGGCGCGGTTGTTGCGGAACATCACGCGGCCGGTGCCGTGGCGATCGATCAGCGCGGCCAGCAGCTCGTGCGCGTTGTCCGGTTTGGTCGGGTCGGCCAGGCATGCGGTGAGCGCGGCGTCGCCGTGAAACGCTTCGGCCAGGGCGGTGCGTTGGGTGTCGTCGAGCGGCTGGCCGTCGAGCAGACGGTCGGCGATCCTCGACAGCGCCAGGTAGCGGTCGGCTTCGGCCAGGTAGCTGTCGAGATCGTGGTAGCGCTGCGGGTCGAGCAGGCGCAGGCGGGCGAAGTGGCCGCTGCGGCCGAGCTGTTCCGGGGTGGCAGTGAGCAGGATCACGCCGGGGATCGCCGCGGCCAGCTTCTCCACCATCGTGTAGCGCGGGCTGGCCGCCTCCGGCGACCACGCCAGGTGGTGCGCCTCGTCCACCACCAGCAGGTCCCACGGTGCGTCCAGCAACTGCTTCGCGTACTTCGGCGAGCTTTCCAGGAAGCCGAAGTCGGCGATCACCAGTTGCTCGTCCTCGAACGGGTTGCCGGCGTCGCCGGATTGTTCCAGCGCCTCGCAGCGTTCCTCGTCGTAGATTGCGAAGCTCAGGTTGAAGCGGCGCAGCATTTCCACGAACCACTGATAGACCAGCGTGTCGGGCAACAACAGCAGCACGCGCGAGGCGCGACCGGTGGCGAGCTGGCGCGCGATGATCATGCCGGCCTCGATGGTCTTGCCCAGGCCCACCTCGTCGGCCAGCAGCACGCGCGGCGGGCGACGGGCCGAAGCGATGCCGGCCACGCGCAGCTGGTGCGGCACCAGTCCGATCCGTGCGGCGCCCAGGCCCCACATCGGCGAACGGCGTGCCTCGGCACGCCGTTGCAGGCCTTCCAGGCGCAGCTCGAACTGCGCCACGGCATCGGTGCGGCCGCCGACCAGGCGGTCGTCGGCCTGGCTCACGCTCTGCTCGTCGTCGAGCTGGCCCTCGTGCAGTTCGCGACCTTCGCCGCGGTAGATCAGCAAGTCGTCCTTGATCTCGACGCGCTCGACCAGGAACGCGATGCCCTTGCCGGCGACGCGCTGGCCGGCGCGGAACTCGGCGCGCACCAGCGGGGCGGAGTCGATCGCGTACGGCCGCAACACGCCGGCCTTGGCGAACAGCACCTGCACGCCGCGCCCTTCGACGCGCAGCACGGTGCCGAGGCCCAGCTCGGGTTCGGCGGAGGAAATCCAGCGTTGACCGGGAACGAACATGCTTCAACCGTCTGACATCAAGGGTCGACGATTATCCGCTGCATGGCCGGTGCTGGGAACCGTCGCGGCGGCCGCGGGAGCTTCCGGGCCATCGCGTGGCGGGCCGGGGCGCCGGCAGCGGTCCTGCGGTCGCCCTGGCGTCCGGGGCGACGGAAAGAAAAACGCCGCGCAATGGCGCGGCGTTTCCGGATCGACAAGCTGGCCGCCACGGCGGGTGCCGTGGCGGCCAGAGGCTTACCAGATCTTCACCTGCTTGTCGGCCGCCCGCACCATCGCGTCACCGCTCTTGCACTGGAACGCGCTGGCGAAGGTCGGCATGTTCGACGGCGCACCCATCGCGCGGAACTTCATCGGCGAGTGCGGATCGGCGTTCAGGTAGACCATCTGCGCCTTCTCGCGGATGTCGCCGCGCCACACGCGGGCCCAGTTGAGGAAGAAGCGCTGATCCTCGCTGTAGCCGTCGATCTTCTTGCCGGCCTCGGCCGGGTTCTTCTGCAGCGCGGTCTGCAGCGCGTCGTAGGCGACGTTCAAGCCGCCCAGGTCGGCGATGTTCTCGCCCAGGGTTAGCGTGCCGTTGACGTGCAGCTCGGGGTGGTCGGCCAGCGGCGCGTAGGCGTTGAACTGCTCGACCAGCTTGCCGGTGCGTGCCTCGAACTGCTTCTTGTCGGCGTCGCTCCACCAGTTGACGTTGTTGCCGTCGCCGTCGAACTGGCTGCCCTGGTCGTCGAAGCCGTGGCTGGCCTCGTGGCCGATCACCGCACCGATGCCGCCGTAGTTGATCGCGTCGTCCGCCCTGGCGTCGAAGAACGGCGGCTGCAGGATCGCGGCCGGGAAGTTGATCGTGTTGTCGCTCGGGTTGTAGTACGCGTTGACCGTCTGCGGGGTCATGCCCCATTCCTTGCGGTCGGTCGGCTTGCCAATCTTTGCGATGTCGTAGTCGTAGTTGAACTTGGCGGCCGCCTGCATGTTGGCGTAGTAGCCGTCCTTGCTGATGCTCAGGCCGTCCCAACTGCGCCAGGTTTCCGGGTAGCCGATCTTGGGCAGGAACTTGGACCACTTGTCCAGCGCCTTGGTCTTGGTCTCCTCGCTCATCCAGTCGAGGTTCTGGATGCGCGTCTTCAAGGCGTCGCGCACGTTGGTAACCAGCTCTTCCGCGCGGGCCTTGGCCTCGGGGGTGAAGTACTTGGCCACGTAGAGCTGGCCCAGCGCCTGGCCCATCGCGCCGTTGACCGCAGTCAGCGAGCGCTTCCACTGCGGCTGCTGCTGCGGCTGGCCGCGCAGGGTCTTGCCGTAGAAATCGAACTGCGCGTCCACGAAAGGCTCGGACAGCAGCGGGGCAGCGTTGGAGATGGTGTGCGCCTTCAGGTAGGCCTGCCACTCGGCGATCGGCGCGCTGGCCACCAGCTTGTCGAATTCGGCGAAGAACTTCGGCTGCGACAGCGAGAAGCCCTTGTCGACGGTGACGCCCTGCGAGGCGAAGAACGCGCTCCAGTCGAAGTGCGGGGTGAGCTTGTTCGCCTCGGCGACGGTCACGAAGTGGTACTGGTTCTCCGGCTTGCGCATCTCCACCCGCGGGATGGAGTGCTGCGCCAGGTCGGTCTCGAACTTCAACACCAGCGCGGCCTGCTTGCCCGCGTCGTCGGCGCTGCTGCCGGTCATCTCGAACAACTTGGCCAGGTACTTGACGTAGCTGTCGCGGATGTCCTTGTACTTCGCGTCGGTGTAGTAGTCGGTGGTGGGCAGGCCCAGCCCGCTCTGCTCGGTGTACGCGATCTGGGTCTTCGCGTCCTTGAAGTCGGCACCGGAGCCGAAGTTGAACACGGCGCCGTCGCCCTTGGCGAAGGACTGGTTCAGCCAGGCCTGCAGGTCCTTGTTCGACTTCAGCGCGTCGATGCCGGCAAGATCGGGCTTGATCGGGTCGAAGCCGGCCTTGTTGCGCGCGTCCATGTCCATGCTGGAGTGGTACAGCCAGCCGATCTTCTGCTCGATCGAGCCGGCCTTGGCGCCGTCGGCGTTCTTCACCGCATCGTCCACCAGCTGGTGCTGGTCGGCCAGGCTCTTCTCGTGCAGCATGCTGAAGGCGCCCCACACGGTCTGATCGGCCGGGATCGGGTTGGCGGCAACCCACTTGGCGTTGACGAAGCCGTTGAAGTCCTGGCACGCCTGCGCGCTGTCGCCCAGTTCGCTGACGTCGAAGATGCTCTGGCCGAGGTCGGCTGCGGCGGCGGTGCCGGCGGCCGCGGCGGTACTGGCGGTGGCCGGCGCCTTGGCGGCCGGTTCCTGCTTGCCGCAGGCGGTCAGCGCCAGGCTGACGGCCAGTGTCAGCGCCAGTGGCTTCAGATACTGCTTGGTCATGGATATCCCTCTGTGAATGTTGGGTGGTGTGTCGTCAGGCCGCGCCGTCGGGTTCCCCCCGGAACGCGGGCATGGCCGTTCACGCTAGGCCAAACGTCATGGGTGACCCAGTGTCAAAGGTCAGGGTTGTGGCGTCCGCCGGGCGAGTGCTGCGGCGCCGGCAGCTGTGGCAGCTGGGCGGCGTCCAGGCGCAGCACCGGGTAGGCGCCCACGTCCTGCGCGGCGTACCACGGCGAGCGCTCGAAGAAGTACATCAGTCGGGTGCGGCTGTCGGCGGCGAAGGCAGGGTCGTCGTGCAGCTTGCGTGCGAACGCGGTCTGCAGCGCCGGGTCCTTCGCCAGCATGTCGCGCGCCAGCTGTTCCAGCACGCGCGGCTCGCCGTATTCCTTGGGCTCGAACACCGCGTCGAGGAAACCCCAGCGCAGCAGCGAGTCAGGCGCTCGCGGTTCGAGCAGCTCGATGGCCACGTTCGCCGCGCGCTGGTCCAGCGGAACGATTGCCGAGCCGGCGGGCAGGGAGACCTGGCGCGGCACCGCGCGCAGGCGGAAGTCGCGCAGCATCAGGTGGCCCTCGAACGGCTTACTTGCCCACACGGGGTCGTCCAGCAGGTAGCCCTCGGCGCGGATGGTCAGCGGCCGGTCGGTGCGGCGGTAGGTGATGCCGTGCGCGTCGAGCCGGTCGATCAGCGCCGTCCACTGCGCCGGCACCGCATAGGCGGCCGGCGGCGCGACCAGGACGTCCGGCAGCAGGCCGTTCCAGTTGTCGATGGTGTAGTTCTTCGGCGCGCGCGGGTCGTAGCGGATCCACTCGCTGTTGGAAATGTCGCTGTGGCTCAACGTGAACGCGTAGCCCTTCAGCTCGAATTTCGCCGGTTGCGGATCGGGCTTGAAGCTCAGCGCCACCCGTGCGTTCGTGTCACGTGCGCGGGCGACGGTGTCGGCGTCCGCCTTGGCGGTGGCGGCAAGCAGGGCGGCCGGCTGCGCGCCGATCCGCTCCAGCATCAGCTCGACCAGGTCGTACACGGCCCGCACCCGGTTCGCATAGGGTTTGAGCATGTGCGTCTCGATCAGCAGCGCGGGGCGGTTCTGCAGCGCCGCGTAGCCGGTGGAGAAGCGTGGACCGGAGCCGAAATTCACGATGCCCTTGCGCGGGTCGCGACCGTCCTTGAACTCCAGGTAGATGGAGGCGAGGTGGCCGCGCTTCTCATATGCGGGCAGCACGTGGTTGACGATCGCGTCGTGCTGCCACGCACTCACCGCCGGGTTGAGCTTGTGCGGGTCCTCGGTGTACCAGGTGAGGTCGTACTGGTAGTCGGCGCCGTCGGTGGTGTGCACGTCGATCAGGAAATCGGGCAGCCAGCGCTGCCACAGCTTTAGCCACGCGCGCATCTCCGGTGCGTCGGCCTTGACGTAGTCGCGGTTGAGGTTGAGGTACTGCGACTGGCCGCGGAAGCCCATGCTCTCGGGGCCGTTCTGGTTGATGCGATGGTACGGGCTGGCGTTCTCGTGACCATCCACGCTGAACACCGGGATGTACACCAGCACCACGCGGTCGAGCAGGTGCGGGTACTTGCCCGCGACCGCGACGTCGCGCAGCAGCATCAGCCCGGCGTCCTTGCCCTCGATCTCGCCGGGGTGGATGCCGGCCTGCAGCAGCACCACCGGCTTGTGCACGGCGCGCGCGGCCGTCGGCGTGAAGCTGCCGCCGGCGCTGGCGATCACCACCGTCATCGGCCGGCCCTGCGGTGTGGTGCCGAAGGTTTCCAGCTGGATCACGCCCGGCGCCGCGCGCTGCAGCCGCTCAAGGTAGGCCAGCGTGTCGGCGTAGCTCGGTGTAGTGTGGAACTGCGCGGCCTCGGCCGGGGTGGTCCAGTCGGTGGCCTGCGTAGTCGTCGTGGCGATGCCCAGCAGGGCGGCAAACAGCAATCGGTACATGGCAAACCTCTGCGTGAAGACAGCCACTCGCTCGCAGGTGCGTCCTCTCGGCTTGTGCCTCGTAGGGCGGGCACTGCCCGCCGGCCTCGGTTCTTTCAGTGGTCCTGTGCGGCGGCGGGCAGTGCCCGCCCTACGCGTTTCCCGCAAGATGCTCCTGCGAGTTTTCGGCAGGCAGGCGGGGCGAGGCGGGCAACGTATCCGGCGCCACCGCGCCGCCGGAGATGATGAAGGCCATCGCCTGGTCCATCGTCCAGTCGGTCGGCGTCAGCTCATCCACCGGCACCAGTTCCAGGTAGCCGCCCGTGGGATTCGGCGTGGTCGGGATATACACCGCCGCCATCTCGCGACCGCTGCCTTCCTCCACCATCACCCGGGTGACAAAGCCCACCACCTTCATGCCCTGGCGCGGGAAGTCGATCAGCACCACGCGCTGCATGCCGCTGGGCTTGTTCTGCAGCACCGCCATCAGCTTCTTGGTGCCGCCGTAGATCGTCTGCACCAGCGGGATGCGCGCCAGCAGGGAATCGAACGCGTCAAGGAAGCGCTGGCCGATCACCCGATTGGCGATGAGGCCGAGCAGATACAGCGACAGCAGGGTAACCAGCAACGCCACGATGAAGGTCAGCCACTCCATCTTCAGCGACTCGGCCGCATGCGGCGCCACCAGCGCCAGCCCGTTCAGCAGCGCGGCCACCAGCGGCGCGCCGATGCCGGCCAACAGCCCCAGCACGAACTTGAACACCAGCCAGGTCACCCACAGCGGGAGGAAGGTGAGCAGGCCGGTGAGCAGGTAGCGTTTGACGCGCAGGCGGGGCATGGGGTGATCCGGATACGGGAGATTCCGCATTGTAGGCGAGGGCGGTTTGCGCTGCGCCCTGCCATATCCGTCATGCCTGCGAAGGCAGGCATCGCACTTCGCCCGCCCCTTGTAGGAGCGCGCTCGCGCGCGATGCTATTGCTTGTGTGTGCTGTGTTCGACCGAACGGCGTCAGGTTCACCTCCCCATGTCAGATGAGTGAATCTGATCCCGATACCGATACGATGGCTCTGCGCGGTGCTTGGTTGAGCCAGAAGGGAAAGCGAATCGTGAGCAGATCAAGGTTCTTGCTATGACCGAGCCATTAGGCACCTACTCCGACTGGCGGACGATCGCCCCCGTGGATCGTTGCCCGCTGTGTGGAGGTACACAGCTGAGATCGCGGGATTGCTCGATAGGTCTGGAAGTCGAGTGCGCAGGCAAGGCTTGCGATAGATGCAGCCGTGTTCACTTGCCGCGGAATGACCGGGATGGCCCATGGGCGGGTCGAGTGCGGGTCGGCCAGCCAGACCATGACGGTGTGATGGTCTGGCTGGCCGCCACCGCAGGCCGCGACGCGACCTGGGTCATTGCGGTATTTGATCGTGTGGAAAAGTGAACCTGGCCCCGTTCCTGGCCACCTGCCTAGGCGGAATCCGCAACGGGAGTCAATCCTGAAAAAGGTGCGCCGCCGCGGCGGAAGGACTATGCAACTACGGCTTCCGGCGGCTGCCGATGATCAGCCGTGTGCCGTAGTCCGTCGTGACATAGGACCACAGCCAGGACAACATCACCATCACGCGGCGGCGAAACCCGATCAGGAAGAAAATGTGTGCCGCGCCCCAGGTCAGCCAGCCCGGCAGACCACTCATTCGCATCCAGCCGAAATCCACAATGGCTGATTTGCGGCCGACGGTCGCCAGATTGCCGTAATTGCGGTACCGAAAGGCGCCGGGTGGCAATGCTCCGGCAAGTCGCCGCAGCAAGAGGCGGCCCACATAGGTGCCTTCCTGCTTGGCCGGTGGGGCGATGCCGGGCACCGCTTGTCCGTCTGGATTGGTCACGTGGGCGGTGTCGCCGATCACGAAGATGTTCTTGTCGCCAGGCAAGGACAGATCCGATTCGACTCGTACGCGGCCGCCCTTGTCGGCTTCAACACCCAACCATTCCGCGGCAGCGGAAGCGGTGACGCCAGCTGCCCAGATCAAAGTACGTGTTTCGATGCGTTTTCCCGCCGCAATGATGCCGACCGCATCGCAGAGCTGGACCGGCGTGTCCGTCAGTACCTGGACACCCAAATGTTCGAGTGAACGACGAGCCTTTTGCATGAGTGAGGTGGGAAAGGCGGTCAGCAGCCGTGGCCCTGCCTCCACCAGGCTGACTCGTGCGCGCTGGCCGCGCAGCGTGCGATGCTTCATCGCCAATTCGGTCCTGGCCAGCTCGGCGATGGCACCGGCCATTTCCACCCCCGTCGGACCACCGCCGATGACCACGAAACTCAGCAGCCGGCGGCGCTCGTCCAGATCCGCCGTCACCTCCGCTTGCTCAAACGCCGCGAGCACGCGATGACGGATGGCGATGGCGTCCTCGGCGGTTTTCAGGACGGGTGCGAACGGTGCCCAGTCGTCGTGACCGAAATAGGTGTGACAGGCGCCGGTGGCCACCACCAGGTAATCATAGAAAATGACCTGGTCATGCCCACTCAGCTGAATGCTGCGCGCCTGACGATCGATGGCTTCGACACGGCCCAGCTGGACCTGGGTGTTGCCCTGGTGGCGCACGATCCAGCGTATCGGCATGGCGATGTCGGCCAACGATAGCGCCGCCGTCGCCACTTGATACAACAGCGGCTGAAACAGATGAAAGTTGCGCTGGTCGATGAGTGTGACGTGTGCGTGCGCCCGGCGCAGTGCTTTCGCGCAGCTCAGGCCGCCAAAGCCCCCGCCAAGGATGACAATGCGCGGCACAGTCTGCGCAGCGGTCGTGGGTAGCTCGGTCTTCATGAGTGTTCGGTTACCACGGGTACGATTGTTTTCATCATGGTCGGGATGCGCAGTCGGTTGCGGATGGAGAGCCGCACGCGTTCGTCGTGATCCGCGGCGTCAGTAAAGAAGTGGTTGGTTGGTTCACCCAGCACGGCACGCACGCAGTCACGCTGCAGGTCGATCAAGTGCAATCCAGCCGCTTGCAAATCGGTCATTTGATAGGGACGTTGCACCTGTGTCGCGATCGGCAAGCCGTCCGGACCGATGCGTGTCTTGCCATCAACGCCGACAGCGCGGGCGTACGCGATCACCGCAGTGGCGCCGGTGGGCTCGGCGATCGTTTCGATAGCCACGGCGATCAGCTCGCCACTGTCGAGGCGGACGATGATGTCCTGGAAGCGAGCCCAAGGTGGCTGCGGATCCAGCCGCACATGCAAGACTTGGTCGGTATTCATCGGCAGTTTGTCAGTGGCTCGAGCGTGACATGTTAGCTGCCGAACGGAGGTTCGACGCCCGCCGCGACATGGAACTGGCTGATGCCTTCAAACAGCGCCGTCAGCGCCATGCATTCGGCGGCAGTCAGGTCCGGATGCCAGGCGTCCAGCACCAGCGCGGCCGAGGTTCCGTCGCCGTGGTTCCACAATTCGTGCACGAAAGTCGCGTCGTACGCAACGGGCTCACCCGCCCGCCATGCCTTTTCAGTATCCGCGACCTGGCGGACGGTTTGTCCGGAAACCCACAGGGGGATTTCAATGTGGATCCTCGCATTGGTAAATCCCTTGCTTGGCAACATATGGGTGTCCGGCCCCAGCACCATGAAGTACACGTTCGGCCCAAGTCGCTCGATCTCGACCGGATGCGGCAACGACTTCACTGCGGCGAATGTCTGCGGGCAGCTTTGCCGGCCAAGCGGCTCCAGGTCGCCGTCGCGGTAAAGATACAGGGCCTCAAGGCGGGCATTCTCGCCGCCGTCCAGTACCTCTTGTTCGCGCAGTATGGCGAGGTCGTGGGTGCCGAAGTAGGGCTCGAGTTCGCGGCCAGCAGCCTCCGCTGCGCGGAGTTCCACCATGAATGTCGCGCCTACACGAGCGAGGTCATCCATGCCGGGCACTTGCGTGGCATCGAGGCTCGGCGATGCGGCAACGCCGGGTACGTAGAAGAACGAGCAATGCTGACGCTCATCGGCATACTGTGTCGCGACTTCCTTGAGGTACATGGACAGCCCGGCCTCGATCCTGGCCACCGACGCGGCGCCATGCTCCTCGCGTGCCGGCTGCAGCCAATCCATGAAAATCCGCTTCTGGTTCTGCTTGATGTAACTGATGGCGTGCCGCAGTAGCGGTTGCAGCGAGGCGGGCGTTGTCTGTCTGTTCCGCCAATGGTACGCCGCCTGCGCGATGGCGATGGCGCGGTAATAGGCAGTGGTGGCGTCGTATGTGTTGCCAAGTTTTTCAAGGGCCGCGGCCCGATGCAGGCGCGCCGAAAATTCCTTGGGCGCCATCGCGATCACCTCCTCGAAGGTGTCGATGGCTGCTTGTGCGCGGCCCAGTGCGAGCTGGGTTATGCCGAGATTTCTCCGAAAGCTGGCTTCCTGCGAGTCGATCCGGATGGCATGTTCCAGATGCTCGTGCGCTGCATCGAATTCCCCGCGCCCGAGTTCACACATGGCGATGAAGTTGAGCGCCTCGGGATGGTCAGGCATGTGAAAGAGGGCTTTGCGATACGTGACTTCTGCGTCCTCCATGCGCTGTCCGACCACAAGTCCGCGCGCTTGGGCGACAAGGGCATCGCCGGAGATATTTGCTGTTGCCATAGCCTTGTGTCGAGAAATACACGCGGCCGACTATGGGCGCCTCTCTTATCTGTGTACATGACTTGGCGCAGAGCGGAGTGGCCTGGCGTGTGCATCTTGGCGTGAGTCGCATCGGTGCAATCAGGTCTGTCCCCGGACCGCTTGACCTATGTCACCGGCAGTCGCGCACACCGGTGCTAGTTTCACCGTCACTTTTGTCGGGAAGCTGTTGTCATGGCCTCGCGCGCAGCGCTCCTTCTGCCAGAAACCCCGCTTCCGAGCGGATGGTCGATCGATCCAGTCACCGGCTGCTGCGTCCGGATCAGCGATGGCATCCGCGTCGGGCCCGGTACGAGTCGTGCCATTGCCTGGTCCGCGAACGACATCGAGGTGCGTTCGCAAGGCACGGCGGTTGCCGGACAGGATGTGGCGCTCATGCGGCTGCGCAACGCCGCAGGATGCGCAGCGACAAGCGCTCCGCTTACCGGCAATCTTGCGGTCGATGCGCAAGCGATCGCCGCGATCCACGCGATGGGAGCCGGACTGGTGGAGGCGGTTGCGGGAACGTGGTACTGGCAGCCAGAGCATGCCGTCAGTGCAGCCTTCAACAAGCGCCTCGGCGGCTTTCTGGATGCCATCGGTGTGGAGCAGATGCACCACCCGGCGACGCGCGCCGATGCAGACGAAACGTGGCTTCTCACCGGCCGGATCGGCACGCTCGCAGTGCGCAGCGAGCTCGTGCTTCAGGTTGATACGGATGCGCACGTCATCCTGGTGGCACAAGCCTGTGGCGACGCCGTCGCGGCTGTCCGAAGAGCGCGCGATTGGGCCGTCCAGATGGCCAGACAATATCTGACGGACGCGGCGGAAACCACCCTCTCGATGCTCCATTCGATTCCATTCCATGAGGATGATGCGGCTTGCGTGAGGCTGGGTGGGGGTATCCATCGGTTGCTGGCTGATCACGTGGAACCGAATACGCCGCCGGTTCCGACGCTATCGTAATTTGCAGGTCTCGATGTGGTCCGCTTACCTATGGAAGAGCCAATAGCTGTACCTGATCTGGGTATTGCCGTGGACGCCCCTGACGACCCGACGCAGCCAACCAAGGTCGAAATCGCCGCCATCCACCACTTGGCGGAGCTGGCATTGGGAAGTTCAGGACAGGCCAGCCGATGTGCCAACTTCCTGCTTGCCTGGGCCGATGCGGATGGCTACGGCGCATTCGACCCGACCGATGTGTGGGCCTGCGATACCACCGCCATCCGCGACATCGTGACTGTCTTCGGCTTGATCGCGCGCGTTGCCGAGTACCCGGAGCTGCTCGACCCCACCCTTCGCGACGACCTGCGCGCCATTGCCGTGAAATGGCGCCACTAGGGAAACTCTGAACAAG
>NZ_AJXW01000030.1 GCF_000264375.1 Rhodanobacter thiooxydans LCS2
TGTAGTGGTCAAGTATTTTCGGACACGCTGATAGGGCGGTTCAGGCTGCAGCCGCCTTTTCGTAGTCGTTGGGCGAGCGGTAGCCGAGTGTGGAGTGCAGCCGGATGGGGTTGTAGAAGTTGACGAGGTAGTCGGTGATGTCGTTGACCGCCTCGGCGTGGTTGGCGTAGTTGCGCTGCCAGACGCGTTCCATCTTGAGATTCAGGAAGAAGCGTTCCATGACGGCGTTGTCCCAGCAGTTGCCCTTGCGACTCATGCTGGCGACCAGTCCGTGTTCGGCCAGCAGCGAGCGATGGGCTTCGCTGGCGTACTGGCTGCCGCGGTCGGAGTGCATCAGCAGCCCCGGTTGGGGTTGGCGTGCGGCGATGGCCATCTGCAAGGCCGCACAGACCAGTTCGGCCGGCATGCTCGGCGCCATGGCCCAGCCGACGATCTTGCGTGAGAACAGGTCGATCACCGCCGCCAGGTAGAGCCAGCCGCTGCGGGTGCGGATGTAGGTGATGTCTGCCGCCCAGGCCCGGTCAACAGCCGCGGGCTGGAATTGACGATCGAGCACGTTGTCCGCCACTGGCAGTGCATGCGCGCTGTTGGTGGTGGCGGTGAACTTGCGTTTCCAGCGTGCGCGCAAGCCATGGTGCTTCATCAGGCGACGCACGCGGTGGCGACCGAGCGTCAGCCCCTGCGTGCGCAAGGCCGCACACAGCCGCCGACTGCCGTAGTTGCCGCCACTGGCCGCGAACGCCGCCTGCAGGTGGACGCCGGTTGCGCAGATCGCCGGCGTAGCGTGCCAGCGCCGGCGCGCGGCGTAGAACCCCGAGCGACTGACCTCGAGTACACGGCACAGCTGGGTCAGCTCGGCCTTCTCTTGCCACTGATCGATCATGCGGTAGATCACTTCAGTTCCCGGGCAAAGAAGGCCGATGCTTTTTTTAGCAAGTCGTTGTCCTCGCGCAAGCGTCGGTTCTCGACTTCCAATTGACGAATGCGCTGTTGCTCGGCCGTCAGCGGCTTGCCGATGCCGGGGCCGCCGCTCTGCTCGGCGGCGTACTGGGCCAGCCAGCGGCGAACCGCGCTGTCCACCAGGTTCATGTCGCGGCACACCTGCCCGACGCTCACGCCCTGGTCTCGAATCATCTGGACCACCTGCAGCTTGAACGTGGCATCGAAGGTCCGGCGGGTGGATAGGTTCATGTCTTTTCGTCCTCGTTGGGGGAAATCATCCCTTATCGAGGTGTCCGAAAGCATTAGACCAGTAC
>NZ_AJXW01000031.1 GCF_000264375.1 Rhodanobacter thiooxydans LCS2
GATGCCCGGCAAGCGCCAAGCGGGGTGGCCTTCTCTTTTGGTTACTTTTCTCTTGGCCACGCAAGAGAAAAGTGACTCGGTCGCCGAAGGCGATCGACCGCTCTGGCTTTGGCTGGGGCCGAAAAGCATCGCGCGCAAGCGCGCTCCTACAAGGCATGCGTCGTCTTGCGCGACGAGTGAAGTGCGATGCCTGCCTTCGCAGGCATGACGGATGTGAGGGTGCGATGTTCGCCTTCGCCGGCATGACGGGGAGAAGGAGAAAGTCGCGGGCATGAAAAAGGCCCGGCAGTCGCCTGCCGGGCCTTTGATCCACACCGCGCAAATCAGCCCTTCTTGGCCTTCGTCAGCAACTGATCCAGCAGGCTGATCGCCAGATCAATCTCCTCATGCGTGATGTCCAGCGACGGCGCGAAGGTGATCACGTTCTTGTACCAGCCGCCCACGTCGAGCACCAGGCCGATCTTCTTGCCGTTGTGCGTGAGGTCGCCGGCGAGGCCGATGTCGACCATCTTGTCGAGCAGCGCCTTGTTCGGAGTGAAGCCGTCCTCGGTGCAGATTTCGGCGCGCAGGGCGAGGCCGAGGCCATCGACGTCGCCGATTTCCTTGTGCTTCTTCTGCAGCTCGCGCAGGCCTTCGAGGAAGTGCGCGCCCTTCACCGGCACGGTCTTCTCGTAGTCCAGCTCGTAGCCCATCTTGATCACTTCCAGACCCAGCGCGGTGCCGAGCGGGTTGGAGTTGAAGGTGGAGTGGGTGGAGCCCGGCGGGAAGATGGTGGGATTGATCATCTCCTCGCGCGCCCACAGCCCGGACAGCGGGTTGAGGCCGTTGGTGAGCGCCTTGCCGAACACGACCACGTCCGGCGTGACGCCGAAGTGCTCGATCGACCACAGCTTGCCGGTGCGCCAGAAACCCATCTGGATCTCGTCGACCACCAGCAGGATGCCGTACTGGTCTAGCACCTTCTTCAGGCCCTTGAAGAAGCCCATCGGCGGAACGACGTAGCCGCCGGTGCCCTGGATCGGCTCGACGTAGAACGCGGCGTACTCGCACTGGTTGGTTTTCGGATCCCACACGCCGTTGTATTCGGTTTCGAACAGGCGGGCGAACTGGTTCACGCAGCTGTCCGAATACTCCTCGGGGGTCATGCCCTTCGGGCGGCGGAACGGGTACGGGAACGGCAGGAACATCGCGCGCTCGCCGAAGTGGCCGAAGCGGCGGCGGTAGCGGTAGCTGGAGGTGATCGACGAGGCGCCCAGAGTACGACCGTGGTAGCCGCCCTCGAAGGCGAACATCAGGCTCTTGCCGTTCTTGTAGTTGCGCACCAGCTTCAGCGAATCCTCGATCGCCTGCGCGCCGCCCACGTTGAAGTGCACGCGGCCGTCCAGGCCGAACTTCTTCTTCGCATCCCGCGCCACTGTCTTGGCCAGCTCGATGCGGGTCTGGTGCAAATACTGGCTGGCGACCTGCGGCAGCAGGTCGATCTGGCGCTTGAGCGTGTCGTTCAGGCGCTTGTTGCCATAGCCGAAGTTGACCGCCGAGTACCACATCTGCAGGTCGAGGAACGGCGTGCCGGCGGTGTCGAACATGTAGCTGCCTTCGCCGTGGCGGAAGATCTTCGGCGGGTTTACGTAGTGCACGGTGTCGCCGAACGAGCTGTACTTCGCCTCGTCGGCAAGCAGCTCGGCGTCGTCGATCACCACGGAAGCGTTCTTGTCGAAAACATTCATCGGAAATCCGGAGTCGGTAAGCGGGATGGGGAAGCCGCGCGGGTTGGCGGCGATCAGGCCAGCGCGACCGGCGCCGGCACGGCTGGACGGTCGAACAGGCTGCCGTCGAGCAGTTGCGGCAGCAGCTCGAGCGCGTCCTCGAAGCCGGTGATCGGCATGTAGGGGATGCCGGCGGCACGGCAGTGCTCGATCAGGCGATGCTTGGCGAACACGAAGTCGACGCGGTCGGCGGCGCAGAAATCCGAGGCGCCGTCGCCGATCAGCAGGGTCTTCGCGCCACCGCTGCGGGCCTTCGCCACGCAGGCGCACTTGCAGGTGCCGCTGCGGCAGCCGTCGGCCTGGAACGGCGAGGTCAGCTGCCACTGTTTCGGCGGCGTGGCCGGGGCCAGATGGTTTGCCGCCAGCGGCAGGTCGTCCAGGCCATAGCGGGCGAGGATGCGGTGGATCGCGTAATCGAGGCCGTCGCTGATCACGCGGATCGGCACGCCGAGTTCGCGTGCCTTCGCCACGAAGCCCGGGAATGCGTGGTCGATCCACATCTCGCGCAGATGCTCGTCAAGCTCGGCGCGGCTCATCTGCAGCAGGTCGACCTGGCCGGCCATGCATTCGCGCGAACCGATCCGGCCGGCGCGCCAGTCCTGCTCCAGCACTTCCCAGCCGGGGCGGCCGAAGCGGTCGAGCAGCGAGTCGATCACGTCCTCGACGGAAATGGTGCCGTCGAAATCGCACAAAATGGTCCAGCTGGAAACGGGCATCGTCGGCACGCATGGCATGATGATGTCGTGCAGCCTAGGAAAGCTGTCTTTCGGTGCCCTTTCCCCTTTTGGAACGGACGCTGAGCGCGCGCCCTGCATCGTCCGCCACGGTGCGCCGGCAGCCCGTATGCTGCCGCCTCATGTCGAACCGTCGCGCCATTCCGTTGCAACTCGCCCTGCTGCTGGCTGTCTGCCTGCTGTGGCCGCCAGGCAGCATGGCGGCGCCCGACTCGAGCGTGTTCGCCCTCGGTGTCGGCATGCAGCGCATGCCCAGCTGGCCCGGCGCCAAGAGCCAGCACAGCGAGCCGGTGCCGTACCTCGACATCGAGCTGCCCGGCCACGGCAGCTTCTCCACGCTGGACGGGCTGCAGGTCGAGCTGTTCCGCGGCGATGCATGGCGCGGCGGCATCCATGGCGATTACCAATGGGGTCGCTCGCGCGACGACCTCGGCAGCCTGGGCGGGAAGATTGCGTCGTTGTCGCCGCGGATCAACCTGGGCGGCTACCTCGAATGGCAGCTCAACCGGCAGGTCGACGTGGGCGGCAGCCTCAGCCACGACATCAACGGCGCCGGCGCCTACCTGGAGCTGTACGCCGAATGGGATCCGCCGCCGCTCGGGCTGCTCCAGCCGTCCTTCGAGCTGCGCTGGCAGGCGATGAACGCGCCGGCGATGAACCGCTTCTTCGGCATCGACCCGCAGGCCGCACGCGCCTTGTCGGTACCGGTGTGGCAACCCGGTGCCGGCGGCCAGCTGGCCTCGCTGGAGTGCGACCTGTTCATGCCCACCAGCCAGCATACCGGCGTGGCGCTGGCGCTGGTCTACGGGCGCCTGCTTGGCGGCGCCGGCGACAGCCCGCTGGTCACCCGCTACGGTTCGCGCACGCAGCTGACGGAGTCACTGGCGTTCGTCTACCACTTGTAAGGCCTTGCGCGCTGCCGGCAAGGCCGGCACCAACCGCAGCATCAGCAGGGCGAGTACCGCCCACCCACGGTTCCTCATGGCCACCCCCCGCCTTTTGCCGCCGGCAAAACCCCGGCGACGCACAGCGTGTCAGCGGTCGTCGCGGGTCCAGATCGCGCCGTCTTCCTCGCGTACGGGGAAGCTGGCGATCGGTTCGTAGGCCGGCGGCTTGGTCACCGCTCCGGTACGCAGGTCGAAGCGCGCGCCGTGGCGCGGGCACTCCACCTCGAAGCCGAACACCTCGCCACCGGCCAGGTCGCCGCCGTCGTGGGTGCAGGTGTCTTCCACCGCGTACAGCGCGCCGTCGAGGTTGTACACCGCGATCGGCGTGTCGCCGTCCCATACCACCTTGAACTCGCCCGGCAGGAAGTCGCTGCGCGTGCCGACGCGGACCCAGTCGTTCATGCCGCGACCTCGTCGAAGTCCTTGCGCAGCACTTCGAAGCGCAGGTCGTCGCGGCGGGGAATGCCGAAGCGCTCGTCGCCGTAGGGAAACGGCTGGTAGTCCCCGGTGCGCCGGTAGCCACGGCGGCCGTACCAGGCGATCAGTTCCTCGCGCTGCACGATCACCGTCATGCGCATGCCGCGGCAATGCCACTCCTCGCGCGCGACGCGCTCGGCCTCGGCCAGCACCAGCTTGCCCAGGCCACCGCCCTGCCCGGCTGGATCGACCGCGAACATGCCGAAGTAGCCGGCCTCGCCCTGGTGCTCGATATGGCAGCTGGCCATGAGCCGGCCATCGCGTTCGGCCAGCACGATGCGGCTGCCGGGACGCTCGATCAGCCCCCGCACATCAGCCGCGTCGGTACGCTGGCCGTCCAGCAGGTGCGACTCGGTGGTCCAGCCGCGCCGGCCGGATTCGCCGCGGTAGGCGGATTCGACCAGCACCACGATGGCGTCGACGTCGGCCGTGGTCGCTGCGCGGAAAACGGGAAGGGTCTGGGTGCTCATCGTCATGATGATAGTGCGCTGTCCGGCGCGCCCACCATGACCTAGAACAGGCGGTCCGGGCATGACCTTCGACACTGGGCAGTTCGCCGGCCGCCTGCCTAGCCTGCGGTGATCGCAATTTATTGCGACACCTGCACCGACCGGACGCCCGCGTCCCCGACCCGAAGGAAACCCTCCATGAAGCACCGTTGCATGAAGCCGTTGGCATTCGCCCTGGCGATGACGCTGGGCGGCAGCGCACTGGCCGCCACCACCGCTTTCGACGTGAGCGAGCTGGACAGTTCGATCAAGGCCTGCACCGACTTCAACGGTTTCGTCAACGCCAGGTGGGTCGCCGCCAACCCGATTCCCGCCGACCGCACGCGCTGGGGCTCGTTCGACGCGCTGCGCGAGGACAGCCTCAACGTGCAGCGCCGAATCGTCGAACAGGCCGCGCGCGAAGCGGGCACCGCCAAGCCGGGTTCGATCGAGCAGAAGATCGGCTACCTGTATGCCTCCGGCATGGATGTAGCGGCCATCGAGCGGGCCGGCTTCGATCCGGTCAAGCCGCAGCTGGCGCGCATTGACGCCCTGAAGACCCGCGCCGACGTGGTGGCCTATATCCGCGACAGCTACGCCCGCGGCGAGCCGGTGCTGTTCCGCTTCTCCGGCAACGCCGACTTCAAGGATTCCAACCGGCAGATTGCCTACGCCGGCCAGGGCGGCCTGGGCCTGCCCACCGTCGACTACTACGCCAAGCCCGACTTCGCGAAGATCCGCACCGCCTACGTCGCGCACATCGCGAAGCTGCTCGAACTGACCGGCGTGGGCGCCGCCGACGCGCAGCAGCAGGCCAAGGCGGTGCTGGCGTTCGAGACCCGCCTCGCCGCCGTGTCGCTGCCGCCGGTGGAAATGCGCAACCCGCAAAACCGTTACCACTACGTCAGCATCGCCGAGGCCGACCGGGTAACGCCGGACTTCGACTGGCCCGCGTTCTTCAAGGCACAGGGCGCCGACGTGAAGGATGGCTTCTCGCTGTCGCAGCCGAAGTTCTTCGCCGAGGTGCAGAAGATGCTCGGCGACATGCCGCTGGCGCAGTGGCAGGCCTACCTGCGCTACCACGCGATCGCCAGCGCGGCGCCGCACCTGTCCACGCCGTTCCAGCAGGAGGACTTCGCGTTCAACGCGCAGACCCTGAACGGCCAGAAGGAGATGAAGCCACGCTGGAAGCGCGTGCTCGACGCCACCAACGACGGCATGGGCATGGCGCTGGGCCAGCTGTATGTGGCGGACAACTTCTCGCCGACCTCGAAGCAGCGCGCCGAGGAACTGGTGGCCAACCTCAGCGCGGCCTTCCGCACGCGCATCGAGCAGCTCGAATGGATGAGCGACGAGACCAAACAGAAGGCGTTGCAGAAGTGGGCCACCTTCGTGCCGAAGATCGGCTACCCGGACAAATGGCGCGACTGGTCCGGCCTGGCGCTGACGCCGACCAACTACTTCGGCAACGTGCAGGCGGCGGACAAGTTCAACTACGACTACGCCATCGCCAAGATCGGCAAGCCGGTCGACCGCAGCGAATGGGGCATGACCCCGCAGACGGTGAACGCCTACTACAGCGCGCAGAAGAACGAGATCGTGTTCCCGGCGGCGATCCTGCAGCCGCCGTTCTTCGACGCCAAGGCGGATGACGCGATCAACTACGGCGGCATCGGCGCGGTGATCGGCCACGAGATGGGCCACGGCTACGACGACCAGGGCAGCAAGTTCGACGCCCACGGCAACAACGCGAACTGGTGGACCGATGCGGACCGCACGGCGTTCGAGGCGCGCACCGCCAAGCTCGGCGCACAGTTCGACGGCTACGAGGCGCTGCCCGGCAAGCACGTCAACGGCCAGCTCACCATGGGCGAGAACATCGGCGACCTGGGCGGCCTCAACGCGGCGTACACCGCGCTGCAGATGGCACTGGCGAAGAACCCGGCCAAGGCGCAGCGCAAGATCGACGGCTACACCCAGGACCAGCGCTTCTTCCTCAACTGGGCGCGCGTGTGGCGCGGCAACATCCGCCCGGAGGCGCAGCTGACCCTGCTCAACACCGACCCGCACGCACCGGCGAAATTCCGCGCGATCGGCGCGCCTTCGAACATGCCGGAATTCGCCAGGGCATTCCAGTGCAAGACGGTCGACGCGATGGTGCGCGACGGCGCGAAGCAGGTAAGGATCTGGTAAGCCCGGGCGCTTGATTCACCCCACACCGCGGCCGCAAGGCCACGGCTTTCTCAGGGCACCCACTTGCTGCGTAATCGCGTGGACTCGCCC
>NZ_AJXW01000032.1 GCF_000264375.1 Rhodanobacter thiooxydans LCS2
CCCGCCGCGCCATAGGGGCCCCGGGTAGAGCAGCGCGCTCCCAGCGCGCACTCTTCAGAAGAGCCAGATCAAGAGCAGGAGCGAAGCCACAGCAAAGCGGCGCTTTGCTGTGGCTTCGCTCTTCGCTTTTCGGCTTTCCACCGAGTGCGGGCCGGGATGGCCCGCTGCTCTACCCGGGGTCCCTTGCGCGGCGGTGAGGCGGGGTCGACAGGCCGCGCAGCGGGCGAGTCCATGGATGGACTCGCCTTTTCGCGCGGGCAGGCGACGGCATGGATGCCGGAGTTGAGGCAACGCAGGAGCGGTTGCCCGAGCCCGCTCGAAAAGCCCGGCCCCGACTCACGGACTTGCCGGGCACGATGCCCGGCAAGCGCCAAACGGGGGGTCGTTTTCTCTTGGGTACTTCTCTTTTGGACAAGCAAAAGAGAAGTACCTCGGCCTCCGAAGGAGGACGAAAGCTCTTGCTTTGGAAGCTCTGCGCCTCGAATGCGGGGACAAGCGGGAGCATCGCCCGCGAGCGGGCTCCTACAGGGGCGATCGAGCGAAAGCCGTTCGCTTTCAGTACGGCGAGAGCATCGCGCGTGATCGGCCCTAGGGCAACCGCACCTACTCGCCCGCCACCGTCATTCGATCGAGCAGGATCGAGCCGGTAAGGACGTGCGAGCGGGGGTCCACGTCGGTGCCCACCGCGACGATGCCGGCGAACATCTCGCGCAGGTTCGCCGCAATGGTGATGCCTTCCACCGGGTAGGCGATGCGGCCGTTCTCGACCCAGAAGCCCGCCGCGCCCCGCGAATAGTCGCCAGTGACCACGGACACGCCCTGCCCCATCACCTCGGTCACCAGCAGGCCCGTGCCCAGGCGCCGCAGCATGCCCGCGAAATCGCTGCGCTCGCCATCGGCCGCGCCCGGCTCCACGATCAGGTTGTGCACACCGCCGGCGTTGCCGGTGGACTCAAGGCCCAGCTTGCGCGCGGAGTAGCTGCCCAGCACGTAGCGCGCCAGCACGCCGCCCTCGACCAGCGCGCTGTCGACGGTGGCCACGCCCTCGGCGTCGAAGTTGCCCGAGCCCTGCCCGCGCGGCAGGTGCGGCCGCTCGTCAATGTTCAGCCAGGCCGGCATGATCGACTTGCCGGCGTGGTCGAGCAGGAAGCTGGCGCGGCGATACAGCGCGCCGCCGCTGACCGCGCCGAGCAGGTGGCCGACCAGCCCGCGCGCCAGTTCCGGTGCGAACAGCACCGGGCACTGCCGCGTGGACAGGCCGCGCGCGCCCAGCCGCGCCAGCGTGCGTTCGGCGGCTTTGTTGCCGAGCGCCTGTGCGCTGATGAAATCGCCGGCGGCGCGCACGCTGTCGTACCAGTAGTCGCGCTGCATGCCGTCCTCGTCGCCGGCGATCAGCGCCAGCGACAGCGCATGCCGCGTGCCGCGCTCGCGCCCGACGAAGCCGTGCGAATTCGCGTACACCGACAGGCCTTCGCCCGCCTGCACGCTGGCGCCGTCGGAATTGCTGATGCCGGCGTGCACGCGGCCGGCGTCCTCGATCGCGATGCCCAGCTCGATCGCCTGCGCGGTGTCGATGTCCCATGGATGCCACAGGTCGAGGTCGGGAAAGGCCGTGGCCATGCGTGCCGCATCGGCCAGCCCCGCGGCGGGATCTTCCTCGGTGTAGCGAGCGATCGCGCAGGCTTGCTCCAGCGTGGCCTGGATCGAGTCGGGATTGAGGTCAGCGGTGCTGGCCGAGCCCTTGCGCTGGCCGAAGTACACGGTCAGCCCGAAACCGCGGTCGCGGGTGTGCTCCACCGTCTCCACTTCGCCCAGACGCACGTTCACGCTCAGGCCGGTGTCGATGCTCGCCGCCACCTCGGCCTGGCTGGCGCCGGCGGCACGGGCGCGGCGGATCACGTCCTCGGCCAGCTCCGCCAGGCGGTCAAGCTCGTGCAGGCTGCGGTCCTGGCTGATGGCAACTTCGCTCACGATGGGGTTTCCTGGGATATAGGCGGGTAGAATAAGCGGTCCGCGACCGCTGCCCCGAAACGTGGGGGCGCGGCGGCCAAATGCAAAGCGGAGAACGCCATGCAACCTACCGCCGGCATCTATCGTCACTACAAGGGCCAGCGCTACCGCGTGCTGGGTACTGCCCGCCACAGCGAGACGATGGAACCACTGGTGGTCTACCAGGCGCTCTACGGCGACCACGGACTGTGGGTGCGTCCCGCCGCGATGTTCAACGAGACCATCGAGCTGGACGGCGAACCGATCGCCCGTTTTGCGCTGGAACAGGCCGACGGCGAACAGGCCGGGCCGACCGGCAGCGCCCCCGTCTGATTCGAGCCCTTCTTCCGGAACCAAGACCTTGAGCCCGAGCCGCAGCCGCAACCAGCACGAACTCGACGACACCGACTACGGTCCCAGTCGCAGCCAGCAGCGCCGCGAGGCACTGGCCGTGCTCGAACTGGCCGCCCAGCTGGTCGAACTGCCCCCGACCCGGCTGGGCAAACTCGACCTGCCCGACGACGTGCGCGACGAGATCGCCAACGTACGGCGCATCCCCTCGCACATCGCGCGCAAGCGCCAGCTCGCCTTCCTCGCCAAGCTGATGCGTCGCCACGACGACGAGGCATTCGCCGCCGTGCGTGCCGAACTCGGCGAAAACCGCGAGAAACAGCGCCAGGAAACCGCCGCCATGCACCGCATCGAGGCACTGCGCGAGCGCCTGCTTGGCGACGACGGCGACGACGCGCTGTCCACCCTGCTCGCCGAACACCCCGGCACCGACCGCCAGCACCTGCGCTCGCTGATCCGCCAGGCCCGCATCGAGAAGGACACACCGAACAAGCCGCCGCGGGCGTACCGGGAGATTTTTCAGGTGCTGAAGGAGCTGGCGGAGGCGGGCGACTCAGTCGAAGGCTGATCGTTTCACTCCTGCGTATGGCGGAAAACGCATACGCGGAAAATCCTCACGCCCATCATCGTCATTCCGGCGAAGGCCGTACCTCGTCCCGCCCCCACCCGTCATTCCGGCGAAGGCCGGAATCGCACTCGTTGTCGCCGGGGAACAAGAGCATTCGCCTGCCCGCGGCATTCGAGCTACTTCCTCTTTTGCGTGCGCACGCATGCGCGGAAGCGTAGGCGAACGGCGTTTCGGCGACCCAAAAACATTCGCCACGCCGAGTTCTCCCCAACCTCAGTTTTTTTCCCCCTCGGCCCCGACTAGCAGCCGCCTGCCTATACTTGAGAACATCCATTCGGGGAGCGAATCACATGGCTAGAGGCGACGATTGGTCGCGGATGGAAATTGAGGCTTGCGTCGCTTCATATCTCACGATGCTGACGCTGGAACTCAATGGTCAGCGCTACAACAAGACCGAGTACGCCGAAGCGCTGATGGGGAAGCTTGATGGCCGTAGTCGTGGGGCAGTCGAGTTCAAGCATTGCAACATCAGCGCAGTCCTGCTCACGCTGGGGTACCCGAGCATCATCGGCTACAAGCCCCGTTCCAATTACCAGGCCGAACTGCTGGACGTGGTGGAATCGCAGTTGAGCGGGAACACCGGCATTGACGCAGCAGCCCAAGCTGCTGCCGAGCGCCCGGCTATCGAGATTGCTGTCAATGAGCCCAGGACGGTCTGGGTGCCCGCACCGAAGCCCGCGAAAGTACGCGAAACCGCTCCCGAATACGCGCCCCGGTTTTCACCAGTTCGACGCGACTACCTCGCCCGCGAAGCGCGCAACCGTTCGCTTGGCCGCGCAGGCGAATTGTTTGTGCTCGAGCTGGAGTCACGCCGGTTGCATGCCGAAGGCAAGAAGGTATTGAGTGAGCGTGTCGAGCACATCGCCGCAAGCCAAGGCGACGGTTTGGGCTACGACATCCTGTCCTTCGAAAGCGACGGTCGCGAGCGACTGATCGAAGTCAAGACGACGGCGTTCGGCGAGTTGACGCCGTTCTATGTCAGTCGCAACGAAATCGCGCGCTCAAATGCTGACGCGGACAAGTATCGCCTGTACAGACTTTTCGACTTTCGCGTGAAGCCCAGGGTTTTCCAGCTGCCAAGGGCGATAGGCAGTCATTGCGCGCTTGACCCGGTGACGTACTTGGCTCGCTTCAGCGCCTAGCCACCACTGGTCGATAACCAGGCCTTTTTTGCATTAGAAGGCACCCCTTGGCTGTGCGCGCCCAGCCCCTGCTTGCGGCAGCTCGTGAAATCACGCCCCAGAACCGGGAGCGAGGGGTCTGGATTCGCCACGGCAAGCGAAGGCCCCTCGCTCCGATCTGCTCAGATCGCCAGCCACATGTAGAGATAGAGCGTGTTGTTGTCGTGAGCGTTGCGCCCTGCTCCGTCGACGTTGTGCACGCGTCCGCTGAAACGGTTGAAGTAGGTGTATTCCAGACCCAGCCGCACGTTGGCCCAGGGTTGATGCCACGAGCTGGACTGGCCGAACGGGCTGTAGTCGAGCTCGACGCTTTCGCCCTGGGTGTTCGGCGAACCGTCGTTGCCGTAGAGCGTGGCGTCCTTGCTGCCGTTGTACACGAACGACGCCAGGGTCACGCCGTAGGTGTGGCGATACCAGTAGCTGCCCTTGAGGTTGAGCGACTGCAGGGTGTCGTGCAGGTTGTCCGATCCGCCGCCGCCGTAAGTAGCATCCAGCTTCTGGCTCTCGTGGACGTACAGCCCGTCGACGGTGATCACGTGGTCGCCATTGGCGTACATGTAGCTGGAGTCCACGCCGAAGTCGCGGAACCGGTCAGTCGGCCCGGGCAGCGCCACCGCGTCGCCGACGTCGTTGGTGCCGACCTGCCCGCGACGCATGTTCAGCATGAAGCCGCCGACCGTGAAGCTGCCGGTGGGCAGGTTCCAGGTGTAGGCCAGGCGCGCGTAGGGCGTGACGCCGCTTAGGCGACCGTCGAAGCCGGCATTGACGTGGCGCAGGAACGCCGGCGACAGCGAGCGATAACCGCCCAGCTCCATGTACCAGGCGCCGTCCAGTTGCATGTAGGCGCTGACGCCGACCACCTGCGCGGCCAGGCCGCCGAGCAGCATCGGCTGCGCGGGCGCGCCGGGGGCGAGATCGGCCGACATGTAGGGGTACTTCCACGCCGGCGCGGAGTTGAACACGTCGCTGACGGTGGGATTGTTGTTGAGCGAGATGCCCCAGATGCCGCTGTGGCTGCCGTGGCTGAACATGCGCGCGTAGCGCCAGTCCATGTTGTCCCAGCCGAGCAGGCCGCCGTTCTCGGAGTAGGTCGCCTGCGCGAACACGCCGATGTGCTCGCTCAGGCGCCCGGCGAGGAATGCCGACGCCTGCTGCAGCTCCGTGTTGTTGTTGGTGCCGAAGCCCTTAGCCGGGGCCTCGATCTGGGCTTTCCGGGTATGCGTGAACGACTCGACCAGCATGGCCGAAAGCGGGATATCCGTCTGGTCGCCGACCTTCATGGTGTAGCCCAGCAGCTTGAACTGGCGCCCGAACTGGGTGAGTTCCGGACCGAAGCCGCCCACGTGGCAGGCCACGCAGGGTTCCTGGGTCTGTCGAGCGTACGACGGCACCGCCGATGCCAGGGTGGGTGTCCCCAGCCATGCCAGCGCGATCAGTGCGATCCAGCGCGGTAGTCGACTGTGGGCAGCGAACCAGCGCGATACGGGGCTATTCCGGCAAGTGCTCATGGCGTTCTCCCGACGGTTCCAGTGTGTTGGCTGGATGCAGGCGCAGTCTTTGACGATCAGATACCCAGGATATTGACGCCAATCAAACACCAGCGATAAGCCTTTGGCGCGCAATGCCGCAAGCACCACCACAACGGGCGGAAATTCACCGGGCCGTCACAGGCGCACCCCATCGGGGGCCTACGGCGCACAGGGAGCCGACAGGAAATCGTGGATCGCCGCGCTGGGACACCAGCCCAGGATGTGCTGTCGCAAAATCCCGTAGCCCGGTCGTGAACCTTGCGGGCATGGCGAGCTGTGGATGCCCGAGTTGAGGCAACGCAGGAGCAGTTGCCCGAAGCCCAACAAGCGCCAAGCGGAGCGGGCTCGCTTTGGACCATGATTCGCTGGCCACACAGAGAAAGGTAGCTCGGCTGCCGAAGGCAGACGAAAGCTCTTCGCTCTGATGCACAAGGCACAAGGGCAGGCAAAAAGCGTCGCCCGCAACAGCAAGTGCGATTCCGGCCTTCGCCGGAATGACGAGCGGGAGACTGGGGTGGCCTTCGCCGGAATGACGACCGGGGGCCGGGTGGCCTTCGCCGGAATGACGACCGGAGCCTGGGTCGCCTTCGCCGGAATGACGAGCGGGGCCTGGGTAGCCTTCGCCGGAATGACGACCGGGGCCTGGGTCGCCTTCGCCGGAATGACGACTGAGAGGTCGGCGTGGCCCTCGCAGGGGGAGTGCGAGAACCCTGGGCCTGATCGTGGAGCGAAGCTTACGAGGCGGTGCCGCCCACCGTCATCGAGTCGATTTTCAACGTGGGCTGGCCCACGCCGACTGGCACGCTCTGCCCGTCCTTGCCGCAGATGCCCACGCCTTCGTCCAACGCCAGATCATTGCCGATCATCGAGACGCGGTTGAGCACGTCGGGGCCGCTGCCGATCAGGGTGGCGCCCTTCACCGGGCGGGTGATCGTGCCATCCTCGATCAGGTAGGCCTCGCTGGCGGAGAAGGTGAACTTGCCGTTGGTGATGTCGACCTGGCCGCCGCCGAAGTTCGGCGCGTACAGGCCCTTCTTCACCGAGCGGATGATCTCGGCCGGGTCGTGCTGGCCGGCGCGCATGTAGGTGTTGGTCATGCGCGGCATCGGCAGCGCTGTGAAGGACTCGCGGCGGCCGTTGCCGGTGGGCGCCATGCCCATCAGGCGGGCGTTCAACTTGTCCTGCATGTAGCCCTTGAGGATGCCGTCCTCGATCAGCGTGGTGCACTCGGTGGGGGTGCCTTCGTCGTCGATGCTGAGCGAGCCGCGGCGGCCGACCAGGGTGCCGTCGTCGACGATGGTGACGCCCTTCGCCGCCACGCGCTGGCCAATGCGGCCGGAGAACGCGGAGCTGCCCTTGCGGTTGAAGTCGCCTTCCAGGCCATGGCCGATCGCCTCGTGCAGCAGCACGCCGGGCCAGCCGGGGCCGAGTACCACGGTCATCTGGCCGGCGGGTGCATCGACCGAATCGAGATTGACCAGTGCCTGGCGCACCGCCTCGTCGGCGAAGCGCAACGCGCGACCGTTCTCGATCAGCTCGCGGTAGCCGTAGCGGCCACCGCCGCCGGAATAACCCTGCTCGCGGCGACCGTTGGCTTCGACGATCACCTGCACGTTGATGCGCACCAGCGGGCGCACATCGGCGGCGAGCGTGCCGTCGGAGGCGGCGATCAGCACGGTGTCGATGGTGGCGGCCAGGCTGACGATGACCTGCTTGATGCGCGGGTCGCGCGAGCGCGCGTACGCATCCACCTCGCGCAGCAGCGCGATCTTGTCGGGGTTGGGTAGGCTCTCGACCGGGTCGATCGCCGGGTATAGCGCACGCGCGCCATGCAGCGCCAGCGGCTGGCCGGCGCCCTGACCGTCGCGGGCGATCGCGCGCGCGGCCTTCGACGCCTCCAGCAGCTGCGGCAGCACGATCTCGTCGGAGTAGGCGAAGCCGGTCTTCTCGCCGGAGATCGCGCGCACGCCCACGCCCTGTTCGATCGAATGGCTGCCGTCCTTGACGATGCCCTCCTCCAGCGTCCACGACTCGCTGCGCGAATGCTGGAAGTACAGGTCGGCGGCGTCGATTGCCGGGCCCATCAGCTGGCCGAACACGCGGTCGAGGTCGCCGGTGGCGAGGCCGCCGGGAGCCAGCAGCTTGCTTTCGGCGAGGGTGATCAATGAATCCATGGGGAAACCAAGGCAAAGCGGTGATCTGTTAATGGTGGCATGTTGCGCGGAATCAACGCATCCATGCATGCCAGGAAAGAAGCCAGGCATCTGGCCGGGCTTCTTCCGTGAACGGGTGGCTGCACCGAGGCCCACCCGTCTGCTGCCGCAGCTGGCGCGCCGCAATCAGCGCTGCGGCCGTTCCACGGGCAACTCCAGGGTCAGTTTGATGCCCCAGCCCTGCCGCGGTCGTGGCGGGTTGATCACCACCCCGGTGGCGACGCGGAAAATCTGCAGGGCCTGGATGTCATCCAGATTGAAACTGTAGGTCACCTGTTCGAGCTTGGGCCGGGATGACGGTTTTCTCGACGCGGCCTCTTCGCGCGACCGTCCCGCGGGAACCAATTTGCCGATATCGCTGCTCTTCTCGCTGAGCGCCTTGTCACGGTTGAGTCTGCTGGCCATGGGTCATCCTCCAGTTGAGTGTCCCGCACTCGAATGCGGGGCGGGTGGCTCCGTGCCTGCGGGCCTGCCTGCCGCCGTCGGTGGCGACAGCAAGCCCAGGCGACGGAAGGTGTGGTTGCCGCCGATCAGGGCTTCGGGGATGCCGGCGGCACGCGCGGCCAGCAGCCGCTGGCGCGCCTGATCGAGATCGCCCAGCAAGGCGAATGTTTCCGCGTCGAGCATGGCCACGTCGGCGGGCTGGCCGCCCAGTGCCTCGGCGCGCAAGGCCAGTCGTCGGGCCTCGGCCGGGTTGCCCAGGATCGCCCGGTACAAACCAAGCTCGGCAGCCGCCCGGGCGTCGTCGGGCTTGACCTGCAGATAGTTCTGGGCGCGCCAGGCGGCTTCCTCGAACGTCTTGCGGATCTCGGCGGGGCGCGACTCCGGATCTGCCCGCAGGGCCATGCCCAGGTTGCTCCAGATCATGAAATCGTCCGGAGTCAGCGTGGTGGCCTGGCGCTGCAGCACCACCGCGCCAGCATAGTCGCCGTGCCGGTATCTGAGCAGGCCGAGGTTGGTCAGCGTGTCCGCCGCCGGCGAAATCGCGATCGCGTGCTCCAGTGCCGGCGCCGCTGCCGCATCGTTGCCTGCCTCCACATACAGCCCGCCCAAGGTGCCCCACAGCTCCGCGTTCTTCGGGTCAAGCTCGACGGCGCGACGATACGAGGCCACGGCCAGCGGCAGCTTGCCGTCGAGATACTGCTGGTAGCCGATTTCGGCATGGATGAAGGCAGCCTCGGGGCGCAGCTTCAGCGCCTGCTGGAATTCCGCCAGAGCGAGCTCACCGTGCCCCTGCGCCGCGTAGACTTTGGCCATGCCCACGTGCGCGTTCACTGCCTGCCCCGGCGCCTGCGCGCTCTTGCGGTAGTGCTGCAGGGCGCGCTCGGGGTCGCCGGCGGCGCGGTACAGGTCGCCCAGCGCCTGGTCCACCTCTGGCGCGCCCGGATCCATCTGCTCAGCCTGCTGGCAGGCCGCCTTGGCGTTGTCCAGCGCGGTCGGGCTGCGCTGGCTCTGGAAGCGCCAGCTCTCGGCGCGGCAGATGCCCGCCTGCGCCTTGGCGAAGCCGCGGTCCTGCTTCAGCGCCTGGCCGAAGCGCGCGATGGCCTGGTCGGCGGCATCCGGCTGGTCGGGGTGGCGCAGCAGCTGCATGCCCTGCAGGTAGGTGTCGAAGGCCGCCTCGCTGCGGGTGGCGGTCAGGCGTTTCGACAGCGCGCTGTCGCCAGGGATCGCGCCCAGCAGCGCGTGCACCACCTCTTCGGCGATGTCGCTCTGGGTGTCGAAGACGCCGGAAAGTTCGCGATCGTAGGTGTGGCTCCACAGGGTGAAGCCGGTGGCCGTGTCGGTCAGCCGCGCCGTGATGCGCAGGCGCGCGCCTTCGCGGCGCACGCTGGCGCTGAGGATCGAGGCCACGCCCAACCTGTCGCCCAGGGCCCTGGCGTCGGCGGCATCCCTGCTGGCGGCGGGCGACACCGAGGCGGCCACCTTCAGGCCCCTCACGCCGGCCAGCGCGTCGCGCATTTCCTCGGCCAGCCCTTCCGCGAAGTAGTCGTCGCCGGGCCTGCCGCTGAGGTTGACGAACGGCAGCACCGCCACCGAAGCCGCGACCGGCCGGGGCGGTGGCACGTGGCGCTGAATCAGCAGCCACGCCGCCAACCCCGCCAGCAAGGCGATGGCGCCCAGTGTCGACCAGCGTCCTGGCTTCGCACGGACAGGTGCGGCCGGCTTCTCGGCACTCCACACCGGCAGTGTTGCTTGTAGCGGCACAGTGGCCCGTGGTGGCGCAAATTCGACGGCCGCCTCGGCGCGTGGCGGCACGACGGCGGCTGGCGATTCGCCGCCCTCAACGGGCGCCGCCGCAGCGGCGGCGCCCGTGAGGTCCTCCAGCTGCCCTATGAAGCTGTAGCCCAGGGCATGCCGTGTCTGGATGTAGCGCGGCTGCTGGGGGTCCTCGTCCAGCGCATGGCGCAGCTGGGCGATGACGCGGGTCAGCACGCCCGGCGTGACATGGCGGTGGCCCCACACCTGGTCGAGCAGGTCGTCGCGGCCGATCAGTTCGCCGGGGCGCTGCAGCAATGCCAGCAGCACCGCGAAGGCTTTCGGCTCCACCGGCTGCGGAACGCCGGCCCGCAACAGGGTGTGCGCGGCCGGATCGACCACGATGTCGCCGAAGCGATAAGGCGCAGCCCCCCCGTTGCGCGCGCCCGATTCCGTCCGCTCCATGGGAAAGCCCTCAGAGCCCGTTCGACGAACAGGTTCTCAGACGATCACACAAACCTCAGCGTTCGCTCATACAAGCCCAGCCTTTCCATCATGACTCAAAACGCCGTGGGGTGGAGCCTCTCCACCGCGCCGCAAGCCGTGGCGCATCAACCCGTCCGGAGGCCACACCATGAACGCCCAGCTTGCCACCCTTGCTCCGCTGCCCGCCGCCCTGCAGTCACCCACCTGGGCCAGCCTGCACCACCCGACCCGCCGTCGCCACCTGGGCGATTTTCTGATCGGGGCCGAGGCCCTGGCTCATTTCAACCAGTTGCTGGTCCGGCTGCGGCATTTCCCGCTGGATCCTGACCAGTTGGCCACGGCCTCGCGCGAGCTGGCCGGTCAGCCCTCGCCGACCCGCCCGGCGGGCATCCAGCAACGGCTGCAGCTGGCTGGCACCGTCGAACAGATGCTCAGCGATGCCACCTGGCAGCCGCTCGGCGACGTGATCGCCCCGGCCCGTGTGGTGGTGGACTATGTGCACGGCCAACACGCGCTGATCCCTGGCAACCTGCCGCCGGTCAGGCAACTGGACGACGCCATCCTGGTCGATGCCGCCTGGCCGCATCTGGCCGGCGAGGTGGACAGCTACCTCGACTTTTGCCGCCTGCGTGCGATCGAAGCGGAGTTGCGCGGCTGCGCCGTCGGCCAGTTCCGCTTCGACCGCGCCGACTGGCTGCAGGCCCGCCGCGCCGAAGCCGGTCTGATCGCCCATGGCCGCCGGGTCGGCGAGAACAGTTACCTGCCAACCCCGGCCATCCGCAGCTTCCGCGTGTACTGAACTGCCATGCGCCTGCCATGTGTCACGCGACACCAGCGGCCAGGCTCGCCGCCCTGTCAGGGAGGATGGGCCTGGCCTTGCCGGGCGGTCACGTGCGGGACGTCGTCTTCACGGCGACGAAGTCGCGGCGGCTGGATGCGCTTCGGGCAACGGTGCGACAACCGTCGGCGCCGGCTTGACGCCAGGCAGCAGCGGCGGCGTGGCCGGCGCTGGGGCCGTGCTGCCGTGCTTCTCGACCAGGGTGATCACCGGGTTGTCCCAGCTGCCGGTGATGCGGTAGCGCGCGCTGGCGGCCTGGTTGAGGCCGCGGCCGAGAATGCCCTGCACGGCAAAGCCAGCCGCCGCGCCGACCGGGCCACCGACCACCGCGCCGACCAGCGGCAGGCTGTTGCCGACGCGCGGCACCACCACCATCTGCTGGTCATAGTCGCGCGCGCGCAGGCCGGTACGGCCGTTGACGCGAATGCTGGCGGCCGGGCCGATGATCGACAGGTTGTCGGTGACGGCGTTGCCGTTGGCCAGCCTGAAGTCGCCGCTGATCGAGTCGAACGCCAGCCCCTTGCCGAACACGTCGCCGAAATCCAGGGTGAGCCGGCGCGGCAGCTCGGTCAGCGAGACCAGTCCGAGCAGTCGCCCCACGCCGGGTGACGCCGCCTCGGGGATGCGGCCGTCGTTGACCTGGATGCTGAGGGTGCCGTCCATGGTGGCCAGCGACAGTCCGCTGGGCGCGCCGGGCCAGCTGGCGTCGAGCTGGTCGCGCGTCTTGCCGCCGTTGACCAGCCCGTCGAAACCGAGCGCGCCGAGCATCGCGCCGAGATCCTCGGCGGCGAAGCTGATCTTCATCTGCGTGCGGCTGTTGCTGGCGTTGCCGTTCCAGTCGCCGCTGCCGGTGATCTGCACGCGGCTGGACAGCGCGCGCAACTGCTCGATGTGCATGCCTTCGGCGGTCGGCCAGGTTTCCAGGCGCGCCTCGCCGAGCCTGGCGTCGCCCATGCGCAGGTCGCCCACCCACCCGTGGAACGGCGGCAGCGCGGCCGGGTTGATCCCGGTGTTGGCCGGGTCGGAAGCCGGCAGCGGCGGTATCGCAGCGGCCGGCGGCGCGGCGCCGGCAACGGGATTGGGTGGATGGCTGGCGACTTCGGTGCCGGGGTCCTTCGGCCAGTACAGCCGCTTCAGCCGCGCGGTAACGCCGCGCTTGTCCAGCTCTCCGGTCGGCACGTTGTAGTTGCCGAGCATCGCCGGGCCGTCCACGTCCACGCTAAGCTGGTCCGGCTGCGCCGTGGCGTGCAGCTTCAGCGCGCCCAGGTCGCGGCCGAACCACTCGGCCTGGTCGGTGCTGACGTCGAGGCTCTCCAGCCCCGGGCCGCCGCTGCCGCTGCCGCCCGCCACGTGCTGCACCCAGCCGGTGACATCGAGCCGGCCGGCGTGGCCTCGGATGCGCAGGTCGCGCGGCGGCAGCTCGGTGGGCATCTTGTTGCCGAACGCGAGACTGCCGGCCAGCGGGCGCTGCCCGTCGGCCAGGCGCAGGTAGCCGCGCATGGCCTCGCCCAGACCGAGGCGCAGCTCGCTGCCTTCGATCGGCAGGCTCATCGACAGGTGCAGCGGCAGGCGGGCCTCGGCCGGCTTGTGCAGCGGCGCTGGCAGCTCCAGCGCGATGCCGTCCAGCGCCGAGTCGACGCTGAGGGTTTGCGCCAGCACATCGCGGCCCGGCACGTGCGCAATGGCGAAGCCGACGTCGAACGTGCTGCGGCCGTCGCCCAGCTTGCCGATCCAGTCCAGCGACGGGTAATCCTGTACCAGCTCGGCCAGCCGGTAGTTGCCGCGCAACTGCGCCGACAGCACGGTGGCCGGGTCGCTGTTGGCTCCGGCGACCGCCAGCTGCAGGGTCGACGGCTGGCCGCGGAAGCCGGCGTCCAGCGGGCCGGCGCGCATGCCGTGCAGGTCGAAGCTGAGCGGGCCATTGAGCTTGTCCAGCTGGAGTTTCCATTCCGGCGCGCTGAGGTCGGCGTCTTTCAGCTGCGCCACGCCATCGAGTCGCGGCTCGCCGAGGCCCTGCTTCAACGGCAGCGCCAGATGGAAGCCGAACGTGCCGCTGCCGCCCAGCTTCAGCTTGGCCAGGGTGTCGGCCTCGCGATTGCCGATCGGGCTCCTGCGCACGAACTCCATCAGGCTGGCGCCGCTGCCGTTGCCCTGCACGTTGAGATCGAGCACGGCCTCGCCGAAGTCCGGGATCAGCGCAACCGCACGCTCCGCCTTCACACCCAGCGCATGGCCGCCATCGGCTTCCACCAGCATGCCGTTGTCGATGAAGTTGGCCACCGCGCTGACGCCTTCGGCGCGTGGCCAGCCCTTGCCGTAGTCGAGGGTGAGGTCGCTGATCACCGCGCGCGCCTCGAAGCGGCCCTCGTTGTGCCGGAACGGCCAGTCGTGCAGGTCGCCGCGCAGCAGCACGTCGGCCTGGTCGAGGCGACCGGCCACCAGGGCGCGGTCAAGCCACTCGATGGTGCCGGGCGACATCGAGTCGATCGGCCAGAACAGCTTGGCGGCAGCCACGTCGGCATGCGCCAGCTTCGCGTACAACTCCATGAACGGGGCGCCGCCCTGCGCCGGCAGCACCAGTTCGCCGCGGGCCTGGCCGGCATAGCCGGCGCCGGTAAAATCCAGCGCGTCGACGCCGATATGCCAGTCGCCGTCCTGCGGCCAGAACGCCAGCGTGCCGGCCAGGTTCGACAGCACGAACGGCTGGCGAAAGGTGTGCGGGAAGGCCAGCGTGGTGGCTTGGGCGGGCAGCTCCAGCGACAGCGCTTCGGCGTCGCCGCGCAGCTTGCCGCGCAGGCTGCTCACCCCCGGCAGCTTGCCGACCGGATCGATGCCCAGACCGCTGAACGCCAGCTCGACCGAACGCAAGCCCTGCGCGTGGTTCCAGTGCAGCGCAAGCTGGTCCAGCACGCCGCGCGGGTGGCCGCCGCCCACCCACTGCGCCAGCGCCGGCGACAACGCCGGCTTCAGCGCCAGCCACGGCAGCAGCGGGGCCAGCTGCAGCTTGCGCGCGGCCACGTCCACGCTGGCCTGGTCGGTGCCGGCACGGCGCAGGTCCAGCGCCAGCGCGCTGCCATCATCGCCGCCCCAGCGCAGGTCGTAGCCGTCGTCTGCGTGGTTCACACCGACCAGCCCGTGCAACGACACCACGCTGGCCTTGCCGCCGGCGGGTGCGGTTACCGCCAGCGTGTCCAGGTCGAAGCGGATCAGGCTGCGACTGAGCTGGCCGCCACGCCAGTCGAGCCAGGCGCCCAGCCGGCCGCGGCCGTGGTCGACCGTATAGCCGCCCAGGTCGACGCCGTCCAGCAGCGGCTTCAGCTCGGCATCGGCCACGTCGAACCACGCCTTTCCCGCGCTGCCGTCGTCGCGGAAACGCCCGGCTGTGCGCAGCGCGGCGCTCACCCCCTCGCGCCGCAGCACGCCGCCGAAGCGCACATGGCTGCCCTGATGGCTCAGCCGCAGCTGCTTCGACAGCAAGGTGTAGTGCCTGCCCAGGGTGGCGTCGGTGACCACCACGCGCAGGTCCTCCAGCCACAGATCCGCCGACAACCGACCCGGCGACAGCGACTGGCGGGCGCTGCCGCCGGCCACGCCGATGCCGTTGACGTGCCAGCCGGCGGCGTCGCGCAGCAGGTCCAGCTGCAGGCCGCGCACGTGCAGGTTGAGCAGGTGCCGCGACGGCAACAGCCAGCCGCCGAAGTCGAGCTTCAGTTCCGACTCGGGCAACTGCAGCACGGCGCCGCTTTCGCCAGCGGCCGCGCCGACGCTCACCCCGTGCATCACGAACACCGGGCCGGAGCCGGTCCAGCGCCCCTCCATCGAGGCGAAGCTGACTGGCCGCTGCAGCCGAGCGCTGAGCTGCGCGGCGATCCAGTCGGGGTGCCGCGCCAGCAGCGGCAGCAGCAACTGGGCCAGCGCTGCCACGACGGCCAGCAGGATCAACGCCACCCCGGCGACCCAGCCCGACGCGCGGGCGCAACGATGCAGCCGTCGCTGCCACAACACGTTCACACGCGGCGGCCCGACGCGGATGGGCAGTCGCCGGATTTACAGCAAAACGACATCAAACTGTTCCTGCGAATAATGCTCTTCGGCCTGGAAGCGTATGCTCTTGGAGATGAACTCTTCCAGTTCGGCCACCGCGCCGGATTCCTCTTCCAGGATGCGGTTGACCACCGCCGGGCTGGCCATCACCAGCAGCTTCCGCGCGTTGAACTGGCGCACCGCGCGGGTGATCTCACGGAAGATCTCGTAGGTCACCGTCTCGGCGGTCTTCTGCACGCCGCGGCCGTTGCAGGCCGGGCACGGCTCGCACAGCTGGCGGGCCAGGCTTTCGGTAGTGCGCTTGCGCGTCATCTCGACCAGGCCCAGCGCCGACATCGGGTACACCGTGGTCTTGGCGTGGTCGCGCGCCAGCCCCTTACCGAGCATGCGCAGCACCTGCCGTTTGTGCTCCTCGTCGCTCATGTCGATGAAGTCGATGATGACGATGCCGCCCAGGTTGCGCAGGCGCAGCTGGCGCGCCGCCGCCTGCGCGGCTTCCAGGTTGGTGCGGTAGACCGTCTCCTCCAGATTGCGCGAGCCGAGGTAGGCGCCGGTGTTGACGTCGATGGTGGTCATCGCCTCGGTCTGGTCGACGATCAGGTAGCCGCCGGACTTCAGCGGCACTTCCTTCTTCAGCGCGCGCTGCATCTCGTCCTCGACCCCGTACAGGTCGAAGATCGGCCGCTCGCCGTCGTAGTGTTCGATACGGTCGTCCAGCTTGGGCATGAACTTGTGCACGAACTTGGTCACCTTTTCGAAGGTGTCATGCGAATCCACACGCACCTTCTCGATGTCCTCGTTGAGCATGTCGCGCAGGCTGCGCAGCGGCAGCGACAGTTCCTCGTACACGCGCTCACCGACCTTCGCCTTGGCGATGTTCTCCTGCACCACCCGCCACACCTTGCCGAGATAGGTCACGTCGAACGCCAGCGACTCCGCACTCTGGCCCTCGGCATTGGTGCGCACGATGTAGCCCAGCCGGCTGTTGCCAGACGCGTCGTCGCCGATCAGCGGAGTCAGCACCTCGCGCAGGCGCTGGCGCTCGGCCTCGTCCTCGATCCGCGCCGAGATGCCTAACGTGCGCGCGTACGGCAGCAGCACCAGGTAGCGCGAGGGAATGGACAGGTGCGCAGACAACCGCGCGCCCTTGGTGCTGATCGGGTCCTTGACCACCTGCACCACGATCTCCTGGCCTTCGTGCACCAGTTCGCTGATCGAGGGCAGGTGGCCATTGCCGTTGCCGTTCGACTCGACACCCTCGGCCGGCGCCGGGCGCACGATGTCGGAGGCATGCAGGAACGCCGCACGCTCCAGCCCGATCTCCACGAACACCGCCTGCATGCCCGGCATCACCCGCTGCACGCGGCCCTTGTAGATGTTGCCCACGTAGCCGCGGCGGGACGCCCGCTCGACGTGCACCTCCTGCAGCATGCCGTTCTCGACCACCCCGACCCGCGTCTCGCGCGGGGTCACGTTGATCAGGATTTCTTCGCTCACCGCGTACTCCCCCGGAACAGGCCATCTTTATAGCGGCTGCGGCCACGGACTGTCGATGAATCACCGCATGGATCGCGCATCCTCCGGGCGGATATCGCAGAATGGGCGGGATATCGATCCGATCGGGCCAGCTGGAGCCGAACCATGACAACGCCCCGGGCCACGCCCACCCTGCTGGCCTGGAGCGGCGGCAAGGACTGCCTGCTGGCCCTGCAACGGCTGCTGGCCGACCCGCACTGGCAGGTGACCGCGCTGCTCACCACGGTCAACCGCAACTACCAGCGCGTGGCCATGCACGGTACCCCGCGCGAGGTGCTGCAGGCGCAGGCCGCCGCGCTGGGCCTGCCGCTGCTGGAGGTGATGCTGGACTGGCCCGGCAGCAACGAGGCCTACGAGGCAGCCCATGCGCAGGCGCTGGTCGAGGCGCGCATGCGCTGGCCGGGGATCCGCCACTGCGCGTTTGGTGACCTGTTCCTGGAGGACGTGCGCGACTACCGCGTGCGCCAGCTCGGCCGCGAGAACTGGCGCGCGGTGTTCCCGCTGTGGGGCGAGGACACCGCCGCGCTGGCGCGGCGCTTCGTCGGCGAAGGCCACCGCGCGGTGCTGTGCTGCGTGGATACCCAGCAGCTCAGCGCGGAGTTCTGCGGCCGCCCCTACGATGCCGCCCTGCTCGACGCGCTGCCGGCCGGCGTCGACCCCTGCGGCGAGCGCGGCGAGTTCCACACGCTGAGCTACGCCGGACCGCTGTTCCGCCGGCCGCTCGCGCTGCGCCGCGGCGAATCGGTGCTGCGCGACGGGCGCTTCCAGTTCATCGATTTCCTGCTGGACGACAGCCGGCTCGACAGCAATGCCGCGGCGGACTGAGCGCCACGTCCTGCCCGACCTGCTGCAGCCCGGGCTGGCGCTGGTGTTCTGCGGCACCGCCGCGGGCAGGCGTTCCGCCGCCGAGCAGGCCTACTACGCCCACCCCGGCAATTTGTTCTGGCGCGCGCTGTTTGATGCCGGACTGACTCCGCGCCTGCTGGCGCCGGCGGAATTTCCGCTGCTGTCCGGCTACGGCATCGGCCTCACCGACCTGGCCAAGCGCCACAGCGGCAACGACGACGAATTGCCGCCGGGCGCGTTCGACGCGCCTGCCCTGTTCGCCAGGATCGAACGCCACGCCCCGCGCCTGCTCGCCTTCACCAGCAAGAACGCGGCACGCGGCGCACTCGGCCATGCGGTCGACTACGGCCTGCAGGGCGAAACCCTCGGCAACACGCGGCTGTTCGTGTTGCCGTCGCCGTCCGGCCAGGCGCGCGGGCATTGGGACATCGCCCCATGGCTGGCGCTCGCCGAGCTGTACCGCGCCGTCCACGCGAGTCCGTAGGGCGGGCACCGGCCGCCGCACTTGCTGATGCGCATGGCGCGGATCGGCAAGCCGGCGGACAGTGCCCGCCCTACGGCGACGGCAACACACGAAGCCCGCTCAGTCGACCGGCGTGTGCCGGTAGTCGCTGACCGCTTCGGCGCGCACGATCAAGGCTTTGTTCGACCACGCGCGGCGGATGTAGGTGACCACCGCCGCGACCTCGCCGTCGCTCAGCTGCTGCGCGAACGGCGGCATCGAGTACGGCCGCTGGTTCGCCGCGGTGACCGGTGCGAAGCCGCCGAGCAGCACCATGCGGGTTGCGTTGATGCCGGTCGGCTCGGTCACCGAGGAGTTGCCGTCCAGCGGCGGATAGACCCCGGCCACGCCTTCGCCGCGTTTGCCGTGGCAGTCGGCGCAGTGCTTTGCGTAAACCTTCTCGCCCTGGGTGGAGAGGGTCCTGGCGTCGAACGGCGTGCCCGGCTCCGCCATCGGCGCCCGCGGCGGCAACGACTGCAGGTAGCTGGCGATCGCACGCAGGTCGGTATCGCTGATGTGCTGGGTGCTGCCCGATACCACCGCGGCCATCGGCCCGAAGGCGACGCCCTTCGCTGACTGGCCGGTCTTCAGCAGGTCCACGATATCCTGCGCGCTCCAGCCTTCCAGGCCGCCGTTCTTGCGGGCGCTCAGGTCCGGCGCGTACCAGTTCTGCATCGGGATCTGGCCGCCGGTGAGGTGCACGTCCTGTGGCGTGCCGCCGAGCATGTCGCGCGCCGCATGGCATTCGTTGCAGTGGCCCAGCCCCTGCACCAGGTAGGCGCCGCGGTTCCACTCGGCCGACTGCGCCGGATCGGGCTTGAACTCGCCTTCACGAAAGTACAGCGCGCGCCAGGCCTTCAGGCTGTTGCGCACGCTGTAGGGGAACGCCAGCGCCGGCGCGACGGCCGGCTGGTGCACCGGTGCCAGCGACTGCAGGTAGGCAAAGATCGCCAGCGCATCGTCGTGGTTCACCTTGGTATACGAGGTGTACGAGAACGCCGGATACAGCAACTCGCCGTGGCGGCCCTTGCCGCTGTGCAGCGCCTGCCAGAAATCCTCGAAGCTCCAGTCGCCCAGGCCGGTCACGCGGTCGGGCGTGATGTTGGGTACGGGGATGTTGCCGAACGGCGTGGCCAGCGCGCGGCCGCCGGCGTAGCGTGCGCCGCCTTGCTCGGTGTGGCAGCCGGCGCAGTCGCCGACCGCGGCCAGGTATTCGCCTTTCGCGATCAGCGCCGGATCGCGCAAGGTGGCCGCCACGACCTTGCTGGCGACCGGCGGGGTCGGCCGGCTGCGACTGCCGCCGAACAGCACCCAGCCCAGCGCCAGCACGACCAGCAACGCGACCGACGGCACCAGCCAGCGCAGCCACTTCACGACGGATCTCCCGTCGCGCCCAGCACGCCACAGCTCAGTGGCGGCGTTACCGAGCCGGCCGGCTGCGCGTGCGTGTCGGCCGGCAGCTCGCGGCTGGCCAGGGCCGCGGCCACCGCGGTGATGTCCGACTCGCCGAGCCGGCTCGCCACCTCGGCCATGCAGTCGGGCGCCACCGTGGCGCGCGTGTGCGTGCGCCAGGAGCCCAGCTGCGCACTGATGTAGTCGTACGGCAGGCCGACCAGCCCCGGCGTGGATGGCTCCACCCCGGTCAGCTGGCTGCCGTGGCAGCTGCTGCAGGCGGGAATCTTGCGTGCCGGGTCGCCCTTGGCGATCAACTCCTCGCCGCGCGCGAGCGTCGCGGCGGACACCGGCGGCAGCGGCGAGCGGGCGTACGGCACCTGCTGCACCGCGAAGTATTCGGCGATCTCGCGCATGTACGCGGGCGGCAGCTGGCGCACGGTGTATTCCATCGGCGCGTACTTGCGCAGGCCGTTCTGGAAATCCTGCAGCTGGCGCGCGAGGTAGCCCGCGGGCTTGCCGGCCAGGCGCGGGAAATAGCCGCTGCCGGGGCGGCCTTCGCCATGCACGCCGTGGCAGCTGGTGCAAGCGGCGATGCGCTGCTGGAGGGTATCGGGGATCGGCGGCGTATCGCCCGTATCGGCGGCACGAGCGGGGGCACCGGGCAGCAGGACAATCGCCAGCAGGGTCGCAACACTGAAGGAACGGACTGGACAGGTGCGGGCGTTCGTCGTCATCGGGGGATTGTAGCAACCCCCGCACGCCGCTCGCGCCGGCGCTAAGCTTGACCGATACGACCGCGTACCGCGCTCGTCATGTCGGGGGCATCGTGAAGCATTCAGCCGTCCATTTCGTCGTCCTGGTCGCCGTCCTGGCCGCCATGCTGCCCGCCGGTCCGACGCAGGCTGCCGAGACTGCCCCGCCAGAGATCGCCTACGCCTCGGTGGCGCAGCTGCAGCAGCGCATGGACGCCGGCACGCTGGACAGCCGCCAGCTGGCGCAGGCATTGCTCGAGCGCATCCGGCGGTTCGACCAGTCCGGCCCGACGCTGCGCGCGGTGATCGAGACGAACCCCGAGGCGCTTGACCTGGCCGGTGCGCTCGACGCGAAACGCACCAAGACGCGCGGCCCGCTGTACGGCATCCCGGTGCTGCTGAAGGACAACATCGACACCGGCGACCGCATGCTGACCACCGCCGGCTCGCTGGCGCTCACCGACGCGCCGGCGCCGCGCGACGCCGGTCTGGTCGAGCGGCTGCGCAAGGTCGGCGCGCTGATTCTCGGGAAGACCAACTTGAGCGAATGGGCCAACTTCCGCTCCAACCATGCCAGCAGCGGCTGGAGTGGACGCGGCGGGCAGACCAAGAACCCCTACGTGCTCGACCGCAACCCCTGCGGCTCCAGTGCCGGCTCGGCCGCCGCCGTGGCAGCCGGACTGGTCACCGTGGCGATCGGCAGCGAGACCGACGGCTCGATCATCTGCCCCGCGGCGATGAACGGCATCGTCGGCATCAAGCCCACCCTGGGCCTGGTCAGCCGCAGCGGCATCGTGCCGATCAGCCACAGCCAGGACACCGCTGGCCCGATGGCGCGCAGCGTGGCCGACGCGGCCGCCCTGCTCAGCGTGATCGCCGGCAGCGACCCGCGCGACCCGGCCACCGCCGAGGCAGACAAGCACGCCACCGATTACACCCGCTTCCTTGATCCGAACGGACTGAAAGGCAAGCGCATCGGCGTGGTACGCCAGCTCGCCGGCGCCGAGCCGAATGCCGACCGCGTGCTGGAGCAGTCCATCGCGCTGATGAAGGCGCAGGGCGCGATCATCGTCGACCCGGTCGCGCTGCCGCACCTGGCCGAGCTCGGCAAGCCGGAGCTCACCGTGCTGCTGTACGACTTCAAGCACGACATCAACGCCTACCTGGCCGGTCGCCACGGCCTGAAGGTAAAGACGCTGGCCGACCTGATCGCGTTCAACCAGGCGCATGCCGCCGAAGAAATGTCGTGGTTCGGCCAGGAACTGTTCGAGCAGGCCGAGCAGAAAGGGCCGCTCAGCGACAAGGCCTACACCGAGGCACTGGCCGAAGCGAAGCGCCTGTCCGGACCGCAAGGCATCGACGCCGCGCTGAAGGCGCAGCATCTGGATGCACTGCTGGCGCCGTCATGGGGCCCGGCCTTCGTGACCGATCCGGTGCTCGGCGACCACATCGTCAGCGGCGACCCCACCGTGGGCGGCGCCTCGCAGCCGGCGGCGGTGGCCGGCTATCCGTCGATCACCGTGCCGGCCGGATTTGCGCACGGGCTGCCGGTCGGCATCGTGCTGTTCGGCGCGAAGTGGAGTGAGCCGACGCTGATCGCGATCGCCTACGGCTTCGAGCGGCATGCCAAGGCGTGGCAACCGCCGCAGTTCCTCGACACGGTGGGTGGGAAGCCCGTTCCTGCCGCGCACTGAGCACGTAATGAAAAGGCGGCCGTCGGCCGCCTTTTTTTTGCAAAGCCCGCCGGTCCTGGTGGGCGCGTCAGCCGTGCCCGTTGACCGACTTGCGCACGATCAGCATGGCCAGCTCCAGCGACTGCTCGTAATTCAGGCGCGGGTCGACCATCGACTTGTAGGCGCGGTCGAGATCGCTCTCCGACAGGTCACGGGCCCCGCCCATGCATTCGGTGACATCTTCGCCGGTCAGCTCCAGATGCACGCCGCCGAGCCGCGTGCCGGCGGCGGCGTGGATGTCGAAGGCCTGGTCGAGCTCGCCGCGGATGTTGTCGAAGCGGCGGGTCTTGTGCCCGTTCGAGGTGCTCTCGGTGTTGCCATGCATCGGATCGGCCACCCACAGCACGCGCCGACCCGCGCGCTTCACGGCGGCCAGCAGCGGCGGCAGCGCGGCGGCGATCTTCGCATGGCCCATGCGGTGGATCAGGGTCAGCCGGCCCGGCTCGTCGTCCGGGTTCAAGGCGTCGATCAGCGGCAGCAATTGCTCCGGCGTCACCGAGGGCCCCACCTTCACTGCAATCGGGTTGCGGATGCCGCGGAAATACTCCACGTGGGCGCCGTCCAGCGCGGCGGTGCGCATGCCGATCCACGGGAAATGGGTGGACAGGTTGAACCAGCCGGGATGGCGCGGCACCTGGCGGGTCAGCGCCTCCTCGTAGTGCAGCAGCAGCGCCTCATGCGAGGTGAAGAAATCCACCTTGGAGAAACCGGCGATCGGGCCGGCCAGGGTTTCCATGAAGCGCAGCGAGTCGCCGATGGCCGTTACCATCTGGCGGTATTCGGCGGCCAGCGGCGAATGCTCGACCCAGGCCAGATCCCAGTATTCCGGGTGGTGCAGGTCGGCGAAGCCGCCGTCGATCAGCGCACGCACGAAATTCATCGTCAGTGCCGAGTGCGCATGCGCCTGGATCAGCCGCTGCGGATCGGGCCGGCGCGCGGCGATGGTGAATTCCGGGTTGTTGACCACGTCGCCGCGGAAGCTCGGCAGGGTCACGCCATCGCGCGTCTCGGTATCGGCCGAACGCGGCTTGGCATACTGTCCCGCGAAACGGCCCACCCGCAGCACCGGCTTCTTCAGGCCGTGCACCAGCACCAGGCTCATCTGCAGCAGCACCTTCAGCCGGTTCGAGATCACCGGACTGGTGCAGTCGGCGAAGCTCTCGGCACAGTCGCCGCCCTGCAACAGGAAACGCCTGCCCTCCTGCGCCTCGGCCAGAGCCTGCTTCAGCGCCAGCACCTCCCACGAGGTCACCAGTGGCGGCAATTGGGCCAGTTGCCCGCCGGCGGCAGCCAGTTCCGCTGCATCGTCGTAATGCGGCTGCTGCAGCGCCACGCGCCGCTGCCACGAATCAGGGGCCCAGTCGGCGGCGGGGTGAAAATCGGATACGGCGGGATTCATCGCGCGACCCTGGATGGCAACGGGAGCCCTCACCTTGCGGCCTGCCGGCGCCGCGCCGCAACGACCGCCAGCACGGCCAGCGCGACGTACCAGAGCAAGGTCCAGGCCGGCATCGGCAGACCGAGAAGCGGTTCGACCTTGGCGCACTCGCCCGAACCAGTGAAGACCAGCTTCAGCATCTTCGAGAAGGGGAACGCATCCAGCAGGTAGCCGAGGCCGGGACCGCAGGAGGGCACCTGGTCGGCCGGCAGGCTCTGCAGCCACAGATGGCGACCGGCAGTAATGATGCCGCCGACCGCGCCGACCAGCACCAATCCCGCATAGGCCCAGCGGCCGTTGCCGCGCGGTGCGTGCAGGGCGCCCAGCAGAAAGAACAGGGCCATGACCAGGAATGCGATGCGCTGAAAGATGCACAGCGGGCATGGCGTGAGGCCCAGCCCGTATTCGGCGTACAGCGCGAAGCCGAGCAGGCCGGCGCAGACCAGGAAGCCGACGAGGAAACTGACACGGTACGACCAGCGAAGTGGATTCATGGCGGATTGTTGCATTGCGGAGCCCGAGACATTACCGCTTCGCAGGGATGCTGTCAGCAGGCGCGGGGCACCTGATGAAAATATGCGGATCGGCAAGGCCCATATACGCGAAAACCCGGCGGGTCGCCCGGCCGGGTTTCGTGTCTGGACATCGGCATGCCGCGCCGATGATCGTCTTACTCAGCCTCGACCGCCTCGACCTGCGGGCGACCGACCAGCTCGACGTACGCCATTGGCGCGTTGTCGCCGTCGCGGAAGCCGCACTTCAGGATGCGCAGGTAGCCGCCAGGGCGTTCCTTGTAGCGCGGGCCCAGCTCGACGAACAGCTTGCCCACCGCCTCCTTGTCGCGCAGGCGCGAAAAGGCCAGGCGACGATTGGCCACGCCATCGGCCTTGGCCAGCGTGATCAGCGGCTCGGCGACGCGGCGAAGTTCCTTCGCCTTCGGCAGGGTGGTACGGATCAGCTCGTGCTTGAACAGCGACGACGCCATGTTCTTGAACATCGCTTCGCGGTGGCTGCTGGTCCGGTTGAACTTGCGTCCGGATTTCATGTGGCGCATGACGAAATTCTCTCTGGTCTGTTGTTATGAAAAGCCGGCACCTGTGTCCAGCTTCCCGCGGTTGTCCGCTGTTCCAGGCCCTTTCAAAACGGGTTCTGGTGAGAAGTGCGGCCATGAATGGCCGTCTGGTGCTTTGGCGGCCAGGGGCCGCTTGAAAGGCCAAACCGGCCTTCCGTCGGGCAGTCAAGGCGACTGCTCCAAACTCGCAGCCCGAAGGCGGCGAGTCCGGCGGAACAGCCAGATGGCGTCCGCCAGTTCGTGACTGCGGCAGCGATCGGAAGATCGCCGCCGCAACAACATCAACCCAGCTGCATGCCGTGCGACAGGCCCGGCGGCGGCCAGTTCTCAAGCTTCATGCCGAGCGCGAGACCACGCCCACCCAGCACGTCCTTGATTTCGGTCAGCGACTTCTTGCCCAGGTTCGGCGTCTTCAGCAGCTCGACCTCGGTCTTCTGCACCAGGTCGCCGATGTAGTAGATGCTCTCGGCCTTCAGGCAGTTCGCCGAACGCACGGTGAGCTCCAGATCGTCGATCGGACGCAGCAGCAGCGGATCGAAACCGCTCTTCTCCGCCTTGTCGGTGGCGCTCTCGCGGCGCGAGAAGTCACCGAACACGGACAGCTGGTCGTTGATGATCTCGGCGGCCTTGCGTACCGCGTCCTCGGCGCCAATGGTGCCGTTGGTCTCGATGTCCAGCACCAGCTTGTCGAGGTTGGTGCGCTGCTCGACACGAGCAGCGTCCACTTCGTAGGCCACGCGCAGCACCGGCGCGAACGACGCGTCCAGCTGCAGGCGGCCGATCGGACGCGCTTCGTCATCCGGATGCTGGCGCGCGCTGGCCGGCTGGTAGCCGACGCCGCGACGCACCTTCAGGCGCATGTTGAGCGCGATGTCCTTGGTCAGGTGGCAGATCACGTGCTCGGGGTTGATGATCTCCACCGAGTGGTCGACGACGATGTCGCCGGCCGTGACCACGCCCTTGCCCTTCTTGGACAGGGTCAGGGTGACCTCGTCGCCGCTGTGCTGACGGATCGCCACGTCCTTGAGGTTCAGCAGGACTTCGATCACGTCCTCCTGCAGGCCTTCCAGGGTGGTGTACTCGTGCAGCACGCCATCGATTTCGACCTCGACGATGGCGCTGCCGGGGATCGAGGAGAGCAGCACGCGACGCAGCGCGTTGCCCAGGGTGTGGCCAAAGCCACGCTCGAGCGGCTCGACCACCACCTTGGCACGGTTGGCCCCGAGCTGTTCGACGCTGAGGCCACGCGGCCGCAGCACACTAGTTGACGAAACTGCCATGCAGAGCTCCGGTAAAATTACTTCGAGTAAAGCTCGACGATCAGGGCTTCATTGATGTCGGTCGGCAGATCGCCACGATCCGGCACCGACTTGAACGTACCTTCGAACTTCTTGCTGTCGACCTCGACCCAACCCGGACGCAGGTCCATGGTGTCGAATACGGTCGCCGCTTCCTGCACGCGCAGCTGGCTGCGGGCGCGCTCGGTCAGCGCGATCGCGTCGCCCGGGCGTACCTGGTACGAAGGGATGTTCACCTTCTTGCCGTTCACCAGGATCGCCTTGTGGGCGACCAGCTGGCGGGCCTGGGCGCGGGTGACCGCGAAGCCCATGCGGTAGACGACGTTGTCCAGACGGCTCTCGAGCAGGCGCAGCAGGTTCTCGCCGGTGTTGCCCTTGAGGGTGGTCGCCTTGGTGTAGTAGTTGCTGAACTGGCGCTCAAGCACACCGTAGATGCGCTTGACCTTCTGCTTCTCACGCAGCTGCACGGCATAGTCGGACATGCGCATGCGCTTGTTCGCGCCATGCTGACCGGGCTTGTTTTCCAGCTTGCACTTGGAATCCAGCGCACGCGCCGGGCTCTTCAGGCTGAGATCTGCACCCTCACGACGGGCGAGTTTGCAGGTAGCTCCACGATAACGTGCCATGGGTAATCTCTTTTTAAATAGTCCGGCCAAGGAAGGCCGGTTCTTGATTCTTGCGATCAAGGATGATCGCAAGAATCACACTCGACGCTTCTTGGGGGGACGGCAGCCGTTGTGCGGAATCGGCGTGACGTCGATGATATTGAGCACCTTGTAGCCCAACGCATTCAGCGAGCGCACCGCCGACTCGCGGCCCGGGCCCGGGCCCTTGATGCGCACTTCCACCGTCTTCACGCCGTAGTCGCCGGCGGCGCGGCCGGCCTTCTCGGCGGCGACCTGGGCGGCGAAGGGAGTCGACTTGCGCGAGCCGCGGAAACCCGCGCCGCCGGCGGTCGCCCACGACAGGGCATTGCCCTGGCGATCGGTGATGGTGACGATGGTGTTGTTGAAGGAGGCCTGCACGTGAGCCACGGCATCCGTGACAACGCGCTTGATCTTCTTCTTGGTCTTGACAGGCTTGGCCATGTTCGGAATCCGTTACTTACTTCTTGATGGCGCGACGCGGGCCCTTGCGGGTGCGTGCGTTGGTACGCGTGCGCTGGCCGCGCACCGGCAGGCCGCGACGATGACGCAGGCCGCGATAGCAGCCCAGGTCCATCAGGCGCTTGATGGCCATGCCCACCTCGCGGCGCAGATCGCCCTCGACGGTGTACTTGGCGATTTCGTGGCGAAGCTTCTCCACCTCGCCTTCACTCAGGGACTTGATCTGGGTGGTGGGAACCACGCCAGCGTCCACGCAGACCTTCTTGGCCCGGCTGCGGCCGATGCCGTAAATGCTCTGCAGACCGACCCAGACGTGTTTCTGGACCGGCAAATTGACACCCGCGATGCGCGCCATGATGTACTTTCTCCGATGCGTTTCTTGCGCGGTAAACGCGCAATTTTAACCCGAATTTCCCTGACTGGAAAGCCCTGCGGCACCCGCGAGCGCCGCCAGCCTCCGACTTCGACCCACTCCGTCCGCCCCAGCAGCCACTAGTTGCGGCGGAGATTGGCCTTCTTGAGCAAGCTTTCGTACTGGTGACTGACCAGATGCGCCTGCACCTGGGCCGTGAAATCCATCACCACCACCACCACGATCAGCAGCGATGTGCCGCCGAAATAGAACGGTACGTGCCAGGCGCTCTGCATGAACGAAGGCACCAGGCAGACCAGCACCAGGTACAGCGCGCCGACACCGGTCAGGCGCGTCATTACCGCGTCGATGTAGCTGGCCGTGGCCTTGCCCGGACGGATGCCGGGGATCAGCGCACCCGACCGCTTGAGGTTGTCGGCGGTCTCGTCCGCGTTGAACACGATCGCTGTATAGAAGAACGCAAAGCCGATCACCAGTACCGAAAAAACGGTTTCGTACAGCGGATTGCCCGGGCTCAGCGCCTGGGTCAGGTCCTGCAGCCAGCGCGATTGCTGCCCCGTGCTGAACCAGCTCACCGCGGTCGCCGGGAACATCAGCAGGCTCGAGGCGAAGATCGGCGGAATCACGCCCGACATGTTGATCTTCAGCGGCAGGTTCGAGCTCTGGTTCATGTAGGCCTTCTGCCCGCCGGAACGCCGCGCGTAGTTCACCGTGATGCGCCGCTGGGCGCGCTCCATGAACACCACGAACGCCGTCACGCCCAGCGCCAGGGCGAACACCATCAACAACTTGATCAGCGACAGCTCGCCGTTGCTGGCCATGCCCAGGGTGTGCACCACCGCCCCCGGCAGGCCGGCCACGATGCCGGCGAAGATCAGCAGGGAAATGCCGTTGCCGATGCCGCGCTCGGTCATCTGCTCGCCCAGCCACATCAGGAACATGGTGCCGGCGGTAAGCCCGACCACGGACGAGAAGATGAAGCCGAAGCCCGGGGTATAGACCACCGGTGCGCCACCCGCGGCAACCTGTCCCTGCAACGCCACTGCGATACCGAACGACTGGAACGCCGCCAGGGCCACCGTGGCATAGCGCGTGTACATCGTCATCTTGCGCTTGCCGGCCTCGCCCTCCTTGCGCAGGCTCTGCAGGCTCGGTACCACCGCGCCCATCATCTGGAACACGATCGACGCCGAGATGTACGGAATCACGCCCAGCGCGAATACCGAGAAGCGCTCCAGCGCGCCACCCGAGAACATGTTGAACATGTCCATCAGGCCATTGCCGTTGACCAAGTTGGTCATCGCCTCCGGGTTGACGCCCGGAACCGGAATGAACGAACCGAGCCGGAACACCACCAGCGCACCGATCACGAAGAAGATACGCTGGCGAAGCTCCGTCAGCTTGCCGAGCTTGCCGAGTGCATTGCCCTTGGCTGCTGCCACCTGATTACTCCACGCTGCCGCCGGCAGCCTCGATGGCTGCCTTGGCGCCGGCGGTAGCCAGCAGACCGGACAACTTCACCGCGCGACCGATCTCGCCCTTGAGGACCACCTTGACCTTCTTCGCGCGGCTGTTGATCAGGCCAGCCTGATGCAGCGCCACCACGTCGATCACGTCGTCCTTGAGGTGGGCCAGCTGATACAGGAACACCTCCTGGCTCTCGGCCTGCTTCTTCGAGCGGAAGCCGACCTTCGGCATCCGGCGATTCAGCGGCATCTGGCCGCCTTCGAAGCCGAACTTGTGGGTGCCGCCCGCGCGGGCGTGCTGACCCTTGTGGCCGCGGCCGGCGGTCTTGCCCAGGCCCGAACCGATGCCGCGACCGACGCGCAGGCGCGTCTTGCGCGAACCGGCAGCCGGCTTGATGTCATTCAGACGCATGATGGTCATCCTCTAATCAGGCATCCTGCCTGAGAACCCGGCCGTCCATGGCCGGACAATTCAATTAATCTTCGACCCGGACCAGGTAGTAGACCGTGTTGATCAGGCCACGGACCTGCGGGCTGTCCTTCAACTCACGGACGTCATCGATCTTGCCCAGACCCAGCGCCTTGACGCTCAGGCGGTGGCGTGCCTGCACGCCGCGCAGGCCCTTGACCAGGCGCACGCGCACGGTGGCGGCGGTTTCGTTCTTCTTAGCCATTGCCGAGCACCTCTTCCAGGCTCTTGCCACGCTTGGCGGCGATCTTCTTGGGCGAGGCAACCGCCTGCAGGCCCTTGATGGTGGCGCGCACCAGGTTGATCGGGTTGCGCGAGCCGACCGCCTTGGCCAGCACGTTCTTCACGCCGACCACTTCCAGCACGGCACGCATCGCGCCGCCGGCGATCACGCCGGTACCTTCGGAAGCCGGCTGCATGTAGACGCGGGCAGCACCATGGTTCGCCTTCACGGCGTACCACAGGGTGCCGTTGTTCAGCTCGATGTTCACCATCTGGCGGCGGGCACGCTCCATGGCCTTGGAAATGGCCACCGGCACTTCGCGCGCCTTGCCATAGCCGAAGCCGACCTTGCCCTCGCCGTCACCGACCACGGTCAGCGCGGTGAAGCTCATCTGGCGGCCGCCCTTGACGGTCTTGGCCACACGGTTGACGGCAATCAGCTTTTCCAGCAGGCCGTCGGAATTTTCGCGATCGGTAGAAGACATGTTCTTTTCCATGTGCCCGGCGGACCGGGACTTTGCTTGCGGCTGAGCCGCTTGGAGTTGTAGGTGACGCTGTGGATCAGGGGCACACCCCGACCCGAATGTTGCTTAGAACTGCAGTCCGGCCTCGCGCGCCGCATCGGCCAGCGCCTTGATGCGACCGTGGTAGCGGAAACCGGAGCGGTCAAACGCGACGGACTCGACGCCCGCGGCCTTCGCGCGCTCGGCAACGGCCTTGCCCACTGCCGCGGCGGCAGCCAGATTCTTGGTACCCTTCAGGCCTTCGGCCACCGACTTCTGCACGGTGGAGGCAGCCGCCACCACATTCTTGCCGGAGGCGTCGAACACCTGCGCGTAGATGTGCTGGCCGGTACGGTGCACCGACAGGCGGGCCACCGCCAACTTGCGGATGTGGGCGCGTGTGGACTTGGCACGGCGCAGGCGGTTTTCGTTCTTGTTCATCGTCATGGTTCCTTGAAAGCGGATCGGCTTGGGATAACTGTCATCTGCTCTTGGTGAAGAGTCCGGCCATGGATGGCCGGTCTTTCGCGCAGGGACAGCGCACTTAAGCCTTCTTGGCTTCCTTCAGGGTGATCTTCTCGCCGGCATAGCGCACGCCCTTGCCCTTGTAGGGTTCCGGCGGACGGAAGCCGCGAATCTTCGCCGCCACCTGCCCCACTGCCTGCTTGTCCGAACCCTTGATCAGGATCTCGGTCTGCGACGGGGTCTCGATGCTGATACCTTCCGGCGCATCGAACACCACCGGATGGGAGAAGCCCAGGCTGAGGTTCAGCGACTTGCCCTGCATCGAGGCGCGGTAACCGACACCGACCAGCTCGAGCTTGCGCTCGTAGCCACCGGAAACACCGGTGACCATGTTGGACAGCAGCGCACGCGCGGTACCGCCGAACATGTCGTCGGCACCCTCGACGAGGCTGATGTGCGCCACGCCGTTGTCTACGGCAATACTGACACCCGGCAGCTGGTGCACGGACAGCGTGCCCTTCGGACCCTTCACCGAGATGCTGTCGGTGCCGATCGTCATCTCGACGCCCTTGGGCAGGGAAATTGGTTGTTTGGCAACACGTGACATCGACGGACTCCTTATGCCACTTGGCCGATGACTTCGCCGCCCAGACCCTTGGCGCGGGCCTGCGCGTCGGTCAGCAGACCGGCGGAAGTCGAGATGATCGAGATGCCCAGGCCGCCCAGGACCTTCGGCAGCTCGTCCTTGCCGCGATACACGCGCAGGCCGGAGCGGCTGACACGGGAAATGCGCTCGATGGCCGGCTGGCCCTCGAAATACTTGAGCTTGATCTCGAGCACCGGCTTGCCTTCCTCGGCGGAAGTCTTGGCGTCGAGGATGTAGCCCTCGTTCTTGAGAAGATCGGCGATCGCCAACTTCAGTTTCGACGACGGCATACGCACGGTCGGCTTGCCCATGGCCTGGGCATTGCGGACGCGCGTGAACAGATCGGCGATGGGATCAGTCATGCTCATGAAAACATCCTTCAGAGTGCACCGATATCCGATAAAACCGGAAATCAATCGAATTGTGAGCCGACATCGACGTCGGCCTGCCTTGCGCAGACCGATGACTATAACAGCCTTTTCAGGTTTTGGCGAATAGCGATGCGTTAGTCGCATCCACCGACTGCACCTTCGTGCAACCGGGTGAGCCGGCGACGGAATCTCTCCGTCGACCAGCCCTGCAGTGGGTTACCAGCTGGCCTTGCGCAGACCGGGCACATCGCCACGCATGGTCGCTTCGCGCAGCTTGTTGCGGCCGAGGCCGAACTTCGTGTAGACGGCGCGCGGGCGACCAGTCAACGCGCAGCGGGTACGCTGACGCACCGGGCTGGCGTCGCGCGGCAGCTTCTGCAGCTTGGACTGGGCGGCCATCTTCTCGTCGTAGGAGGCGGTGGTGCTCAGCACGATCGCCTTCAGTTCGGCGCGCTTGGCGGCGAACTTCTTGGCGAGCTTGGTCCGCTTGATGTCGCGGTTGACCATCGAGGTCTTTGCCATGGGTATCTCTCGCGTCTATCAGTTGCGGAACGGGAAGCTGAACGCGGCCAGCAGGGCCTTTGCCTCTTCGTCAGTCTTCGCGGTGGTGGTGATGGAGATGTCCATGCCACGCAGCGCATCGACCTGGTCGAAGTCGATCTCAGGGAAAATGATCTGTTCCTTGATACCGAAATTGTAGTTGCCGCGGCCGTCGAAGGCTTTGCCCGAGACACCACGGAAGTCGCGCACGCGCGGCAGCGAGATGTTGATCAGGCGGTCGAGGAACTCGAACATCTGCGCACGGCGCAGGGTGACCTTGCAGCCGATCGGCCAGCCGTCGCGGATCTTGAACGAGGCCACGGAGACGCGCGCCTTGGTCGTGATGGGCTTCTGGCCGGAGATCTTGGCCATGTCGGCCACGGCGTTCTCGAGCACTTTCTTGTTGCCCGCAGCTTCGCCTACGCCCATGTTCAGCGTGATCTTGGTGATGCGGGGAACCTGCATCACGTTCTGGTAGCCGAACTGCTTGGTGAGCTTCGGCACTACCTGCTCTTTGTAGAAATTTTCAAGGCGGGTCATGATCGTGATTCCTTACGCGTCCACCACCTCGCCAGACGAACGGAACACGCGGACCTTGCGCCCATCTGCGAGCGTCTTGGTGCCGACGCGTTCACCCTTGTTCGTGGCGGGGTTGAACAGCTGCACATTGGAGAGATGGATCGAGGCTTCACGCTCGACGATGCCGCCAGCCTGGTTGGCCTGGGGATTCGGCTTGGTGTGGCGCTTGACCAGATTCACGTTGGAGACGAATACACGCTCGCCTGCAACACGCAGCACATCGCCGCGCTGACCCTTGTTCTTGCCGGTGATCACCAGGACCTGATCACCCTTGCGGATACGGTTCATTGTCTTGACTCCGCTCAGAGCACTTCGGGCGCAAGCGAGACGATCTTCATGAACTTCTCGCTGCGCAGCTCGCGGGTAACCGGCCCGAAAATACGGGTGCCGATCGGCTCGAGCTTGTTGTTGAGGAGCACCGCTGCATTGCCGTCGAAACGGATCAGCGAGCCATCGGGACGACGCACACCCTTGGCGGTACGTACCACCACGGCGTTGTACACCTCACCCTTCTTCACCTTGCCGCGAGGGATGGCATCCTTCACGGTGACCTTGATCACGTCACCGATCGCGGCGTAACGGCGCTTGGAGCCGCCGAGCACCTTGATGCACATCAGTTCCTTCGCGCCGCTGTTGTCCGCCGCGGAGAGCGTGCTTTGCATCTGGATCATGTCTGCACCCTCCCTTAGACGTTGGCGCGCGTGATGATTTCAACCACGCGGTGATGTTTGGTCTTGGACAGCGGGCGGCACTCGGCGATGCGCACGATGTCACCCTCATTTGCGCCCAGGTCGTCCTGCGCATGCAGCTTGGTCGAACGGCGGATGGTCTTGCCGAGCAGCCAATGCTGCTCCTGGCGTTCGACCAGCACGGTGACCGTCTTGTCCATCTTGTTGCTGGTAACGCGACCCTCGAGGGTACGCGCCTGTTTCTGATTGTCGCTCATGTCGGCCGTCCCTTACTTCTTGCCGCCGAGCACGAACTTCGTGCGGGCGATGTCACGCCGAACGCGGCGGAGCTGGTGCGGCTGAGTGAGCTGGCCGGAACCCTTTTGCATACGCAGGTTGAATTGCTCCTTGCGCAGGTCCAGCAGATGCTGCTGCAGCTCTTCGGCCGACTGGTTGTTGATATCTTTGCTGGCCATCACATCACCGCCCGGGTCACGAACTGGGTCTGCACCGAGAGCTTGGCAGCCGCCAGGCGGAACGCCTCGCGCGCCGTCGGCTCGTCGACGCCCTCGATTTCATAGAGCATGCGGCCGGGCTGGATCGGGGCGACCCAGAACTCGACGCTGCCCTTGCCCGCGCCCATGCGGACTTCGATCGGCTTCTTGGTGATCGGCTTGTCCGGGAACACGCGGATCCACAGCTTGCCGCCACGCTTGACGAAGCGGGTGATGCAACGACGGGCCGCCTCGATCTGTCGCGCGGTGAGTGCGCCGTGCGTGGTCGCCTTCAGGCCGTACTCGCCGAAGCTGACGAGGTTGGAGCACTGGGCCAGACCGTCGTTGCGGCCCTTGAACTGTTTGCGGTATTTGGTTCGCTTGGGTTGCAACATGGCAACTCTCCTTACTTCGCCGACCGTTCGCGACGGCCTTCGCCGTCACGACGCGGTTCACGATCACGACGGCCTTCGCCACCCTCGCGGCGCGAGGGTGCCGGCGACTCGTCCTTCGACTCCTGGCCGATCTGGGACAGGTCGAAGATCTCGCCCTTGTTGACCCACACCTTGATGCCGATGATGCCGTAGGTGGTGCTTGCCTCGGCGAAGCCGTAGTCGATGTCGGCACGCAACGTGTGCAGCGGCACCCGACCTTCGCGGGCCCACTCGGAACGGGCGATCTCGGCGCCGTTCAGGCGGCCGGACACGTTGATCTTGATGCCCAGCGCGCCCAGGCGCATCGCGTTGCCGACCGAGCGCTTCATCGCGCGGCGGAACATGATGCGGCGCTCCAGCTGCTGCGCGATCGACTCGGCCACCAACTGTGCGTCAATCTCCGGCTTGCGCACTTCGTTGACGTTGATGTGCGTCGGGACGCCCATCATGTCGCTGACTTCCTTGCGCAGCTTCTCGATATCCTCGCCCTTCTTGCCGATCACCACGCCCGGACGGGCGGTGTGGATCGTCACGCGCGCGGTCTTGGCCGGGCGCTCGATCTGGATCTTCGAGATGCCGGCGGCGGCCAGCTTCTTCTTCAGCATGTCGCGGACCTTGATATCGGCCACGAGATACTTGGCGTAATCGCCCTTGTTGGCGAACCACTTCGAGTTCCAGTCCTTGGCAATGCCGAGGCGGATACCGGTGGGATGAACTTTGTGACCCATCGTCTTGTGTCCCCGGTCAGTTACCAACAACCACAGTAATGTGGCTGGTGCGCTTGAGAATGCGCGAACCGCGGCCTTTGGCGCGGGCATACATGCGCTTCATCGCCGGACCTTCATCGACGAAGATGCTGGCCACCTTCAGCTCGTCGACATCCGCGCCGAGGTTGTTCTCGGCGTTGGCGACGGCCGACAGCAGCACCTTGCGAACAAGGTGAGCGGCCTTCTTGTTGGTGTAATTGAGCACGTCGCTGGCCCGGCCCACGGGAAGACCGCGGACCAGATCAGCCACCAGGCGTGCCTTTTGCGCCGAGATGCGGGCGCCGCGCAGGATCGCTTTGGCTTCAGTGCTCATCACTTGCCCTTCTTGTCGCCGACATGGCCCTTGAACGTACGAGTCACCGCGAACTCGCCGAGCTTGTGCCCGACCATGTTCTCGTTGATCAGGACGGGCACGTGCTGACGGCCGTTGTGGATGGCGATGGTCAAGCCGACCATTTCCGGCAGGATCATCGAGCGGCGCGACCAGGTCTTGATCGGGCGCTTGTTGTGGGCGGAAACCGCAGCTTCCACCTTCTTCGCGAGGTGAAGGTCGACGAACGGACCTTTCTTCAGAGAACGCGGCATGTCGGCTTCCTGTTACTTGGTACGACGACGCACGATGAACTGCTGCGTGCGCTTGTTGTTGCGGGTCTTGTAACCCTTGGCCGGCGTGCCCCACGGGCTGACCGGATGACGACCGCCAGAAGTCTTACCTTCACCACCACCGTGCGGATGGTCGACCGGGTTCATCACCACGCCGCGAACGGTCGGGCGAATGCCCACCCAGCGCTTGGCGCCGGCCTTGCCCAGCTTCTTCAGGCTGTGCTCGCCGTTGCCGACTTCGCCGATGGTGGCGCGGCAATCGACCGAGACGCGGCGCATCTCGCCGGAGCGCAGGCGTAGCGTGGCGTAGCCGGACTCGCGGGCAACCAGCTGCACCGAGGCGCCGGCGCTGCGGGCGATCTGCGCACCCTTGCCGGGGCGCAGCTCGATGCAGTGAATCGTGCTGCCCATCGGGATGTTGCGCAGCTGCAGGCAATTGCCGGCCTTGATCGGCGCGTCGCGACCGGACACCAGGCGATCGTCCACCTGCACGCCCTTCGGCGCGATGATGTAGCGGCGCTCGCCATCGGCGTAGCACAGCAGCGCGATGTGCGCGGTACGGTTCGGATCGTACTCGATGCGCTCGACGCGGGCGGCGATGCCTTCCTTGTCGCGCTTGAAGTCGATGATGCGGTAGTGCTGCTTGTGACCGCCACCGCGATGACGCGTGGTGATGCGACCGTGGTGGTTGCGACCGCCGGTCTTGGACTGCGATTCGGTCAACGCCGCGTACGGCGCGCCCTTGTGCAGGCCTTCCGTGCGGACGCTCACCGCGTCACGGCGGCCCGGCGAGGTCGGCTTGTGGTTGATTAGTGCCATCTCACAGAACTCCTGGCTCAGGCCTTGGCGGACACGTCGATGGTCTGGCCATCGGCAAGACGCACATAGGCCTTGCGCTTGCCCTGGCGGCTGCCAGCGCGGAAACGGAAGGACTTGACCTTGCCCTTGGTGTTGACGAGGTTCACCTGCTCGACCTTGACGTCGAACATTTTCTCCACGGCATCGCGGACATCAGCCTTGGTTGCGGTCGGGGCGACCACGAATACGTACTGGTTGTGCTCGCCCAGGCGCGCCGACTTCTCGGAAATGTGCGGTGCGCGCAGCGTGTCGAGAATGCGTTCGTTGTTCATGCCAGCCACTCCTCGACCTTCTTCACGGCGTCAACCGTCATCACCACGTGGTCGGAACCGACCAGGCTGACGGGGTTCAGCGCCATCACGTCCAGCACATGGATATACGGGATGTTGCGCGCGGCCAGGAACAGCGCCTCGGAGGCGTCTTCCGACACCAGCAACACGCGGCCGGAAACCTCCAGCTCGGCGAGCTTGGCCACCATCGCGGAAGTCTTCGGCGTATCGACACCGAAACTCTCGACGATCTTCAGGCGCCCCTGACGGGCCAGCTCGGAGAAGATCGAGCGGATCGCGACGCGGTAGGCCTTGCGGTTGACCTTCTGCTCGTAGCTGCGCGGCTTGGCGGCAAACGTGACACCACCACCGATGAAAATCGGCGCACGGTAGTCACCGTGACGGGCACCACCACCCTTCTGCTTCTTGAACTTCTTGGTGGTGCCGGACATCTCGCCGCGCGACAGCTGCGCCTTGGTACCGGCGCGACCGGCCGCCTGGTAGGCAACCACCACCTGGTGGACCAGGGCCTTCTTGTACTCGCCGCCGAACACTTCGTCCGACACGCTGAGCGGCTTGGCGCCAATGACATTCAATTCCATGGCGACTCTCCTCAACCCTTGGTCGTCGGACGAATGATGACGTCGCCGCCGGTTGCACCCGGCACCGCGCCCTTCACGGCGATCAGATGACGCTCGGCGTCGACCTTGACCACTTCCAGGCCCTGCGCCGAGCGGCGCACGGCACCCATGTGACCGGCCATCTTCTTGCCCGGAAACACGCGACCCGGCGTCTGGCGCTGGCCGATGGAGCCCGGCGCGCGATGCGACAGCGAGTTGCCGTGGGTGGCATCACCCATCTTGAAGTTCCAGCGCTTGATCGTGCCCTGGAAGCCCTTGCCCTTCGACACGCCGGCGACGTCGACGATCTGGCCGACGGAGAACACGTCGTCCGCCTTGATCTCGGTGCCCACGCTGTACTGGCCGAGATCCTCGGCAGCCACGCGGAACTCCCACAGGCCGCGACCCGGCTCAACCTTGGCCTTCGCGTAATGACCCTTCAACGGCTGCGTCAACAGGTTTGCGCGCTTGCTTCCCGCGGAAACCTGGACGGCGCTGTAGCCATCGTTCTCATCCGTCTTCAGCTGGGTCACGCGGTTCGGCGTCGCTTCAATCAGCGTCACCGGAATCGAGCGGCCATCCTCAGTGAAGAGTCGGCTCATGCCGCATTTGCGGCCAACCAATCCGATACTCATCTTCGTATCCTGTCTGTCGCTCAACCGAGCTTGATCTGAACATCGACGCCAGCGGCGAGATCAAGCTTCATGAGCGCGTCCACGGTCTTGTCGTTCGGGTCGACGATGTCGAGCACGCGCTTGTGGGTACGAGTCTCGTACTGGTCGCGTGCATCCTTGTCGACGTGCGGCGACGTCAGAATGGTGTAACGCTCGATCTTGGTCGGGAGCGGGATCGGGCCGAGTACCGTGGCACCCGTGCGCTTTGCCGTCTCGACGATCTCGCTGGCCGAGCGGTCGATCAGTCGGTGATCGTACGCCTTCAGCCGAATCCGAATCTTCTGGTTCGCCATAACCGTGTCCTGTTGTCGAAAGAACGTTCTGTAAATAACGAGGAGGCTTCTCGCCGCCGCGCACTACTCTTTGCCACTACCACCTGGGGCCGCCAACCCGCCGCCGCCCCTTTGAAAAATACCAGGCGAGCCGCAATCCGCTCGCCTGGCACAATCGGAATCTCGCGCAAAACGACGTGTCACCGGGCTGATCCCGTGATCACGTCGACTTGCGAAGGCCGCTCCCCGGCCGGCGAACTCGAAGCGCATCCCGCACCTCATTTCGCGGTTGGTCGTCCAGAAATTGATCTGTCCGACAAGTGAGCTGCGAAGTATACCGGCAAATCTTGAATTAGTGAAGGGGTGCGGAACGATGTGAGCACGCCCGCTTTTCCGGCGTGATCCGACCCGTCGGGTCGGATCAACGGCAGGAGTTATTGCGGCGCTGTGCGCCGCGATAACCTTTACTTGATGACCTTGGCCACC
>NZ_AJXW01000033.1 GCF_000264375.1 Rhodanobacter thiooxydans LCS2
GCTCACCACCATCTTCACGTTATCGCCCGGCATCACCATCTCCACGCCTTCCGGCAGCGTCACCGCACCGGTCACGTCGGTGGTACGGAAGTAGAACTGCGGACGGTAGCCCTTGAAGAACGGCGTATGACGGCCACCCTCGTCCTTCGACAGCACGTATACCTCGGCCTCGAAGTCGGTGTGCGGGGTGATCGTGCCCGGCTTGGCCAGCACCTGGCCACGCTCCACGTCGTCACGCTTCAGGCCGCGCAACAGCAGGCCCGCGTTGTCGCCCGCCTGGCCCTGGTCCAGCAGCTTGCGGAACATCTCCACGCCCGTCACCGTGGTCTTCTGCGTGTCGCGGATGCCGACCACTTCGATTTCGTCACCCACCTTGATCACGCCGCGCTCGATACGGCCGGTCACCACCGTGCCGCGGCCCGAGATCGAGAACACGTCTTCCACCGGCATCAGGAACGGCTTGTCGATCGCGCGCACCGGCTCCGGAATCCAGGTGTCCAGCGCGTCCACCAGCTGGATGATCGCCGGCACGCCGATCTCGCTCTGGTCGCCTTCCAGCGCCTTCAGCGCCGAACCCTTGATGATCGGCGTGTCGTCGCCCGGGAAGTCGTACTTGGAGAGCAGCTCGCGCACTTCCATCTCGACCAGCTCGAGCAGCTCCGCGTCATCGACCATGTCCGCCTTGTTCAGGAACACCACGATGTACGGCACGCCCACCTGGCGGCTCAGCAGGATGTGCTCGCGCGTCTGCGGCATCGGGCCGTCCGCCGCCGAGCACACCAGGATCGCGCCGTCCATCTGCGCCGCACCCGTGATCATGTTCTTCACATAGTCCGCATGGCCCGGGCAGTCCACGTGCGCGTAGTGCCGC
>NZ_AJXW01000034.1 GCF_000264375.1 Rhodanobacter thiooxydans LCS2
GTGACCAATCGTGCCGACGTTCACGTGCGGCTTGGTGCGTTCGAATTTACCCTTTGCCATGACTCAGACCTCTGAGAGAACTTATTTGATGATGCGCCCCGAATGGCCGCTTCTTTTGAAAGTGCGGCCATGGATGGCCGCTTCCTGATCCTTGCCGTTGCGATCAGGAAGATCGAGCAAGTCACGCCTTCTTCATGACCTGCTCGGCGATGTTGTTCGGCGCCTCGGCGTAGTGGTCGAACTCCATCGTGAAAGTGGCACGTCCCTGGGTCAGCGAACGGATCGTGGTCGCGTAACCGAACATCTCGCCCAGCGGCACGAACGCGTCGATGGTCTTGCCCGACGGCGTATCTTCCTGGCCGCGCAGAATGCCGCGGCGACGGCTCATGTCGCCCATCACGTCACCCACGTAGTCTTCCGGCGTCACCACCTCGACCTTCATGATCGGTTCGAGCAGCACCGGCGAAGCCTTGTTGAAGCCCTGCTTGAACGCCATCGAGGCGGCCAGCTTGAACGCCATTTCGGACGAGTCGACGTCGTGGTAGGAGCCGAACACCAGCTTCACCTTGACGCCCACCACCGGGAAGCCCGCCAGCGGCCCGCTGGTGATGGTTTCGCGCAGACCCTTTTCGACCGAGGGGATGAATTCCTTCGGGATCACGCCGCCGGTGATGTCGTTGATGAACAGGAAGTCGTCCTTGATCATCGGAGCGAGCTTCTCGTCGGCGCGATCGGCGGCGCTGATCGGCGACATCTCGATCACCACGTGGCCGTACTGGCCCTTGCCGCCGGACTGCTTGGCATGCTTGTAGTCGGACTTCACGTCGCTGCTGCGGATCGTCTCGCGGTAGGCCACCTGCGGCTTGCCGACATTGGCCTCGACGTTGAACTCGCGCCTCATGCGATCGACCAGGATGTCCAGGTGCAGCTCACCCATGCCCGAGATGATCGTCTGGCCCGACTCCTCGTCCGTGCGCACGCGGAACGACGGATCCTCGGCGGCCAGACGGCCGAGCGCGACGCCCATCTTTTCCTGGTCGGACTTGGTCTTCGGCTCGACCGCCATCGAAATCACCGGCTCCGGGAAGGTCATGCGCTCCAGAGTGATGACGTGATCCTGCGCGCACAGCGTGTCGCCGGTCGTCACGTCCTTCAGGCCGACCGCGGCGGCGATGTCGCCCGCGCGGACTTCCTTCAGCTCCTGACGATCGTTCGCGTGCATCTGCAGGATGCGGCCGATGCGCTCCTTCTTCGACTTCACCGGGTTGTAGACGGCATCGCCGGCATTCAGCACGCCCGAGTAGACGCGGAAGAAGGTCAGCGAACCGACGAACGGATCGGTCATGATCTTGAACGCAAGCGCAGAGAACGGCACGGCGTCGTCCGCCTTGCGGGTTGCCTCGTGCTCGTTCTCGTCCATGCCAGCCACCGGCGGGCGGTCGACCGGCGACGGCAGCAGGTGCACCACCGCGTCCAGCATCGCCTGCACGCCCTTGTTCTTGAACGCGGTGCCGCAGTAGACCGGGATGATTTCGCTGGCCAGCGTGCGCTGGCGCAAGCCCGCGATGATCTCGTCCTCGCTGAGGGAGCCCCCCTCGAGGTACTTGTTCATCAGCTCCTCGGTGGCTTCGGCCGCAGACTCGACCATGAAGCTGTGCGCCTCGTCAGCCTTGTCCTTGAGGTTGGCCGGGATGTCCTGATAGTCGAACTTCATGCCCTGGGATGCCATGTCCCAGATGATCGACTTCATCTTGAGCAGGTCGACCACGCCCTCGAAGCCGTCCTCGGCGCCGATCGGCACCACCATTGGCACCGGGTGCGCACCCAGACGCGACTTCAGCTGACCCACGACCTTGTCGAAGTTGGCACCGGTGCGGTCCATCTTGTTGACGAACGCAAGGCGCGGCACCTTGTACTTGTTGGCCTGACGCCACACCGTTTCGGACTGCGGCTGCACGCCGCCGACCGCGCACAACACGAATACCGCGCCGTCGAGCACGCGCAGCGAACGCTCCACCTCGATGGTGAAGTCCACGTGTCCCGGGGTGTCGATGATGTTGAAGCGGTGCTGGTCCATCGAACCATCCATGCCCTTCCAGAACGCCGTGGTGGCGGCGGAAGTGATGGTGATACCGCGCTCCTGCTCCTGCTCCATCCAGTCCATCGTGGCTGCACCGTCGTGCACCTCGCCGATCTTGTGCGAGACGCCGGTGTAGAACAGGATGCGCTCCGTGGTCGTGGTCTTGCCCGCATCGATGTGGGCCATGATGCCGAAGTTGCGGTAGCGCTCGATAGGAGTGGTGCGTGCCATGGATGTATACCTTTGCCGGGCACCCTGCCCTGATTAGCGCGACCATCCGGGTCGCGTTCCGTTTGAGAGTCCGCCCGATATGGCGGGATGCCCTTGCCGCCATCTGGTGCGGCCCGGGCCGAGTTCCGCCAAGTGTGGCGGAATGCCCTTGGCCGTCAGGACGACGGCCAAGGCAACGCCGCTTACCAGCGGTAGTGCGAGAAGGCCTTGTTGGCCTCGGCCATGCGGTGCGTCTCTTCACGCTTCTTGACAGCGCCGCCGCGGCTCTCTGAAGCCTCCAGCAGCTCGGCAGCCAGCTTGCGCGGCATCGAGGTCTCGCCACGCTTGCGGGCAGCATCAATGACCCAACGTATCGCCAGCGCCATGCGGCGGCCCGGGCGTACCTCAACCGGCACCTGATAGGTGGCGCCACCGACACGACGGGATTTTACCTCGACCGCCGGAGCAATATTGTTCAGCGCCTTCTCGACCAGGGCCACCGGCTCGGCGTTCTTCTCGCCGATTTGCTGCAGCGCGCCGTAGACGATGCTTTCGGCGACCGACTTCTTTCCGCTCTTCATCACCATGTTGATGAAGCGGGCGATCAGCTGGCTGCCGTGCTTGGGATCGGGCAAAACCAGACGGGCGGGATGTGAACCTTTACGCGACATGTTTGTTGTCCGTTATTTTGGCGGACATTCCTGCCCGCTTGAAAAGCGGCCAGCAAAGGCCGCATGACATTATTTCTTCGGGCGCTTGGCGCCGTACTTCGAGCGCGACTGGCGGCGCTTGGTGACGCCGGCGCAGTCGAGGCTGCCGCGTACTGTGTGATAACGCACACCCGGCAGGTCCTTGACGCGACCGCCGCGGATCAGCACCACCGAGTGCTCCTGCAGGTTGTGGCCTTCGCCACCGATGTAGCTGATGACCTCGAAACCGTTGGTCAGGCGCACCTTGGCAACCTTGCGCAGGGCCGAGTTCGGCTTCTTCGGAGTGGTCGTGTAAACGCGCGTGCAGACGCCGCGACGCTGCGGGCTGCTCTGCAGGGCGGGCGACCCACTCTTGTAGGTCTTCGGGCTGCGGTTTTTGCGCACCAACTGGTTGACTGTCGTCATGCGAAGCTATTCCTGAAAACATAAAGGCAGCCCGAATAAGCTCGGTCTGCCAAGAAGCGGGAATTTAACATGAGCGGCCCACTCTAGGCAAGCCAATGCTCAGCCGTCCTGGACCCGAACACGAGGTGCGTCCCTGCACCTCATTTCGTATGTCAGCGAGCAGCACCCCGTACGGGTTTACTCGACACCGTTTGCACCACCGGCTGGAGCCTCCGCAAACGAGACTGCAGGCGTGGAACCGGAAAGGGTCTCCAGCTCCGTGGCGGTCAAACCGCCCTGGCGACGACGCGATGCGTGGTACGCCAAACCCGTGCCTGCCGGAATAAGACGGCCGACAATAACATTTTCCTTCAGGCCACGCAAGGTGTCACGGGTGCCACGAACCGCCGCCTCGGTCAGGACGCGGGTGGTCTCCTGGAACGAGGCCGCCGAGATGAACGATTCGGTCGCCAGCGACGCCTTGGTGATGCCCAGCAGCACCGACTGGTAATCCGCCGGATGCTCGCCCTTGGCGGTCGCCCGCTCGTTCTCGCCGTTGATCCGCACGCGCTCGACCTGCTCGCCGCGCAGGTAGTGGCTGTCGCCCGGCTCGACGATCTCGACCTTGCGCAGCATCTGGCGAATGATTGCCTCGATGTGCTTGTCATTGATCTTCACGCCCTGCAGGCGATACACGTCCTGGATTTCCTTGACCAGATACGTGGCCAGCGGCTCCACGCCCAGCAGGCGCAGGATGTCATGCGGGTTGGGCTCGCCGTCGACGACGGTCTCGCCCTTCTCCACATGTTCGCCCTCGAACACGATGACCTGACGCCACTTCGGAATCAGCTCCTCGTGCTCGTTGCCGTCGGCGTCCTTGATGATCAGACGCTGCTTGCCCTTGGTGTCCTTGCCGAAGCTGACGATGCCGGAGCGCTCGGCCAGGATCGCCGGTTCCTTCGGCTTGCGCGCCTCGAACAGGTCGGCCACGCGCGGCAGACCACCGGTGATGTCGCGGGTCTTGGAGGTTTCCTGCGGAATGCGCGCGATCACGTCGCCCACGCCCACCTCGGCGCCGTTCTGGATCGACACGATCGCACCAGCCGGCAGGAAGTACTGCGCGGCGATGTCCGTGCCCGGCAGCTTCAGCTCGCGGCCCTTGGCGTCTTCCAGGCGCACGATCGGGCGCAGATCCTTCGCCTGCGCGCCGCGCCGCTTCGGATCGGTGACCACCGCCGACTCCAGGCCGGTCAACTCGTCGGTCTGGCTCTGCACGGTGACGCCATCGAGGAAGTCGATGAAGCGCACCACGCCCGCCACCTCGGTGACGATCGGGTGGGTATGCGGATCCCAGTTCGCCACGGTCTGGCCGGGCTTGACCGGTGCGCCGTCCTTGACCGCGATAACGGCGCCGTACGGCACCTTGTAGCGCTCGCGCTCGCGCCCGCTGGCGTCGATCACGCTCAGTTCGCCCGAACGCGACACCGCCACCAGATTGCCCTGCTTGTGCTGCACCGACTTCAGGTTGTTGAACTTCAGCGAGCCGGTGGTCTTCACCGTCACGTTGTCCACCGCTGCCGCACGCGAAGCCGCGCCGCCGATGTGGAAGGTACGCATGGTCAGCTGGGTGCCCGGTTCGCCGATCGACTGCGCGGCGACCACGCCCACGGCCTCGCCCATGTTGACCAGGTGGCCACGGGCCAGGTCGCGGCCGTAGCACAGCTTGCACACGCCGTGGACGGCTTCGCAGGTGATCGGCGAACGCACCTTGACGATCTGCACGCCGGCCTTGTCGAGCTTCTCGACCAGGGCTTCGTTGAGCAGGGTGTCGCGGGTGACGATCGGGCGGTCGTCGTCGCCGGGGGCGTAGACGTCCTCGACCACCACGCGGCCGAGCACGCGGTCGCGCAACGGCTCGACCACGTCGCCGCCCTCGACGATCGGCTGCATGGTGACACCGTCCTCGGTACCGCAGTCGTCCATGGTGACGACCACGTCCTGAGCCACATCGACCAGGCGGCGGGTCAGGTAACCGGAGTTGGCGGTCTTCAGCGCGGTATCCGCCAAGCCCTTGCGGGCGCCGTGGGTCGAGTTGAAGTACTGCAGCACGTTCAGGCCTTCGCGGAAGTTGGCCTTGATCGGCGTCTCGATGATCGAGCCGTCCGGACGCGCCATCAGGCCGCGCATGCCGGCCAGCTGGCGGATCTGCGCCACCGAGCCGCGCGCGCCGGAGTCGGCCATGATGTACAGCGAGTTCATCGACTTCTGGCTGACCGTCTTGCCTTCGGCATCGACCACCTTCTCGGTGCCGATGCCGTCGATCATCGCCTTGGCCACCTGCTCGCTGGTGCGCGACCAGATGTCGACCACCTTGTTGTAGCGCTCGCCGGCGGTGACCAGGCCCGACTGGTACTGCTGCTGGATCTCGACGACTTCCTTCTCGGCCTCGTCGAGGATGGTCTTCTTCTCGCTCGGGATCAGCATGTCGTCGATGCCGATCGAGATGCCCGCGCGCGTGGCGAACCGGTAGCCGGTGTACATCAGCTTGTCGGCGAACACCACGGTTTCCTTCAGGCCCAGCCGGCGATAGCTCGAGTTGATCAGCCGCGAGATGTTCTTCTTGGTCAGCTCGGTGTTGGCCAGCTCGAACGGCAGGCCCTCCGGCAGGATCTCGGCCAGCAGCGCGCGACCGACCGTGGTCTCGACCAGCCGGGTCTCGCTGGTGCGCGTGCCGTCATCGGCAATGCTCACCTGCTTCAGGCGCACCTTGACCCGGGCATGCAGCTCGACCGCACGGTTGTCGTAGGCGCGGCGCGCCTCCGAAATGCCGGAGAACACCATGCCGGTGCCCTTGGCATTGATCAGCTCACGCGTCATGTAGTACAGGCCCAGCACCACGTCCTGGGTCGGCACGATGATCGGCTCGCCGTTGGCGGGCGACAGGATGTTGTTGGACGACATCATCAGCGTGCGCGCTTCCAGCTGCGCCTCGATCGACAGCGGCACGTGCACGGCCATCTGGTCGCCGTCGAAGTCCGCGTTGAACGCGGTGCAGACCAGCGGATGCAGCTGGATCGCCTTGCCTTCGATCAACTTCGGCTCGAACGCCTGGATGCCCAGGCGATGCAGCGTCGGCGCACGGTTCAGCAGCACCGGGTGTTCGCGGATCACCTCTTCGAGGATGTCCCACACCTGGGCCTCTTCGCGCTCGACCAGCTTCTTCGCCGCCTTGATGGTGGTGGCTTCGCCACGCGCCTGCAGCTTGGCGAAGATGAACGGCTTGAACAGCTCCAGCGCCATCTTCTTCGGCAGGCCGCACTGGTGCAGGCGCAGGGTCGGGCCGACCACGATCACCGAACGGCCGGAGTAGTCCACGCGCTTGCCGAGCAGGTTCTGGCGGAAGCGGCCCTGCTTGCCCTTGATCATGTCGGCGAGCGACTTCAGCGCGCGCTTGTTGGTGCCGGTGATGGCACGGCCGCGGCGACCGTTGTCGAGCAGCGCGTCGACCGACTCCTGCAGCATGCGCTTCTCGTTGCGCACGATGATGTCCGGCGCGTTGAGTTCGAGCAGCCGCTTCAGGCGGTTGTTGCGGTTGATGACGCGGCGGTACAGATCATTCAGGTCGGAGGTGGCGAAGCGACCGCCGTCCAGCGGCACCAGCGGACGCAGGTCCGGCGGCAGCACGGGCAGCACGGTCAGCACCATCCACTCCGGCTTGTTGCCGGACTCCAGGAACGCCTCGATCAGCTTGACGCGCTTGGTGAGGCGCTTCAGCTTGGTCTCGGAATTGGTGGAGGCGATCTCTTCCTTCAGGCGGATGACTTCGCCCGGCAGGTCGAGCGATTTCAGCAGGTGGAACACCGCCTCGGCGCCCATCCGCGCGTCGAACTCGTCGCCGTGCTCCTCGGTCGCTTCCAGGTACTGATCCTCGCTGAGCAGCTGGCCGCGCTCGAGCGCGGTCATGCCCGGATCGATCACCACGAAGGCTTCGAAGTACAGGATGCGCTCGATGTCGCGCAGGGTCATGTCCAGCATCAGGCCGATGCGCGAGGGCAGCGACTTCAGGAACCAGATGTGCGCGGTCGGGCTGGCCAGCTCGATGTGGCCCATGCGCTCGCGGCGCACCTTGGCCAGCGTTACCTCGGTACCGCACTTCTCGCACACCACGCCGCGGTGCTTCATGCGCTTGTACTTGCCACACAGGCACTCGTAGTCCTTCACCGGGCCGAAGATCGCAGCGCAGAACAGGCCGTCGCGTTCGGGCTTGAAGGTGCGGTAGTTGATCGTCTCCGGCTTCTTCACTTCGCCGTACGACCACGAGCGGATCAGCTCCGGCGAGGCGAGCGCGATCTTGATCGCGTCGAAATCCGGCGTCGTGCGCTGCTGGTTGAAGAGGTTGAGCAAGTCTTTCATTTGAGTCTCCGAAAGATCGGGAATAGGGAATGGAGAATCGGGAATGGGAAGAGCGGGGAATGGAGGGGCGGGGTCGCGGCGATGTTTCGTGCCTTGGCGACTCCCTGTTCCCTATTCCCTACTCCCTTGCCAAATCACTTGACCTCTTCCAGATCGATGTCGATGGCGAGCGAGCGGATTTCCTTCACCAGCACGTTGAAGGACTCCGGCATGCCCGCGGACATTTCGTGGTTGCCGTCGACAATGTTCTTGTACATCTGGTTGCGGCCCTGCACGTCGTCGGACTTCACCGTCAGCATTTCCTGCAGGGTGTAGGCCGCGCCATAGGCTTCCAGCGCCCACACTTCCATCTCGCCGAAGCGCTGGCCGCCGAACTGCGCCTTGCCGCCCAGCGGCTGCTGGGTGACCAGCGAGTACGGGCCGGTGGAACGCGCGTGCATCTTGTCGTCGACCAGGTGGTTGAGCTTCAGGTAATGCATGTAGCCGACAGTGACCGGGCGATCGAACGACTCGCCAGTGCGGCCGTCGAACAGCATGGTCTGACCGGATTCCGGCAGATCAGCCAGCTTCAGCATCGCCTTGATCTCGGTCTCTTCCGCACCGTCGAACACCGGCGTCGCCATCGGCACGCCTTCCTGCAGGTTGGTAGCGAGCGCGAAGATCTCCTTGTCGGTGAGCGACTTCAGATCGACGTGCTGCACGGCACCGGCGACGTGGGTGTTGTAGATCTGGTCGAGGAACTTGCGGATCTCGGCCACCTTCTCCTGCGCCTCGATCATCTTCTGGATCTTCTTGCCCAGGCCCTTGGCGGCCCAGCCCAGATGCACCTCGAGAATCTGCCCGATGTTCATGCGCGACGGCACACCCAGCGGGTTCAGGCAGATATCCACCGCCTCGCCGTTGGCCATGTACGGCATGTCCTCCACCGGCACCACGTTGGACACCACGCCCTTGTTGCCGTGGCGGCCGGCCATCTTGTCGCCCGGCTGGATGCGGCGCTTCACGGCCAGGAATACCTTGACCATCTTCAGCACGCCCGGCGCGAGGTCGTCGCCCTGGGTGATCTTGCCCTGCTTCTCCTTGAAGCGCTTGTCGAACTCTTCCTTGTGACGCTTGATCTGCTCGGCGGCACGCTCGAGGAACTCGGTGACGTCCTCATCCTTGACGTTGACCTTGAACCAGTCGTCCTTCTTCAGGCCGTCGAGGTAGGCGTCGGTGATCTCGGCTCCGCGCTTCAGGCCGCCCGGGCCGCTCATCGCGGACTTGCCGACCAGTTGGGTACGCATGCGGCTGTAGATCGCGCCTTCGAGGATGCGGAACTGGTCGTCCAGATCCTTGCGCACCCGCTTGACCTCGGTTTCCTCGATCTGCTTGGCGCGCTTGTCCTTCTCGATGCCGTCGCGGGTAAACACCTGCACGTCGATGACGGTGCCGTCCATGCCCGGGGGCACACGCAAGGACGAGTCCTTCACGTCGGACGCCTTCTCGCCGAAGATCGCGCGCAGCAGCTTCTCTTCCGGCGTCAGCTGGCTCTCGCCCTTGGGCGTGACCTTGCCGACCATGATGTCGCCGGCCTTCACCTCGGCACCGATGTACACGATGCCGGACTCGTCGAGGCGCGCCAGCGCCTGCTCACCCACGTTCGGGATGTCGGCGGTGATTTCCTCAGCGCCCAGCTTGGTGTCGCGCGCGATGCAGGACAGCTCCTCGATGTGGATCGAGGTGTAGCGGTCTTCCTGCACGACGCGCTCGGAGAGCAGGATCGAGTCTTCGAAGTTGTAGCCGTTCCACGGCATGAAGGCGATCAACATATTCTGGCCGAGCGCGAGCTCGCCCAGATCGGTCGACGAGCCGTCGGCCAGCGTGTCGCCCTTCGCCACCACGTCACCGACGTTCACCAGCGGGCGCTGGTTGAGGTTGGTATTCTGGTTGGAGCGGGTGTACTTGGTCAGCGTGTAGATATCGACGCCGGCGTCGTTGCCGCCGACCTCCTCCTCGTTCACGCGCACCACGATGCGCGCCGCGTCGACCTGGTCGATCACGCCGCCGCGCTTGGCGGAGACGATGACACCGGAGTCGCGCGCCACCGCGCGCTCGATGCCGGTACCGACCAGCGGGGTCTGCGAACGCAGCGTCGGCACGGCCTGGCGCTGCATGTTCGCGCCCATCAGCGCGCGGTTCGCATCGTCATGCTCCAGGAACGGCACCAGCGCCGCGGCGACCGACACTGTCTGCATCGGCGAGACGTCCATGTAGTCGACCTCGGCAGCCGGGCGCAGCTCGGACTCGCCGCGGAAACGGCAGGACACGAAGTCCTCGATGAAGACGCCGTGCTTGTCCAGCGGCGAGTTCGCCTGCGCGATCACGTGGTCGCCTTCCTCGATCGCCGACAGGTAGTCGACCTTGTCGGTGACCTTGCTGTTGGCGACCTTGCGGTACGGCGTCTCGAGGAAGCCATAGGCATTGGTGCGGGCGTACACGGCCAGCGAGTTGATCAGGCCGATATTCGGGCCTTCCGGCGTCTCGATGGTGCACACGCGGCCGTAGTGGGTCGGGTGCACGTCGCGCACTTCGAAGCCGGCGCGTTCGCGGGTCAGGCCGCCCGGCCCCAGCGCGGAGACGCGGCGCTTGTGCGTCACTTCCGACAGCGGGTTGTTCTGGTCCATGAACTGGGACAGCTGCGAGGAGCCGAAGAACTCCTTCACTGCGGCCGCGACCGGCTTCGCGTTGATCAGATCCTGCGGGGTCAGGCCATCGGCCTCGGCCAGCGACAGGCGTTCGCGCACCGCGCGCTCGACGCGCACCAGGCCGATGCGGAAGGTGTTCTCGGCCATCTCGCCGACCGAACGCACGCGACGGTTGCCCAGGTGGTCGATGTCGTCCACGGTGCCGTGGCCGTTCTTGATGTCGATCAGCACCTTCAGCACGTCGAGGATGTCGGACGATTCGCCCTGCTCCTTGACCAGCCGCTGCGACTCTTCTTCCTTGCGCTCGCTGAAGTACTTGTGGTCATACAGCACGCCCGGGCCGAGGATTTCCTTGCGGCCCACGCGGCGGTTGAACTTCATCCGGCCGACCGCCGACAGGTCGTAACGGTCGAAGGTGAAGAACAGGTTGAAGAACAGGTTCTGCGCAGCGTCCTTCGTCGGCGGCTCGCCCGGGCGCATCATGCGGTAAATCTCCACCAGCGCCTCCAGCGGCGTCTTGGTGTTGTCGATACGCAGGGTGTGTGAGATGTAGGCGCCGCGGTCGAGATCGTTGACGTACAGCGTTGGCACGACTTCGATGCCGGCCTTGCGGAAGTTCTCCAGCTGCTCGGCGGTGATCTCGTCGTTGGCCGAGGCCAGCAGTTCGCCGGTCTTGGCGTCGACGATGTCGGTGGCCACGATGCGGCCGACTGGGTAGTCGTCCGGCACTTCCAGCGCCGTGATGTTCTCGGCCGCCAGCTGGCGCACATGGCGCGCGGTGATGCGCTTGCCAGCTTCCACCAGCACCTTGCCGCCGATCGCCAGGTCGAAGGAGAGCGTCTCGCCGCGCAGGCGCTCGGCGACCAGCTCCAGCGTGGTGCCGCCCTTCTTGCCCAGATGAAACACGTTGTGCTCGAAGAAGATGCCCAGCATCTCCTCGTTGTTGTAGCCGAGCGCGCGCAGCAGCACCGTCACCGGCAGCTTGCGGCGGCGGTCGATGCGGGTGAACAGCGCGTCCTTCGGGTCGAACTCGAAGTCCAGCCAGGAGCCGCGGTAGGGGATCACGCGGGCCGAGAACAACAGCTTGCCCGAGCTGTGCGTCTTGCCGCGGTCGTGGTCGAAGAACACACCCGGCGAACGATGCAGCTGCGAGACGATCACGCGCTCGGTGCCGTTGATGATGAAGGTGCCGGTGTCGGTCATGAGCGGGATCTCGCCCATGTAGACCTCCTGCTCCTTGATGTACTTCACCACCTTCTTCGAGGCCGGACTGTCCTTGTCGTAGATGACCAGGCGCACGGTGGTACGCAGCGGCGCACCGTAGGTCATGCCGCGGTTGCGGCACTCGCGCTCGTCGAACGCCGGCTCGCCCAGGCGGTAGTCGACGTACTCGAGTGCGGCATTGCCCGAATAGCTGGAGATCGGGAACACCGACTTCAACGCGGCATGCAAACCCTTGTCGGCGCGCTGTTTCGGCGCGACGTGTTCCTGCAGGAACTCCCGGTAGGAATCAGTCTGGATGGTCAGCAGGTTCGGCACGCCCAGCACGGGCGGACGCTTGCCAAAGTCCTTGCGGATGCGTTTCTTCTCGGTAAACGAGTAGGCCATGATCGGTAGCGCCTCGGTTCGCAGTGGCGCCGGTGGTGCACACACCGGCTGAATGGGAAAGACTTGCTTCGCCGGATGGCAAGGCCATCCGGCCAGGGATTCGGGAATCGAGAATCGGGATTCGTCCGGAGCCTGCGGCAGCGCCGCCCTTCGCGAATCCCGATTCTCCATTCCCCATTCCCGTTCAAACGGGCAAAGCCCGGGGGCTCGCGCCCCCAGGCTTGCTTGACGCTAGATCAAACTGACGGCGCGCAAGGGCGCCGATTACTTCAGTTCGACCGTGGCGCCGGCGGCTTCGAGGTCCTTCTTGAACTTCTCGGCATCTTCCTTCGACACGGCTTCCTTCAGGACGCCGCCAGCCTCGGTGAGGTCCTTGGCTTCCTTCAGGCCCAGGCCGGTGATCGCGCGGACAGCCTTGATCACGTCGACCTTCTTGGCGCCGGCGGTCTTCAGGATGACGTCGAACTCGGTCTGCGCTTCGGCGGCCGGGCCGGCAGCGGCCGGGCCTGCGGCAACCATCACCGGGGCGGCGGCGGTCACGCCGAACTTCTCTTCGATGGCCTTCACCAGGTCCATCACTTCCATCAGCGACTTGGCGGCGACGGCTTCAACGATCTGTTCGTTGGTCAGGGACATTGCATTTACCTCTGGAAATGGATTCGATTTGATAGACGATGAACTTAGGCGGGTTCGGCTTCAGCCGGGGCCTCGGCGGCGACTTCGCCACCACCCTGCTTGTCGGCCACGGCCTTGACGACGCGGGCGAACATCGTGGCCGGTTCGGCCAGTACGCGGGCCAGCATGGCCAGCGCCTGTTCGCGGGTCGGCAGCGAGGCCAGCACGTCGACGTGCGCGGCCGGCAGCAGCTTGCCTTCCACCGAGACGAGCTTCGCCTTCAGCTTGTCGTTGTCCTTGGCAAATTCCTTGATCAGACGCCCGGCTGCACCGGGCTCTTCCGTCGAGAATGCGTACAGCAGCGGACCGACCAGGGCGTCCTTGACGACCTCGAACTCGGTACCGGCCACGGCGCGCGACGCCAGCGTGTTCTTGACAACCCGCAAGTACACGCCGGATTCGCGGGCCTTCTTGCGCATCGCGGTCATCTGAGCGACCGTGGTGCCCGCATACTCGGCAGCGACCAGGGAGTGAGCCTTCGCGGCAACTTCTGCCAGTTCGGCGACTACTTCTTGCTTCTGAGACAGATTGAGAGCCATTGCACTCCTCCAAATGAACTCCGCTCACGGCTCCTGCCGCTTGCGGTCCTGGGCGACGCCCTCCGTGACGTCGGGGGCACTGCGGTGCCCCGGGTGTTGGCCTTTCCAGAACAAATCGAACGATTCCAGAAGGGGCAGCACCATCTGCGCAGGCCGAATTCGCGAAAAACCCGATTAAGCAATCCCGTTGGCGACGCGGCGATTCCCTGCCAAAACCGAGCTCCCTGCCCGTCGTCGTCGCGCGTTGATCGCGCCTGCGGTCTTTGACAGCGGTCCCGGCATCCAACAGACACCGGGACTGCCCTCAAAAACTGCCCGCACTGGCACCTGGCCGGTGCGGGACTTGATTCTTACTTCGCGGCGATGGTCAGCGACGAGGTATCGACGGCAACGCCGACGCCCATCGTGCTGGACAACGCCACTTTCTGCAGGAACTGACCCTTCGCCGTGGCCGGCTTGGCCTTCAGCAGGTCGGCGATCAACGCATTCAGGTTGTCTGCGAGCTGGCTGGCTTCGAAGTTCGCCTTGCCGATGGTGGCGTGGATGATGCCCGCCTTGTCGTTGCGGAACTTCACCTGGCCGGCCTTGGCGTTCTTCACCGCCGTGGCGACGTCGGCGGTGACCGAGCCGTCCTTCGGGTTCGGCATCAGGCCGCGCGGGCCGAGCAGCTGGCCCAGCTTGCCGACCACACGCATGGCGTCCGGCGTAGCGATCACGCGACCGAAGTCGAGATCACCGCCCTGCATGCGCTCGGCCAGGTCGTCCATGCCGACAGCATCGGCACCGGCGGCCTTGGCGGCCTCGGCCTTCTCGCCCGGCGGGCAGAACACCGCGACTTTGACGGTCTTGCCGGTGCCATGCGGCAGCAGCGAGGAACCACGCACGCCCTGGTCCGATTTCTTCGCGTCGATGCCCAGACGCACGGCCACGTCCACCGACTCGGCAAACTTCGCCTTGGCGTTGTCCTTGACGATCTTCAGGGCTTCTTCCAGGCCGTAGAACTTGCCCGGCTGCACCGCGGCCTGCGCGGCCTTCATGCGCTTCGTGATCTTCATGTCTTAACCCTCCACCGTCAGGCCCATGCTGCGGGCGCTACCGGCAATGGTGCGCACCGCGGCGTCAAGGTCGGCAGCCGTCAGATCCGGCTCCTTCTGCTTGGCAATGTCTTCCAGCTGCTTGCGGGTGACCTTGCCGACCTTGTCGGTGTTCGGCTTTTGCGAACCCTTGGCGACACCGGTGGCCTTCTTCAGAAGGATGGTGGCGGGCGGAGTCTTGGTGATGAAGGTGAAGCTGCGGTCGGAGTACGCCGTGATGATGGTCGGGATCGGCAGACCCGGCTCCAGCTTCTGCGTGGCAGCATTGAACGCCTTGCAGAACTCCATGATGTTCAGGCCGCGCTGACCGAGGGCGGGGCCCACCGGCGGCGACGGGTTGGCCTGACCGGCCTTGACCTGCAGCTTGATGTAACCGACGACTTTCTTTGCCATTGGATGTTCCTCGCGAGTCCAGGCGCCTTGCGGCTCCTCGCTGTTCACCGTTCCATGGATGGAGGGAAGACCCGCCTCATGCGGATCCGAAACGCGTACACGCCGGGCCAAAAAGACCCCGCGTGAACCGCGCAGTATAGAGATTTACCGGATCATCAGCAAGCCCCGTGCCAGCAATGACCTCGGGCTGAAATCCAAGGACAGGGGGCCTCGGCCGGGCGAAGCGCCATTTCCCCGCCGGTGAGAAGAGGGGAAGGTATCGAGCGGATTAGCCTCGAACAGGCTCCTTCGCGAACTCAGGCCTTTTCGACCTGACCGAACTCCAATTCCACGGGGGTCGAACGACCGAAGATCAGCACCGCCACACGCAGGCGGCTCTTCTCGTAGTTGACTTCCTCGACCACACCGTTGAAATCGTTGAACGGACCCTCGGTGACGCGCACCATCTCGCCCGGCTCGAACAGCACCTTGGGGCGAGGCTTCTCGACGCCCTCGCGCACGCGGCTCAGGATGGCCTCGGCCTCACTGTCCTTGATCGGCAGCGGGCGATCGGCGGTGCCGCCGATGAACCCCATCACCTTCGGGGTTTCCTTGATCAGGTGCCAGCACTCGTCGTCGATCCGGGGCGACTTGCCCTCGGTGTTCGTCTCGATCTGCACCAGTACGTAGCCCGGGAAGAACTTGCGATCGCTGCGCCGCTTCTGGCCGCCGCGCATCTCGATCACTTCCTCGGTCGGCACCAGCACCTCGCCGAACTTCTCTTCCATCGCGGCGCGCTTGATGCGCTCCTCGAGGGAACGCTTCACCTGGTTCTCGAAACCCGAATAGGCGTGCACCACGTACCAGCGCTTGCTCATGCTCACCTCAACCACCCAGCTTCAGCAGCCAGTCGAGAATGACCGACTTCAGGATCAGGTCGATAAGACCCAGCAGCAACGACAACACGATCACCACCAGGATGATGATGCCGGTCGTCTTGATCGTCTCGTCGCGGGTCGGCCAGACCACCTTGCGCATCTCGAACTGCGACTCGGCGATGAAGTTCCGTACCCGTCGGCCCAGCGCGGTGAACGCGGCAATCGCCGACGCCACCACGAATGCGGCCAGCACGCCCAGCAGGCGTATCGACGATGAAATGCTGCCGTCCCGGCCGAACCAGGAATAGGCAAAGATACCGGCAGCCAGCACCAGGCCCGCCAGTACCAGCTTGCCGATGTCGGCGGCGTTCGTGCCCTTGGGCTGTTCTGCCTTGGTATTCATGCACTAGCGACTCGGTGTCAGCAGCATGCCGTGCCTTGCGGCCGACCCTGCCATCGTCACCCGTCTTGGTCCTCGGGGAAGTGGCACGCCAGGAGGGACTCGAACCCCCAACCTGCGGTTTTGGAGACCGCTGCTCTGCCAATTGAGCTACTGGCGTAAAAATGGAGATAGGGAATAGGGAAGCGGGAATAGAAGAGCCGGAAAGTGCGGGTCGCGAGCCTTTCCGATTCCCTATTCCCTCGTCCCTATTCCCTGCATTCTACCTACTTGATGACCTTGGCCACC
>NZ_AJXW01000035.1 GCF_000264375.1 Rhodanobacter thiooxydans LCS2
GCTCACCACCATCTTCACGTTGTCGCCCGGCATCACCATTTCCACGCCTTCCGGCAGCGTCACCGCGCCGGTCACGTCGGTCGTGCGGAAGTAGAACTGCGGACGGTAGCCCTTGAAGAACGGCGTATGACGGCCACCCTCGTCCTTGCTCAGCACATAGACCTCGGCCTCGAAGTCGGTGTGCGGCGTGATCGTGCCCGGCTTGGCCAGCACCTGGCCGCGCTCGACGTCGTCACGCTTCAGGCCGCGCAGCAGCAGACCGGCGTTGTCGCCCGCCTGACCCTGGTCCAGCAGCTTGCGGAACATTTCCACGCCGGTCACGGTGGTCTTCTGCGTGTCGCGGATGCCGACCACTTCGATTTCGTCGCCCACCTTGATCACGCCGCGCTCGATACGGCCGGTCACCACCGTACCGCGGCCGGAGATCGAGAACACGTCCTCCACCGGCATCAGGAACGGCTTGTCGATCGCGCGCACCGGCTCCGGGATCCAGGTGTCCAGCGCATCCACCAGCTTGACGATCGACGGCACGCCGATCTCGCTCTGATCGCCTTCCAGCGCCAGCTTGGCCGAACCGTGGATCATCGGCGTGTCGTCGCCCGGGAAGTCGTACTTGGTCAGCAGCTCGCGCACTTCCATCTCGACCAGCTCGAGCAGCTCGGCGTCGTCCACCATGTCCGCCTTGTTCAGGTAGACCACGATGTACGGCACGCCCACCTGACGGCTCAGCAGAATGTGCTCGCGCGTCTGCGGCATCGGACCGTCCGCCGCCGAGCACACCAGGATCGCGCCGTCCATCTGCGCCGCACCCGTGATCATGTTCTTCACGTAGTCCGCATGCCCCGGGCAATCCACGTGCGCGTAGTGCCG
>NZ_AJXW01000036.1 GCF_000264375.1 Rhodanobacter thiooxydans LCS2
GTGACCAATCGTGCCGACGTTGACGTGCGGCTTGGTGCGTTCGAATTTACCCTTTGCCATGCGCGCTAAACCCCGATGGAGTCAATGAATTGAAAGAAAACGCCCGTTTCAGGGCCGGCCATGACGGCCGAAGGAATGGTGCTCATGACAGGAATCGAACCTGTGACCTCTTCCTTACCAAGGAAGTGCTCTACCGACTGAGCTACATGAGCGGAAGTTTTAGCCATCCTCCATGATGGCGAAGATCAAGACCGGCGTCCTGCCGGACTCTTCAAAAAGGCGTCGACTTGTGCAGCACATGCAACGTCAACCTGGCTTGGCAGGGGCAGCGCAATGGAGCGGAAGGCGGGAATCGAACCCGCGTAATCAGTTTGGAAAACTGATGTTCTACCATTGAACTACTCCCGCTCTGTGCGGAACTCCTGCCGGACATCCTGTCCCTTCCCTTGCGGGTCGCGCCGCTCTCGCGTCGCGTATCGGGGCGCTCCTGCGACCCGGTGAAACCTGCCATCGATTGAAGCGGCCAATCCGATGTCAACTTGCTCTGGTGGAGGGAGGTGGATTCGAACCACCGAAGGCGTAAGCCAGCAGATTTACAGTCTGCCCCCGTTGGCCGCTTGGGTATCCCTCCAGAATCTTCTTTGTCCTGAGTGTTGCGTGCCGCCTGCACCCGGAAGGTGGATGACTTCGGGCATCCTGCCCTCCGCCCCTTCGAACCCGCCCGTGGACTGATCGAGCCCGTTCCAGGCAAACCATCGAAGGCGCAGGCCGGCAGATTGGCGGTCCGCCCTTGTTGGTCGCTTGGTTATTGCTCCAACAAAGAACGCGTATTGTGTGGATCGAGCCCCGAACTGTCAACACCTTGCGGCGGTGATTCGGTGCCTGCCGGCGATCTGCGCCCGGCTTCTGTCAGTCCGGCGAAGCCGCGTGCAGGTCGACCAGTTGCTCCATGCCCTTGGACAGTTCCAGCAACCGCCTGGCCCGCGCCTGCAGCCGCCGTTCGTCGTCGTCGTGCGGCTCCCAGTGCGGCACCGGCGTCGGTTTGCCGTCCGGGCTGTCCAGCGCCACGAAAACCATCACGCAGCTGGTGGCCAGGCGCTGCTCACCCTTGCGCAGGTCACGTGCCAGCACGTCGACCGCCAGGTGCATGCTGCTGGTGCCGGTGTGGATCAGGCGGGCCCGCACCGTGACCAGATCGCCGATCAGGATCGGCGCCACGAACTGGATCCCGCTGACCGAGGCGGTGACGCAATACGCCCCGCTCCAGGCCACCGCGCAGGCGTAGCCGGCCTGGTCGATCCATTTCATCGCCATGCCGCCGTGCACCTTGCCACCGAAATTGACATCGGTGGGCTGGGCGAGAAAACGGAACGTCACTTCCTGCTGTTTACCGGGCATCGGCTGGCACCTGTCGACGGGATTTCTAGCTTGGCATTATGCCCTGACCTGGAAGGCAATTCGCACGGCCGCGCCAGGCTTCGCCCAATGCCGCCCGCGCCTGCTCCGAAGCCACCGATACCGGTCGCGGCGACGGCACTCAGACGTTGAACAGGAAGTGCAGCACGTCGCCGTCCTTGACGATGTAATCCTTGCCCTCCTTGCGCAGCCGGCCGGCCGCCGCCGCGCCGGCCTCGCCCTTGTACTGGATGAAGTCGTCGTAGCCGACCGTCTCGGCACGGATGAAGCCGCGCTCGAAGTCGGTGTGGATCACCCCGGCCGCCTGCGGCGCGGTGGCGCCGCGCTTCACCTGCCACGCGCGCACTTCCTTCACGCCGGCGGTGAAATAGGTCTGCAGGTCGAGCAGCTTGTAGCCGGCACGGATCACCCGGTTCAGGCCGGGCTCGTCCAGGCCCATGTCCTTCAGGAATTCGTCGCGGTCAGCCTCGTCCAGCTGTGCCAGCTCCTCCTCGATCGCCGCGCATACCGGCACCACCTCGGCGCCTTCGCTCACTGCGCGTTCGCGCACGGCGTCCAGCAGCGGGTTGTGCTCGAAGCCGTCGTCGGCGACGTTGGCGATGTACATCAGCGGCTTCAGGGTGAGCAGGAACAGGTCGCGCACCAGCGCCTTCTCTTCTTCGTCCAGCCCGGCGCTGCGCGCGGAGCGGCCCTCGTTGAGCGCGGCGGCCAGCTTTTGCAGCACCGGCTTGCGCGCCAGCGCCTCCTTGTCGTTCGCCTTGGCCGCGCGCTCGGCGCGGTTCAGCGCCTTGTCCACCGATTCCAGGTCGGCCAGCGCCAGCTCGGTGTCGATGGTCTCGATGTCGGCGATCGGGTCGACCTTGCCGGCGACGTGGATCACGTCGCCCTCGAAGCAGCGCACCACGTGGGCGATCGCGTCGACCTCGCGGATGTGTGCCAGGAACTTGTTGCCCAGGCCCTCGCCCTTCGACGCGCCGGCGACCAGGCCGGCGATGTCGACGAACTCCACCGCAGTTGGCACCACCTTCTGCGGATTGACAATCTCCGACAGCGCGTTCAGGCGCGGGTCCGGCACCGGCACCACGCCCACGTTCGGCTCGATCGTGCAGAACGGGAAGTTCGCCGCGGCGATGCCGGCCTTGGTCAGCGCGTTGAACAGGGTGGACTTGCCGACGTTGGGCAGACCGACGATGCCGCATTTGATGCCCATGGATTGGATTCCGGGAAGAGGGAATGGGGAGTGGAGAACAGGAACGACGGGATACGGAACGCCTTGGCGATTCGCTATTCCCTATTCCCTGCTCGTATGCAACAACTGCATCGCCTTGTCGAACTGGCCGGTCGCCGCCAGCGGCAGCACGTCCAGCGCGCGGCCGATGCCGTCGAGGATCGCATCCTCGTCCGATGCCGAGGGTCGGCCCAGCACCCACGGCGTGACCTGGTCTCGGTGACCGGGGTGGCCAATGCCCACGCGCAGGCGATGGAACTTGCCGTGGCCGAGGTGGCCCACGATGTCGCGCAGACCGTTCTGGCCGCCGTGGCCGCCGTCGAACTTCAGACGCACGGTACCGGGCGGCAGGTCCAGGTCGTCGTGCGCGACCAGGCACTCGTCCGCTTCGATCTTGTAGTAGCGCAGCGCCGAGACCACGGCGATGCCGCTCTTGTTCATGAAGGTGGCCGGCTTCAGCAGCCACACCGGTTCGCCGCCGAGGCGCACGCGGCAGCTTTCGCCATGCAGCTTGCCGTCGAAGGCGAAGCGCTCGCCCTGGGCGCTGGCGAGGGCATCAACTAGCCAGAACCCGGCGTTGTGCCGGGTTCGGAGGTATTCGGCACCGGGATTGCCCAGCCCGACGATGAGTCGCAAACCAGCCATGCGGACAAGCAGCAGTGTCGGCCCGCGCTCCGTCGGAGCGCGGGCCGACGCGGCTTACTTCTTGTCGTCCTTCTTGGCCGGCGCGGCGGCGGCCGGAGCCGGCGCAGCAGCCTCGGCGGCCGGTGCTTCCTCGGCCTCTTCCTGCACCGTGTTGGCCGTGACCACCGCGGTGTCGTGGCCTTCGCCGCCATGCAGGGCGACCAGCTCGACGTTCTTCGGCAGCTTCAGCTGCGACAGGTGGATGATGTCGCCGGGCTTCAGGTCGGCCAGATCCAGTTCGATGGACTCGGGCAGATCCTTCGGCAGGCAGGTGATTTCCACTTCGGTCAGGTTGTGCGAGATCACCACGCCGGAGGTCTTCGCCGCCGCGGACTTCTCCTTGTTCAGGAAGTGCAGCGGCACGCTGACGCGGATCGCGGCCTTCTCGTCCACGCGCAGGAAGTCCATGTGCATCATCAGCTGCTTGAACGGATGCTTCTGCCAGTCGCGCACCAGCACCTTCTGCACCTTGCCGTCGACGTTCAGGTTGAGTACCGAGGAGAAGAACCACTCGTTCTTGGCGGCGAGCAGGATGGTGTTGTGCTCGATCTGGATGCTCTCGGGAGCCTGACCGGCGCCGTACACCACGGCCGGCACGAAGCTCGCGCGACGCAGGCGGCGGCTCGCACCTTTCCCCTCGTCCTTGCGGCTTTGCGCCTTGATTTCATGAGTCTTGGACATTTCGTTGCTACCTTGGTTTGTGAAGAACCGCCTCGCGGCGATTTCGTGACTTTCCCGCGACCAGAAAAGCCGATGGTGCCGGGCGGCCAGGCCGCGACGGCGAAATCTATGGAATCAATCCACGTACAGCGAACTCACCGACTCACCGAAGGCGATGCGGCGAATGGTTTCGGCCAGCAGCTCGGCGACCGAGAGCTGGCGGATCTTGGCGCAGGCCTGCACTTCCGGGCGCAGCGGCAAGGTATTGGTGACCACCAGCTGGTCCAGATGCGAGTTCTCCAGGTTGCTGATCGCCGGGCCGGACAGCACCGGGTGCACGCAGTAGGCGACCACCTTGCGCGCACCGCGCTCCTTCAGCGCGGCAGCGGCCGCGCACAGCGTGCCGGCGGTATCGACGATGTCGTCGACCATCACGCAGGTCTTGCCGTCGACGTCACCAATGATGTTCATCACGGTGGAGACGTTCGCGCGCGGGCGGCGCTTGTCGATGATCGCCAGGTCGGCGTCGTCCAGCCGCTTGGCGATCGCGCGGGCGCGCACCACGCCGCCCACGTCCGGGCTGACCACGATCAGGTCGTCCATGCTGTGGCTGCGCCAGATGTCGGCCAGCAGCACCGGCGAGGCGTACACGTTGTCGACCGGAATGTCGAAGAAGCCCTGGATCTGGTCGGCGTGCAGGTCGACCGTCAGCACCCGGTCGACGCCGGCGGCGCCGATCATCCTGGCCGCCAGCTTGGCGGTGATCGGCACCCGCGCCGAACGCGGCCGGCGATCCTGCCGGGCGTAGCCGAAGTACGGGATCACCGCGGTGACGCTGGCCGCCGAGGCGCGCTTCAGCGCGTCGGTCAGCGCCAGCAGCTCGAACAGGTTGACCGCGCTCGGTGCGCCGGTCGGCTGGATCACGAACACTTCCTGCTTGCGGACGTTCTCCTCGATCTCGATCTGCACCTCGCCGTCGCTGAACGTGCCGACCAGCGCCTTGCCCAGCGGCACGCCCAGGCGGTGGGCGACGTCTTCGGCCAGCGCACGATGGGCGTTCCCGGTAAACAGCATCATCGGAGTGGACGTGTCCACAGTAGTTACCTCGAAACAAAAGCCATCATGAAATGGCTGGGGCGGCAGGATTCGAACCTGCGAATGCGGGAATCAAAATCCCGTGCCTTAACCAGCTTGGCGACGCCCCAGTGATATGTGTGTATCTGCCGTGTCCGATCTGTCTCTAGTCGCCAACAGTCACGCCGCGCCCCGATGGCGCGCCGCTGCCTCATGCAGGGGCGACACGTCGACGCCCGTGGCCAGGTGCGCCGTGAACGCCGCCGGGCATTGCCGCGCCACCGCCTGCGCCCGCTCCAGCGAACGCAGTTCCAGGAACACGCAACCGCCGCTGCCGGAAAGCCGCGCCTGACCGAAGCCGCCCAGCCAGTCCAGCGCCGCGGCCACCCGCGGGTGCCGCGCACGCACCACCGGCGCGAAGGCGTTTTCGGTCGTTTCGCCGGAAACAAAGGATGAAATTGTCGCCCGCGGCGCATTTCGTGTCAATTCAGGCGCTTGAAACAACGCGGCGGTCGGCACCGGCTCGTGCGGGTCGAGCACCACATAATGGCGCGCCGGCAAGGCCAGCGGGGTGAGTCGTTCACCGACACCCTCGGCCCAGGCCGAACGGCCGCGCACGAACACCGGCACGTCGGCGCCGAGCCGGCGGCCCAGTTCCGCCAGCGCCTCCTCGTCCAGGCCCAGTTGCCACAACTGGTTCAGCGCCACCAACACGGTCGCCGCGTCGGAACTGCCACCGCCCAGCCCGCCGCCCATCGGGATGCGCTTGTCCACCGCGATATCGGCGCCCAGCGCGGTACCCGCGTGTTCCTGCAGCAGCCGCGCCGCGCGTACCACCAGGTCGGCGGACTCGGGCACGCCCGCCACCTCGCGCGTGCGCCGGATCGCGCCGTCATCGCGCACGCGCAGGCGCACCTCGTCGCCCCAGTCGAGCAGGCGGAACACCGTCTGCAGCTCGTGGTAGCCGTCCGCGCGCCGCCCGGTGATGCGCAGGAACAGGTTCAGCTTGGCCGGTGCCGGCCACACCGTCCATGCGCCGGGCACGAGCGGCGCCAGCGGCCGGCTCATGAACACGCGCAGTTCGTCAGGGAAGCCGTTCTCTCGGTCGCGATCGCGCGCGAACGCAAACGCCGGGTCGTTCTTGTCGACCACGGCAAAACCGTGCTTCGCGTAGAACGGCGCATTCCACGGCACCTCGGCCAGGGTGCCCAGGCCCACCCGCCGGTAGCCGGCTTCGCGCGCCCACGCGCAGGCGTGCTCGAGCAGCGCCGCGCCGATGCCGCGCCGACCGTACGCCGGCAACACGTCGATCTCGGCAATGCCGATCGCGCCATCGGCCAATTCGGTGTCCAGCCAGACGAAACCGACCGGCTCACCGGCTTCATCCCGCGCCACCCAGACCAGGCCGCGGTCGATCGCCTGGCGCAACAGTTCCGGCGGGATCGACACGGCCGAATAGCTGGGCCATGCCGGATGCCCGCGGAACAGCTGCACCGCCTCGCGCTCGATCGCGCACAGGGCTTCAACCTCGCTCGGCTCGGCGCGTTCGATCGGGAAAGACATGCTCGGGTTCCGGTGCGGCGACGACGGCCAGCGGGGCGCCAAGCCTAACCGATCAGCGGAATTGCCAGGACTCGATCGACAGCTTCACCTTGTACGGCGGCTTGCCGGCGAACAGCTTGGTTGGCAGCGGCGGCTGGCGGGCGTCGTCCCACTCGCGGTAGTCGACCGTCCAGCCATCCTGCTGCAGCAGCGAGGGCAGCCGGTTCTCGCCGAAGCTCAGCTCGGCCGGGCCGCTGTCCGCGCGCAGGCCGAGCACCCAGGCACGCAGATCGCGCAGCGGCACTTCCCAGCCGAGCGCCTTGTGCATCAGCGCCTCCGCATCGGGGCCATGCAACGGGCCATGCTCCACGCCTTCCAGCAGGGCGCCGTGCGGACCGCCGCTGAGGCGGAAATTCATGCCGCTGATCGCCGGCCCGCGCAGGGTGAACTCGTACTGTTCGCCGTCCTGGGTCCAGCTGAAACTGCCGCTGCCGCCGTCCTTGCCGTTGGAGACGCCAAGCCGGCCCTGCAGCACCCAGTGGTCGGCCTGCGCCAGCGCCCGTTCGCGCGCAAGCTGCGCGCCGAGCAGGCCGGCGTCACCCTTCACGCGTACCGCCGGCGGCACGCAGGCGGCAAGCAGCAGCGGCAAGGCGATGGCGAGGAAACGCAGCTGCCGCCTCATGGATGCAACCGCTTCAGGGTTTCCTGCAAGGCGACGTTGTGCGGGTCGAGCTTGCGCACCTCGTCGAAGACCCGCTGCGCGTCGCGCTGGTGGCCCTGCTTCCACAGCACTTCGCCCAAGTGCACGCCGACGTCGGCGTCCTTGCGCGCCAGCCAGGCGCCGCGCAGGGTCTGCGCGGCCTGCTCCAGGTTGCCCTTGCGGTACTGCAGCCAGCCCCAGGAATCGGCGATCGCCGGGTCGTTCGGCTTCGCGGCGCGGGCGGTGCTGATCAGCCGCTCGGCCTCGGCCAGGTCGCGGTTCGCGTCGGCGAGGGTGTAGCCCAGCGCGTTGCTGGCGTCGACGTCGCCGGGCTTGATCTTCAGCAGCTGCTGGAAGTCCTGCACGGCCTGATCGACCTGGCCGGCCTCGGCATAGGCCAGGCCGCGCCCGTACAGCAGCCCGGGGTCGTTCGGCACGACCTGCAGCGCGTGGCTGAATGCGGCCTCGGCCTTCGCGTAGTTCTGCTCGCGCAGGTACAGCTCGGCATCGGCCTGCCAGGCCTGCCGCAGCTGCTCGGGCTGGTCGAGATAGGCCAGCTGCAGCTGCCCCATCAATTCGTGCGCCTCGGCGCGCTTGCCCTGCGTGTGCAGGATCAGCGCGCTGCGCAGATCGGCATCGAACGCATGCTCGTCGGTGTCGCCCACCTGGTCGTACCAGGCCAGCGCCTCGGCCTCGCGATGCTGCATCTCGGCCAGCTGGCCGAGCAGGTACGCGCTGCTTTCGCGGATCTCCGGCGACGCGTGCTGCAGTTCCCGGTACAACGCGGCCAGCGCCTTGCCGTCCTGCTCGTGCGCGGCCAGTCCGGCGCGCATGGCGTAGGTGTCGGCGTTCTGCGGGCCGCGCGCCAGCAGCCGGCCGGCGCCGGCGTAGTCACCGGCCTGGCCGAGCATGCCGGCGTAGGCCAGGCGCAGCTGGATGCTCTGCGGTTCCTTCGCCAGCGCCTTCTGCAGCAAGGCGCGGGCGCCGTCACGGTCGCCGTCCTTGAACTTCATCTGCGCCGCCCAGGCGTAGGTCTCGGCGCTCTTGAACCGCTGCATCGCGGCGTCGGCGATCTGCACGGCGTAGGCGTGCCGGCCGAGGCGATCACCCAGTTCGCTCATCGCCAGCCAGGCGTGCGCGTCACCGGGCAGGCGCGACGGCGTCGCCAGCGCCTCCAGCAGGCGGGCCGCCTGGGCCTGGTCGCGGGCACCGACCAGCACACGGCCGAACTGGCGCCAGGCATCCTTGTCGCCGGTACCGATCAGGAACTCCAGCTGGCGCCGCGCCTCGGCGGCATCGCCACGATCCAGCGCCAGCTGGGCGCGTGCCTGCGCCAGCGCGGCGGGTTTGGCGCCCAGCGTCTGCCAGCGCTGCAGCGCACGTTCGGCAGCAACGTCGTCATGCACGGCGATCGCCAGACCGGCGGCGCGCTCGGCCACCTGCGGGTCGTTGCTCAAGGCCATCGCCTTGTCGTAGTGCGCGGAGGCCGCCTTCAGGTCGGTGCGGGTCAGCGCCATCTCGCCGGCCAGCAGTTGCGCCAGCACGTCGTGGTCGGCATCGGGGGTGACCACCGTCAGCTGCGCCAGCGGTTGCGGCGTGGCGATCGTCTCCGGGGCGGAACGCCGTGGCGCATCGGCGCAGGCGGCCAAGCCCAGCGCGAGCATCATTACTGCCGTAAAATGCCGCAGTTGCTTGAACTTGCCGGCCCCGCTCCGCACACTATTGTCCATCCACATGCCTGCTCTGGTCACCGCCTGGCGACGTCGCGTCAAGCTTAGCCTACGCCGCCGGATCCCTGCCGCCGAGATGTTCCGACCACCATGCCGTTGATCGCCCTCGGGCTCAATCACCTCACCGCGCCGGTCAGCCTGCGCGAGCAGGTGGCGTTCGACACGGACGCCGCCGGCGAGGCCCTGCACGAGCTGGCCCGCGAGCCCGGCGTGGAAGAGGCGATGATCCTGTCCACCTGCAACCGCACCGAGCTGTACGTCGGCGTCGCGGCGGGCGCGGAGGACATCCCGCAGGCGTGGCTGAATCGTCATCACCATCTGACCCCCGGCAAACTGGATGAGTTCCTGTATCGGCACGACGAGGACGATGCGGTGCGCCACATGTTCCGCGTCGCCACCGGGCTGGACTCGATGGTGCTGGGCGAGCCGCAGATCCTCGGCCAGGTGAAGGACGCCTACCAGCTCGCACGCGAGGCGCAGTCGCTGAAGGCGCCGATGGACCGCCTGCTGCAGCACACCTTCGCGGTGGCCAAGCGGGTGCGCACGGACACCCGCATCGGCGCGCACACGGTGTCGGTCGCGTTCACCGCGGTGCGCCTGGCCGAGCAGGTGTTCGCCGACCTGAAGCACGCCTGCGTGCTGCTGATCGGCGCCGGCGACACCATCGAGCTGGCCGCGCGGCACCTGGCCGAAAAGCAGGTGCGTCGGCTGATCGTGGCCAACCGCACGCCGGAAACCGCGCAGGAACTGGCCGGCCGCCACGGCGGCTACGCGATCGCGCTGGCCGACCTGCCGCAGCACCTGGCTGAAGCCGACATCGTGATTTCCTCCACCGCTGCGCGGCAGCCGATCGTGACCCGCGCAATGGTCGAGCGGGCGATGGCCGCGCGCAAACGCAAGCCGATGTTCATGGTCGACATCGCGGTGCCGCGCGACATCGAGGCCGGCGTGGGCGAGTTGCCCGACGTGTATCTGTACGGCATCGACGACCTGCGCCAGGTGATCGACGACAACCTGCGCTCGCGCGCCGCCGCCGCGCACGAGGCCGAGGCGATCATCGACCTGCAGGTGGAGCGCTACATGGCCTGGCGCCGCGCGCTGACCCTGAAGAACCCCGCCCTCGACATGCGCCAGCACGCCGAGGTCTACCGCGACGAAGTGCTGGGCAAGGCCCGCGCGATGCTGGCCCACGGCAAGTCGCCCGACGAGGCGCTGGCGTTCCTCGCCAACACGCTGACCAACAAGTTGCTGCACCACCCCAGTGCGCGCCTGCGCGAAGCGGCGCTTTCCGGCGACCTCGACCTGCTGCACGCGGCAGGCCGGCTCTACGGGCTGGACGACGAACAGGCCGGAATGCGGGACGAGTAGCGAGGGCGGCTTGCTGCCGCCCGCCGTGCACGTCCGCAATGATGGAGCCGCGTCCGCTTCATCACCCGTCCCTCTACCATCGCCAGCAGCCCATGACCCCATCGATCCGCCGCAAGCTCGAGGCACTGGCCGAGCGCCATGAGGAAATCGGCCTGCTGCTGTCGCAGCCCGAGGTGCTCGGCGACAACACGCGCTTCCGCGAGCTGTCGCAGGAATACGCCCAGCTCGAACCGGTCGCCGCCTCGCTGCGCGAGCACGACCAGGCCGAGCGCGAGCTGGCCGAGACCCGCGCGATGCTGGACGACCCCGAGCTGGGCGAGATGGCGGTCGACGACGTGCATCGGCTGGAGCAGCGCCTGCTCGATCTCGACGACGCACTGCAACTCCTGCTGCTGCCGAAGGACCCGCGCGACGAGGCCAACCTGTACCTCGAAGTGCGCGCCGGCACCGGCGGCGACGAGGCGGCGATCTTCGCCGGCGACCTGCTGCGCATGTACCTGCGCTACGCCGAAAGCCGCCGCTGGCACGTCGAGATCCTCAGCGAACACACAGGCGAGCACGGCGGCTACAAGGAGGTTGTGGCGCGCATCGAGGGCAAGGGCGCCTACTCGCGGCTGAAGTTCGAATCCGGCACGCATCGCGTGCAGCGCGTGCCGGAAACCGAGTCGCAGGGGCGCATCCACACCTCGGCGGCGACCGTGGCGATCCTGCCGGAGCTGGACGAGATCGACGACGTCGAGATCAACCCGGCCGACCTCAAGGTCGACACCTTCCGCGCGTCGGGCGCCGGCGGCCAGCACGTCAACAAGACCGACTCGGCGATCCGCATCACCCACCTGCCCACCGGCACCGTGGTGGAGTGCCAGGAAGAGCGCAGCCAGCACAAGAACCGCGCCCGCGCGATGAGCCTGCTGAAGGCGCGCCTGCTCGACGAGGCGCAGAGCAAGCAGAGCGCGGCGCAGGCGCAGGAACGCCGCCTGCAGGTCGGTTCGGGCGACCGCAGCCAGCGCATCCGCACCTACAACTACCCGCAGGGCCGGATCACCGACCATCGCATCAACCTCACCCTGTACCGCCTGCCCGAGATCATGCAGGGCGACCTGGGCGAACTGATCGACACGCTGACCCGCGAACACCAGGCCGACCTGCTGCAGGCGCTCGGCAGCGCCTGACAACACCGTCACGGGGTGTCGGGTTAACCTGCACAGCAAATCTCCTTGTCGTCACGGCAGGCCGGGGCACCCTGCGCCCCCTCCCCGTGTCGTCATTCCGGCGCAGGCCGGAATCACTCTTGCCAGTGTGCGAAAGTCAAGTGCGATTCCGGCCTTCGCCGGAATGACGAAGTGGAGAGGTTTGAGGTGGAGAGGTTTGAAGGCTGGAGAACCCCATGGGCAAGCGCTACCGCAACGCGATGAAGGAACTGCAGCTCGACCTGATCCGGCTGCAACGCGGCCTGCGCAGCAGCGGCAAGCGGCTGCTGGTGATCTTCGAGGGCCGTGACGCCGCCGGCAAGGGCGGCACCATCAAGGCCATCACCGAAAGCCTGGACACCCGCGGCTACCGCATTGCCGCCCTCGGCAAGCCCAGCGAGACCGAAACCACCCAGTGGTACTTCCAGCGCTACGTCGCCCACCTGCCGAGTGCCGGCGAGTTCGTGCTGTTCGACCGCAGCTGGTACAACCGCGCGGTGGTGGAGCCGGCGATGGGTTTCTGCAGCGAGGCGCAACACGAGGCGTTCCTGGACGCCGTGCCGGCATTCGAGAAGCTGCTCGCCGACGACGGCATCATCCTCCTCAAGTACTGGCTGGCGGTGGACCAGGCCGAGCAGGAACAACGCTTCGCCGAGCGCGCCGACGACCCGCTGAAACGCTGGAAGCTGTCGCCGGTGGACCGGGTCGCGCGGCAGAAGTACGCCGAGATGGGCCGGCTGCGCGACGTGATGATCGAGCGCACGCATGCCGAGCATGCGCCGTGGTTCGTGGTCGATTTCAACGATCAGAAGCGCGGCCGGATCAACCTGATCCGCCACCTGCTGCAACAGGTACCGTTGCACGAGGAAGCCGTGCCCGCGCTGAAACTGCCGAAGCTCAAGGGCAAGCCGAAGACCGAGCACGTCACCGACCAGGCGCTGTGGGTGCCGGCCACGTTCTGAGCCTCAGGCCGTATGGAAGCCGTGCAGATCCTGCTCCGGCAAGTCCTCGCGGCTGAGCGTATCGACGCGCGCCACCGGCGGCCCCTGCCGCAACCAGCGCTCCAGCGCATCGAGCGCCGCCGGCTCGCCGCAGGCGAGCACCTCGACGCTGCCGTCGCGCCGGTTCACCGCATGGCCGGCCACGCCAAGCGCCAGCGCCTGCTCGCGGGCACTGGCGCGATAGCACACGCCCTGCACCCGGCCGCCGACGATGAAGCGCGCGGTCGGCATCACTTGCCTCCGATCAGGCCTTCCAGCGACGCCTCGGTCACCGGCCCCACGATGTGTTTGGCCACCTTGCCGTCGGGGTCGATCAGGTACGTCGTGGGCAGGCCGCGCGGTTCGTCGAAATCCTTCGGCGGCTGGTCCAGGCTGACCTGGGCGATCGGGTACGCCACCGGATGCTTGGCCAGGAACGCCTTGATGTCGGCCGGCTCGCTGTCCTCGTAGGCCAGCCCGATCGCGGTGACGTTGTTGTGCGCGGCGACGAAGCGCGAGATGTCCGGCATCTCCTTGATGCACGGCACGCACCAGGTCGCCCAGTAGTTGACGATCACCCACTTGCCGCGCTGCGCGGCCAGGTCGAAGGTCTTGCCGTCCAGCGTGGTGACGTGCAGGGTCGGCTGCGCCGGCATCGCCGCCTGCGCCGGGGTGGCGAACGCCAGTGCCGCGGCCAGCACGGCAACCGGAGCGGTGAAGGATGAAAACAAGCTCATGCGGGGAGTTCCTCGGTGTCAGCCGCCGGGTCGGCGGCAGGGGGATAGATCTGGTCGAGCCGGGTGCCCAGCTTGGCCTGCAGCGCGGCGGCCAGTTCGGCCAGCAGCGCCAGCAGCTCCGGCGGCAGCGCGATGCCCAGCGCGGTCGCCTCCTCCTGCGGCTGCAGCGGCAGGCGGTAGTCGGTGTGCCGGTACACGCGCAACAGGTCGGTGCTGTCCAGGCTGCGGCACAGCAGCCAGCCGCCGGTGTCGCCGCGGCGGATCAGCTCGGCCTGCTGCAGGTCGTCGAAGTAGTCGGCGATCAGCGCGCTGCGCAGGTACGGCTCGCGCACGCGCAAGTCGGCCGGGTCCACGCAGTCGCCGCTGCGCTGCGCCTCGACGAAATGCCGCAGCACCACCAGCAGCCCGAGAAATTCGGCGCCTTCGGGCAGCGTCTGCATCGGCGCGTGGTATTCGAACGCGGACGCCGAGGCAGCGATCGACGCGGCCAGGATCACGATCACCCACGACAGGTAGATCCACAGCAGGAAGATCGGGATCGCCGCCAGCACGCCGTAGATCTGCTGGTAGGTCTGCGCCTGCTGCACGAACTGGCCGAAGCCCCAGCGCGCGATCTCGAACAGCACCGCGCCGAGCAGCGCGCCGATCGCCGCGTCGCGGCGCGATACCTTGCAGTTCGGGATCACCGTATACATCAGCCACAGCGTGAAGAACGTCACCAGGAACGGCAGCGTGCCCAGCAGGCTCTGGGTGACCCCGCTGAGCTGGTCGGCGGCGCTGTGCAGCAGCGGCGCGGCGGTCACGTACGAGGTCACCGCGATGCCGCCGACCACCAGGATCGGCCCCAGCGTCAGCGCCGCCCAGTACAGCAGCAGGCGCGAACCCCAGCTGCGCGGCTGGTGCACGCGCCAGATCCGGTTCAGCCGGTCCTCGATGCTGATCATCATCGCCAGCGCGCTGAACAGCATCACCAGGATGCTGATGCCGGTGAGCTTGCTGGCATTCGCCGCAAACCCCAGCATGGTCGCCTGCACCGCCTCGCCGGTCGACGGCACGAAATTGTTGAACACGAAGTTGATCAGCGTGTCGCGCGCCGGCTGGAACACCGGGAACGCCGAGAACATCGCGAACACCGCCACCGTCAGCGGCACCAGCGAGACCAGGGTGGTGTACGACAACGCACCCGCCGTCTCGAAGCACTTGTCGTCGACGAAGCGCTGCCAGATGAAGCGGCTGAAGCTCTTCGTGCGTTCGCGGTTGAAGCGCCGGATCATCGCTGTCCTTTCGCTGGCGGCCCGGGTGGACCACCAACATCGTGGGTACCGGCCGGTACACTAGCGTATTGGCTGTGAATGCCTCAAACGCACGAGTCGACGCCACATGAATCACGAGATCCTGGTCCTGTACTACAGCCGCAGCGGCCACACCGCCCAGCTGGCGCGGCTGCTCGCCCGCGGCATCGAGGAAGTGCCCGGCATGCGCGCGCGCCTGCGCCAGGCGCCGCCGGTGGCGCCGGTGACCGAAATCGCGCAACCGCCCGAGCCCGAGGACGGCGCGCCGTACGTGCAGAAGCAGGATCTGCTCGACTGCGTCGGGCTGGCCATGGGCAGCCCCACCCGCTTCGGCAACATGGCCGCGCCGCTGAAATATTTCCTCGACACCACCGGCGCCGAATGGGCCAGCGGCACGCTGGTCGGCAAGCCGGCGGCGCTGTTCACCTCCACCAGCACCATGCACGGCGGCCAGGAATCCACGCTGCTCTCGATGGCGCTGCCGCTGCTGCATCACGGCATGCTGCTGCTCGGCGTGCCGTATACCGAGCCGGCGCTGACCGCCACGCAAAGCGGCGGCACACCCTACGGCGCCAGCCACGTCACCGGCGCCAAGGGCGACAACCCGATCAGCGAACACGAACGCGAACTGGCCCGCGCGCTGGGCCGCCGCCTGGCCGACGTGGCCCGCCGCCTGGCGGACACGCCATGACCGCCGCCACGCGCGCGCCGATCCTGCCCGTCTATCGCGTCGGCCTGGCCGCCTGGGCCTTGCTCGTCGTGCTGCAACTCGCCTGGCATGCCTGGCTGGTGCCGCCGCAGAGCATGTCGCTGACCCTGCTGCTGGCGATCACCGTCGTCCCGCTGCTGCTGCCCCTGTTCGCCCTGCGCGACGTGCGCCGCGCCCTGCTCTGGGTCGGCATCCTCAGCCTGTTCTACTTCTGCCACGGCGTGTCCGAGGCCTGGAGTTCGGCGGGCGAGCGCTGGCTGGCGATCGCGGAGATCGTGCTGACCGTGTTGCTGATCGCGGCGCTGGGCGCCGGGGTGAGGCGGCGACCTGCTTCGCCGCCAAAGCACGATTGAGCGGCAGCGTCACGTTTGGTCGCCACCATCAACTCGGTGGAAATCAGGGGCGGCGACCAAAATTCACTTCCTGACCGTTGATCAGGTGAACTTCTCGCCATTCAGCGGAAGACCTTGCGCGAGACGGCGTGGCAAAACAAGACCTGACCCTTGGCTCTTCACTAAGACTCATTTAGGTAAAGCTTCTTTGCGCGAACGCCCGCCGCCTCGAGTGCTTTCTTCCCCAGAAGCGATTGAATGATCGAATTTCGAAGCGGAATAAAAATTGCCTCAATGCACTCTCGGTTTTGTCTGTATTTCATCAGAAAGGTTGAATTGTCGATTTCACAGCGACGTATCGCCTGCTCCTCTGCAACCGGAGCTAAGAAACCAAGGTCTTCGTAGTCTCCAGATGTAAAGACGTAGCCCCGCGTAGAAGGAAGAGACATCATCTTGTCGATGATGCTACTTGAGACACCCTTTTCGGTTAAATATGCCCGAGAGGCAATAGCAGCGGCGCTCTGACCTTGAATTTGCTGGAAGTGCTCTGCGGAACTTGCCGCAGTTTTGTCCAAATAGGGCCTATGAACAATTACGTCGCCCGCACTAATTCGAACCTGAGCCGAAGCAAAAATGTAAAAGCAAGCACTAGCACATACTTCGCTTTGTTTGACTAGAGCAGTCCAACCGCTAGATTCGACAATCTGTGCAATCTTGATTGCTTCCGATACAGAGCCTCCCGGAGAAGATAGCTGGATGTTATTGGTAACTAGATACTCAGCAGGATTGTTGCGTATCCAATCTGTTAGGTTTTTTGCATCCCCATCTTTGATTTCGCCTTCTAGTTGCAGTGTAGATGGTCCGATTGAATTTCTCGGAATGAAGGTAAATTCAGCTGCCTTTACATTCGAGGCGCCAAGAATCGAGATCAAAAGCAGAGTTTTTAATGGCATGGTGCGCATGTGCATTCTCAGAGCCCTAATGCTGGAGTTAACCGGCGGCGAAGCCGTCTACCTTGAAGGATTGTTAGGAGCCGGAGCCCCATAGCGCCTTCTTGGCGGCTTCGCTAAGAACGTCGACGATGATTTCTCGAACGCCAGATGCTACGGACAAGCCAACCTTTGCCATTGCTTTCTTGAAGCGAATTGACGCTATTTGGACACCGGGACTATCCATCGTCAGTACCGCTAAGTCTTCCCGAAATTGAGCGAGCTCCTTGTTCGTTAGCACGCCATCCGTTTCGAGCAGCTCAATCGCTGCAGCCATCTTACGCTTCGTCCATGGAAAGGCGGCACCGCAGTTATAACAATGAGGTGGAGGCTCGTATTTGCCACCTAGCGTGATGACGCCTTCGACATGGTAGTAACCACGTATTTGCGCCTCGCATTCAGGGCAAATCGTAGTCGTGAGTTCACCGCAACGCGAACAAAATTTTTCGCGGAGTTCTGGCGATATATCGGCCGAGGTAGTGGACACGTGGCCGTTGGAGCAAACTTCCGCGACACTTTAAATTCCCATAGTTGAAATTCCTAACGAGGCTCTAGAAAAAGTACCTTGACGCGGATTCGCATGACTTCAGGGGATACTTGAACCCTTCCCGACAGGCTGCGCGGCGATTGTAGAACGTTTTGTGAGGTCGCTTTTCTCCTGCCTGGCGATCAACTTACCCAACAGGGGTTTTTCTACAACTTCAACGCTTGAGTTAAGTGGCGGCGTAGCCGTCCGCCTTGGACAAATAGTTAGACAGCTTCGCCGCCGGAAGCCTTGCCTGCCTTTGTTGCTTTTGCATATGCCACCAAGACTGAAAGCGAAAGGACGACTGGCACAATGAAGCTTGAAACAAGTGGCGAAACTAGAGCCGGAAAATTTTGGCGCAAGAGGTGAATGACCGCTGCGTCGACTATCCAGACTGCAATGAAACCGAGCAGAAACGGAAACCATTTGTACTGCAAACGGAACATGCCACGGCACACCAGAAAGGTGACTGCCCACCATAAACAAACGCTCGGAAGGCAGTATCCCAGCAGTCCCGCAATATACGCGGCCATTGATGCAGGCACTTCCATAGACACTCTCCTTGCTGTTTAACGCTTGAGTTAAGCGGCGGCGTAGCCCTCCGCCTTGAACAAAATGTTAGACCGCCGCCTGCTTAGCGCGCCAATTCGCGATCTTTCTGCTTGTGAATGCGTACTGGCCAGGATGCGATGCGCCGGTACAAAGTAAAAAATTCTCAAGAGCGCGGGTGAGCATAGCGGCTGCCTCGTGCTCAAAGTCAATGTGTAGATCTTGGCCCGAGCATATGTGCTTTAGCTCATGCTTGGCGCGATTGCGGAGCTGTGCAAAGTCACGTTCTATAGCGTCGCGACCCCAGACCACCTTGAAAGTGTCAAGGAGCTCACGGAGCGTCCGCTTGAGCGAAGACTCTAGACCTTTTTCCTCAGCGATCTTGCCGAGCAACTCTTCAGCAGCGCCAGCTAACGTGATTACGGCCGGATACTCTTGACCCTGCATGTAAAAGCGCAGAGCAACCTCAAGCTGAGAGCGGGCGAGCTCTTGCTTTGGAATGCGCTGGTATGCAGAGGAAGTCATAGCGTCTGACGCTGGAGTTAAGCGGCGCGCGAGTTTCCCGCGCAACCGCTTGGACGACCGATTAGGCGCTTGCCTGCCAGCTACTTCTCGACGCATTTGAAGTGCAGCGTGGCGCTACCTTCGCGAACGAATGGAATCGCATGGTCGGCTTTTACGTCAACGGTTTCAACCGCCTTTCCCTCGCGCGAGCAAAATTCGTTTGCCTCTTTGTAGATATCCAGCTTAACCCCCTCCGGGGTGCCGAAAATGCCGGCTGCACTTTGCTTCGAGATTAGGTACGTTCCGCGATCTGCTGGCACTACCCCTGTGGATGCGCATGCGGCAAGCAGCAGTACGCATAGTGCGAGGAAGGAGAGTTTCATAGTGCGTCCCCTGTTAAGAGAAATCGAATGGGCGCCAATTGTGGCACCTCACGCTGGAGTTAAGCGGCGACGTAGCCGTCCGCCTTGAACGAATAGTTAGACCTGTAGCTGGAACTTGCCAAGAATTTCTCTGGCGTTGATGAAGTAGTCCATGCATTGCATTGCAAAAAGCGAGAGGTTGCTCGGATTAGATTCTTCGACGCCTATTTCATGTAGCCATGTGTGCGCCCAGCTCATCTGATTTCGTGGATTGGCTGGAAATAGGAGCTTGGAAAGGTCTGCCATCGCAGCGCGTAAATGAGACATTAAGTCTAATGCGGAGGAAGTTGCGTCTGGAGGAAACATTAGTTTTTCTAGCGCTTCCCTGACTTTGTTGAAGTCATTGTTTTTCTCTGCAGCAGACATAATGGCCATAATGAGGGCGGCCGCCTGATAAATCTTGGCTTTGTTTTGGAAGTTCTGAGTGGTGAGTTTATCCATAACCAGGCTGGACCTCTGGATATGCGGCTGCTCGACCATTTCTTCGAACAAGATCTCAGCTAGATCAGTTGGAGAGAGAGTGGCCCGTTCCAAGGTGTGATCTCCGGGTGGCGTCTAACGCTTAAGTTTAGCGGCGCATGCGACGCGCCCGCTGAGATAGATGGTTAGGCAGCTAGCCTGACCATTGCCCGACGCGTTTCAGAAAGCTAATGGCTTCGCCGCGCAGTGGTTCCTCCAATTCTCGGGGATCCATATCCGTACTTTTAAGCATGATATGGCCACCATCAGCCCGAATTGCTTCTCGCAGACGCTGCAGCCTCTGCCGTTTCTCCAGCCACTTCTTCAGTTCATAACTTGGCTCATTTTGGTTCACGCGAACTCCGTTTGCCTAACGAGGTTGTAGAAAAAGTGGTGGCAGCGCAGAGAGCCGGAAATATGGCCGACTAGTTGCCTGCGACAATTCAATTCTGAGTCCATTTCGATCCGCGACGCGTGATTGAGGCGCGTACGTGGGCATCAGAGATGCAAAGTCATAGATCATGGACTTTTTCTACAACCTCAACGCTTGAGGTAACCGGCGCGAACCCGCGTAGCGGGTTTGCGTCCGGTTGACCGAACTGTTAGCACTCAACTCGGCCGCCTGACCGGAATGAGCAACTCGCGGTTGCTACCCGAATGAACAATAACAGCATAGACCAAACCGCTTTGGTGCTCAGCAAAGACGGCAGCTTGCTCTACGAGACCGCACCAACGCTTGCCCGGCTCAAGCTCGTAAGGAAGGCCTTGGCCGCCGCCCGGGCGAGGAACAAGGCCGACGTGCTGATTGCGCTTACGCGCAAGGCGATGAAAGATAGATTTGTAGCTGTAGAAGGCGAGATGGGTGAGAGTTGTGAGCTTGCCCCCACGATTGATGACCTCGACCAGAATGTTTTTTGTGTCCGACCTATCACCTGCTTCTTGCATATTGGGCTGCGCCCTGACGGACAAGCGCTTACCGGATGTAGCCCACTTGTAAATGTCCCAGCCAAGAACGGCTGTAGCAATCGAGGCGCCCCACCACGCTGCAATGTCGGAAGCTGTCATTGAGTGCTAACGCTAAGTAGATTTCAAAATGCAGTGTATTCCTGCAGCCTATCCGTGTTCTCCCTATAAACACTGCAACAGGAACCCGGATGAATCAAGGACCTGATCGTCCGGCTGCAGCCTAATCCTGCAATCTAATCCTGCCTCGTTGGCCCACTGGCCAGTGCCGCAAGCATCAGTATACGAGGGACTGTAGTCCCCTCACCCAAACACCACCATACTCTGCCTGCTCAAGGCCACCGGTTCCCCACCCGGCCCCCACAGCATCACGCTCTGGTTGGTGTAGCCGTCGCGGGCGGCGATCAGTTCGGCGTCGACGCGCCAGTCGTCCAGGCCGAGGTCGTCGTAGCGGTCGCGCAGCAGTTCGAGCATCCAGGTGAGCGAGCTGCCGGGGGTGGGCGCGGCGAACATCGACAGGGCGATCGGCGGGATGAAGTCGGCGAAGGCGAGCACGTGGGTTTCGTCGACGGGGCCGTCGTCGCGCAGGGAAAGCTGCAGCACGCTGTCGCGCTGGCGGCCGCCGCTGAACGGCAGGTCGCCGCGCAGCCAGCGGGCGCGGAAGTGCTGGGTGAAGGAGGGCATGCGGCCTTCGACGTAATGCAGTTCCTGCGGCGTCGTGGCCGCGACGGGCGGTTGTTCGGGCTGGAAGTCCAGCGTCGAGGGACGCGCGCTGCCGAATACGCCGAGCAGCCGGCACAGCGTCTGTTCGCCGTCGCACAGGCTGGCCTCGACCTGGATGACGCTGCGCCCTGCGCGCAGCAGCCGCGCGCGGATGGCCACGCTGCCGGCCGGCACCGGCGCGATGAAAGTCACCTGCAGGGTGCGCAGCAGCATCTCCGTCGGTACCAGCTCGCGCATCGCACGCAGCGCAAGTGCCGCCTGCAGGCCGCCGAAGGCGCTGCGTCCCTGCAGCCAGTCCTCGCTGACCGTAGCCTGCCAGCCGTCGCCATGGCGCGTGACCGCCTGCATCGCTTCGGAAAATCGCATGGATGGTGCCTGCGCCGGGGAGTGGCTTTCGATGATGCCAGCGCGACGCACCGAACGCCCGCATGCCTATACTCGACACCTCGACTCTGGTCGGAGCGCGCCATGGCCTTCCTGCAGGATCCGCCGCAACTTCCCCACCCGTATCGCAGCGACCGCCTGCTGCTGGCCTGGCTCGACCGCGCACTGCCGGCCAACCGCCGCGCCGCGCTGGATGCCGATCTCGACGCGTTGGGCGACTACGCAGTGATGGCCTGGCAGCGCGCAGGCGCCACCACGCGGCGCAAGCCGGTGCTGACGCAGTGGGACGCGTGGGGACAGCGGGTCGACCGCATCGAGCTGACGCCGGCGTGGCAGGAGGGTGCGGCAATGACGACGCGCCACGCCGTGCTCGCCGCCGGCCACGGCGACAGCGAGCACGCGCGGCTGGAGGAATTCGCCCGGGTCTACCTGTATCACCTCGCCAGCGAGTTCTACACCTGCCCACTGGCGATGACCGACGGCGCCGCCACCGCGATCAAGGCCTCCGGCAACCGCGAGCTGATCGAGCGCGCGCTGCCGCATTTCCTCAGCCGTGATCCGGCCACCTTCTGGCTCAGCGGCCAGTGGATGACCGAGACCGCCGGCGGCTCCGACGTGGGGGATACCGAAACCCGCGCGCGGCAGGACGCCGCCGGGCAATGGCGGCTGTACGGGCGCAAGTGGTTCAGCTCGGCGGTGGTCGGCGAGGCCGCGCTGGCGCTGGCGCGGCCGGAAGGCGCCGGCAGCGGCGGCGCGGCGCTGGCGCTGTTCTACGTCGAGACGATGGACGGCGCGCGGCGCCGGCCGGAGCTGATCGTCGACCGGCTGAAGGACAAGCTCGGCACGCAGGAACTGCCCACCGCGGAGATCCACCTGGACGGCCTGCCCGCCTGGCCGCTGGGCGAGCTGGCCAACGGCGTGCGCCAGGTGGCGCCGGTGCTCAACGTCACGCGCAGCTGGAACGCGATCTGCGCGGTCGCCAGCATGGCCCGCGCGATCGCCCTGGCGCGCGACTTCGCCGAACACCGGCGCGCGTTTGGCCGTCCGTTGATCGAGCAGCTGCTGCATGCGCAGACGCTGGCCGACCTGCAGGCGCAGTTCGAGGGCGCGTTCGCGCTGGCGTTCGAGGTGGCCCACCTGCTCGGCCGGGTCGAGCATGGCGCGGCTGCTCCGCACGAGGCGGCGCTGCTGCGCCTGCTCACCCCGCTGGCCAAGCTGTGGACCGGCAAGCTGGCGGTGGCGATCTGCTCGGAGGCGCTGGAATGCTTCGGCGGCGCCGGCTACATCGAGGACACCGGCCTGCCGCAACTTCTGCGTGACGCGCAGGTGTACGCGATCTGGGAAGGCACCACCAACGTGCTGTCGCTGGACAGCCTGCGTGCGCTGGCCGGCGACGGCCTGGGCCCCTTGCGCACGGCCTGCACCGACTGGCTGGACGGCGGCGACGACATGCACGCGGCCAGCGCGATCCGGCAGACGCTGGACGCCGCCGCGCGCTGGCTCGACCGGCATGCGGCCGCACGCGACACGCTGGAAGCCGGCGCGCGCGGCCTTGCCTTCACCCTGGCGCGCTGCGCCGCGGCGGCGCTGCTGGCACGCCAGGCCAGCTGGTCGAGCCGCCGCGGCGACCCACGCCCGGCCGCAGCCCTGCACCGCTTCGTTGACCTCGGCCTCGACCGGCTGGTGACCCCGGACGCGGACAACACCGCCTTGCTGCTGGGCTGACGCGCACCTGCAGGGCCGTTCTCCACACACCTCGCCACGAGGCAAAGATCAAAAGCGGCGGGCGGTGCCCGCCTACGAAGCTGGGGTAAACGGCTTTTGGTATAGGAGCCCGCTTGCGGGCGATGCTCTTCCATGTGTGGCCAAAGCATCGCCCGCAAGCGGGCTCCTACAGGCACGCCGGTGTCGGCACGGGCTAAAATGGCGCGACTTTCCCACGGCCCACCGACATGCAGCACCTGACCATCGTCACCACCGGCGGCACCATCGACAAGATCTACTTCGACGACAAGTCGGACTACAAGATCGGCGCGCCGCAGATCGGCGAGATCCTCGGCCAGCTCGGCGTGGCGTTCCAGTTCGACGTGATCCCGATCCTGCGCAAGGACAGCCTGCACATGGGCGCCGAGGACCGCGCGCTGGTGCGCTCGACGATCGAGGCGCAGCCGCACCGCCACGTGCTGGTCACCCACGGCACCGACACCATGGTCGAGACCGCGCGCGAACTGGCCAGCATCAAGGGCAAGGTGATCGTGCTGACCGGCGCGCTGAACCCGGCGCGCTTCCAGGGTTCCGACGCGGTGTTCAACATCGGTTGCGCGGTGGCCGCGGTGCAGACCCTGCCCGACGGCGTCTACATCGCCATGAACGGCCGCGTGTGGGATCCGGCCAAGGTGCGCAAGAACCGCGACGCCAACCGCTTCGAGGAAGTGGCCGGCTGAGCCGCGCATGAAAAGGCCCGGTCGATCCGACCGGGCCCGGCTTGACGATCACTGCTCCTTGGGTAAAACGACGGACCGTCCGTGGCCCGCCAGGGGGCTTACCAGGTGGCTTTCAGCGACACGCCGGAGAACGCCGTGTAGCCGCGCACCTTGATGTAGTACGTGCCCGAGGCCGCGCTGAACGAGCAGGTTTCGTTGTTGCCGGTCAGGTACGGGCGGCAGTCGTAGCTGGTGGTGGTCGGTGCCAGACCCTTCTTCACGTACAGGTCCGCATCGCCGGTGCCGCCGGAGGTGGCGATGGTCAGGTTGCTGCCCGCCGGCACCGTCACCGTATAGCTCAGCTCCTGGCTCGCCGAACCGGCCAAGCCAGTCACCGGCACGCCGTTCTGCAGACCGCCGGTACCGCCGCCGGTGCTGTAGGACGCCTTGACGGTGACGCCGGAGTACGCCGAGTAGCCGTGCACCTTGATGTAGTACTTGCCGGCACTCGGCGCGGCCACGCTGCAGCTTTCCGCATTGCCGGTCTTGTACGGGCGGCAGTCGTAGCTGGTGGTGGTCGGCGCGCTGCCGAACTTGGTGTACAGGTCGGCATCGCCGGTGCCGCCGGAGATCGACATCACCAGGTTGCTGGCACCGGTCGGCACGGTGATGAAGTAATCGTTGTCGGCACCTGTCGCACCCGACACGCCGGTGACGCCCACGTTGTTCTGCAGTTCGGTGGTGGTGCCGCCACCGCCGCCGCCCGCGCAGGCCACGCCCACCCCGGCGAACGCGGTGGTCACATCACTCTTGTTGTAGACCAGATCCTGGGCCGCCGATTCCACCCCGCAGGCGCCGGAGTTGAAGCTGGTGGTGGCATTCCAGTAAACCTTGTTGGCCAGCGCGAACACCTGGAAGGCCTTTTTGGTATCCCAGCCGGCGGTCTTGGCCAGCAGGCAGAACGCCTTGTTGTACACGCCGCTGCTGTAGTGCACGTCCATGGTGGAAGTGAAGTTGGCGGCATTGTCGATCGAACCGCCATCCTGGGTCGGCGTGCACATCCAGCGCAGCGCGGTACCGCTCTTCATGATGTCGGCGCCGACCAGCCAGTCGTTGCTGCCGCGGTCGAAGAATTCGGCCGCCTCGCCGGCGATGTCCGAATACGCCTCGTTGATGCCGCCTGACTGCCCTGAGTACTGCAGCGCGGAGTGCTGCTCGGTGTAGCCATGGCTGATCTCGTGGCTGGTCACGTCCAGCGACACCAGCGGGTAGAACGTGCTGGCACCGTCGCCGAAGTACATCGCCGTGCCGTTCCAGAACGCGTTCTCGTAGTTCAGTTTGTAGTGCACGTTCATCACCAGCTGGAAGTTCAGCGGCGCCACGCCGACGTAGGCCATGTACATGTCGTGGGTCACGCCGCCGAAGTGGTGGGCGTCGTTGACCGGCGAGTAGGCGCCGTTGATCGCGTCGGTGTCGCTGTTCGGGCAGGTGAAGCTGACCACCGAACCGGTGGTGCCCTGGCGCAGGTTGTTGGTCTTGACGTTGGTGTTCTGCAGCGTGCAGGTGCTGCCGGACTGGGTCACGTCGAGTGCGGCGTAGTTGGTGCCGTAGAGGTACTTGCCGGTCTTTGTGTTGCCGCCGGGACCAGTGGCGGAAGCATCAGTCAGACCGTTCCAGCTCTGGATCACTTCACCGGTGTTGGCGTCGACGATCGCGGTCGGGCGCGACGGATTGGCGCCGCCGACGAAGTAGGACACGCGGTAGACCAGGCGCGCCGTGCCGTTGTCCTGCGGGTAGACGAACAGGTCGGTCTGCTCGTTGCCGACCGTGGCGCCGCCGGCCAGGCTGGTGTGCGCATGCGACCGCAGCGCAGCGAGGGCACGGCCGCCATCCAGCTTCGGTGTGACCGAAGCCAGGCCGAGCTGACCTTCCGGCATCAGTTCGCCAGTGGCGCGCAGCGCGTTGCCGCTGGCGTCCTGCACCACGGCAATGCTGCGGCCGTAGACCGGCACGCCGCGGTACATCTGCTGCTGACGCACCACCTTGTGCCCGTTGGCAATGGCGGCGGCGCCACGCGGCGCCAACGACATGTTCTGGCCGAGGTTGAGGTGGGCGGCCAGCGAGCTGACCGGTACCGCGCCGAGATTCTGTGCACGCAAGGTCTTCGTGTTGGCAGCGGTGGCCACCGATGCGGTAGCCATGCCGATCGCGGCCACCAGCAGCTTCAGACGGTAATGATTGGGCATTGAAAAACTCCTAGACACTATTTTCGGGACAAACGGGCCCGATGCGGCCACGTAGACCCCATGCAGAATTGCCGTGCTCGGCACGGCCCCTTTTTTTCGTGTGCTGTCTAGCGATCCCAAACTACGTCCCGAACCGGCTGCTCCCCCCTTGGCATTCCGTTGCATGGGCAGCGCGTGGACGCGTAACTGCAAGACGGCGATCACGCCGCCAAAGGATCATCCGTCAACCTCCCCGATGACGAATCCGGTTACGTTATTCCTTGCGGACCATCGCAACAATCTGACTTTTTCCTACGCCGGGTGACGGCAGTCACAGGACGCGGGATCGGCGCGTGGCGCCGCAAACGGCGGGCACGCGGCCTATCGCGGCGGCGTGCGCGGTTCGATGTCGTTATTTGCTGCGCGAAGCGGCGATGCAAACTTGCGGCCAGCGACGTCGCGTGCAGCGCCGCCGGCAAGCGCGCCGGGACACGCGGAAAGCCCATGCGGTCCCCACGATCCACGCGCCGGCGCGATGGCCGGCAGGCAGCTTCAGAGCATGCCGGTTTCGAGCTTCGCCGCGTCGGACATCATCGAATGCGTCCACGGCGGGTCGAACACCAGGTCCACGTCGGCTTCGGCGATCGTGGGGATCATCTCCAGCTTGGTGCGCGCGTCGTCAACCAGGATGTCGCCCATGCCGCAGCCGGGCGCGGTCAGGGTGAGCTTCACGTAGACCTTGCGCGCGCCGGATTCGGTCTGCTCCAGGCTGAGGTCGTAGACCAGCCCCAGCTCGACCACGTTCACCGGGATTTCCGGATCGAACACGGTGCGCAACTGGTCCCACGCCAGCTTCTCCACGTCCGCATTGGTGGCGTCGTCCGGTACCTCGATCGGCGCCGGCCGCTCCTTGCCCAGCGCGTCGGCGTCGTCGCCGGCGATGCGGAACAGGTTGCCTTCCACGTAGACGGTGAAGCTGCCGCCCAGGGCCTGGGTGATGTAGCCGATCTGCCCGGCCGGCAGGGTCACCTCGTCGCCTTGCGGCACCATCACGGCGCTGCAGTCGCGCACCAGGGTGAAGGGTTCACTGCTCAGACTGAAACCGCTCATGCCAACGCCGATCCTGTATCTGCGGGCGCGGCCATGCGTCGAGCCCGGAGTGCGTATTATGCCGCTCGCCGCGTGCGGCCGCTTGTCCCAGATCAGGCCGGAACCCGCCGGAGTCAAGGGAGCCCCGCCGACGACACGTTATGATGGCCGCTTTACCCGACGGGAAAACGCATGCGCACTGCCCTCCTGACGTGTCGCCGCCGATGAGCGTGCGTACCGTGGCGCTGTCCGTGTTCGCGCTGTTCAGCGCTGCGATGCTGGGCCTGGCCGCCGGCGCCGTGTGGATGGTGGCGGCGCTGTATCTGCGCCACCCGCTGCCGTGGCTGGCATTGCCGATCGGCGCGCTGCTGGCGTGGACCATCCGCACCTGCGTGCGCCTGCCGGGCACGTTCGCCGCACTGCTGGCGGCGGGCGCCACCCTGCTGGCCGCGTTCTACGTCAACCTGCTGGTTGCCGGCGTGCTGATTGCCGGCAACATGGGCATGGGTCTGATCGAGGCGATGCGCACCGCCGGCCCCGGCATGCTGTGGCAGCTGGCACGGATGGCGCTGTCGCCGGCGGACCTGGCCGGTGCCGCGCTGGGCATGCTGCTGGCCGCATGGCTGGCCTGGCGCCCGTCGCGCCGGCGCTGAAACCAGCCATCACGACGCCGGGCGGGCACCGCCCTGCGCTCCTGCAGAAACGCGGCCGGCCGCACCCACCCCATGGAAGGTGCCAGCCGACTCAGGCGTCGATGTCCTTCAGCGACGCCACCAGTTCGCCCACCGCGGCCTGGCCGTCGCCGTACAGCATGCGGGTGTTGTCGGCGTAGAACAGCGCGTTCTCGATGCCGGCGAAGCCGGTACCGCGGCCGCGCTTGATCACGATCACGTGCTTGGCCGCGCTGACGTCGAGGATCGGCATGCCGTAGATCGGCGAGGCCGGGTCGGTCTTGGCCAGTGGATTGACCACGTCGTTGGCGCCGATCACCAGCGCCACGTCGGTGGCCGGGAACTCCGGGTTGATGTCGTCCATGTCGGCGATCAGGTCGTACGGCACGCCGGCCTCGGCCAGCAGCACATTCATGTGCCCGGGCATGCGGCCGGCCACCGGGTGGATCGCGAACTTCACCTTCACTCCGCGCTTGATCAGCAGTTGCGCAAACTCCCACACCTTGTGCTGCGCCTGCGCCACCGCCAGGCCGTAGCCGGGCACGATCACCACGCGTTCGGCGTAGGCCATCATCACCGCCGCGTCGGAGGCGTCGACCGGCTTCTGCGCACCCTCGATCGCCTGCGCCTCGCCGCCGGCCGCGCCGAAGCCGCCGAACAGCACGTTGCCGATCGAGCGGTTCATCGCCTTGGCCATCAGCTGGGTCAGCAGCGTGCCGGCCGCACCGACCACCATGCCAGCGATGATCATCGCCTCGTTGCCCAGCACGAAACCCTCGAACGACACCGCCAGGCCGGTGAACGCGTTGTACAGCGAGATCACCACCGGCATGTCGGCGCCGCCGATCGGCAAGGTCATCATCAGGCCGAACAGCAGCGCCAGGGCGAAGAACGCCGCGATCAGCGCCGGACTGGCATGGCTGGTGGCGAGCAGCACGCCCGCGACCACCGCCGCGGCCAGCAGCAACAGGTTCACCGCGCGCTGACCGGGGAACACGAAGCGCTTGTCCATCCAGCCCTGCAGCTTGGCGAACGCGACCAGCGAACCGGAGAAGCTCACCGCGCCGATCAGCGCGCCGAGCACACCCAGCGCCAGTTCGGTCGGCGAGAGCGCCGGCGGCAAGCCGTTCACTGCCCAGGCTTCCGGCTGCAGCGGCGAGGTATCCGGCACCGCATGCAGCAGGCCCAGCCCGCGCGCGTAGCCGATCAGCTCGACCGCGCCGATCGCCGCCGCCGCACCGCCGCCCATGCCGTTGTACAGCGCCACCATCTGCGGCATCGCGGTCATCGCCACGCGCTTGCCGCTCCACCAGGCGGCACTGACGCCGACCAGCACCGCGGCAACGATCAGCCCGCGGTTGTGCATGTCCGGCAGGAACAACGTGGCCAGCACCGCCAGCAACATGCCGTAGCCTGCCCACACGATGCCGCCGCGCGCGGTGCGCGGCGAACTCATGCGTTTCAGGCCGAGGATGAACAGCAGCGCGGCGAGGAAATAACAGGCCTTGATCAGCGTCGGCAACCAGCTCATCACTTGGCTCCCTTGCCGGCGTCCGGCTTGCTGGACTTGAACATCTCCAGCATCCGCTCGGTCACCACGTAGCCGCCGGCGGCGTTGCCGGCGCCCAGCAGCACGCCGATGAAGCCGATCGCGATCTCGAACGGCGTCTGCGCGTGGCCTAGCGCGATCATCGCCCCGACCAGCACAATGCCGTGCACGAAGTTGGAGCCGGACATCAGCGGCGTGTGCAGGATCACCGGCACCCGCGCGATGATTTCATAGCCGGTAAAGGCGGCCAGCATGAAGATGTACAGCGCCAGGAAACCGTCGATCATGAGCCCATCCCCCGTGAGAGCCGCCCGCCAGGACGTCGAGTCTGCATCATACGGGTGCCGGTCAACCCGTGCGAGCCTGCCGCGTTGAACACCGGGTACCCCCCGCTGGAGCCCGAGGATGCTTCACCCGACGCTGCGGCCGACGAGCCCATGAACAGCGTGGCCGGCACACTCGACACGGACCTGCTGGGCGACGCGCGCGAAACGCCCGCCACGCTGGATGCGTTCCTGGCGCAGGTCGAGCGGCGCGCGTTCCGCATGGCCGAGCTGCAGCTGCGCCACCGCGAGGACGCCATGGACGCGGTGCAGGACGCCATGCTGCGACTGGTCAGGCACTACCGCGACAAGCCCGCCATGGAATGGGCCCCGCTGTTCTGGGGCATCCTGCGCCGGCGCGTGGTCGACCTGCAGCGCCGGCGCAAGGTGCGCTCGATCGTGGTGGGCTGGCTCGGCGGCGGCCGCGACGACGACGGCGACGAACTGCCGGCGTGGGAACCGGCCGACCCTGGCCAGGACCCGCTGGGCCGGCTGCACGACGTGCAGTCGTACGCGCAGCTGGCCGCCGCGGTCCGGCAGCTGCCGCAACGCCAGCGCGAAGCCTTCATGCTGCGCATGCTGGAAGGGCTGGACGTGGCGGAAACCGCCCAAGCCATGGGTTGCTCCGAAGGCAGCGTGAAAACCCATCTGTCGCGCGCGATGCATCATCTGCGCGACCAACTGGAGGACTGGCGATGACTTCGCCCGACAAGCATCTCGAACAGCGCGCCCGCGAACTCTGGCACGAGGCCGCGCAGCGCATCGACCCGGCCACCGCCGGACGCCTGCGCGCGGCGCGGCGGCAGGCGCTGGACGCGGCGCAGGCCCCTGCGCGTCGTGCCGTCCGCTGGCTGATCCCGACCGGCGCGTTCGCGGTGATCGCGCTGGCCACGATGCTGGTGTGGCAGCCGTTGCCGCCGCCGCACGCCAGCACCGCGATGCAGCCCGCCAGCAGCGCCGACGAGCTGGACAACGAGCTGCCGCCGGACGCCGACAAGACCGACCCGAACCTCTACCAGAACCTCGACTTCTACGGCTGGCTGGCTTCCGCCGGCAGCCATGCCGCAGCCCGCTGAGCGATGACCCGAATCCTCCGCCCGCTCCTGCCGCTGTTGCTGGCCGCCCTGCTCGGCGGCGTCGCCGCGGCGCCGTTGCACGCGCAGGACGCGCCGCCGGCGTCCCGCGGCGACATGCCGCCGCCGCGCCCGTGGAACAGCCTCGACCCGGCCCAGCGCGACGTGCTGGCGCCGCTGCAGAAAACCTGGGACAGCCTGTCGCCGCGCAAGCAATCGCGCATGCTGCAGCGCGCCGAACGCTGGGCCACCCTGCCGCCGGAACGGCGCGAGGAAATCCGCCAGCACATCGCCCGCTGGCAACAGATGACGCCGGACGAGCGCCATCAGGCACGCGAGAACATGCGCAAGTTCCACCAGCTGCCGCCGCAGCAGCGCGAGCAGTTGCACGCCACCTTCGAGCGCTTCCAGCAACTGCCGCCGGCGCAGCGCGAGCAACTTATCCGCGAATGGCACGCGCTGCCGCCGGCCGAACGCCTGCACTGGGACGAGCGCCACGGCCACGACCGCCCATCCCCGCCCGGCCACCCCTGACCGCCAAACGCCTCGCCCTGCACGGAGCCTCCGCGAACGTGTAGGAGCCCGCTCGCGGGCGATGCTTTGAAAGCAGGGAATCGGGAATCGCAAAAGCAAAAGCATCGCCCGCGAGCGGGCTCCTACAAGGGTTGCGGCACGCGTCGAGGTTGCGGCACACAACAAGGGTTGTGGCACACGTCGAGATTTCGGCGCGCAACAGGAGTTGCGGCACGCGGCGGGATTTGCGGCGCCGTCTTACGATGCGGCGAAGCGCGCCTCGCCGGCGTGGGTGAGGCAGCTCTTCGCCACCAGCTCGTCGTCGAAATCCGGCTTCAATTCGCCATCGCGCACCAGCAGCTCGACGAAGTTGAACACGTTGCGCGCGTACATCTCCGACGCGTGCAGCGGCGCGCCGGCCGGCAGGTTCAGCGGCCCGAGGATCACCACGCCGCCATGCTCGACCCGCTCGCCCGGCCGGGTCAGCTCGCAGTTGCCGCCGCTCTCGGCGGCCAGGTCGACGATCAGCGCGCCCGGCTTCATGCCCTCGACCATCGCGGCCGTGAGGATCTTCGGCGCCGGCCGCCCCGGCACCGCGGCAGTGCTGACCACCACGTCGAACGATTTCAGGTGATCGGCCAGCGCCTGCTGCTGCGCGGCACGCTCCTCCGCCGACAGCTCGCGCGCATAGCCGCCGCTGCCGGCGGCGCTGACGCCGAGGTCGAGGAACTTCGCACCCAGCGATTCCACCTGCTCGCGCGTCTCCGGGCGCACGTCGTAGCCCTCGGTCTGCGCACCGAGCCGGCGCGCGGTGGCGATCGCCTGCAGGCCAGCCACGCCGGCGCCGATCACCAGCACCTTCGACGGCCGGATCGTGCCGGCGGCGGTGGTCAGCATCGGGAAGAACTTCGGCGAAGCCTCGGCCGCGATCAGCATGGCGCGGTAACCGGCCACGGCCGCCTGCGAACTCAGCACGTCCATCGCCTGCGCGCGGGTGGTGCGCGGCAGCAGCTCCAGCGAGAACGCGGTGAGCTTGTGCGCGGTCAGCGCGGCGACGCGCCCGGCCGCGCCGTAGGGGCGCAACTGGCCGACCACCACGCTGCCCTCGCGCAAGCCGGCAAACACCGCATCGGCCGGCGGCAGCACGCAGGCCAGCACATCGGCCTGCGCCAGCACGCCGGCCGCGTCGGCGAATTCGGCCTCGGCATAACTGGCGTCAGGGAAACCCGCGGCGCGCCCCGCATCACGTTCCAGCAGTACGCGCAGGCCCTTGCCGCGCAGTTTCTTCGCCATTTCGGGCGTGATCGCCACGCGCCGCTCCCCGGCGGCGGTCTCACGCAAGGCGGCTACGGTGATCGGCATGGTGCATCCCCTCGGCAGTGGTCCGGTCATCTTAGCGGTAGCGGCGGCCTTTGATCCGGACCGATCCAAAAGAGTAAGCTGGCCCGCCGGCAGCCACTGCCCGGGGTCATCGCCGGAGATCCCGATGCCCACCACTGCCGATGCCTTCGACGACCTGCTGGCCCTGGCGCGCGCCGCGCGCGAACAGGCCTATGCGCCGTACTCGAACTTCGCGGTCGGTGCCGCGCTGCTGACCCGCGATGGCCGCCGCTTCAGCGGCTGCAACGTGGAAAACGCCTCGTATGGCCTGTGCAACTGCGCCGAACGCACCGCGCTGTTCAACGCCGTCGCCGCCGGCTGCCGGCCTGGCGACTTCGTCGCCATCGCGGTGGTCGCCGACACCGATAACCCGGTCAGCCCCTGCGGCGCCTGCCGCCAAGTGATGTCCGAACTGTGCGACGACGCCATGCCGGTGCTGCTGGCGAACCTGCACGGCGACACCCGGCAGACCACGGTGACCGCCCTGTTGCCTGGCTCGTTCAAGCTGCCGCTGCCGGCCTGACGGTTCGCGCGCAACGGCTGCGCCGGCTAGCATGGGCAGTCTCCACCGAAAGAACCGCTCCATGTCCGCTGCCTTGTCCCTGCTCCAGCAACGCCATTCCGTCCCCTCGCGCCAGCTCGGTGAGCCGGCGCCGGACGAGGCGAGCCTGCGCGAGCTGCTGGAAGCGGCGATCCGCGTGCCCGACCACGGCAAGCTGGTGCCGTTCCGCCTGATCCGCCTGCAGGGCGAGGCGAAGCTGGCGTTCGGCGAGCGGCTGGCGGCGATTGCCGAACGCCAGCACCCGGAGCTGTCCGACGCCAAGCGGGAAAAGGAGCGCACACGCTACACCTTCGCGCCGCTGGTGATCGCCGTGGTCGCCCGCCTGCAGGCCGACAGCACGGTGCCGGAAATCGAGCAGAAGCTGTGCGCCGGCAACGTCGCCCACAACCTCCTGCTCGGCGCTTATGCGCTGGGCTACGGCGCACAATGGCTGACCGGCTGGGCCGCCTACGACCGCGAGGCGGCCGGCGTCCTCGACCTGGCGGAGAACGAACATGTGGTCGGCTTCGTCCACCTCGGCACGCCGCAGATCGAGGTACCCGACCGCGAGCGCCCGGCGCTGGACCAGCTGCTCTCCACGTGGACGCCGTGAACGCATCGGCGAACGGACGTCCAGCCGTCCATCTGGTTGATGGAAGCATGTACGTGTTCCGCGCCTGGCACTCGATGCCGAACGAATTCCACGACGCCGACGGCCACCCGGTCAACGCGGTGCACGGCTACACCCGCTTCCTGTGCGAACTGCTCGAACGCGTGCAGCCCGAACACATCGCGGTGGCGTTCGACGCCTCGCTGACCAGCTCGTTCCGCAACGCGATCTACCCGCCGTACAAGGCCAACCGCGAGCTGCCGCCGCCCGACCTGGAACGGCAGTTCGTGCAATGCCGCGCGATCACCGAGGCACTCGGCGTGCACCTGATGATCGACCACAGCTTCGAGGCCGACGACCTGATCGGCAGCACCGTGTGGAACCTGCGCGCGCAGGGCTGGCGCAGCGTGATCGTCTCCGCCGACAAGGACTTCGGCCAGTTGCTGGGCGAGCACGACGAGCAGTGGGACTACGCCCGCGGCCTGCGCTGGGGGCCGGCCGGCGTGCACGAGAAACTCGGCGTGCACCCGCACCAGGTCGCTGACTACCTGGCCCTGTGCGGCGACAGCGTGGACAACATCCCCGGCGTGCCCGGCGTCGGCGCCAAGACCGCCGCCGCCCTGCTCAGCCACTTCGGCAGCCTCGACGCGCTGCTCGAGCGCATCGACGAAGTCGCTTTCCTGCGCCTGCGCGGCGCTGCAGCCTGTGCCGCCAAACTGCGCGAACACGCCGAACAGGCGCGGCTCTATCGCCGCCTCACCCGCATCGCCCTGGACGCCCCCGGCGCCGAATCCGCCGACGTCCTGCAGCGCCGCCCGCCGCCCGTCGACCAGCTCGACGCACTGTGCGAACAACTGCGCTTCGGCGCCTTCACCCGCAGCCGCCTGCACACCCTGCTGAGTTGATGCTTTTCTCCCTCCCCTGCATCGCAGGGTAGGGCTGGGGTGGGGTGCTCT
>NZ_AJXW01000037.1 GCF_000264375.1 Rhodanobacter thiooxydans LCS2
CAACTGCGCTATCTGGTAGCCATCGCCGATTCCGGCCTCAACATCACCCTGGCCGCCGCGCGCGTCCATGCCACCCAGCCCGGCCTGAGCAAACGGCTCAAGCAGCTTGAGGACGAGCTGGGTTTCCAGCTGTTCGTGCGCAAGGGCAAGAGCCTGGACGCGGTGACCCACGCCGGCCAGCACGTGCTGGAACGCGCCCGCATCATCCTCGCCGAAACGGTCAACATCCGCGCGATCGCCGCCAACCTGCGCAACGAGGCGCGCGGCGAACTGCGCATCGCCACCACCCACACCCAGGCCCGCTTCGCCCTGCCCGCCGCGATCGGCGCGCTGAGCCGGAGCTATCCGCAGGTCAGCGTGCACCTGCAGCCGGGCCGCGACAGCGAAGTACTGGCTCAGCTGGAGGCCGGCCGCGTCGACCTGGCGGTGATCAGCACCGCCGGCGCGCCCCCGGCCACGGGCATCGCGCTGCCGGCCTACCGCTGGCACCGGGTAATCGTGGTACCGCAAGGACATCCGCTGGGCGCGGGCGGGCAACCGCCCACGCTCGACCAACTGGCCGCGTTGCCGCTGGTCAGCTACGACTCCTCGCTGAAGCCCGACTCGTCGCTGCGCCGTGCGTTCGAAGCCGTCGACCTGCATCCGCAGATCGCGATGACCGCCGGCGACGCCGACCTGATCAAGACCTACGTGCGCGCGGGCCTGGGCATCGGCGTGCTGGCCGAGATGGCGATGCTGGAAAGCGACACCGACCTGCGCGCGCTGCCGGCCGACCATCTGTTTCCCCAGTGCACGACCTGGATCGTGCTGCGCCGTGAAAGCGTGCTGCGCGAATACGTGCTGGAGTTCATCGCGCAGTTCGCGCCGCACCTGGATCGCCGCGACGTGGTGCGCGCCCTCGCCGCCGACGCCGCGGCAACCGAGTGGCCAGCCGTGCCGCACTGGCGGGAGCGCCCGACCTCCACGCCGCCAGACGCCGCCTGAACCGGCGCGTGTCACGTAGGGCGGGCACCCCCCGCCGCCCTTTCGGCAGCTTTCGACGAAGTGCGGGGAGAGCGGCGGGCGGTGCCCACCCTACGGCCTTAAGCCGGCCTTGGGGGAATGGCGCGGAGAGAACCTACGCGATGCTGTGCAATCCGCATTCGCGCTTGAGCCCGAAGAAGCGGGTGTCCTCGGCGTCCATGCCCGGCTCCCAGCGACGGGTGGTGTGGCTGTCGCCGATCGAGACATAGCCCTGCTGCCATAGCGGGTGGTACGGCAGGCCGTGGCGTGCGAGGTACTGGCCGATGTCGCGGTCGCTCCAGTCGGCCAGCGGGTAAAATTTCCAGTGGTCCTGGCGGTGCTCGGCGAAAGCGATCGCCGCCCGGCTGCGCGACTGCCCGCGGCGCAGGCCGGCGAACCATCCGACGGCGTGCAGTTCGGCCAGCGCACGCTGCATCGGCTCGACCTTGCGCAGCCGGTTGTAGTGGTCCAGCCCGGTCACGCCCTGCTCCCACAGTCGCCCGTGGCGCGCTTCCATCCAGGCGGGGCTGAGCGGTGCGCTGTAGACCTTGAGGTTCAGCGCGAGCCGTTCGGTCAGTTCGTCGACGAAACGGTACGTCTCGGGGAACAGGTAGCCGGTGTCGATCAGCACCACCGGAATGTCCGGCCGCTGGCGGGTCACGAGGTGCAGCGACACCGCCGACTGCGCGCCGAAGCTGGACGACAGCACGTGCTCGCCGGCGATATGTTCCAGCGCCCACGCCACCCGGCGCTCGGCACTGAACCGGGACAGCATGGCGTTCAGTTCGGCCAGCGCCCGCGGCTCGTGCGGCGCCTGTTCGAACAGCGCGGCGCTCATGCCACCAGCTCCGAGGGAATGCGCCGCGACGGCAGCGGCACAAGAATGCCGCCGCGCAGCAAGAAATCGCCGAAGCCCTCGCCGTCCGCACGTTCGGCGGCGTAGCGCGCGAACAGCGGATCGAGCGCGGCGAGGATCGCCGCTTCATCCACGTTCTCGCGCCAGACCTGGTTCAGCCGCTGGCCGCTGAAGTCGGCGCCCAGGCGCAGGTCGTAGCGGCCCGGCCCGCGGCCGACCAGCGCGATCTCGCCCAGGTACGGCCGCGAGCAGCCATTCGGGCAACCAGACAGGCGCAGCAGGATCGGCGCGTCGGCGAGGCCGTGCCGATCGAGCAACGCCTCCAGCTTCGGCAGCAGCGCCGGCAGGTAGCGCTCGCTTTCAGCCATCGCCAGCCCGCAGGTGGGCAGCGCCACGCAGGCGATCGCGTGGCGGCGGATCGCGCTCTGCTTGCGGTAGCCGTCCAGCCCATGCTCGCGCACGATCGCGTCGATGCGCCCGCGCTCGTCCGTCGCGACGTTCGCCACGATCACGTTCTGGTTGCAGGTCAGGCGAAAATCGCCGGTATGCGCCTTCGCCAGCTCGCGCAGGCCGCTGAGCCAGCGCCGTTCGCCCACGTCGGCGAGCCGGCCCGATTCGATGTGCAGGGTGAGATGCCAGCGGCCGTCGTGGCCTTCGACCCAGCCGTAGCGGTCGCCGTTGTGTTCGAAGCGGTACGCGCGCGGCGCGGCCAGCGCGTAGCCCAGGCGCGCCTCCAGCTCGGCCTTGAATGCGTCGAGGCCGCGCCGGTCGAGCGTGTATTTCAGCCGTGCGTGCTGGCGTTCGGTGCGATCGCCCCAGTCGCGCTGGATGCCGATCACCGCCTCGGCCACGCCGAACAATTGTTCCGGCGTGGCGAAGCCGATCACGCTGGCCAGCCGCGGGTAGGTGCTGGCGTCGCCATGGGTGGCGCCCATGCCGCCGCCGACGGCAAGGTTGAAGCCGCGCAGCGTGCCCTGCTCGACGATTGCGATCAGGCCCAGATCCTGCGCGAACACGTCGATGTCGTTGAGCGGCGGAATCGCCAGGCCGATCTTGAACTTGCGCGGCAGGTAGGTGGCGCCGTACAGCGGCTCGCTCTCTTCCACGGGATCGCCGTGCAGCTTCTCGCCGTCCAGCCAGATCTCGTGATAGGCGCGCGTCTTCGGTGCCAGTTCAGTCGAGAGCCGCGTGGCCCAGGCATACGCCTCGGCATGCGCGGCCGATTCCACCGGGTTCGCCGTGCTCACCACGTTGCGCACCACGTCGCCGCAGGCGGCGATGGTGGTGGCCAGCGCCTCATGGATCGCCGCGATGGTCGGCTTCAGCTTGCGCTTGATGATGCCGTGCCACTGGAAGGTTTGTCGCGTGGTGATGCGCAGCGTGCCGCTGGCATGCTCGCGGGCGATGCGGTCGAACACCAGCCACTGCGCCGGCGTCACCACGCCACTGGGCAGGCGCGCGCGCAGCATGAAGGCGTAGGCCGGTTCCAGTTTCTGCTTGCGGCGCTCCTCGCGCAGGTCGCGGTCGTCCTGCTGGTAGCTGCCGTGGAACTTCAGCAGCTTGTTGTCGTCGTCGCCGATCGCGCCGGTGACCGGGTCGGCCAGGCCCTCGGCGATCGTGCCGCGCAAGTGGCGGCTGGCTGACTTGATGTGTTCGAGATGAGAGGGTTTCGTACTCATATCAATAAACATCGCGGGCGTAGCGGCCCTGTTGCAGAAGTTCGCCGAGCCAGGCGTTCGCTTCGTCGGGCGACTGGTTGCCATGGGCCACGATCACGTCGACCAGTGCGGCGTGCACGTCGCGGGCCATGTGTTTCGCATCGCCGCAGACATAGAGATGCGCGCCGTTCTTCAGCCACGCATGCAGTTCGGCGCCGTGCTCATGCAGGCGATCCTGTACATAGGTTTTGTGTTCCGCGTCCCGCGAGAACGCCAGGTCGAGCCGGTGCAGCGAACCGTCCTGCAACGCCTGCTGCCACTCCACCTGATAGAGGAAATCGCTGGCAAAGTGGCGGTTGCCGAAGAACAGCCAGTTGCGGCCCGTGGCACCGCTTTCGCGCCGTTCCTGCAGGAACGCGCGGAACGGCGCCACCCCGGTGCCCGGCCCGATCATGATGATGTCGCGCGAACCGTCGGCCGGCAGGCGGAAGCGCTCGTTCGACTCGATGAATACCGGCAGCTTGCTGTCCTCGTCGGTCGCGGCAAGCAACGAGGAGGCGGCGCCCCAGTGCGTGCTGCCGTGCGCTTGGTAATCCACCACGGCCACGGTCAGGTGCACCTCCTCGCCCACCGCCTTCGTGCTGGAGGCAATCGAGTACAGCCGCGGCGCCAGTGGCCGCAGCGTCGCGAGCAGCGTCTCGGGTTGCCATGTCGCCGGGTAGCGGCGCAGCAGGTCGATCGGCTGCTCGTCGGCCAGCACCGCCGCGAACTGCGCCGATTGCTCCGGCTGCAGCAGCCGGGCCAGTTCGTCGTGGCCGCCGGCGGTCGCCAGCGCACTGATGAAGCCGCGGTGCAGCCGGGTGATCTCGCGCTCGCGGCCCAGCCACTGCCGCAGCGGCAACGCGCGCTGCTGATGGGTCACCGGCTGCGCGCCGTCCAGCTGCAGTGCTTCCAGCCATTGCTCGACCAGTGCCGACGGATTGTGCGGCCACACGCCCAGCGCATCGCCCGGCTGGTAGTGCAGGCCGGAGCCTTCCAGCGACAGCTCGACATGGCGCACGTCGCGCGCGCTGTCGCGCGCCACGATGCGCTGGTTGGCCAGCACGGTCGCGGCGAACGGCTGTTCGCGCGACCAGGCGCTGCGGCTCGGCACCACGTGCAGCGGGGTCGCCCGCGCCGGCGCGCCGGCCTGCCGCAGCCGCTCCCGCGCCTGCTCCAGCGCCTGCTCCACCCACGGCGCGGCGACGGCCTCGATCTCCACGTCCGCTTCGCCGAAGGAAGCGAGGCGGCTGCCGCCCAGCTCGGCCAGGCGGGCGTCGAGCTGGCGCCCGATCGTGCAGAACTGCGGGTAGCTCGAATCGCCCAGCCCCAGCACGGCGAACTGCAGCGCGGGCAGTTTCGGCGCGCGTTTGCCGCTGATGAACTCGAACAGGCCGCGCGCGTCGTCTGGCGGCTCACCGTCGCCCTGGGTGCTGATCACCAGCAGCAGATGGCGCTCCTGCGCCAGCTCGCGCTGCGGGTAGGCATCGGCACGCAGTAGCCGCACCGGCAGGCCAGCTGCCTCGCCACGACTGGCCAGCTGCTCGGCGATGCGCTTCGCATTGCCGGTCTGGCTGCCATAGACGATCGTCAGCCGACTGGCCGGTTGCCCCGCCGGTGCGGGAGTCGCCACGCCGCCGCGTTGCACCTGCTCGGCCTGCGCCGCACTCCACGCGGCGATCCAGTACAGCTGGGCGGCAGTCAGGCTTTCCAGCTCCCAGGTCAGCCTGGCCAGCTTGTCCGCATCGAGGCTTGGCGCTGGAAGGTTCGGCACGACGACGGTATTCACGGTGACTCCATCTGGACGTCTATACTTCTCGACGTCCAAATTATTTTTTAACCGCAGGATCCGGAAAGGATATGTCGACATGTACTTATGCCGAGGGCTTATTTCCGCGCAATGAGCCCGTTCCCGATACTTGCTACACTTCCGTATCGCGCACGGATGCCCCACCGCCCATGCCACCGTTGTCCGAATTCCTCACCTTCGCCGCCGTGGGCGCACTCGCCCAGCTGGTCGATGGTGCGTTGGGTATGGCTTACGGCGTCGTCTCCGCGGCGATGCTGCTGGGGCTGGGCCTGCCGCCGGCAGTGGCCAGCGCGAGCGTGCATTACGCGGAGACTTTCACTTGCGGCGCCTCCGGCCTCAGCCATCTCGCGGCCGGCAACGTGCGACGACAGCTGTTCTGGACGCTGGCCATTCCCGGCGCCATCGGTGCGGTGATCGGCGCCTATGTGGTCATCCACGTCCCGGCCGACGGGATGCGGCTGGCGCTCACCATCTACATGCTGGGCATGGGCGTATTCCTGCTGTGGCGGGCGACCCGGCCCGACCGTGGCCACGACGACGTGGTGCCGCGCGCCACTCGCCCGCTGGGGCTGGTCGCCGGCTTTGCCGATGCCGTGGCCGGCGGCGGCTGGAGCGCGCTGACCGTGACTACTCTGGTCGCCCGCGGCGCCACGCCGCGCACGGTGATCGGCACCGTGCACCTGGCCAAGTGCGTGGTCAGCGCCGCCGCCAGCGTCAGCTTCCTGCTGCATCTTGGCGCCGCCCATGGCACGGCCGTGCTGGGCCTGATCGTTGGTGGTATGGCCGCCGCCCCGCTGGGCGCCCTGCTGGTCCGGCGCATGCCGGCCCGGGCCGCGACCCTGCTGGCCGCCACCGCCGTGCTCGCGCTGGGGCTCAGCAACGTGGTGAAGGCGTTGCACTGACGTCGCCGGCAGCGGTCACCGCTACAATGCGCGCATGACCAAGCCAGCCTCCTTTCCGATCGAAGTCCGCGGCTCCGCGAAGCAGCCGCTGGGCATGCCGCCTGCCCGCTTCCTGCGCGACTACTGGCAGAAGCGCCCGCTGCTGGTCCGCCACGCCTTCCCCGGCTTCCAGCCGCCGCTGCAGCCGGACGACCTGGCCGGCCTGGCCTGCGAGCCGACGGCGCTGGCGCGGCTGATCGTGCGCGACACGAAGCGCGACCGCTGGCAGGTCAAGTCCGGCCCGCTCGACGAAGCCGACTTCGCCCGCACGCCCGACCATGACTGGACCTTGCTGGTGCAGGACGTCGACAAGTGGGACGCGGACGTGGCGCAGCTGCTGGAGCACTTCCGCTTCCTGCCGAGCTGGCGGGTGGACGACGTGATGGTGTCCTACGCCGAGCCGGGCGGCGGGGTCGGCGCCCACATCGACCAGTACGATGTGTTCCTGATCCAGGGCCTGGGCCAGCGCCACTGGGCGATCAGCGACGATCCGCTGGCGCCGAAGGCGTTCCGCCACGACGTGGAACTGAAGCAGCTGGTGCAGTTCGAGCCGACCCACGAATGGCTGCTGGAACCGGGCGACATGCTGTACCTGCCGCCCGGCGTGCCGCACGACGGGGTAGCCTTCGGCGGACCGTGCATGACCTTCTCCGTCGGCATGCGCGCGCCGTCGCAGGCCGAGCTGACCGGCGACCTCGCCGACTACATCGCCGAACACCTGCCGGAGGAACTGCGCTACGCCGACCCGGACCTGAAGCCGGCCACCGCGGGCGGCGAGATCGACCGCGCCGCGATCGAGCGCCTGAAGGATGCGCTGCCGTTTGCCGCCGCCCTGCGCGACGACCTGCTGCGCGACTGGTTCGGCCGCTTCATCACCCGCTACCGCAGCGCACAGGCACCCGCTGCACCCGACAAGCGGCTGAGCGAGGCCGCGCTGGCCAGGCAGCTCGATGCCGGTGCGCGGCTGCTGCGCCATCCATGGTCGCGGCTGGCGTGGAGTCGCGGCAAGTCCGGCTGCACGTTGTACGCCAACGGCCAGGCCTATCCGGCCACGCCGGCGCTGGCGCAGCGGCTGTGCGAACAGCGCACGCTCAGCGTCGAGCGCAAGCCCGACGCCGTCGAACGCGCCCTGCTGCTGGCCCTGGTCAACGATGGTCACCTGCTGCCGCGCAAACACCGCCGCCGATGAAGCTGCAGGACTTCCACGTCGAGATCGCCGACTGGTCGCGCGCCGAGCAGCGCAGCGCCCTGCTCGACCTGCGCGAGGTGGTGTTCATCCGCGAACAGGGCGTGTCCGAACAGCGCGAGCGCGACGGGCTGGACGCGGACTGCTGGCACGTGCTGGCACGCGACGAGGCCGGCCAGCCGATCGGCTGCGGCCGGCTCACCCCGGCGCACAAGATCGGCCGCATGGCCGTGCTGCGGGAATGGCGCGGCCGCGGCGTCGGCGTGGTGCTGCTGCGTGAACTGGTGGCCCGCGCCCGCGCGCAGGGCTGGCCGGAAGTGGCGCTGGACGCCCAGGTCAGCGCGCTCGGTTTCTACCAGCGCGAGGGTTTCGTAGCGCACGGCGAGGAGTTCGAGGACGCCGGGCTGATGCACCGGGCGATGCGCCTGTCGCTGTCCGCAGCGGCGGAGGAAGCCGCCCCGCCGCGCGACATCGACGCGCTGCCGGCCGGCACCCGCAGCGAGACCGCCGCCGCCCGCCTGCAACTGCTGGCCGACGCACGCCACCAGCTGTCCATCCACCTGCCGCTGCTGGGCAGCGACAGCTACGCCAGCGCGGAAGAACTGGCCGAGCTGCGCCGCATCGCGACTTCCGGCCGCGGTGCGCTGATCCGTATCCTGCTGCACGATCCGGCCGCCGCCCTGCGCAACGACCACCGACTGGTCGCGCTGGCGCAGCGCCTGCCCAGCTCGATCCAGGTGCGCACACCGGTGGAGGAAGCCGACCGCGCCAGCATCTCGGCCTGCCTGCTCAACGATGCCGGCGGCTATCTGTTCCTGCCCGAGGCAGACCGCCCGCAGGGCCGCGCCGCGCGCCGCGACCGCGCCAGCCAGGCGCCGCTGCAGCAGCACTTCGACGAGCTGTGGGAGCGCGCCGAACGGGCCAGCGAGTTGCAGGCGCTGGGCCTTTAGCCGGGCCGGTCGAGCGGACGTTCAGCCGGCTGCCATGGCGCCGGACGCCGCAAATCGCGGGAAACCGCCGGGTGCGACAAAACACGCCTTAGACCATCGTCGGAGATGCCTGCCGAAAGGGCGTTCCCGGCAGCCCGCAGCTTGCCGCGTCGCAGCAGCCAAAGGCTATAATCGTCAGGATTCTCCCCAGCCATCCGTATGGGCGACCGGTCGGGCTTGAAAACCGGACGGAAGCCGCGACCTCAAAGGTCACACGGATGGCCGCAAGCCTCCCTTCCCTGCCGGTGGTGATGTGACTACAAACCTGATTCGCGAGTTCTTCGAATCCTCCCAACTCGCTGGCGGCAACGCCGATTACGTCGAATCCCTCTACGACACCTGGCTGGCCGACGCCTCGTCGGTACCGGCCGAATGGGCCAGTTACTTTGCCTCCTTCAAGGGCCGCGAAGCGGGAGACGTCTCCCACGCCGCGGCCATCGCGCGCATCGAGGCGGCGCAGAAGCGGCGCCACAACGGCGTCGCCGCCGTGCCGGTGAGCGACGAGCACGCGCGCAAGCAGGCCGGCGTGCTGCGCCTGCTCACCGCCTACCGCTCGCGCGGCCACCTCGCCGCCGACCTCGACCCGCTCGGCCTGACCGAGAAGATGCCGGCGCCGGACCTCGGCCTCGCCTTCCACGGCCTCGCCGACGCCGACCTCGACACCGAATTCGATACCGGCAACTACGCCGGCGGCGGCCAGCGCCTGAAACTGCGCGAGCTACTCGGCCGCCTGCAGAAGACCTACGCCAGCACCATCGGCGCCGAGTTCATGCACATCAGCAACCACGAGCAGCGCAACTGGATCTACAGCCGGCTCGAGCAGGCCACCGGCCGCAGCGGCCTGGACAAGGCCGGCAAGCAGCGCGTGCTGGACGGCCTCACCGCCGCCGAGGGCCTGGAGCGCTACCTGCACACCAAGTACGTCGGCCAGAAGCGCTTCTCGCTGGAAGGCGGCGACAGCCTGATCCCGATGCTCGACGACGTGGTGCGTGCCGCCGGCGACAACGGCATCAAGGAGCTGGTGATCGGCATGGCCCACCGCGGCCGCCTCAACGTGCTGGTCAACATCCTGGGCAAGCCGCCGAAGACGTTGTTCGACGAGTTCGAGGGCCGCTTCGACCACCCCGACGATCCGGCCCACTCCGGCGACGTGAAGTACCACATGGGCTTCTCCGCCGACGTCAAGACGCCCAAGGGCGGCGTGCACGTGGCGCTGGCGTTCAATCCCTCGCACCTGGAAATCGTCAACCCGGTGGTGACCGGCTCGGTGCATGCGCGCCAGACCCGTCGCCGCGACACCGCGCACACGCAGTCGATGGCCGTGCTGATCCACGGCGATGCCGCGCTGGCCGGCCAGGGCGTGAACATGGAACTGTTCAACATGTCGCAGGCGCGCGGCTTCAAGATCGGCGGCAGCCTGCACATCGTCATTAACAACCAGGTCGGCTTCACCACCTCCAACCCGCAGGACGCGCGCTCAACCATGTACTGCACCGACCTGGCCAAGATGGTCAATGCGCCGGTGCTGCATGTAAATGGCGACGACCCGGAGGCGGTGATCCTGGTGACCCGGCTTGCCTACGAGTTCCGCAAGCAGTTCCGCAAGGACGTGGTGATCGACTTGGTCTGCTACCGCCGCCACGGCCACAACGAGGCCGACGAGCCGGCGGCCACCCAGCCGGTGATGTACCAGATCATCAAGAAGCGCCCGACTGCGCGCGACCTGTACCAGCAGCAGCTGGTGAAGGAAGGCGTGCTCGCCGAGGGCGAGGCCGCCAAGCAGTTCGACGCCTACCGCGCACGCCTGGAAGCCGGCGCACCGATGACCGAGCTGGACCTGGCGCCCAAGCGCGACGGCCACGTCGACTGGGCCCGCTTCCTCGGTGGCAAGCTGTCGATGCCGGCCGACACCACGGTGCCGAAGCCGAAGCTGCTGGAGCTGGCCGGCAAGATCCTCACCGTGCCGGCCGACGTCACTCTGCAGGCGCGCGTGGCGAAGATCTACGACGACCGCCGCAAGATGGCCGCAGGCGAGCTGCCGGCCGACTGGGGCTTCGCCGAGAACCTCGCCTACGCCACCCTGGTCGAGGACGGCTACGACATGCGCCTGGTCGGCCAGGACTCCGGCCGCGGCACCTTCTTCCACCGCCATGCGGTGCTGCACGACCAGAAGGACGGTCACACCTGGATGCCGCTGGCCACCGTGCGCGGGGGCGCCGACGTCGAGGTGATCGACTCGCTGCTCAGCGAGGAAGCGGTGATGGCGTTCGAGTACGGCCACTCCACCACCGACCCCGACACGCTCAACATCTGGGAAGCCCAGTTCGGCGACTTCGCCAACGGCGCACAGGTGGTGATCGATCAGTTCATCAGCTCCGGCGAGGCGAAGTGGAACCGCCTGTGTGGCCTGGTGCTGCTGCTGCCACACGGCTACGAAGGCCAGGGCCCGGAGCACTCCTCCGCGCGCCTGGAGCGCTTCCTGCAGCTGTGCGCGATGGACAACATGCAGGTCTGCGTGCCGACCACGCCGGCGCAGGATTTCCACATGATCCGCCGGCAGATGCTGCGCGCGGCGCGCAAGCCGCTGATCGTGATGACGCCGAAGTCGCTGCTGCGCCACAAGCTGGCGGTATCCACGCTGGACGAGCTGGCCAACGGCAGCTTCCAGCTGGTGATCGGCGAGCATCGTGAGCTGCCCGCGAAGAAGGTCAAGCGCGTGGTGCTGTGTTCCGGCAAGGTCTACTACGACCTGCTGGAGGAAGCGGAGAAGCGCGGGCTGGCCGACGTGGCGATCGCGCGCGTCGAGCAGCTGTACCCGTTCCCGCGCGAGGAAGTGACGGCAGAACTGGACAAATATCCTTCCGCCAAGGAAGTAATCTGGTGCCAGGAGGAACCGATGAACCAGGGCGCCTGGTTCCAGATCCGCCACCACCTGCAGGCTTGCATCGGCAGCAAGCACAGTCTCTCCTACGCGGGGCGTGCGCGCTCGCCGGCACCAGCCGCCGGCCACCACAACACCCACGTTGCGGAACAGACGGCGCTCGTCGAGCAGGCGCTGGCCGCCCCGGTGGGCACCGACCACGCCGCGGAATAAAGCAGCTGCCCTGAACAGTGCGGCCAGGATGGCCGCTTCTTGATCTCCGCGATCATGGATGAGCGCACCAACTCAAGGATTCCCATGTCCATCGAACTCAAAGTCCCCGTCCTGCCCGAGTCCGTCTCCGACGCCACCATCGCCAGCTGGCACAAGCAGGCCGGCGACGCGGTGAAGCGCGACGAGAACCTGGTCGACCTCGAAACCGACAAGGTGGTGCTGGAGGTGCCTTCGCCGGTCGACGGCGTGCTGAAGGAAATCCGCCACCAGGTCGGCGACACGGTGAACAGCGAGCAGATCATCGCGATCATCGAGGAAGGCGCCGTGGCCGCCGCGCCGGCACCGGCACCGGCAGCGGCTGCCGCCGCTCCGGCCCCGGCCGCCGCAGCTCCCGCCCCGGCCGCGCCGAAGGCCGCCGCCACGCTTTCGCCCGCCGCGCAGCGCGTCGCCACCGAGAACAAGGTCGACACCTCCACCGTCGCCGGCACTGGCCGCGACGGCCGCATCATCAAGGAAGACGTGGTCAACGCCGGTTCGCGCCCTGCCGCAGTCCCCGCCGCCGCACCGGCAGCGAAGCCGACCCCGGGCGCGCGCCCGGAAGAGCGCGTGCCGATGACCCGCATGCGCGCGCGCATCGCCGAACGCCTGATGCAGTCGAAGAACTCGATCGCCATGCTCACCTCGTTCAACGAAGTGAACCTGGCCGAGGTGGTGAAGATGCGCAAGGCGCTGGGCGACGCGTTCCAGAAGGAACACGGCATCAAGCTCGGCTTCATGAGCTTCTTCGTCAAGGCCGCCGCCGAGGCGCTCAAGCGCTACCCGTACGTCAACGCCTCGGTCGACGGCAACGACGTGATCTACCACGGCTACCAGGACATCTCGATCGCGGTGTCCACCGACAAGGGCCTGGTCACGCCGGTGCTGCGCGACGTGCAGGACATGAGCTTCGCCGACGTCGAGAAGGCCATTGCCGATTACGCCACCAAGGCGCGCAACAACAAGCTCACCCTGGACGACCTGCAGGGCGGCACCTTCACCATCACCAACGGCGGCACCTTCGGCTCGCTGTTCTCCACCCCGATCGTCAACCCGCCGCAGAGCGCCATCCTCGGCATGCACACGATCAAGGAACGCGCCATCGTCGAGAACGGCCAGATCATCGCCGCGCCGATGATGTACATCGCGATCAGCTACGACCATCGCATCATCGACGGCAAGGACGCGGTGCTGTTCCTGGTCGACATCAAGAACCAGCTGGAGAATCCGCAGCGCATGCTGCTGGGCCTGTAACCGCCTGAGCCCCTCTCCCGCGGGGAGAGGGGCCGGGGTGAGGGTCCGCTGATACCACAACGCCTCACCCCATCCGAACCCTCATCCGGCGCTTCGCGCCACCTTCTCCCGGCGGGAGAAGGAAAGAGCAAAGAGGAAAACCATGAGCGACAAATTCGACGTCATCATCATCGGTGCTGGCCCGGCCGGCTACGTGGCCGCGATCCGCGCCGCGCAGCTGGGCCTGAAGACCGCCTGCGTGGACGCCTTCACCGGCAAGGACGGCAAGCAGGCACTGGGCGGCACCTGCCTCAACGTGGGCTGCATCCCGTCCAAGGCGCTGCTGGATTCCTCGCGGCAGTACTGGAACATTGCGCACAACCTGCCGGCGCACGGCATCAGCGTCGACAATCCGAAGGTCGACATGGCCACCTTCATCGGCCGCAAGGACAAGATCGTCAAGCAGTTCACCGGCGGCATCGGCCAGCTGTTCAAGGCGAACAAGGTCACCCCGTACTTCGGCACCGGCAAGCTGCTGAAGGGCAACAGCGTCGAGGTCACCGCCGCCGACGGCAGCAAGCAGACGATCAGCGCCACCAACGTGATCCTCGCCTCGGGTTCCATTCCGATCGAACTGCCGTTCGCGAAGTTCGACGGCAAGACCATCGTCGACAACGCCGGCGCGCTGGACTTCACCGCAGTGCCGAAGCGCCTGGGCGTGATCGGCGCCGGCGTGATCGGCCTCGAACTCGGCAGCGTGTGGCGCCGCATGGGCGCGGAAGTGACGATCATCGAGGCGCTGCCGGACTTCCTCTCGGTGGCCGATGCCGACATCGCCAAGATTGCGGCGAAGGAGTTCGCCAAGCAGGGCCTGGACATCAAGCTCGACGCCAAGCTCAACAAGGCCGAGGTGAAGAAAGACGGCGTGCACCTCACCTACACCGACAAGAGCGGCGAGCAGAAGCTCGTCGTCGACAAGCTGCTGGTAGCCGTGGGCCGCCGCGCCTACACCAAGGACCTGCTAGCCGACGACACCGGCGTGAAGCTGGACGAGCGCGGCCGCATCCTGGTCGACGAGCACTGCCACACCGGCGTGGACGGCGTGTGGGCGATCGGCGACGCGGTGCGCGGCCCGATGCTGGCGCACAAGGGTTCCGAGGAGGGCGTGGCGGTGGCCGAGTGGATCGCCGGCAAGGCCGGCCACGTCAACTACGACACCATCCCGTTCGTGATCTACACCGAGCCGGAAGTGGCCTGGGCCGGCAAGACCGAGAAGGAACTGAAGGACGCCGGCATCCCGTACAGGGTCGGCACCTTCCCGTTCGCCGCCATCGGCCGCGCCGTGGCGATGAACGAGGCGGTGGGCCAGGTGAAGATGCTTGCCCACGCCGAGACCGACCGCATCCTCGGCGTGCACATGGTCGGCCCGGGCGTGTCCGAGCTGATCGCCGAGTGCGTGGTGGCGATGGAGTTCAAGGGTTCGTCGGAGGATCTGGCGCGCATCGTCCACGCGCACCCGACCTTGTCCGAGGCCGTGCACGAGGCCGCGTTGTCGGTCGACAAGCGCGCCATCCACAAGGGCAACTGAGGTCAGGATGGCCTCATCCCGGACAGCACATGGATGTGCGTCGATCCGGGATCCAGAGAGCCCCCGGCCAGGTACAACGGTCCGCTCGTGGCAACATGGGCGGGCCGTTTCGTCTGCCATCACCCGTAGGAGCCCGCTTGCGGGCGATGCTTTGAAAGCCGGGATTCGGAATTCGGGATGGCAAAAGCATCGCCCGCAAGCGGGCTCCTACAAAAAGGAACACGCATGCCACAACCCACCGCCATCTGCGTCTACTGCGGCTCCAACAGCGGCCGGCATCCCGAATACGCCGAACAGGCCCACGCCTTTGGCACCGAAATGGCCCGGCGCGGCATCGCGCTGATCTATGGAGGCGGCAACGTCGGCCTGATGGGTGTGGTGGCCGACGCGGTGCTGGCCGGTGGCGGCAGGGTGGTTGGCGTGATTCCGCGCCAGCTGGTGGAACTGGAAGTGGCCCACCCTGGCCTCACCGAACTGGTGGTGGTCGAGACCATGCACCAGCGCAAGACGCGCATGTACGAACTGTCAGACGCCTTCGTCGCCCTGCCCGGCGGCTTCGGCACCATGGACGAGATGTTCGAGATGCTGACCTGGGCCCAGCTCGGCCTGCACCGCTACCCCTGCGCCTTCCTCGATGTGCGCGGCTACTACCGCGACCTGCGCACGCTGATGGAGCACATGGTCGACGAGGCCTTCGTGAAGGCGGCGCAGCGCGACAGCATATGGTTCGGCGACGACATCGCCGCGTTGTTCGACTGGATGCGGGACTACGAAGGCAGCTACACGCCCAAGTGGATTTCCTCCCGCAGCGTCCACGCCTGATTCTGCAGGAGGTCGAGATGCCCCGTTTCCGTGCTTTCCGCATCCACAACGACGGCGCCGGCTACCGCGCCAACATCGACACCATGGACACCAGCGCGCTGTCGTCCGGCGAAGTGCTGGTCGAGGTCGCGTATTCCTCGGTCAACTACAAGGATGCGCTGGCCGGCACCGGCAAGGGCCGCATCCTGCGCCAGTACCCGCTCAACGGCGGCATCGACGTGGCCGGCCACGTGGTCGCCTCCACCGACCCCGCCTTCAAGGAAGGCGACGCCGTGTTGTGCACCGGCAGCGGGCTGTCCGAGACGCGCGACGGCGGCTACGGCGGGTACGCGCGCCTCGACGCACGCTGGACGATCCCGCTGCCGGCCGGCTTGAGTCTGCGCGAAAGCATGATCATCGGCACCGCCGGATTCACCGCCGCACTGGCCCTGCTGCGCATGCAGGACAACCGGCAGTCGCCGACGCTGGGCCCGATCGCGGTGACCGGCGCGAGCGGTGGCGTCGGCATGCTGGCGATCGACATCTTCAGCCGCGCCGGTTACGAGGTGCATGCGATCAGCGGCAAGGCCGACCACTTCGACTTCCTGCGCGGCCTCGGCGCCAGCGCGTGCATCGACCGCCACCAGTTCGCCTTCAGCGGCAAGCCGATGGACTCCGCCCGCTTCGGCGGCGCGCTGGACAACGTCGGCGGCAGCATGCTCGGCGGCCTGTTGCCGCTGATCGCGCCGTACGGCAACGTGGCGATCTGCGGTAACGCCGGCGGCATCGCCATCGACAGCACGGTGATGCCGTTCATCATCCGCGGCGTGAGCCTGCTCGGGATCGCCTCGGCTGGCACCGCCCGCCATCTGCGCGACCGGATCTGGCAACACCTTGCCGGCGACTGGAAGCCGCGGCACCTGGAGCGCATCGTCACCCGCGAGACGAGCCTCGAGGAGCTGCCCGAGGTGTTTGCGCACATGCTCGCGGGCGAGTCGTTCGGTCGCACCCTGGTGCACGTCGACGGTGCCGTTTGACGAAACCGCGCTTGGAAGTCACGCCACCACGGCTTAGAATCAACGAAACTCGCAGGGGATTATCACCTTATGGCACGCATCCTGATCGTCGACGACTCTCCGTCGCAACTGCTTGGCATCAAGCGGATCGTCGAAAAACTCGGGCATGAGACCCTCTCGGCCGAAGACGGCGCCGCGGGCGTGGAAGTGGCCAAGGCGGAGAAGCCCGACCTGATCCTGATGGACGTGGTCATGCCCAATCTCAACGGCTTCCAGGCCACCCGCACGATCAGCAAGAACGCGGAGACCGCGCACATTCCGATCATCCTGGTAACCACCAAGGACCAGGAGACCGACCGCGTCTGGGGCATGCGCCAGGGCGCCAAGGCCTACGTGACCAAGCCGATCAAGGAAGAGGAGCTGCTCAAGGCGCTGCAGGAGTTCCTGCCGGGTTGATCCCCGCCACGCTTCGTGAAAAACGGCGCCCGCAGGCGCCGTTTTTGTTTATGCCGCCCGCAGCTCAGCGGCGCGGATCGAAGTTCGCGAATGCCTCGTGCAGCGCTTCGTACGCAGCGCGCTGTTTGTCGCTCTCCGCCGCCGGCGCACGGATCGACAGCTCCACCAGCTGATCGCCCGGATTCGCGCCCGGCATGCCACGCCCCTTCAGGCGCAGCTTGCGCCCCGATTGCGAGCCCGCCGGGATGCGCAGGTCGACCGTACCGGCCAGCGTCGGTACCGGCACGGTGGCACCCAGTGCGGCTTCCCACGGTGCGATCGGCAACACGTGCACCACATTGCGACCGTCCAGCCGGAAACGCGCGTCGTCGCGAACACCCACCTCCAGCAGCAGGTCGCCATTCGGCCCGCCGGCCGTGCCGGGATGCCCCTGGCCGGACAAGCGGATCACCTGGCCCGGCTGGATGCCCGCCGGAATCTTCACCTCCAGCACGCGCTCGCCACCCACCTGATCCTGCATGGCCAGCCGCGTGCGGCCACCGTCGAACGCCGTCTGCAGGTCGATCTGCACCGATGCCTGCACATCCCGGCCGCGACGCGACCGCGGCTGGCCATGATGGCTGCCGGCGGCACCGCGGCCGAACAGGCTCTCGAAGAAATCGCTGAAGTCGCTGTCGCCACCACCGAAACCCTGCTGCCCCTGCCAGCCCGGCGGCGGCCGGAACTGCTCGCCCTGCCGGTAGCCGCCGGCACGCAGCTGGTCATAGGAACGCCGCTTCTCGGCGTCCTTGAGCACCTCGTTGGCCTCGTTGACCGCCTTGAATTTCTCCTCGGCGCCGGCTTCCTTGTTCTTGTCCGGATGGTATTTGCGCGCCAGCTTGCGATACGCGGCCTTGATCTCGGCCTCGCTCGCCTCGGGCTTCACACCCAGAATGTCGTAATAGTCTTTGAATTCCACGCACCGCTCCCGCCGGTTCGATCTCTTCCACACGCAACGACCTGCCGCGGATCATGGTCCGCGGCAGGTCGCCCGCGCAATACTCGCGGAAATGTTTCAGCTGCCGGTATTGATGGTGATGCGGCGTGGTGTGGTTTCCGCCTTCTTCGGAATGACGATTTCCAGCACGCCATCCTTGCCATGTGCGGTGACGCCGTCGGCATCGGCACTGTCGGGCAGCGCGAAGCGCCGGTAGAACACGCCGTGCGAACGCTCCAGCCGGGTGAACTTGCCGTTCTGCTCGCGGTTCTCCACGGTGCGTTCGCCCTTGATGGTGAGGATGCCCTTCTCCATGCTCACCTCGATCTTCTCCGGGTCCACGCCAGGAATGTCAGCGTAGATCACGAAACGCTTGTCCTCTTCCTTGATGTCCACGCGCGGCGCCCACTGGCTGGTCACCACGTTGGACTGGTCCGCCTCGGCCGGGTTGCCCAGCAGGCGATCGAACGCCTCGCGGATGTCGCCGATGTTGGCCGTGCCGGCCGGATTCCATGAAAAATTGCGACTCAGATTCATGTTCGTATCTCCTCGTCGATAAAGGTCTGCGGCTCGATGCCGCCCGCCCAGGAAGTGGGTTTGCAGGGTTCCCGATTCAAGGCGACAAGCTTCGTTCCGCGGCGCTAGCATGGCGTGGTTGCCAACGAAGGAAGCCCGCACCATGACCATCCAGATCGGCCAGTCGCTGCCGGATATCGAGCTGTCGGTGGTCGGCGAGGAGATCCGCCCCTGCCGGACCGGCGAACTGTTTGCCGGAAGCCGCGTGGTGCTGTTCGCCGTCCCTGGCGCCTTCACGCCGACCTGTTCCAGCCGGCACCTTCCCGGCTACGCACAACGCTACGCCGACTTCCAGGAAACCGGGGTGAAGGTGATGTGCCTGGCAGTCAACGACGCCTACGTGATGCAGGCCTGGGCCCGCGCCCAGCAGGTTCCCCCGGGCCTGTTGATGCTCGCCGACGGCAACGCCAGCTTCACCCGCGCGCTGGGCCTGGAACTGGACGGCAGCGCCTTCGGCATGGGCCTGCGCGCACGCCGCTTCGCGCTGTATGTGGAGGGCGGCGTGGTGCGCCTGTTGCGGGTGGAGGCGCCGGGCGAACTGCGCGTTTCCAGTGCCGAGGCGATGCTGGCCGCTATCGGCGGGTGACTTGCAGATGCATCACTTGATCGGCGATGCATGAAACGAGTGGCGAGATGAGGTAAACCGGCAGGTCGTTTACTCATATGTAACCCATAGGTTTCTTAATGGAACCCATAGGTTCTATTCTTGCCACTGAGCACCATGGCTCACAACGTTCCCGGGAAAAACAACCATGCAAGACACGGATAACCAGATAGACAAGCTGGTGAGGAATGAGCGCCACGGTGTGTTGTTCGCCCTGCTGGTTGTCCTCGCTCTGGCAGCGGTACTGGTGCTGGGCAGCGACACCCGACGTGCGTTGTTGCTGGCGCTGGCCATCGGCATCGTGTTTGTCGTCGCCTGGCTGGGCCAGCAGCGCACGCCTGGCCCGAAAGACGCCATAGCGAAAAGCGTGACGCCGTGATGCACGATGAATTGCGGCAGGCCGCGATCGCACACGCCTACAAGTGGGCGTTCTTTACGGTAATAGGGGCATTGGCAGCGTTCTGCCTGTCAAGCATCTTCGTAACCATCAGCATCTCTGGCCAGATGATGGCGGCGCTCACCATTGCGCTGGCCGCAACCGTTTTTCTTGCCATCTTTCTGCTGCTCGACCGAGCTTGACCCATGCAAGGAGAGCGCCTGGCCAACCGCCTGAAAGTCCTGCGCGCCGAGAAGGATCTCACCCAGCAGGCGTTGGCAGAGCTGATCGGAACCACCCGCAAGTCGATCAACGCGATCGAAATGGAGCGAATGGTTCCTTCGACCCTGCTCGCGCTCAAACTGGCGCGTGCCTTGGATACCTCAGTCGAGAAACTGTTCCACCTGGCGGAGCCACACCACAAGCGAGAGCATCGCCAGGTCGCACGGTAACCGGCACTGCATGGTCCAAAGAAAATCCCCGGCACGCCGGGGATTTTTTCGTTTCAAGCCGGACTCACTCGTCAGTTGCCGATGGCTCGATGGCCACGGAGCCGTCATCATCGGATGGACTTGCGACACCGACGACCTCGGCATCCTCGCCGTTGTCCTCGTCCGCCTCCAGCCGCATCACGCTGACCAGCGTTTCGTCTGCCGGCAGGCGGATCAGGGTGACACCCTGGGTATTGCGGCCCAGCTGCGAGACTTCGGCCACGCGGGTACGCACCAGGGTGCCCTTGTCGGAAATCAGCATCAGCTCGTGCGCCTCGCTGACCTGCACCGCGGCGACCAGCGCGCCGTTGCGCTCGGAGCACTGGATGCCGATCACGCCCTGGGTACCGCGGCCTTTCTTGGTGAACTCGGCCAGTTGGGTGCGCTTGCCGTAACCGCGTTCCGTCGCGGTGAGGATGTCGCCCTCCGCCGCCACGATTAGCGAGACCACCTGCGCACCTTCGGCCAGCTTCATGCCGCGCACGCCGGTGGCGGTGCGCCCCATCGAACGCACGGTGTTCTCGTCGAAGCGGTTGACCTTGCCGTTGGAGGCGAACAACAGGATGTCGCTGTTGCCATCGGTCAGCTCGACGTTGACCAGCGCGTCATCATCGTTCAGCTTGATGGCGAGCTTGCCCTTCTGCAGCTGGAACGCAAACTCGCTCAGCGGGGTCTTCTTGACCGTGCCGTGCTTCGTCGCGAAGAACACGAAGCGGTCATCGCTGTATTCGCGGATGGGAAGCACCGCCTGCACCTTCTCGCCGTCGCCCAGCGGCAGCAGGTTGATGATCGGCTTGCCACGCGCGCCAGGACCCGCTTCGGGGATCTGATAGACCTTGAGCCAGTAGACGCGGCCGGTGCTGGTGAAGGCAAGCAGGGTGTCGTGCGTGTTGACCACCCACAGCTGCTCGACCACGTCCTCGTCCTTCAGCGCCGAGGCCGAGCGCCCCTTGCCACCGCGCTTCTGCGCGCGGTATGTGCTGGCCGGCTGGCGCTTGATGTAGCCGGTGTGCGACAACGTGACCACCATGTCTTCCGGCGCGATCAGGTCGAGTACGTTGAGGTCTTCCTGCGAATGCTGGATCTCGGTGCGGCGGGCATCGCCGAACTCGACCTTGATCGCCTCCAGTTCCTCGCGGATCACCTGCAGCAGGCGGTCCGGATTCTCCAGGATCTCGATCAGGCCGCGGATGGTTTCCAGGATCTGGCGGTATTCGTCGGAAAGCTTTTCCTGCTCCAGCCCGGTGAGGCGGTGCAGGCGCATCGCCAGGATTTCCAGTGCCTGCGCCTCGGACAGCTGGTAGCCATCGGCCTTCAGGCCATCGCGCGGATCCATGTCCTCCGGTCGCGAGGCACCGGCGCCGCTGGCGGACAACAGGGTCCGCACCAGGCCGGCTTCCCAGCGCCGCACCACCATGCGCTCGCGCGCCTCGGCCGGCGACGACGAGGTCTTGATCAGCTCGATCATCTCGTCGATGTTGGCCAGCGCGACGGTGAGGCCTTCGAGGATGTGCGCGCGGGCACGCGCCTTGCGCAGGTCGAAGATGGTGCGACGGGTGACCACCTCGCGCCGATGGCGGATGAACGCCTCGAGGATGTCCTTGAGATTGAGCAGCTTCGGCTGGCCGTCCAGCAAGGCCACCATGTTGATGCCGAAGGTGACCTGCAGCTGGGTCTGCTGGAACAGGTTGTTCAGCACCACGTCGCCCATCGCATCCTTGCGGATTTCGATGACGACGCGCATGCCGTCCTTGTCGGATTCGTCGCGCAGCTCGCTGATGCCTTCGAGCTTCTTCTCCTTGACCAGCTCGGCGATCTTCTCGATCAGCCGGGCCTTGTTCACCTGGTACGGCAGCTCGTGGACGATGATCGTCTCGCGGCCGTTCGGCTCGGTCTCGATCTCGGCCTTCGCGCGCACCAGGATGCGACCGCGACCGGTGCGGTAGGCCTCGATGATGCCGGAGGACCCGTTGATGATGCCGTGGGTCGGGAAATCCGGGCCGGGGATGTAGTGCATCAACTGATCGATCGACAGCGCGGGCTCGTCGATCAGCGCGATCGTCGCGGCGATCACCTCGTTGAGGTTGTGTGGCGGGATGTTGGTGGCCATGCCGACCGCGATGCCGGCCGAGCCGTTCACCAGCAGGTTCGGCACGCGCGTGGGCAGCACCAGCGGTTCGTGCTCGCTCTCGTCGTAGTTCGGACCGAAGTCGACGGTTTCCTTGTCGATGTCGGCCAGCAGCTCGTGACTGAGCCGCGACATGCGCACCTCGGTGTAACGCATGGCGGCGGCGCTGTCGCCGTCGACCGAACCGAAGTTGCCCTGGCCGTCGACCAGCATGTAGCGCAGCGAGAACGGCTGCGCCAGGCGTACGATCGCGTCATACACCGACTGGTCGCCGTGCGGATGGTACTTACCGATGACGTCACCGACCACGCGGGCCGACTTCTTGTACGGCTTGTTGTAGACGTTGCCCAGCTCATTCATCGCGAACAGCACGCGGCGATGCACGGGTTTCAGACCGTCGCGGACATCCGGGAGGGCGCGGCCCACGATCACGCTCATGGCGTAGTCGAGGTAGCTCTGGCGCATCTCGTCTTCGATGTTGACGCGAATCACTTCTTTGGCGAGCTCTGCCATCAATCGGCTTCCCTGATAACAAAAAAAAGGGCCTCGACACCGCGCCTCAAGCGCATGCGCCAGCAACCTGAAATCAACCTTGAAAGTGTAGCATGAACGGCATCAAAAAGACAGGATTTAGTCTTTGTTAATCAATAGCTTGCAACATCATGCGCAAGTGCAGGACAAGCCTCGGGCAGGCTGCCGGAAAATTGAGCAAGGTGGCGAACGGCGCTTGCCGGAACGAGATTCCCGGCGCGCGCAAACCGCGGCTTCCGCGTGAGGGCGTTTCAGCGCCCGAACATGGCCTGCATCGCCATGCCGTTCGGCCGCTCGATCACGCCGCGCTCGGTCACGATGGCGTCGATCAACTCCGCCGGGGTCACGTCGAACACCGGGTTCCAGGCCTGCGCGCCCTCGACCACGGTGCGGCGCCCGGCGGTGCCGAGCAGCTCGGCCGGGTCGCGCAGCTCGATCTCGATCTCCTCGCCGCTGCCGGTGGCCATATCGACGGTGGAGGATGGCGCCACCACCATGAACTTCACGCCGTGGTACTTCGCCGCGATCGCCAGCTGATAGGTGCCGATCTTGTTGGCGACGTCGCCATTGGCAGCGATGCGGTCGGCGCCCACGACCACCCATTGCACCGCACCGGACCTCATCAGATGCGCGGCGGCGGAATCGGCGATCAGCTGCGCAGGGATACCGTCGCGCACCAGTTCCCACATGGTCAGTCGCGCGCCCTGCTGCCAAGGCCGGGTTTCACCGGCATAGACCCGCGCGATCCGACCTGCCGCCACGCCGGCGCGGATCACCCCCAACGCGGTGCCGTAGCCGGCGGTGGCCAGCGAGCCGGTGTTGCAATGGGTCAGCACGCCCGAGCCCGGCGCGATCAGGCCAGCGCCCAGCTCGCCCATGCGCCGGTTCGCGGCAAGATCCTCGTCCTGGATCGCCTGCGCCTCGCGCAGCAACGCATCGGCATCGGCGCCGGCGGCGAGGCGTCGCTTCATCCGGTCCAGCGCCCACATCAGGTTTACCGCGGTGGGACGCGCGGCGCGCAGCGTGGCCAGCACCGGTTCCAGCGCCATGCCCTGCTGCGCCGCCATCGCCACGCCCCAGGCCGCGGCGATGCCGATCGCCGGCGCGCCGCGCACGGCCAGGTCGCGGATCGCCTCGGTCACCTGCGCGGCGTCGCGGCAGTCGACCCAGCGTTCCTCGCCGGGCAGCAGGCGCTGGTCGAGCAGGCGCAGATGGCCGCCCTGCCACTGCACGGCGCGGATGGAATCGTGGGCTTCAGCGGTAGTGGTCATCCGGCCATTATCGCCCGCCGCGCACGCATTGCGCGCGGTAGGCGGCGACGAATCAGTCGCGCTGGTGCAACCACTGGTGGATCGCCGGCGGCACTTCGCGCTGCGCGCGACTGGACACGTAGATGCCGATGTGGCCGCCCTTGAATGCGAGCTGGGTGTAGTCGGTGGTGCCGACGTACTTGCCCAGCGCGCGCGCGGCGTCCGGCGGCACCAGGTGGTCCTGCTCGGCGAAGATGTTCAATACCGGCTGGGTGATCATGCCCAGATCCACGTTCTGACCACCGATCTGAAGCGTGCCCTCGACCAGCTTGTTGCCCTGGTAGAAATCCTTGATGAACTGGCGGAACGCCTCACCGGCCTGGTCCGGTGAATCGAAGATCCAGCGCTCCATGCGCAGGAAGTTCTCCAGCTCGGCAGGTTTGTCGAGGATATCGACCATGTCGATGTACTTCTGCTGGGTCAGCCGCAGCGGCTTCAGCGTGAGGTAGACATAGTTCATCAACCCGGCCGGGATGTTGCCCATGGTGTCGACGAACAGGTCCACGTCCATGCGGCGGCACCAGTGCGACAGCATGTTGTCCGGCGTGTGGAAATCCACCGGGGTGACCATGGTGATCAGGTTCTTCACCTTGTCCGGGTGCAGCGCGGTGTAGCACAGCGAGAACGCGCCGCCCTGGCAGATGCCGAGCAGGCTGATCGCGTCCAGGTCGTGCCGCGCGCGCACCGCGTCGACACAGCGGTCGAGGTAGCCGTTGATGTAGTCGTCCAGGGTCAGCCAGCGGTCGGCGCCGTCGGGATAGCCCCAGTCGATCAGGTAGACGTCCTCGCCCTGCTCCAGCAGGTTGCGCACCATCGAACGGTCGGTCTGCAGGTCGGTCATCCACACCGTGTTGACCAGCGCGTAGACGATCAGCAGCGGGGTCTTCGCGGTGGGCTTGCCGTGGCCGGTGAAGTGCCAGACCTTCAGCTTGTCCTCGCTGTAGACCAGTTCGCGCGGCGTGTTGGCGTATTCGGGCTCGCGCATGCTGCGCAGGTTGCCCATGCCGGCAGCCAGCTTGTGCTGGAAGGTGGCGATGTCGGCGAGTGCCCTGGCCGGGTCGATGCGCAGTGGCGTCTGCATGGTTCAGGTCTCCTTACTTGCGCTTGCGCGGACTGGGAGCGGGCGCGGCGGTCGGTTTGCGTGTCGCTTTTGCCGGCACCTTCTTCGCTGCCGCCACGGATTTCGCGGGCGTGCTCTTCTTCGGTGCCGACGCCGCGATTCGGCCACTGGCCAACTGGCGTTTCAGCGCCGCCAGCTCGCCGCGCAGGGCCATGATCTCGTCAGCATGGTCGGCGGATGCACCGGATTGGCGGCTGGCGTGAAACTCGCGGCGCAGGGCCTGCAGCCGCTCGCCGAGGCTGGACACCTCGCTGCGCGTCGGCATGCCGAGCTGCTGGCACATCTGCTCGGTCTGCTGCTGCTGCAGCTGGCGCACGCGCATCTGCGTGTCGGCCATCTCGCCGTAAACGTCGCGGAACTCGTCGGACAACGCGATCTCGGCGTAGGCCTCTTCGGAGGCGTCCACCCACAGGTCGTACAGCACTTTCAGCGAATCGACCTGGCGACCCGGCTCGGCCAGCTTGTCTTGCAGACGCTGCATGCCTTGCGTGTTGGCGCGCTGGATCAGCTCCTGGTAACGTGCGATGGCCTGTATCGAGGCCATCAAGGCGATGGCCAGTGCCTGCTGCTGCATCTGCTGCTCACGGTTCAGGCCGAAAGCCGGCGTCGGCCCTTGTACTCCCGCCAGGTCGGCAAAACCGCTGTGTCGAGCCGCCTGCATCCACGCCTGCCATTGCCGCGCAAAACCTTCGGCAGCAGCGCTGTCGATGCCGCCGAACGCCTGCGTGAATGGTTGGCTGGCACCGCCGAACATCTGCTGCAGTTGCTGACGCCAGCCCGTTGCCGGCTGGGCCGCACCGCCGCTGGCGGCCGCCTGCATCCAGTCGAAATACCCCTTCAACCCGGCCAGCGTGCGCTCCAGCGTGTCGTTGCCAGCGGCTGGCGCTGGCGATGACGCAAACGGATTGGCTGCCGACGGCGGCTGGAACTGGCGCGTCCAGGCATCCCAGGATTGCTGCGCCAGCGCCTGATAGTCCTTGATGAAATCGTTCGCCGGGTCGGCCATCGGTGCATCCTCTTGCAGGGTCCACCCATCCTAGCAAAAGCAGGTTGCACAAAATCACTGGTGCCCAAACGCACGAGGCCCGGCATCAGCCGGGCCTCGCGGAATGGCCTTGTCCGGAAACTCAGACGCCGGCGCGCTCTTCCTCGGTCACGGCCTTCATCGACAGGCGGATGCGACCCTGCTTGTCCACTTCGAGCACCTTGACCTTGACGATGTCGCCTTCCTTCAGCTTGTCGGATACCTTCTCGACGCGCTCGTCGGAGATCTGCGAGACGTGCACCAGACCATCCTTGCCCGGCATGATCGTGACGAAGGCGCCGAAGTCCATCAGCTTGGCCACCCTGCCCTCATAGATGCGGCCCGGCTCGACGTCCGAGACGATCTGCTCGATGCGCTTCCTGGCCGTTTCGCCCGCCTCGCGGTTGACCGAGCCGATGACGATGGTGCCGTCGTCGCTGATGTCGATGGTGGTGCCGGTCTCCTCGGTGATCGAGCGGATGGTGGCGCCGCCCTTGCCGATCACTTCGCGGATCTTGTCCGGGTGGATCTTGATGGTGATCAGGCGCGGGGCATACTCGCTCATCTCGGCGCGGGCGGTGCTGATCGCCTTGGCCATCTCGCCGAGGATGTGCAGGCGACCGCGCTTGGCCTGGGCCAGCGCCACCTTCATGATCTCCTCGGTGATGCCGTCGATCTTGATGTCCATCTGCAGCGCGGAAATGCCTTCGGCACTGCCGGCCACCTTGAAGTCCATGTCGCCGAGGTGATCCTCGTCGCCCAGGATGTCGGACAGCACGACGAAGTCGCTGCCTTCCTTGACCAGGCCCATCGCGATGCCGGCCACCGGCGCCTTCAGCGGCACGCCGGCATCCATCATCGCCAGCGAGGAGCCGCACACCGAGGCCATCGACGAGGAGCCGTTGGACTCGGTGATTTCCGAGACCACGCGCACCACGTACGGGAATTCCTCGATGCCCGGCTTGACCGCCTGCACGCCGCGCTTGGCAAGACGGCCGTGGCCGATCTCGCGGCGCTTCGGCGCGCCGAAGCGGCCGGCCTCGCCCACCGAGAACGGCGGGAAGTTGTAATGGAACAGGAACGGATCCTTCGACTCGCCGCCGGGTGCGTCGATGATCTGCGCGTCACGCGTGGTGCCCAGCGTGATCACGACCAGGGCCTGCGTCTCGCCGCGGGTGAACAGCGCGGAACCATGCGTACGCGGCAGTACCCCGACGCGGGCGGTGATCGCGCGCACGTCGTCGAGCTGGCGGCCGTCGATACGCACCTTGGTCTTCAGCACGCTGTCGCGCATGGTGTGGTATTCGAGTTCCTCGAATTCCTTGGCCATCGCGGTGGTGGACCAGCCGTTCTCTTCGGCCTGCGCCTTGAGACCAGCCAGCACATCAGCCTTGATCGCGGAGATCGCGTCGCGACGCTCCAGCTTGTCGCGCACCTGGAACGCTGCGGCCAGCTGATTGCCGACCGCGCCCTTGACGGCGGCGACCAGAGACTCGTTGCGCGCCGGTGCCCGCCAGTCCCACGACGGCTTGCCGGCTTCGGTGGCCAGCTCGGCGATCGCGCGGATCGCGGTCTGCATCTGCTGGTGGCCGAACATCACCGCGCCTAGCATCACGTCCTCGGACAGCAGCTGCGCCTCGGATTCCACCATCAACACGGCACCGGCGGTACCGGCGACGACCAGGTCCAGCTGGGAAGTCTTCAGCTCGGTGGCCGACGGGTTCAACAGGTACTTGCCACCCGCGTAGCCGACGCGGGCGGCGCCGATGGGACCCTTGAACGGGATCCCGGCCAGGCTCAGCGCGGCGGATGCACCGATCAGCGCCGGAATGTCGCCGTCGATCTCGGGGTTGAGCGAGACGACCTGGGCGATGACCTGCACCTCGTTCTTGAAATCGTCCGGGAACAGCGGGCGCACCGGGCGATCGATCAGACGCGAGGTCAGCGTCTCCTTCTCGGTCGGGCGGCCTTCGCGCTTGAAGAAGCCGCCGGGAATGCGGCCGGCGGAGTAGAACTTCTCCACGTAGTCGACGGTGAGCGGGAAGAAGTCCTGCCCTTCCTTCTGCTTGGCAGCGGCCACGGCGGTGACCAGCACCACCGTGCCGCCCATGCTGACCATGACCGCACCGGATGCCTGGCGGGCAATTTCGCCCGTCTCCAGCGTGACTTCGTGATTACCGTACTGGAATGACTTGGTTACTTTTGCCACGTGCTTAATTCCTGATCTGATTGAGAAGTGCGCTCACGGGTGGGCGCCTCTTGATCTTTGCGTTCACGGATGAACGCATGGATTACCGCCGCAGGCCGAGGCGTTCGATCAGGGTCTGGTAGCGCGCAAGATCGCGATCCTTCAGATAGCTGAGCAGGCGCTTGCGCTGGTTGACCAGCTTCAGCAGGCCACGGCGGGAGTGATGATCCTGCTTGTGGTCCTTGAAGTGGCCAGTGAGATGGTCGATGCGGGCGGACAGCAGGGCCACCTGGACCTCGGTCGAGCCGGTGTCGTTGGGCACGCGGCCGAAATCAGCGATGATCTTGCCGGTCTGTTCTGCGGTAAGAGACATGGTTGTACGTTTCCTTGAAAGGCGATGCGAAGCTTGCGCTTGCGTCATCGCGATGACGCAAGCGCAAGCTTCGCCTAGGTGAGTGAAAGTGTTGAAATAACTTGTCTATTCTACTGATGGGAGTGGTGCTTCAACAAGAGCGCCGCCTGCCGTCGGAGCAAATCGGTCAACCCGGCGGCAGATTGAAGCCGCGCACGATGCGCGCACGCCCTTCAGCATCGGCTTCCAGCAACGCCAGCAGCGCGCCGTCACTGGCGTATGCCGCGCAATGCCCGACTTCCGGCAGGCCCGGCAGCACAATCTGCTGGCCGCGCGATATGGCCATGCTCTGCGTCTCATCGAGCCGCAATACCGGCAGATCGGACAGGCCGGCCGATACCGGCAGCAGCCATGCTAGCAAAGCCTCGTCGCCCTGCTCCACCGCCTGCTCCAACTGCGTCAGGGTGACCATCCGCGGCTCGCGGAACGGCTCGACCCAGATCCGGCGCAACGCGGTCAGGTGGGCGCCGCAGCCCAGGTCCTCGCCCAGGTCCACCGCCAGCGAACGGACATAGGTACCCGAGCCGCACTCCACCCGCAGCTGCAGCGTATCGCCTTCGCGCGCCAGCAGCTCCAGACGGTGCACCTCCACCTCGCGCGGGGCCAGCTCGACGGTTTCACCGCGGCGTGCCTTGGCATACAGTCGTTCGCCACCCTGCTTCAGCGCGGAATACATCGGCGGCACCTGCAGGATGCGCCCGCGCAACCTGGCCAGCGCCGCCTCGACCCTGGCGTCATCGAGCTCCGGTACCGGGCGCTGCTGAACGACTTCGCCTTCACTGTCGGCGGTATCCGTGGTGACGCCGAGCCGGCACTCGGCCAGATAGGCCTTGCGCGCGCCCAGCAGGCTGCCGGCCAGCTTGGTCGCCTCGCCGAAGCACAGCGGCAGCAGGCCGGTGGCCAGCGGATCGAGCGCACCGGTATGGCCACCCTTGGACGCACGCAGCAGCCGGCGCACGGTCTGCAGCGCCTGGTTGGAACTCAGGCCGGGCGGCTTGTCGAGCAGCACGATGCCGTGCAGGTCACGGAACGGGATGCGCGGCGAACGCTTCATCGACTCGGTGGAATTCCGTACTGGCGATTCAATCGCGCTCGCCGCCATCCGGAGGCGCCAGATCGCGCACCTGCTGGCGCAGCAGCGACTCGATGCGCTCGCCCTTGTCGACCGAATCGTCGTACTTGAACTTCAGCTCCGGCACCCGGCGCATGCGCATGCCGCTGTGCGCCAGCGCGTGGCGGATCTCGTGGCTCATCTCGTTGAGCGCCTTCACTGCCGGCAAGCCCTGCTCCGGCAGCATGGTGGTCACCCACACCGTGGCCCAGTCGAGGTCACGGGTGATCTCCACGTCGCTTACGCTGGTCGACGGCAGCCCGTGGTCGCGCACCGCCGCGTGCACCAGCAAGCCCAGCTCGCGGCGCAGCTCGGCGCCAATGCGGTCAGTACGTTTGAAATCGCGGGAAGGCATGGGGAAAGGCCGGGAATGGGGAGTCGAGAATAGGGAATAGAAGAGCCAAAGCACGCCACACGGGCAATGATCGGGAATAGGGACAGCCGCCTTGGCTATTCCCTATTCCCTACTCCCGCGCCGCAACGCCCGAGGGCGTTACAGCGTACGTGCCACCTCGGTGCGCTCGAAGCACTCGATCTGGTCGCCCGGCTTGACGTCGTTGTACTGCTTCACGGCGATGCCGCATTCCATGCCCGCACGCACTTCGTCGACCAGGTCCTTGAAGCGGCGCAGCGATTCCAGTTCGCCCTCGAAGATCACCACGTGGTCGCGCAGCACGCGGATCGGCTTGCTGCGCTTGACCGAGCCTTCGGTGACCATGCAGCCGGCCACCGCACCGAACTTGGAGCTGCGGAACACATCGCGGACCTCGGCGATGCCGATGATGTCCTCGCGCACTTCCATGCCGAGCAGGCCGGTGGCCGCCTGGGTCACCTGGTCGATCACGTCGTAGATGATCGAGAAATAGCGCACATCCACGGCGTTCGTCTCGATCACCTTGCGCGCCGAGGCGTCGGCACGCACGTTGAAGCCGATCACCAGCGCCTTCGAGGCCGCCGCCAGGGTGGCATCGGATTCGGTGATGCCGCCGACGCCGGAGGCGACCACGTTGACGCGAACCCGATCGTTGCCGATCTGGGTCAGCGACTCGCGCAACGCCTCGACCGAGCCCTGCACGTCGCCCTTGACCAGGATGTTGAGCGTCTGCTGCTCCTCTCCCTGGCCCATCTTGGCGATGATGTCCTCGAGCCGGTTGCTCTTGCTGACCATCCGCGTCTCGCGCCGCTTCAGCTGGCGCTCCTCGGCAACCTCGCGGGCCAGCCGCTCGTCCTCGACCGCGACGAAGTCGTCGCCGGTCTCCGGCACGCCGGACAGGCCCAGCACCTGGACCGGAATCGACGGGCCGGCTTCGGCCACCTGCTTGCCGGTTTCGTCGACCAGCGCGCGCATGCGGCCGTACTCGATGCCGCAGACCACGAAGTCGCCCTTGCGCAGCGTGCCCTGCTGCACCAGCACGGTGGCCACCGGACCACGGCCGCGGTCCAGACTGGATTCGATCACCACGCCGGAGGCGCGGCCGTCGACGACCGCCCTCAATTCCATCACTTCGGCCTGCACCGAGATCGCGTCGAGCAGGTCCTCGATGCCCATGCCGGTCTTCGCCGACACCGGCACGAACTGCACGTCGCCGCCCCAGTCCTCCGGCACCACTTCCTGCGCCACCAGGCCCTGCTTGACGTTGTCCGGGTTCGCGCCGTCCTTGTCCATCTTGTTGACGGCCACGATCAGCGGCACCTTGGCGGCGCGCGCGTGCTTGACCGCCTCGATCGTCTGCGGTTTCACGCCGTCGTCGGCGGCCACCACCAGGATCACGATGTCGGTCGATTGCGCGCCGCGGGCGCGCATCGAGGTGAACGCGGCGTGGCCGGGGGTATCCAGGAAAGTGATCACGCCCTTCGACGTTTCCACGTGGTACGCGCCGATGTGCTGGGTGATGCCGCCGGCTTCGCCGGAGGCGACCTTGGTGCGGCGGATGTAGTCGAGCAGCGAGGTCTTGCCGTGGTCGACGTGACCCATGATGGTCACCACCGGCGGCCGCGGCACCTTCTCGCCTTCCAGTTCAATGGTCTGGGTATGCGCCGCCAGCGTCTCCTCGGCGTTGTTCTGGGCGTCCGCCACCGGCGTGTGGCCCAGCTCCTCCACCACCAGCACCGCGGTGTCATGGTCGATCGTCTGGTTGATGGTCGCCATCACGCCCATCTTGAACAGCGCCTTGACCACTTCCGACCCCTTCACCGCCATCTTCTGGGCGAGGTCGGCCACCACGTTGGTATCGCTCACCACCACCTCGCGCACCACCGGCGCGGTGGGCCGCGAAAAGCCGTGCGGACCGGCCGCCGCCGCACCGCCGCCGCGCAATGCTTCGCGGCCGCCGCTGCGGCCGGGCTTGGCGCGCTTGCTGCTGGAAGAGCGACGGGCGCGATCGGCTTCGCTCAGATGCATCTGGCCGCCGGCAAAGCGCTTGCCGGCCTCGCGGTCTTCCTTGCCAAGGTTCTCGCTGCGCTCACGCGGATGCTTGGGCTTGCCGCGAGCGGCCTCGCCGGCCGCGGCCGGAGCCGTCGCACCGACCGCCGCACCACGCGCCGCAGGAGCAGCCGGTGCGGCCGGTGCCGCGGGCGCCGCCGCCGGCTTGACCAGCTTTTCGCGTTTGCGCGGCTCATGGATGCGCGGCAGGATCATGCCCAGGTCGCGCTGATCGATGCGCTGGACGGTCCCGGAGGCGTCGTCGGCGGCCGCTGCAGGCGCCACTTCGGCCGCCGGTTCCGGCGTCGCCTCGACGCGTTCGACCGCCGCCGGCTCGGGCGCGCTGGCCAGTTCCGCCTCGCGCTGCTCCTTTTCGGCCTTGCGGCGCTGTTCGTCCAGAGCGTGCTGCGCCTCCGCCTGGCGGCGCTGCTCGGCCTCGACCCGCTCGCGCTCTTCCTGCTCGCGCTGCTGCTGCGATTCCTGCAGCTTGCGCACGGCATCCTCGCGCTCGGGTTCGGCGCTGGCTTCCTCGGCGATCACGCTGCGCTTGACGTAGGTGCGCTTGGCGCGCACCTCGACATTGACCGTCTTGGCCGTGCCCGCGGCGCCGCGGCCGCCGGGCGCCGCCACCTTCAGCTCGCCGACCGTGCGGCGCTTCAAGGTGATCTGGCGCGGCGCGCTGTCGTCGACCTCGCTGGCGGCTTCGCCCTTGCCATGCGTACGGCGCAGGAAGCCGAGCAGCTTCACCTTCTCGGTGCTGCTGATGACCTGCTCCTGGTCGGAGAATTTCATGCCTGCCTCGCCCAGCTGCGTCAGCAGCCGGTCGACCGGCATGCCCAGTACCTGGGCGAGTTGTTTGATCGTGACATCCGACATCGTGTTGTTTGCTCCGCCGTTCCCGCGCCTATCGTCCGTGCGGCATCATCTGCGCCGCCACCTCCATCCGTGGTGAAAGGCTTCGGAGGAAGCCTTTCCCGGCAACCCCTCCGGGGTTGCCGCCGCCTGCGGTCAGCCACCCTTCTCCAGCCGCGCGATCATCGGCGCACGTGCAGCCATGATCAGTGCCGCGGCACGCTCCTCGTCCATACCTTCGATGTCGATCAGGTCGTCCACCGCCAGGTCGGCGAGGTCGTCGACCGTGGTCACCGCACGTGCGGCCAGCGCAAAGGCCGTCTCCTCGTCCATGCCGTCCAGCGCCAGCAGCTCCTCGGAAGGCTGATGTTCGTCGACGCCCTCCTCCACCGCCAGTGCCTCGGTCAGCAGCGCGTCGCGGGCGCGGGCGCGCAATTCCTCGACGATGTCCTCGTCGAAGCCCTCCACCGCGAGCAGCTCGGCGCTGGGCACGTAGGCGATCTCCTCGATGCTGGAGAAGCCTTCCTGCACGAGGATCACGGCGATCTCCTGGTCCACCTCGAGCTTGTCCATGAACAGCTGGCGCGCGGCCTCCTGCTCGGACTCGCTCTTGGCGGTGACCTGGTCCTGGGTCATTACGTTGAGCTGCCAGCCGGTCAGCTTGCTGGCCAGGCGCACGTTCTGGCCGCCGCGGCCGATCGCCTGGGACAGCTTGTCCTCGGCCACCGCAATGTCCATCGAGTGCTTTTCCTCGTCCATGATGATGGACTGCACTTCCGCCGGCGCCATCGCATTGATGACATACTGGGCCTGGTTCTCGTGCCACAGGATGATGTCGACGCGCTCGCCGTTGAGGTCGTTGGACACCGCCTGCACGCGCGAACCGCGCATGCCGATGCAGGCGCCGATCGGATCGGTGCGGCTGTCGTGCGCGAGCACGGCAATCTTGGCGCGGTCGCCCGGATCACGGGCGCAGCCCTTGATCTCGACCAGCCCCTGACCGACTTCCGGCACCTCCAGCTTGAACAGCTCGATCATGAACTCCGGCGCGGCACGCGACACGAACAGCTGCGGGCCGCGCGCCTCGGAGCGCACCTCGTACAGGTAGCCGCGCACGCGATCGCCGACACGGGCCGATTCGCGCGGAATGGTCTTGTCGCGCGGGATGAACGCCTCGGCGTTACTGCCCAGGTCGAGATAGATGTTGCCGCGCTCGACGCGCTTGACGATGCCGGTGACCAGCTCGCCCACGCGGTCGGCGAACGCGTCGACCACCTGCTGGCGCTCGGCCTCGCGCACGCGCTGCACGATCACCTGCTTGGCGGCCTGCGCGGCGATGCGGCCGAACTCGGCGTTCTCGATCTGCTGCTCGATGTACTCGCCCACCTTGGCGTCGGCGCGCTCGTCCAGCGCATCCATCAGGCGCAGCTGGTACGACGGCGATTCCATCTCGCCGTCGTCGGCGATGATTTCCCAGCGGCGGAACGTCTCGTATTCGCCGGTGTTGTGGTCGATCGACACGCGGATATCGGGCTCCTCGTCCGGATAGCGCTTCTTCGCGGCCGAGGCCAGCGCGGCCTCCATCGCCTCGAAAATCACTTCCAGCGGTACGCCCTTTTCATTGGCAACCGCGTCGACGACCAGCAAAAGTTCTTTGCTCATTACTGCAACTCCGTAGGCACCCCGTCCGGATGCCGATGGTTGAATTGTTACGCTCATCCAGGAACACAAAACCTTGAACGCGACCCCGGATGGCCGCACCGATTATTTCTTGTCGGGCATCTTGCCACCGGGCTTGGGTTGCGGCGCATAACCGAGCGCCACCCAGTCCGGCACCACACGCGCACTTTCCACCAACGCGTGCTCGAATTCGAATGTCTTGCCTTCGGCGTCCAGCACGACGTGCCCACCTTCCGCCGAAACCAGCTTGCCACGCAGACGACGGCGGCCTTCCAGCGGCGCCCGCAGCAGCACCTTCACTTCCTGCCCGCTGGCCCGCGCAAACTGCGCAGCGGTGAACAGCGGCCGATCAAGTCCCGGCGAGGAAACTTCCAGCACGTAGTGGCCGGGAATCGGATCCTCGACGTCCAGCAAGGCGGACAGCTCACGGCTTGCGGTCTCGCAATCCTCGATGCCGACCTCGCGACGTTCGCCGTCGCCCGCCTCCCGGTCCAGCAAGTCCAGGTAGACGCGCAGGGTACTCTGCCCTTGCGACGGGGTGAACTCCACACCGAGGCATTCCAGGCCCAGATCGGCCAGAACCCCGCTGAAACGTTGCGCCAGTGCCTGTGTATCCATGGGTCGCCTTCCCACCGTGAGAACCGCAGAAACAAAAAATGGGCTCCAACGGCCCATTTCCCTATCTCGCCGATGTCCCACTCCATGCAGCTCTTTCCGCTGCGGGCGCCGCGTGAGCCAGCCCCGCGCAGCGCATCCCTTGCGCCCAACAAAAAAGCCTCACGAGGAGGCTTTCTTGCATCAAGAAAGATCTGGTAGCGGGGGCAGGATTCGAACCTGCGACCTTCGGGTTATGAGCCCGACGAGCTGCCAGACTGCTCCACCCCGCATCAGAGTCCACGAAGTTTACCGGGATGGCGGGTTTCTTGCAAGCACGAAGATCGCCGCAGCCGCTGGAAAACCATCCACCACCGGCGCCGCGGTCAGACGCCGAACGCGCGCTGGCACCACGCCAGCAAGGGTCCCCAGTACAGACCGAGCGCAAGCAGGGCCAGTGCGTTCACGGACAGCACCACGCGCAGCGACGTGTCGGCCTTGACCTCCACCACCGCGCCCTCCTCCGCCGTATCGAAGTACATCACCTTGATGACATACAGGTAGTAGTAGAGCCCGATGAACGCCGCGACGATACCGACGATGGCCAGCCACAGCATGTCGGCGTGGATCGCCGCCTCGAGCACCAGCACCTTCGCCCAGAACCCGAACAGGGGCGGCACGCCGGCCAGCGAGAACATCGCCAGCAACATCAGGAACGCCATCCACGGTGCTTTCTGGTTCAGGCCCTTGAAGTCGCTGATCTCTTCACACTCGAACCCGGCGCGGGTGAGCACCAGCATCACGCCGAACGCCGCCGCGCTCATCAACGCGTAGCAAATCACGTAGAACAGCGCGGCCGAGTAGCCCTCCGGAGTTGCCGCCGAAAGCCCCAGCAGCACATAGCCCATGTGCGAGATGGTCGAGTACGCCATCATGCGCTTGAAGTTGGTCTGCACGATGGCGACCAGGTTGCCGAGCACCAGCGATGCGGTGGCCAGCGCGGCCAGCATCGGCTGCCAGTACCGGCTGAGGTCGCCCATGCCGACCTCGAGCAGGCGCCAGGCCAGGCCGAAGGCCGCCAGTTTCGACACCGCACCGATGAAGGTGGTCACCGGCGTCGGCGCACCGTGGTAGACGTCCGGCAGCCACATGTGGAACGGCGCGACGCCCAGCTCGAAACCGATGCCCACCAGCATGAAGATCAGGCCCAGCAGCAGCAGCTTCGGTGCCGTGGTGTAGGCCATCACGTCGTGCAACTTCGCCAGATCCAGCGTCGGCGTACCGCCCATGCCGGAAGCGCCGTAGACCATCGACATGCCGTACAGCAGCATGCCGCCGGCGAGCGCGCTCAGCACGAAATACTTGATCGCCGCCTCCGGTGGCAACAGGGCATCGCGATTCAGTGCGACCAGTGCATAGGACGACAACGACAGCAGCGCCAGGCCGAGGTAGATCGTCACCAGGTTGCCGGCCGACACCAGCACCATCACGCCGAGCACGGCGAAGATCATCAACGAATAGAACTCGCCGCCGAACAGCTTGCGGTCGATCATGTATGGCCGCGCGTACACGAACACCACGGCGGTGAGGCCCAGCGCGAAGACCTTGAGGATCTCCGCCACGTGGTCGCGCACGAACATGCCGTTGAATGCCGTCGCGGTCTGCTCGGGCTGGCCGGCGACCACCAGGTAGATCGCCACCAGCAGCACGACGATGGAGATCCAGTGCAGCTGCGGCCGCTGCGCCGGTTTCATGAATGCGTCCAGCAGCAGGATCAGGCACACCGCCGCCACCAGGTAAAGCTCCGGCAGCAGGGTCAGGATGTCATAGAGAGTGGGCATGTTCGCTTCTGCTCAGATCTTGTGGACGGCAAGTTGCTGCACCAGGTGCGCCACCGAACTGTCCATCAGGTGGACCAGCGGCTGCGGCCACATGCCGATGGCCAGGACCGCAACGGCAAAGCCGATCAGCACCCAGGTTTCCCGCGCGGTCATCGGCGTCATGTGCCTGACGTGTTCGGTGGTCACCGGACCCCACAGCACGCGCTTGACCAACCACAAGGTGTAGCCAGCGCCGATGATCAGGGTGAACGTGGCAAACAACGCGATCCACGGACTGGCGCTGAAGCTGGCCAGGATCACCATGAACTCGCCGACGAAACCACTGGTGCCCGGCAGGCCGCAGTTCGCCATCGCGAACAGCACGTAGAAGAAGCCGAACCACGGCATCATGTTGATGACACCGCCGTAATCCTTGATCTGGCGCGTGTGGGTTCGGTCGTACATCACGCCGATGCAGGTGAACATGGCGCCGGAGACGAAACCGTGCGAGATCATCTGCACCATCGCGCCCTGCATGCCCAGGCTGGCCATCTCGGTGTTGCCGCCTTCGCGCACCAGCATGAACGCCATGAAGATGCCCAAGGTGACGAAGCCCATGTGCGCCACGGACGAATAGGCCACCAGCTTCTTCATGTCCTCCTGCACCAGGGCGACATAGCCGATGTAGATGATCGCGACCAGGCTGAGCACGATCACGATCCACGCGAAGTGCGCACCGGCATCGGGGGTGATCGGCAGGATGAAGCGCACCATGCCGTAGGTGCCGATCTTCAGCATCACCGCGGCCAGCCACACCGAGCCGCCGGTGGGGGCCTCGACGTGGGCGTCGGGCAACCAGGTATGCACCGGCACCATCGGCACCTTGATCGCGAAGGCAATCAGGAACCCGAAGAACAGCCAGGCCTGCTCCTTGAACGTCAGCGGCAGGGCGGCCAGCGTCGCCAGGTCGAACGTGTGCGCCTTCTGGTACAAGTACAGCAGCGCGATCAACATGAACACCGAACCGGTGAACGTGTAGATGAACAGCTTCAGCGTCGCGTACACCCGTCGCGGGCCGCCCCACATGCCGATCAGGATGTACATCGGGATCAGCACCGCCTCGAAGAAGGCGTAGAACACCAGCGCGTCGGTCGCGCAGAACACGCCGATCAGCAGGCCCTCCAGCAGCAGCATGCAGGCCATGTACTGGTGCGGCCGGTTCTGGATGACCTTCCACGCCCCGCCGATGACCAGGATGCCGACAAAGGTCGTCATCAGGATCAGTGCGACAGAGATGCCGTCCACCGCCAGGGTGAAATGCACGCCCCAGGTGGCGATCCAGACATGGGTTTCCTGCAGCTGCATCACCGACCCGTTCGGGTCGTAGCGCAGCAGCCACAGGCTGATCACGAAGGTCGCGATGGTAATCAGCAGCGCCAGCCAGCGCGCCAGCATCGGCCGGGCAGAGCCGGCCAGCAGCACCGGTACCGCGCCAACGATGGGCAGCCAGATCAGCAGACTGAGAAGATGAGTGAACATGGAGCCTGCTTCCCCTAGTTGCCGAACAGTCGATAGCCACCAAACAGCACGATCACGCCGATGATCATGGCGAACGCGTAGTGGTAGAGGTAGCCGGTCTGAAGTCGCCGCATCAGCGCCGCGCTGCGATGGATCAGCCGCACCGACCCGTTCACCGCCACGCCATCGATCACGCCGGCGTCACTGAACTTCCAGAACAGGCGCCCCATTTTCTGCCCGCCGCTGGCGAACAGCGCGTACTCCACTTCATCCACCCAGTACTTGCGGTCAAGCACCGTCCACAACGGCTTGAGCGCCCGCTTGATCCGATCGGCCAGCGCGGGATTGAACACGTAGATGTAGGTGCAGATCACGAAGGCGACCACCACCAGTACGAACGGCAGCTGGGTGAAGCCATGCAAGGCCATCGCCGCCGCGCCGTGGAACTCCTGGCCGAGCTCGGCCAGCACGTCGTTGGCCTCGTTCACGTGGATCGCACCGCCGAACCAGTTGCCGAACAGCATCGGTCCCACGGTGACGTAACCGATCAGCAGCGACGGGATCGCCAGCAGGATCAACGGCACCGTGACCACCCACGGCGATTCCTTGGGCGGGTGATGCAGCACGCCGGGCTGGCCACCGCTGTGGTGCTCGTCCTCGTGCGAGTCGGCCGAGACGTGCACGTCGTAGACGACGTCGCTGGAAGCCGTCTCATGATCGTCACCATGGGCGGCGACGACGGTGAAGCGCTCCTTGCCATGGAAGGTCAGGTACATCTGGCGGAACGTGTACAGCCCCGTCACCAGCACGCCGGCCATCACGCAGAAGTACGCGTAGTTCGCACCCCAGCGATGCGACAGGCCGACCGCCTCGATGATCGCGTCCTTCGAGTAGAAGCCCGAGGTGAACGGCCCCGCCACCAATGCCAGCGAACCGATCCACATGGTGATCCAGGTGATCGGCATGTACTTGCGCAGGCCACCCATGTAGCGCATGTCCTGCTCATGGTGCATCGCGATGATCACCGAGCCGGCGCCGAGGAACAGCAGCGCCTTGAAGAACGCGTGGGTCATCAGGTGGAACACCGCGCCGGAATACATCGACACGCCCAGTGCCACCGTCATGTAGCCCAGCTGCGACAGCGTGGAGTACGCGATCACCCGCTTGATGTCGTTCTGCACGATGCCGATCAAGCCGGTGAACAGCGCGGTGGTGGCACCGATTACCAGCACGAAGCTCAGCGCGGTCGACGACATCTCGAACAGCGGCGACATACGCGCCACCATGAAGATGCCGGCGGTGACCATGGTCGCGGCGTGGATCAGCGCCGAGATCGGGGTCGGGCCTTCCATCGAGTCGGGCAGCCACACGTGCAGCGGCACCTGCGCCGACTTGCCCATCGCGCCGACGAACAGCAGGATGCAGATCACGGTCGCCGCATCCCATTGCATGTTTGCGGTGATCTGCAAGACTTGGCCGGCCAGGCCCGGCGCCGCGCTGAACGCACTGGCATAGTCCAGCGTGTGCAGGAAGGTCAGCACCGCCGCGATGCCCAGCAGGAAGCCGAAGTCGCCCACGCGATTGACCAGGAACGCTTTCAGGTTGGCGAAGATCGCGGTCGGCCGCTTGTACCAGAAGCCGATCAGCAGATACGACACCAGGCCCACCGCTTCCCAACCGAAGAACAGCTGCAGGAAGTTGTTGCTCATGACCAGCATGAACATCGAGAAGGTGAACAGCGAGATGTAGCTGAAGAAGCGCGTGTAACCCGAGTCGTCGCGCATGTAGCCGATGGTGTACAGGTGCACCACCAGCGAGACGAAACCCACCACCACCAGCATCATCGCGGTGAGCCGGTCCACCATGAAGCCGATGCTGGCGTTGACCTGCCCGACCTGGAACCAGGTGTAGATGTTCTGGTTGTAGTTTTCCGCGCCACCCAGGGTGAGCTGATACAGCACCTGGAAGGACAGCGCGACCGACACGATCATGCACGCGATGGTGACGCTGTGGGCGACCGCGCGGCCCGCGCGGCCAAGGAACGGGCTGACGAAACCGGCCACCAGCGAACCAAACAGCGGCGCCAGTGCGATGGTCAACAGGACGCTCGTGGAAAGACCCATGGGTTCAGCCCTTCATGCTGTTGATGTCGGCGATGTTGATCGTGTTGCGCGTACGGAACAGCAAGACCAGGATCGCCAGGCCCACGGCAGCTTCCGCCGCGGCCACCGTGAGGATGAAAAACACGAACACCTGCCCCGATACGTCGCCCAGGAAGCGCGAGAACGCGACAAAATTCATGTTGACCGCAAGCAGCATCAGCTCGATCGACATCAGCAGCACGATCACGTTCTTGCGGTTGATGAACAGGCCGGCGACGGCGATGCAGAACAGCACCGCGCCGAGCACGATGTAGTGCGCGAGCGAGATCATGGCTGCGGCTCCTGAGGGGCGGTCGGTTCATCGGGACGGGCGGCGGCCATCTTCACGATACGCACGCGGTCGCGCGGATCGACCTTGACCTGCTGGCTGGCGGATTCGTAACGCGCGTCACGACGCTCGCGCAGGGTCAGCGCCACCGCCGCCACCAGCCCCACGGTGAGCACCAGCGCAGCCACTTCGAACGGCAGCAGGAACTTCGTGTACAACGCCTGGCCCAGCCACGCGGTGTTCGACACACCGGCCACCGCGGCCGGGTCGGCACCCAGATCGCGCGCATGCATTGCCCGCACGCCGATCAGGCCGAGCATCTCGGCCAGCATGACGACGGCCACGATCACGCCGACCGGCAGGAACTTCACGAAGCCCTCGTGCATTTTCTCCAGGTCGATGTCGAGCATCATCACCACGAACAGGAACAACACCATCACCGCGCCGACGTAGACCACCACCAGCGCCAGCGCGAGGAACTCGGCATCCAGCAGCAGCCACAGGCAGGCAGCGCTGAAGAAGGTGAGCACCAGCGCCAGCACGGCGTGCACGGTGTTCTTCAATGTGATCACCGAGAGCGCGGCCGCCACGGCGACGAGGCTGAAGGCGTAGAAGCAGATGATTTGCAGCGTTTGGGGATTCATCGAAGGGCCTCAGCGGTACGGCGCATCTTGGGCACGATCCGCAGCGATCTGCTGTTCGAAGCGATCGCCGATGGCAAGCAGCTTCTGCTTGTCCACCACGTTCTCGCCGCGATTCTCGAAGTGGTATTCGTGGATCGAGGTTTCGACGATCGAGTCGACCGGGCAGCTTTCCTCGCAGAAACCGCAGTAGATGCACTTGAACAGGTCGATCTCGTAGCGCGTGGTGCGGCGCTGGCCGTCGCTCTCGCGCGGAGCCGAGTCGATGGTGATCGCCAGCGCCGGGCAGACCGCCTCGCACAGCTTGCAGGCGATGCAACGCTCCTCGCCGTTCTCGTAGCGGCGCAGCGCATGCAGCCCGCGGAAGCGGTTCGACTTCGGAATGTGCTCCATCGGGTAGCGCATGGTGTACTTGGGCTTGAACATGTAGCGGATCGTCACGCCCATGCCGGCAACCAGCTCGGCCAGCATCAGACTCTTGAGATAACGGGTTATCACGTTCATGGCTTACGCTCCCACCCCAGTGCTGACCAGGCCGTAGTACTTCAACAGGCCGGCGACGAACACCCAGGCGATGGCAATGGGAATGAATACCTTCCAGCCCAGGCGCATGATCTGGTCGTAGCGGTAGCGCGGGAACGTGGCGCGGAACCACAGGAAGAAGAACGACATCACGAACGCCTTGATAAACAGCCAGGCGAAGCTGCCGGCTCCCAGCCAGCTGATCCAGCCGGGTGCGTCGGCGGAGATCCAGCCCTGCAGGGGGCTGAGCCAGCCGCCGAGGAAGAAGATCGCCGACAGGAAGCTGACCAGGATCATGTTGGCGTATTCGGCCAGGAAGAACAGCGCGAAGGCCGAACCGGAATACTCCACATGGAAGCCGGCGACGATCTCCGACTCGCCTTCGGCCATGTCGAACGGCAGGCGGTTGGTCTCGGCCACGCCGGAGACGAAATAAATAACGAAGACCGGCAGCAACGGCAACCAGAACCACTCGAACAGGCCCTTGCCGCCGGCCTGCGCGTTGACGATTTCGCTGAGGTTGAGGCTGCCGGCCAGCACCATCACGCAGACCAGGCACAGACCCATGGCCAGTTCGTACGAGATCACCTGGGCCGCCGAACGCATGGCACCCAGCAATGCATAGCGCGAGTTGGACGCCCAGCCGGCGATGATGATGCCGTAGACGCCCATCGAGGTCATCGCCAGCAGGTAGAGGATGCCCGCGTTGGCGTTGGACAACACCATCTTGCCGCTGAACGGGATCACCGCCCAGGCCGCCAGCGCGGGGACCAACCCGATCAGCGGCGCCAGGAAATACAGGAAGCGGTTGGCCTTGGTCGGCAGGATCACTTCCTTGATCAGCAGCTTCACCACGTCGGCGAAGGCCTGCAGCACGCCGCCGGGGCCGATCTTGTTCGGCCCCAGGCGCACGTGCATCCAGCCGATGACCTTGCGCTCCCAGTACACGAACATCGCCACCGCGATCACCAGCGGCAACACGATGCACAGGATGTAGATCAGCGGCCACACGACCTGGTTGATGAGTTGATCAGCCATGATGCCTATGCCTTGCTCAAGGTGATGGCTGCGCCGTGCGGCGGCAGCGTGGCGGTAAGGTCGTGGGCCGCCTCGATCCACACAGCGCCGTCGGGCACGGCCGCATCGATCAGCACCGGCAACTGCACCTCGCCGATGGTCGCCTGGGCGCCAGCGACCAGGCCTTGCCGCCGGGCCTCGGCCTCGTTGAGGCGGATCGCCGGCGCACGATTGAGCGGGTGGGCATTGAGTGCCGTGGCCCGGCGCAGCACCGCATCGAGGCGATAGATCGGCCAGGTGGCCAGCCGGGTGAGCGCGGCGGGCGCGGCACGCGTCGACAGGCCCTGGCGCGGTACCTGCGCGCGCGCGCTGATGCCTTCGCGCAAACCGGCGATGTCATCGAACTCGAAACCCGCCAACTGCATCGCCCCGCCTAGGGCACGCAGGACCTTCCAGCCCGGTCGCGCCTCGCCTGGCGCCTTCGCCCCGGCCGCCACGCCCTGGGCCAGCCCGTCGACGTTGACCAAGGTCGCGTCGATCTCCGGCAGCAGCGCGATCGGCAGGATCACATCGGCCACTTCGCGCAATGCGGCACCGGCATAGGCGCTGAACGCCACCACCTGGTCCGCACCATGCAGCGCCCGCAAGGCCGCGCCGCCATCGGCGAAATCGTGCGGCGGCTCGACCCCGTACAGCAGGTAGCTCTTGCGCGGCTGCGCCAGCATCGCCTGCGCATCCAGCCCGCCGTTGCCCGGCACCACACCGAGCTGCGCCAGGCCGACAGCATTCGCGCCGACCGGCAGTTCATCGTAACCGGCACCGGTGGCGTCGGCGATGAAACGGGTGATCGCGCGCAGCCAGGATGCCTGCGGATGGGTCACTGCGGCTTCGCCGACGATCACCACGGCCTTGCCCGACTTCAGTGCGGCGATCGCGTCGCTGTCGCCTTGGTCGCTCTGCGCCGACGCAATCGCCTCGGCCAGTGCCGCCGGCGCATTCGCACCAGCAGCCACGGCGGCCTTGGCCAGCGCCAGCAGCGCATCGACCATGGCCTGTGGCGCCACCACTGCCTCGCCGGCCAGCTTGTAGTTGAAATCGAAGTGCGCAGGATTGACCGCGTAGACCCTTGCACCCTTCTTGGTCGCCTGATGCAGGCGATGGTTCAGCAGCGGCATCTCGTAACGCAGGTCGGAGCCGACCAGCAAGGCCGCCCGGACTTGTTCTACCTCGGCCACCGGCAGCGTAAACGGCTGCGCCACGGCGTTGTCGGCGAAATCGAGCTGGCGCAGGCGATGATCGACGTGGGCGCTGCCCAGGCCGCGGGCCAGCCGCATCAGCAGATCGCCCTCCTCGTTCGAGGTGGCCGGGTGCAGCAGGATGCCCAGCTCGCTGCCCGGCGCCTTCTTCAACGCCTCACCGGCGAACTGCAGTGCATCTTCCCAGGTGGTCGCCTGCCACTGGCCGTTGCGCTTCACTTCCGGTGCGCTGATACGGTCGGCGGCGTACATGCCCTGGTGGCTGTAGCGGTCGCGGTCGGACAGCCAGCACTCGTTGACCGCCTCGTTGTCGCGCGGCACCGTGCGCAGCACTTCGCCGCGGCGGGTGTGCAGCCACAGATTGGAGCCCAGCGCGTCGTGCCAGGCGATCGACGGCTTGGCGATCAGCTCCCACGCGCGTGCCTTGAACTGGAACGGCTTGTTGGTCAGCGCACCCACCGGGCAGACGTCGATGATATTGCCCGACAGCTCGCTCTCGACGTTCTTGCCGATGTAGGTGCCGATCACGTGGCGGTCGCCGCGATCCATGCTGCCGAACTCGTAGGTGCCGGCGATCTCGCTGATGAAGCGCACGCAGCGCGTGCAGTGGATGCAGCGCGTCATCTCGGTGGCCACCAGCGGGCCGATGTCCTCGTCGGCGATGGTGCGCTTGCGCTCGGTGAAGCGCGACACGCTGCGGCCGTAGCCCAGCGCCATGTCCTGCAGCTCGCACTCGCCGCCCTGGTCGCAGATCGGGCAGTCCATCGGGTGGTTGATGAGCAGGAACTCCATCACGTTGCGTTGCGCGTGCAGCGCCTTGTCCGAACGGGTGAGCACCTTCATGCCTTCGGCCACCGGTGTGGCGCAGGCCGGCTGCGGCTTGGGCATCGGGCGTCCGCCCATCTCCACCTCGACCAGGCACTGCCGGCAGCTCGCCGCGATCGGCAGCTTGCGGTGGTAGCAGAAACGCGGAATGGGAATGCCGGCCTTATCGGTGGCCTCGATGATCATCGAGCCCTTGGGTACCTGGATCGGCTTGCCGTCGACCTCGATGTTGACCAGGTTCGGCGCGGTGTTCTGGGTTGGCTGCGCGCTCATGCGGCGGCTCCAAGCTTGTCGTCGACCATGGAGCGACCGTGCTCGACGTAGTATTCGAATTCGTGCCAGTAGTGGTGCAGGAAGGCCTGCACCGGCCATGCCGCCGCCTCGCCGAACGCGCAGATGGTGTGACCCTCGATCTGGCCGGCCACCGCCTTCAGGCGATGCAGGTCGTCCGGCACGCCCTTGCCGGCGACGATGCGGGTGAGCACGCGATGCATCCAGCCAGTGCCCTCGCGGCACGGCGTGCACTGACCGCAGGATTCCATGTGGTAGAACTGGCTGATGCGCTCGCAGGCCCGCACCATGCAGGTGGTCTCGTCCATCACGATCACCGCACCCGAGCCCAGGCCCGAACCAGCCTTCTGGATCGAGTCGTAGTCCATCGTGCAGGCCATCATCACCTCGGCCGGCAGCACCTTCATCGAGGTACCGCCCGGGATCACCGCCTTGAGCTTGTGCCCGTTGCGCACGCCGCCGGCCATCTCCAGCAGGTCCGCGAACGGCGTGCCCAGGCGGATCTCGAAATTGCCCGGGCGGTTGACGTGGCCGGATACCGAGAAGATCTTCGGGCCGCCGTTGTTCGGCTTGCCCAGGTTGAGGAACCAGTCGGCGCCGTTGCGCAGGATCGCCGGCACCGAGGCGTAGGTCTCGGTGTTGTTGATCGTGGTCGGCTTGCCGTACAGGCCGAAGTTGGCCGGGAACGGCGGCTTGAAGCGCGGCCAGCCCTTCTTGCCTTCCAGCGACTCCATCAGCGCGGTTTCCTCGCCGCAGATGTAGGCGCCGGCGCCAAGCGCCGCATGGATGTCCACGTTGATGCCACTGCCGCCGATATTCTTGCCAAGCAGGCCGGCCGCATAGGCTTCCTTCAGCGCCGCCTCGAAGTGCTCGAACGGCTCGTGGTGGAACTCACCGCGCAGATAGTTGTAGGCCATGGTGGAACCGGTGCAGTAGCACGCGATGGCCAGGCCCTCGATCACTGCGTGCGGGTTGTAGCGCAGGATGTCACGGTCCTTCGCGGTGCCCGGCTCGGACTCGTCCGAGTTGCACAGGATGTACTTCTGCATGTCGCCCTTGGGCATGAAGGACCACTTCAGGCCGGTGGGAAAGCCCGCGCCGCCGCGGCCGCGCAGGCTGGATTTCTTGATTTCCTCGACCAGCGAGGCCGGGTCGGGCTTCTCGGCGAGGATCTTCCGCCACGCCTTGTAGCCATCGACCTTCTCGTAGCTCTCCATCGACCACGGCGTGTCGAAATGCAGCGTGGTGTAGACGACCTGGTGTTCCTTGGGGGCGGGTCCGACGGCCATCAGTGCTTCCTCTCGGCGTCGTGGGCGTGATCCGGGCCATCCATGCTCAGGCCGTCGAGGATCTCGTCGAGCTTCTCGATGGTCAGGCGTTCGTGGTAATGCCCGTTCACGGTCATCGCCGGCGCGTAGACGCAGGCCGCGATGCACTCCTCTTCCTTCTTCAGGTAGACGCGGCCGTCCGGCGTGCTCTCGCCCAGCTTGATGCCCAGCTTCTTCTCGCAGTGGTGCACCAGGCTATCGGCGCCGTTGAGCCAACAGGAGATGTTGGTGCAGATCGCCACGTTGTTGCGGGCCACCGGCTTGGTCTCCAGCATCGAGTAGAAGCTGGCCACCTCGTACGCCCAGATCGCCGGCAGGTCGAGGTACTTCGCCACCGCGGCGATCAGCTCGTCGGTGAGAAAGCCCTTGTTCTGCTCCTGGGCGCCGAACAGCGCCTGGATCAGCGCCGAGCGCTTGCGGTCGGGCGGAAACTTGGCCACCCAGTGGTCGATGTGCTGGCGGGTGTGCTCGGTGAGTACGACGAGGGGATCGACGTTCCTGACCTGCTCGTAATGTCCGGTGGCTTTCATGCTTGGAACTCCGGGAATCGGGAATGGAGAATAGGGAATGGGCAAGAGCCAACCCGCATCACAACGATTCCGACTCCATTGCGGCAGTCGCGGCTGTTCGAGGTGTAAAGGTTGGAGCCGCCGCGACGCGCTCTACCCATTCCCGACTCCCGATTCCCCATTCCGGTATTCATCGATCCACTTCGCCGAACACGAGGTCGTAGGTACCGATCATGGCCACCACGTCGGCGAGCATGTGGCCGCGCACGAGGGTGTCCATGGATGACAGGTGGGCAAAGCCCGGGGCGCGCAGGTGCACGCGGAACGGCTTGTTGGCGCCGTCGGAAACCAGGTAGCAGCCGAACTCGCCCTTGGGCGCCTCGACCGCGCAATAGGTTTCCCCGGCCGGCACGCAATAGCCCTCGGTGAACAGCTTGAAGTGGTGGATGAGCGCTTCCATGTCCTGCTTCATCTCGACCCGCGACGGCGGCGCCACCTTGAAGTTCTTCACCATCACCGGGCCCGGGTTGGCGCGCAGCCACTCCACGCATTGGCGGATGATGCGGTTGGACTGGCGCATCTCTTCCACGCGCACCAGGTAGCGGTCGTAGCAATCGCCGTTGACGCCGACCGGGATGTCGAAATCCATCTCGGCGTACTTCGCGTAGGGCTGCTTTTTGCGCAGGTCCCACTCGACGCCCGAGCCGCGCAGCATCGCGCCGGTCATGCCCCACTGCTGGGCCAGTTCCGGGCTGACCACGCCGATGCCGACGGTGCGCTGCTTCCAGATACGGTTGGTGGTGAGCAGCACCTCGTATTCGTCCACCTTCGAGGGGAAGTCGGCGGTGAACGCGTCGAGGAAGTCGAGCATCGAGCCTTCGCGCCAGCTGTTGATGCGCTTGAGGTCGGCGCCCTTGTGCCACGGCGACTCGCGGTACTGCGACATCTGCGCCGGCAGGTCGCGGTAGACGCCGCCCGGGCGGTAGTACGTGGCGTGCATGCGCGCACCCGACACCGCCTCGTAGACGTCCATCAGCTCCTCGCGCTCGCGGAACGCGTACAGCATCACCGCCATCGCGCCCAGGTCGAGCGCGTTCGAGCCGATCCACATCAGGTGGTTCAGGATGCGGGTGATCTCGTCGAACATGGTGCGGATGTACTGCGCGCGTTCCGGCGCCTCGATGCCCAGCAGGGTTTCGATCGCGCGCACGTAGGCGTGCTCGTTGCACATCATCGACACGTAGTCGAGCCGGTCCATGTAGCCGATGGACTGGTTGAACGGCTTGGACTCGGCCAGCTTCTCGGTACCGCGATGGAGCAGGCCCACGTGCGGATCGACGCGCACGATGGTTTCGCCGTCCATCTCCATGATCAGGCGGAGCACGCCGTGCGCGGCCGGATGCTGCGGGCCGAAGTTCATCGTGTAGTTGCGGATTTCCTGCATGCTCAGTTCTCCCGCCAGTGGTCGGCGGCTTCGGCCTTGGCCTGCATCAGGTCGGCATCGTCGCGGATGGTGCGCGGCACCAGCACGCGCGGCTCGATCGACACCGGCTCGTAGATCACCCGCTTCTGCTCGGGGTCGTAGCGCACCTCGACATTGCCGATCAGCGGGAAGTCCTTGCGGAACGGATGGCCGACGAAACCGTAGTCGGTGAGGATACGGCGCAGGTCGGGATGGCCGTCGAAGATGATGCCGTACAGGTCGAACGCCTCGCGCTCGAACCAGTTCACGCCCGGCCACACCGCGGTCAGCGACGGCACCAGCGGCAGGCTGTCGTCCTCGCAGAACACGCGCAGGCGCAGCCGGCGGTTGTGCTCGATCGACAGCAACTGGATTACCGCCGCGAAGCGGCGCGGCCGGCGCTCACCGCGCGGGCGGCCGGCCCAGTCGAAACGCCCCTGCGCCTGACCCTCCACGCCGCGCGAAAAACCGGTACTGGAAACGGTCTCGGTGTCCCACTCGATCTGGCCGTAGCCGAGGTAGTCGATGCCGCACAGGTCGATCAGTTCGCTGAAGCGGAACGCCGGCTCGTCGCGCAGCGCAGTGGCCACCGTGATCAGGTCGCCGGCGGCCAGTTCGGCGACGGTTTCGTTGCGCATGCTGCTGATGGCCAGCGTGTCGCCGAAACGCGCGGCAAGCTGCCCAGCCAGCGAGGTCTTTGGGGTGTCGGTCATGGACTGCGCCTTCAGGGATGTGCCGCTCAAGAGCGCGCGATGGTGCTGGTGCGGCGGATCTTCTTCTGCAACTGCAGGATGCCGTGGATCAGCGCTTCGGCCGTGGGCGGGCAGCCCGGCACGTAGATGTCCACCGGCACGATGCGGTCGCAGCCGCGCACCACGGAATAGGAATAGTGGTAATAGCCGCCGCCGTTGGCGCAGCTGCCCATCGAGATGACCCACTTCGGCTCGGGCATCTGGTCGTAGACCTTGCGCAGCGCCGGCGCCATCTTGTTGACCAGGGTGCCGGCCACGATCATCACGTCGGACTGGCGCGGGCTGGGGCGGAAGATCACGCCGTAACGGTCGAGGTCGAGTCGCGCCACGCCGGCGTGCATCATCTCCACCGCGCAGCAGGCCAGGCCGAAGGTCACCGGCCACATCGAGCCGGTGCGCGCCCAGTTCATCAGCGCATCGACGCTGGTGGTGGCGAAGCCGCGTTGCACGACGGGATTGTCACCGGCCGGCCGCAGGATGTCGTCGACCAGGTTCAGCGGCTCCGGGTTGTGCATCACCCGGCTGATGGAATCGATCACTCCCATTCGAGCGCTCCCTTCTTCCACACGTAGGCGAAACCGACGACCAGCAGCAGCAGGAACAGGCCCATTTCGATCAACGCAACGAGGCCGATCTGCTTGAACACCACCGCCCACGGAAACAGGAAGGCAATTTCCAGGTCGAAGATGATGAACAGGATGGCGAGCAGGTAATAGCGCACGTCGAAGCGCATGCGGGCGTCTTCGAATGCCTCGAAGCCGCACTCGTAAGGCGCAAGTTTTTCCGCCTCGGGGCGGCGTGGACCGGCCAGCAGGCCGATGACCAGCAATGCCACGCCAAGGCCGACGGCAACGCCGATGAACAACAGGACAGGCCAGTATTCGGCAAGCACGATGCAACTTACCTCCGCGCCAGTGGCGCATCAGTGACCGCGGGGATTTGCATCCAGCAACGCACGGTCCGGCGACTTCGATTCAGCAGGCCGACACAGCCATGGGCTTTCCAGCCATGCCTGCAGGCTCTGCCGCCGCGCGCAGGCATCCGATGTTTCGCGGAATGGATCCGCGAATCCCGCCATTGTATCAGTGCGCATGGGCACAACAAGCCTTGACGACCGATGTGATGCGCATTAACACCCGACTGCATACAAATGGAGTGACGACGGCATCACATGGTGTGAGTGGGGCGCTCGGAGTTGAGCGTGCCGGCGAGGATGTTCTCGATCCGGCTGCGGGCGGCCTCGGCATCGCCCGATTCGTTGAAGTGGATGCCGATGCCGGCGGTGCGGTTGCCCTGCGCACCGACCGGGCTGATCCACACCACCTTGCCGACCACCGACAGGCGCTCGGTTTCCTCGGCCAGGGTCACCAGCAGCACGACCTCGTCGCCCAGCGAATACGACTGCGCCGTCGCCGCGAACAGGCCGCCATGCTTGAGGAACGGCATGTAGGCATTGTACAGCGAGGCCGCATCCTTGATTTTCAGCGAGATGATGCCCTGCCGGGCTGCAACGACTTTCATGGGAGGCTCCTGCCGGACGTTCGAATGCCGCGGTCGATGGCCCGATCTTAGAGCCTGTGCGAGGCTTCCGCATAGCCGCACCTGCGCGCATCCATGGCCATGGCGGTCATCGCTAGCCGGCCAGGTCCGCGACGATGCCGGTCATGTCGGTTTCCGGTCGCGAAATATTACGCAGCGTCCAGCGCCATGGAGGTCGCGCACGAAGCGCTGGCCGGGCCCTCGGCGGCCGATGCCGGAGCGGTCAAGCCGTCGGCGTGGGCGCCGAACCGGCGCCGGCAGACAGCTCGCACCAGCCCCAGTGGTCGAAGATCCAGGGCGAGCGCAAGGTCAATGCCAGGCGCACGAAACACGGCAAACCCTCCGCCGCCGCTGGCGTCGAAAGATGGAAGCCGCCGACCCGGTCGCGCCACAGTGGCGCATCACGCCAACGCCAGCTGCGCGCTCCCGCCTGGTCCACCACGCTGAGCCGCAGCCATGGCCGCAGCCAGAACGGTGGTCGCCATGGCAACGCGCCCAGCGGCGTCGACAGCCCGGCGGGGCGCTCGGGGCGGGCAGCCAGGCGCAGCATGCGTTTGCCGCTCAGCGCCATCTGGCTGCGATGCTCGGCCAGTGCGGCGCGCTTGCACGCCAACTGCTGCGCCGTGCCATGCACCTCGAAGACTTCGCCGTCACCGCCGCGACCATGCACGAGATAGTTCAGCAACACCGGCGGCTCGGCCTGTTCCGCCAGTGCCAGGCGCACCAGCACATGCGCCGCGGCGTGATCGGGGTGACGGTCGGCCAGTGCCGGCGCCACCACCAGACTGGGGCCGAACTGGCTGATCGCCGCCGCCAGCGCCGATACCGACGGACTGGGCGACTGCAGCAACGTATCGGTGAGACCAAGATCCGCCCAGCCCAGCGATTGCAGCGCCGGCGCCGGCACGCCCAGGCAGGCCAGTGCCTGCAATATCTCCGCATGGCGGCGACACCCCCAGCGCTGGCGGTCGGCGGCGCGGATACGCACGCGCTGCTCCAGCCAGCGTTGCGGCCAGGGGTTGTTGTCGCCTTCGGTCAGCAGCACGATCCGCACCTCGCCGCCGGCCGCCTGCACCTGCTGGATCAGCAGCCCGGTCGCGATGGTCTCGTCATCCGGATGCGGTGCCACCACCAGCACGCGGGTCTGCGCCGAAAATACCGGCACCCCGCTCGCTGGCGCCAGCGCCGGCGATGAGCGGACGCCGCTGCCGCTCATCGCCACTGCGCCAGCAGTTCCAGCAGCAGCAGGTCGGCGCGCAGCGGGCCGCGCAGGCCCTCGCGGGTGCGATTGGCCGCGTCGTACCAGTGACCCAGCGCCTCGACGTCCAGCGCGCTGGCCAGCGGCCCCGCGCGTTGCGCCGAGCGCGCCTTGATCTCGTCGGCACTGGCCTGCGCGGCAAACCACAGCCGCTGCGACGGCTCGCTGTCCAGCCAGCGCTTGACCACCTCGGTCGGCTGGCCGCGGCCGGCCGCCAGCGCGGCCAGGTCCTTGCGCACTTCCTGCCGGCGTTCCAGCGCACCCTCCGCGGCCCAGATCCTGGCCAGGCCGGGATTGCCGCCGGCAGCGACGAGTGCGTCCGGGGCATCGCGCACACCTTCGGCCTGCAGCCAGGTCAGCGCGTCGGCGCTGGCGGGCAGCTGGAATTCGATCCGCTGGCAGCGGCTGCGGATGGTCTGCGGCAGCCGCCACGGCGCATCGGCCAGCAGGATCAGCATGGTCTGCGCGGCCGGTTCCTCCAGCGTCTTCAGCAGCGCATTGGCGGCTGCGGCGTTCATCGCGTCAGCCGGGTCGATGAGCGCCACCTGCCAGCCGCCGAACTGACTGCTCATGGCCAGCCGTGCCGACAGTTCGCGGATCTGGTCGACCACGATCTCGCTGCGCTGCACGCCATCCTTGCGCAAACCGAAGCTCAGCGTGACCACGTCCGGATGCGAGCCGGCGGCGAGCAGCAGGCAGCTGCGGCAATGCCCGCAGGCGTCGCCGCCCACCGGTTCGGCGCACAGCAGGCCCTGCACGAAACGCTGCGCGAACGCGCGCTTGCCCAGGCCGGTGGCGCCGCACAGCAGCAGGGCATGCGGCAGCGCGTCGCGCTGGCGGCGCGCCTGCAGGCGCGCCCAGTGTTCGGCGTGCCAGGGCAGTCCGCTCATGCCGGCGATTCCTCCAGCAACGCCGCCAGCGCCCGGGTTGCCGCCTGCAGTACGGCGGCAGGCGACTGGCTGGCGTCGATCACCCGGAAGCGCTGCGGCTCGGCCGCGGCGCGTTCGCGATAGTTGGCGCGCACCCGCTCGAAGAACGCATCGACCTCGGTCTCGATGCGATCGGCGTCGCCGCGGCCAGCGGCGCGGGCGCGTCCGGTTGCCACCGGCAGGTCGAGCAGCAGGGTCAGATCGGGCTTCACGCCGGCGCAGGCCCAGCGCTCCAGTTCCGCGATGCGCTCCGCCGGCTGCCCCCGGCCGCCGCCCTGGTAGGCGTAGCTGGCGTCGGTGTAGCGGTCGCACAGTACCCATTGCCCGGCAGCCAGGGCCGGTTCGATCACCTCGCGCACCAGCTGCGCGCGCGAGGCGAACATCAGCAGCAGTTCGGTCTCGGCGGCCAGCCCTCGCTGGGCCGGATCAAGCACGATCGCGCGCACCGCCTCGCCCACCGCGGTGCCGCCGGGTTCGCGCGCCTGCACCAGCGCAATGCCGTGCCGTTCGACGTATTCGCACAGGCCGGCCAGCAAGGTGCTCTTGCCGGCGCCCTCGCCGCCCTCGAGGCTGATGAATTTTCCGCGCGGGCTGGTCATCGGCAGCGCTTCCGCTGGTAGCAGTCGACGTTGCGATTGTGTTCCTCCAGCGTGCTGGAGAACACGTGGCCGCCGTCGCCGCGCGCCACGAAGTACAGCGCATCACCGGCAGCCGGGTGCAAGGCTGCCACCAGTGCCGGCCTGCCCGGCAGCGCGATCGGCGTCGGTGGCAGGCCGGCGCGGGTATAGGTGTTGTATGGCGTATCGGTGGTGAGGTCGCTCTTGCGGATGTTGCCGGCGTAGTGCACGCCCATGCCGTAGATCACGCTGGGGTCGGTCTGCAGCAGCATGTGGTTTTCGAGCCGTCGCACGAACACGCCGGCGATCTGCGCGCGCTCCGCCGGAATGCCGGTTTCCTTCTCCACGATCGAGGCCAGGATCAGCGCCTCGTACGGCGTGGCCAGCGGCAGGTCCGGCGCACGTCCCGCCCACAGTTCGTCGAGCGTCTTCACCATCGCCGTATGCGCGCGGCGCAGGATGTCCAGGTCGCTGTCGCCCTTCACGTAGGCGTAGGTCTCGGGCAGGAAGCGGCCTTCCGGAGCTTCGCCGCCGGCGCCGATCTTCTGCATAACCGCGGCATCGTCCAGTGCGGTGCTGTCGTGGTTCAGCTTCTCGGCCCGGGCCAGCGCCTGGCGCAGCTCGCCGAAGGTCCACCCGTCGACGATGGTGAAATTGCGCTGCAGCACCCGGCCGGCAGCCATGTTCGCCAGCAGCTGGCGCGGCGTGGTGCGGGGCTCCAGCGCGTATTCGCCGGCATGCAGCTTGCCGGCCACGTGCATCTGTTCGGCCAGCAGCCGCCAGTACCACGGGCTGGCCGTGCTGAATCCGCGCTGGTGCAATTCGCCCACGATGCCCTTGAAGCTGCTGCCGCGGCCGATGTCGATGCTGTCGCCCTGCGCCGCCACGTTCAGCGGCGCGGAACCGAAGCGGGCGTAGTCGAGCCAGCCGTAGGCCAGCGCACCGGCCGCCAGCAGCAGCACGATCAGCAACAGTCGCCGTGGCCATGTGCGCCTGCGCACCGGTTGGTCGCTCATTCGCCCTGCTCCATCGAAAATCCCAGATCACACCAATGCTGCTGCAAGCGGCGCGTCGTTGCGCCCGGCGCATAGCTGCCGTCATCCAGCGAACGCACCGGCAGGATGCCGCGCACGCTCGAACTCAGGAACACCTCGCCGGCGCCGCGCAGAGCCGCCAGCGTCAGCTCGCCGACCCGCACCTGCGGGCACGCCGCCAGCACTTCGGCACGGGCCACCCCGGCCACGCCGCAGCGATCCAGCGCCGGCGTCAGCAACTCGCCGTCGACCACCGCGAACAGATTGGCCATGGTCGCCGAAATCACCCGCCCGTGGCTATCGAGCAGCACGCCTTCGGCGATCGCCGGATCGTTCCACTCGGCGCGCGCCAGCACCTGCTCCAGCCGGTTGAGGTGCTTGAGGCCGGCCAGCAGCGGCTGTTCCGCCAGTCGGATATTACATACGCGCATACGCACGCCTTGCGCGTAGACGCCGGCGGCGACCGGCGGCGGCGCGAAGGCGGCTACCACCCGGGTTGGCCGCGGCGCCGCCGGCAGACCGTAGCCACGCTCGCCGATACCGCGGGTGACCGTGATGCGCAGCACCGATGCCGCCATGCCGCAGCTGACCTCCAGCGCCTCGCGCCATAGCTGCGCCGGATCGGGCGCCGGGATATACAGACGCGCGCAGCCTTCGGCCAGCCGCCGCATATGGCGCGACCATAGCGGCGCGATCGTGCCGATCAGACGGATGCTCTCGAACAACCCGTCGCCATAGGCCAGGCCGCGATCCAGCGCCGACACCTGCACCGATGCCACGCCGTCGACCAGCATGCGCGCTGTCATCAGTCCGGCACTCCCAGCGCACGCAGCAAGCCGCGCGCCTTGGCGCGGGTCTCGTCCAGTTCACTGGCGGCCACCGAGTCGGCCACGATGCCGGCGCCCGCGCGCAGGCTGACTTCGTCGTCGGCCAGGGTCAGGGTGCGGATCAGGATGTTCAAGTCGAGCTCGCCGTTGCGATCGAGATAGCCCAGCGCGCCGGTATAGGCGCCGCGCGGCGCGTCTTCCAGCGCGGCGATGATTTCCATGCAGCGCACCTTGGGACAGCCGGTGATGGTGCCGCCGGGAAACGTGGCGGCGATCACCTGGCCGGGCGTCACCTCGGCGCGCAGGCGTCCGCGTACATTGGAGACGATGTGGTGAACGTGGGCGTAACTCTCCACCGTCATCAGCTCGTCGACCTCGACCGTGCCCGGCACGCAGACGCGGCCGAGGTCGTTGCGCTCCAGGTCGATCAGCATCACGTGCTCGGCGCGTTCCTTGGGGTGCGCGCTCAGCTCGCGGATGCGTGCCGACTCGTCATCGCCGGGCAGCCGTGGACGCGTGCCGGCGATCGGCCGCGTCTGCGCCACGCCATCGCGCACCTCGACCAGCCGTTCCGGCGAGGAACTGGCCACCGCCCAGCCCGGCTGCTGCAGCAGGCCGGCGAACGGCGCCGGGTTGGCCTGGCGCAGCACCGCGTACAGCGACGCCGGCACCGGCGGCTGCACATAGCGCGCGCGCCAGGCACGCGACAGGTTCACCTGGAAGATGTCGCCGGCGTAGAGGTACTCGTGGATGCGCGCCACGCCGTCGAGGAACCGTCGCGGCTCGTCCTCTTCCCAGGCGATCGGCGCAGGCAGCGGCGGAATCGACGGTGCAACGGCGAGATCGGCTTCCAGTGCGTCGAGCAGATCCTCGAGGCCGGCCTCGGCGACCAGGATCGTGCAGTCGCGCAGGTGGTCGACGATCGCCGCGGCGGGACAGCGCACGGCCAGCGCCAGCGGCAGCGTCGATGGCGGCCGCAGTTCCAGTGTCGGCTCGATTTCGCCGGCCAGTTCGTACGTCAGCAGCAGCACCCAGCCGCCGTGGAACGGCAGGCCATCGTGCTCCGGCGGCAGTCGCTCGGCCTGCCAGGCGGCATCCAGCGCATCGAGAAAACGCCCTTCGCGCACGGTACCGTCGTCATCGCGCAGGCCGCCGTCGGCATGCAAGGTCAGCCGTTCGCGCGGGAACGCGAACAGGATGTCGTAGCGCGACTGCGCGGTACCATGCACCGCGCTTTCCAGCAGGCAGGGATAGCGCCCGGGAAACGAAGCGGCCGGCGCGAGCAGGTCGCGCCGGCCGTCCAGGATACGGCGATGGCAGGTCACGCCCAAGCGATCGGTCAGACGCGACGGAAGGCCAGCGTGCCGTTGGTGCCGCCGAAACCGAACGAGTTGGAGATCGCCACCTCGACCTTCGCCTCGCGTGCGGTATTCGCCACGAAATCGAGGTCGCAGCCTTCGCCGGGCTCGTCCAGGTTGATCGTCGGCGGCAGCACCTGATCGCGCAGCGCCAGGATGCTGAAGATCGCCTCGACGCCGCCGGCCGCACCGAGCAGGTGGCCGGTGGTGGACTTGGTCGAGCTCATCGCCAGCTTGTACGCATGGTCGCCGAACACCTTCTTCGCCGCCATCACCTCGCCGAGGTCGCCCAGCGGCGTGGAGGTACCGTGCGCGTTGACGTACTGCACGTCAGCCGGATTGAGGCCGGCGTCGTCCAGTGCGGTCTGGATGCAGCGCGCTGCGCCTTCGCCGCCCTCGCTCGGCGCGGTCATGTGGAACGCGTCGCCGCTCATGCCGAAGCCGACCAGCTCGGCGTAGATGCGCGCGCCGCGGGCCCTGGCGTGCTCGTACTCCTCCAGCATCAGCACGCCGGCACCGTCGGACAGCACGAAACCGTCGCGGTCCTTGTCCCACGGACGGCTGGCCTTGGCCGGCTCGTCGTTGCGGGTGGACATCGCCTTGGCCGAGCAGAAGCCGGCCATCGCGGTGCCGGTGGTGGCGAACTCGGCGCCGCCGGCGATCATCGCATCGGCATCGCCGTACTGGATCATCCGCGCGGCCAGCCCGATGTTGTGCGCGCCGGTGGTGCAGGCGGTGACGCAGGCGATATTCGGGCCCTTCAGGCCGAACATGATCGACAGCTGGCCCGAGACCATGTTGATGATCGAGCTGGGCACGTAGAACGGCGAGACCCGGCGCGGACCTTTCGCCGCCAGTTCCAGCGTGGTCGCTTCGATCGTGTACAGGCCGCCGATGCCGGCGCCTACCGCCACGCCGATGCGCGGCGCGTTCGCCTCGGTCACTTCCAGCCCGGAATCACGCAGGGCCTGGGTACCCGCCGCCACGCCGTAGTGGATGAACGGGTCCATCTTCTTGACGTCCTTGAGCGGCATCCACTCAGCCGGATCAAAGCCGCTGACCTGGCCGGCGATGCGCGTGGAATAAGCGGAAGTGTCGAAATGGGTGACCGGGCCGATGCCGCTGACGCCCTTGAGCACACGATCCCAGGCGCTGGCGATGTCGTTGCCGACCGGCGAGATGATGCCCATGCCGGTCACTACCACACGTCGCTTGCTCATGCTGATGTTCCTTGGGTGATTGCGTGGATCTGCCGCTGCCGGCAGCCGTCCCGCGCAGGTCGCAGGGACGTCGCCCGATCGTGCCTGGCGGGCATCCTGCCCACCATACGGGGTCGGACGTTACAAATTGCAGAAACGAAAACTGCGCCAAGAAGGCGCAGCGTTCGGTGCCGCCGCGTGAATGGATCGACCCGCGCGAAGCAGGCCGGCCCGGTCGGCGGCGATCAATTCCGTGGCGATCAGTCCTTGGAGTGGGCCTTGATGTAATCGACGGCCTGCTGCACGGTGGTGATCTTCTCGGCGTCCTCGTCGGGAATCTCGGTCTCGAACTCTTCCTCGAGCGCCATCACCAGCTCCACCGTGTCCAGCGAATCTGCGCCCAGATCGTCCACGAACGAAGCGTTCGCCGTGACTTCATCTTCCTTCACGCCGAGCTGCTCGACGACGATTTTCTTGACGCGCTCTTCGATGGTGCTCATGTTGCCCATACCTCTCAAGGGAGTAATTGATTGTCTGTGCCGGCGCGAGGCCCGCGAAAGGCCGGCGCATTGTAGTGGCTAAACCGCGAGGCCGCCACGCTTGGCCGATGACGAAGGCACGCTGTCCCCCATGACCGGCGCGAAAGCGCAATTGTCGCCCAAAACGGGTTCGCTGGCGACAACTGCGTCCATCCGACCTACGGCATGTACATGCCGCCGTTGACGTGCAGGGTTTCCCCGGTGATGTAGGCTGCCGCCGGCGAAGCCAGGAAACCCACTGCCCTGGCGATGTCCGTCACCTCACCCAGCCGCCCCAACGCGATCTGGCCGAGCAGCGCCTGCTTCGACTCCTCGGGAAGTGCGCGCGTCATGTCGGTGTCGATGAAGCCCGGCGCCACCACGTTGACGGTGATGCCGCGGCCGCCGATTTCGCGCGCCAGCGACTTGGAGAACGCGATGATCCCCGCCTTGGCCGCCGCGTAGTTGGCCTGGCCCGGGTTGCCGGTGAGTCCGATCACCGAGGCAATCGAGACGATGCGGCCCTTGCGCGCCTTCATCATGCCGCGCAGCACTGCCTTGGAGGTGCGGTAGACCGAGCTCAGGTTGGTGTCGATGATCGCCTGCCAGTCCTCTTCCTTCATGCGCAGCAGCAACTGATCGCGGGTGATGCCGGCGTTGTTGACCAGGATCGACACCGCGCCAAACTCCTTTGCGACCGCATCGACCAGCGCCTCGACCGCGGCGCCATCGGTGACGTCCAGCACGCGGCCATGGCCGCCATGCGCGGCCAGCCGTGCGCCGATCGCGGCCGCGCCGCCTTCGCTGGTGGCGGTGCCGATCACGGTGGCGCCCATCGCCGCCAGCTCGTCCGCGATCGCCGCGCCGATGCCGCGGCTGGCGCCGGTGACCAGCGCGATTTCACCCTGCAGTGGTTTGCTCATGGATCGTTCCTTCGTAAATCGGAAGCTGTGTTCAGGCCCACTCGGCGCGGGCGGCGTCGAGTTCGGCCGGGGTGCCGATCGCGCGCGCCTCGATGCTCTTGTCGATGCGCTTGACCAGGCCGGCCAGCACCTTGCCCGGACCGCATTCGGCGACGCGCGTGGCACCACCGGCGGCCAATGCCTGCACGCATTCGGTCCAGCGCACCGGCAGGTACAGCTGGCGCTGCAGCGCGCCGCGGATCTCGTCGAGCGTGGCGTAGCTCCTCGCCTCGGCGTTCTGGATCACCGGGGTCGACGGCAGCTGCCAGTCGATCGCGGCCATGCGATCACCCAGGCGGTCGGCAGCTCCGCGCATCAGCATGCAGTGCGAGGGTACCGACACGGCCAGCTTGATCGCCTTCTTCACACCCAGCTCGGCGAGCCGGGCCAGCGCGCGGTCCACCGCCTCGACGTTGCCGGCGATCACCAGCTGTCCCGGCGAATTGTAGTTGGCCGGCGCCACCACCTGCCCTTGTGCCACTTCCGCGCACACCTGCGCGATCTGCGCGTCGTCGCCGCCGAGAATCGCCGCCATCGCGCCCACCCCTGGCGGTACCGCCGCCTGCATCAAGCGGCCGCGCTCGGCCACCAGCGCCGCCGCATCATGCAGCGACAGCGCGCCGGCGCAGACCAGCGCGCTGTACTCGCCCAGGCTGTGGCCGGACAGCTGCGCCGGCTGCGTGCCGCCGAGCTTCTGCCACACGCGCCATACCGCCACGCTGGCGGCCAGCAGTGCCGGCTGGGTGTTCTCGGTGCGGTTGAGCTGTTCTTCCTGCCCCTGGCTCAGTGCCCACAGGTCGACGCCGGCACCCTGCGAGGCTTCCTCGAACGCAGCCTGCACTTCAGCGTGCGCTGCCGCCAGCTCGGCCAGCATGCCGACCGATTGCGAGCCCTGGCCGGGGAAAACGAAAGCGAGCGTAGCGGCAATGGAACTCATGGATTGGGCGAACCCCGTCGACGAAAACCGCCATGGTGCCAGCATTGCCGGCCATACGCAGCTGTATTCAACGTTTTCCGGGACACAAAACACGATGCCACCCAAGCGGGCAGCATCGTGGCGAGCGCCTCGGGACCATGGGGCTCAATAGCGCAGCAGCGCCGACGCCCAGGTGAAGCCGCCGCCGAACGCCTCCAGCAGCAGGTTCTGGCCGCGCTGCACCTTGCCCGAGCGCACCGCGTAGTCCAACGCCAGCGGCACCGAACCGGACGAGGTGTTGGCATGCTTGTCGACCGTCACGATGACGCGCTCCATCGACATGTTCAGCCGCTTCGCCGTGGCCTCGATGATGCGCAGGTTGGCCTGGTGCGGGATCAGCCAGTCCACCTGCGACTCATCCATGCCGGCGGCCTGCAGGGTCTCACCGACCAGCGAGTCGAGCGTCTTCACCGCGACCTTGAACACCTCGCGGCCGGCCATGCGGATACGCACGCCGTGGTTCGGCTCGTCCTTGAAGCCGGCCGACACGCCGACCGGGTTCCACAGCAGTTCCTTGTAGCCGCCGTCGGCGTGCAGGCAGGTGGCGTAGATGCCCGGTTCGCTGGCAGCTTCCAGCACCACGGCGCCGGCGCCGTCGCCGAACAGCACGCAGGTCTCGCGCTCGCCCCAGTCGACCATCCGGGTCAGCGTCTCGGCGCCGATCACCAGCGCCTTCTTCGACTGGCCGCTCTTGATGAACTTGTCGGCAATGCCAAGCGCGTACATGAAGCCTGAGCAGGCCGCGTTGACGTCGAATGCGGCGCAGCCGTTCGCACCGAGGCGATCCTGCACCAGGCAGGCGGTGGACGGGAAGATGATGTCCGGCGTGGTCGTGCCCAGCACGATCAGGTCGAGTTCGGATGCCTTGACGCCCGCCGCTTCCAGCGCCTGCTGCGCGGCGCGGAAGGCCAGGTCGCCGGTGGTCTCGCCGTCGGCGGCGATATGGCGCTGGCGGATGCCGGTGCGGGTGCGGATCCACTCGTCACTGGTGTCGACGATCTTTTCCAGATCGGCGTTGGTTACCACGCGCTCGGGCAACGCACTGCCGGTGGCGATGATGCGGGAATAGATCTGGGCCATTCAGCTGTCCATCAACGTAAACGAAGGATTGAACGCCTTGAACGGCGCCAGCGCAACCGTCCCCTGCGGCATTCGTGGTGTCCGTCAACGCAAAACGGCGCGTTGCCGCGCCGTCTCGCCTGACCGGAATCCGGGAACCCCGCGGGGTTCCGCGAAGCCGATCAATCCTCGACCGACACCGCGCCCTTGGTCTCGATCACTTTCTTGCCGCGGTAGTAGCCGTCCTTGGTGATGTGATGGCGCTGATGCACCTCGCCGCTGGTCGGGTCGGTGGACAGCTGCACGGTCTTCAGCGCGTCGTGCGCACGACGCATGCCGCGGGTGGACGGGGTACGGCGGCTCTTGGCAACGGCCATGATGGTTCTCCAGCTGAAACTCGATGGTTGAAACTAAGGTGATCTGCTGCGTCATGGCCCGGATCGGTGATCCGGACCAGCGGTTACTTCTTCAGTTCGCGCAACACCGCGAACGGACTTTCGGAACGCCCCTCGCCGGAACGATCCGGTTCATGGCCTGTCACTTCGTCGGGCAGGCTGCTGTCCGGGTTGACCGGAACCAGCGGCAGCGCCAACAGCAATTCGTCTTCAATCACATCCGCCGGATTCAAGCGGCCATCCTCGGCCACCAGCAGCGGCTCGCAATCCGGCGGCAAACCTGCCTCGTCGTGCTCCTGCCGGATCAGGCCGAGCCGCGTATCCACCGCCACCGGCAGCATGAACGGCTCCAGCGTGCGCTGGCAAACGAGCGCCAGCGAAGCCTGCACGTGAACGTCGACATAGCTGATGCCCAGCTCGTCACGGCCGAAATCCAGCCCGTACTGCAGCTGTCCATCGGTGTCCGCCAATACCCCACACAGGCGGGACAGGGCCGCGATGGGTAGCGCTCCCTCGAACGAACGCCGCGCCGAGACCATGCGCCAAGCGTCCACGGACTCTGGCAGTGTCACGGACATAATCGCGGAATGTTAGGTTCGACACGGCGCGAAGTCAACCGGCGCGGCACCGGAACGGCATCGCCCCGCGCCGCCGGTGCTCATTTTGCCTGATCCCGCTCCGATGGGGCAGACTGAACATCCCGTTGCCCGAGCCCTTGCCCTTGAATTCCTATCTGACGCTCGGTGCCGTCGTGCTGCTGGCGCTGCTGATTGCCCTGGTGGCCGCCGCCATGCTGCTGCGCCGGCGCCAGACAAGGCGCGGCAGCAGCCTCCAGACCCTGCTCGACCTGGCCGACCGGCTGGAAACCGACCTGAAAACCTGTCGCAGCGGCCTGCAGCAGGCGCATGCGGTGATGTCGCTCAATCCCGACCTGCCGGCCGCCAGCGAACAGGACGCGCAACACGCGATCGACGCCGGCCTGCGCGCGCTGCTGCAGCAGCGCCTGTGGATCCGCGACCGCTCGCCCCGCGCCAGCCAGCATGAACTGGACGAAGCCGCCGCCTCCATGCGCGGCACCCGCGACCGCCTGCGGCCATTGCTGAAGGCCCTCGACCAGGCCCAGACCGATCTCAACAGCGCGATGCGCGAACACATCCGGCGCGAATCGGACACATGAGCGCGCTGCAGACACCGCGCATCGTGCTGGGCTCGACCTCACGCTACCGCGCCGAACTGCTGCGCCGGCTGCTTGCGGATTTCGAGCAGGCCGCGCCCGGCACCGACGAAACCCCGCAGCCGGATGAGCCTCCCGCCGCACGCGCCCTGCGCCTGGCGATCGCCAAGGCCGAGGCAGTGGCGCGGGAACATCCTGGCGCGCTGGTGATCGGCTCCGACCAGGTTGCCGAACTCGACGGACGAGTTCTCGACAAGCCCGGCAACGCCGAACGCGCCCGCGCCCAGCTCGCCGCCAGCTCCGGCCGCGAAGCGCATTTCCACACCGCGCTGTGCCTGCTCGACACCCGCGATGGCCGCCGCCACACCTACGTCGACCACACCCGCGTGCGTTTCCGCGAACTGGACGCGGCGGAGATCGCCCGCTACGTCGAACGCGAACAGCCGCTGGACTGCGCCGGCAGCTTCAAATGCGAAGGCCTCGGCATCAGCCTGTTCGAGGCGATCGACAACCGCGACCCCAGCGCACTGATCGGCCTGCCGTTGATCGCGCTGGCGCGGCTGCTGCGCGAGGCTGGCATCGAGCTACCCTGAAGCGGCGGCTACACTGCCCCAGCCACCCGCCACGCTTGAGGAACGGAGCTTCATGTCCGCACTGACCCAGCCCCACGAGGAACCCCTGCAGCAGCGCCTGGACGCCGCGATGGCCCAGGTCAACCGCGTGCTGCTGGGCAAGCCGCGCCAGGTGAAACTTGCCTTCACCTGCCTGATCGCCGGCGGCCACCTGCTGCTGGAAGACGTGCCCGGCGTGGGCAAAACCACCCTGGCGCATGCGCTGGCGGCCACCTTCGCGCTGGAGTTCCAGCGCGTGCAGTTCACCAGCGACCTGCTGCCGTCGGACATCATCGGGGTCAGCGTGTACGAACGCGAAACCGGCCAGTTCCGCTTCCACCCCGGCCCGATCTTCACCGGCCTGCTGCTGGCCGACGAGATCAACCGCGCCAGCCCGAAGACGCAGAGTGCGCTGCTGGAGGCGATGGCCGAGGGCCAGGTCACGGTGGACGGCCAGACCCACGCGCTGGCGCAGCCGTTCTTCGTGGTGGCCACGCAGAACCCGCTGGACCTCAACGGCACCTTCCCGCTGCCCGACTCGCAGCTCGACCGCTTCATGCTGCGGTTGTCGCTGGACTACCCGGACGCCGCCGCCGAGCGCGCCCTGCTCACCGGCAGCGACCGCCGCGACCTGCTGGCGCAGCTGATGCCGCAGCTCGATGGCGCGGCATTGCTCGCGCTGCACCGGCAGGCGCAGGCGATCACCGCCAGCACCGCCCTGCTCGACTACCTGCAGGCGCTACTCGCCGCCAGCCGACGCCACGCCGACATCCGCGTGGGCCTGTCACCCCGCGCCGGCCTGGCGCTGCTCGCCGCGGCGCGTGCTTGGGCGTTGCTCAGCGGCCGCGGCCACGTGCTGCCGGAAGACATCCAAGCGCTGTTCGTGCCGCTGGCTGCGCATCGCCTGCTGCCGGCGCGCGGCGCCAATGGCGACACGCTGGCGCGGCAGCTGCTGGCCGAGGTGGCGGTGGACTGATGCGCGACCTGCTGCAGCGCCTGCAGCGACGGGCCGAGCGCCGGCTGCCCGCGCTCACCCGCTACCGTCGCCCCGAGAACCTGCCGATCGAACTGCACCGGCGGCGCATCTACATCGTGCCGACCGGCTTCGGCCTGGGCTTTTCCGTGCTGCTGCTGGTGATGCTGGTTGGTGCGCTGAACTACTCGAACAACGCCGGCCTGCTGCTCACCTGCCTGCTCGGCGCGTCCAGCGCGGCCAGCATGCTGGTGGCGTTCCGCAGCCTCGACGGCCTGCGCCTGGGCCATATCCGCGCCGGCCACGCGGCCGCCGGCCAGCCGCTCGAGCTCATCCTCGCGTTCGACTCCCGCCGGCCGCGCAACGCCATCCGCATCGATCTCGACGCCAGCACCATCGCCTTCGCGCTCGACGGCCACGCCAGCGCCCTGGTGAAACTGACCCTGCCCACCGAACAGCGCGGCTGGCAGCCGCTGCCGCGGCTGCGGGTGTGGAGCAGCTGGCCCCTGGGCCTGTTCCGCGCCTGGAGCTGGCTGCACCCCGAGCAATCCGTGCTGGTCTGGCCACGCGCGGAAACAGCCGGCCCGCCGCCACAGGCCCGCGCCGACGATGCCCGTCACCTGCGCCTGCATCGCGGCGACGAACTGGCTGCGTTGCGCGACTACCACGCCGGCGACCCGCAGCGGCACATCGCCTGGAAGGCCAGCGCCCGCCACGAAAACCTGCTGGTGAAGGACTTCGAGCAGCCGCAAAGCCACCCGCAATGGCAGCTGGACTGGCGCCAGCTGGGCGGGCTAGACAACGAGGCGCGCATTGCCCGGCTGGCGCGCTGGCTGAACGAGGCCCAGGTCCAGCGTCGCCACTACAGCCTGTGGCTGCCCGGCAACGAGATCCCCGGCGGCAGCGGCCCGCTGCACTACGCGCGCTGCATGAACGCGCTGGCGCAGTTGCCATGACGCCGCGCCAGCCCCGGCCGCCGAGCGCGCGACCAATCGACACCCGCGCGTTCGATCTGCTCAGCCTGACCATGGCGCTGGTGCTCGGGCTGCACGCGCCGCACCTGCCGTGGTGGCTCGCCATCGCGCTGGCGCTGATTCTCGGCTGGCGCTGGTGGCAGCGGCGGCAGCGGATCGGCCGGGTGCCGCGCTGGCTCAAGCTGCCCCTGCTGGCCATGCTCACCCTGGCGGTGATCGTGCAGTACGGCAACATCTTCGGCCGCGCGCCGGGCGCGGCGCTGGCGGTGGGTCTACTGATCCTCAAGCTGCTGGAAACCGAGGTCGCGCGCGACGTGCGCGTGGGCATCAGCTTCGCCTGCTTCGCCCTGATGGTCGCGCTGCTGTTCGACCAGGGACTGGTCGCCACCGTGGTGGTCGCGCTGGGCCTGTTGCCGGCACTGGCCACCCTGCGCGCACTGGAACCCGGGCAACTCCCGGCGCCCAGCCTGCCGCGGGCACTGCTGCCATCGCTGGCGCTGACCGCGGCGGCGCTGCCGCTGGCCCTGCTGGCCTTCCTGCTGGTGCCGCGGCTGAGCTCGCCACTATGGGGCGCGCCCGCGCAGGACCAGGCGCGCACCGGCCTCGGCGACAGCATGACGCCGGGCAATTTCACCGACCTGCTCACCGACGACCACCCCGCGATGCGGGTCAGCTTCGACGGCGCGCCGCCCGCGCCCGACCAGCGCTACTTCCGCGCCTACGTGATGTGGCATTTCGACGGCCGCAGCTGGCACCGCCCCGACCCGCGCTACGCGCCGTCACGGCCACCGGCGCCGCTGGAGGTCGCCAGTTCGGTCCAGTACCGGATCAGCCTGCAACCGACCCGGCGCCGCGTGTTGCCGATGCTCGACGTGCCGTTGCAGGCGCCGGCGCAGGCCACCCAGCAGGCCGACCGCGAAGTGATGGCCGACAAGCCGGTCAACGACCCGCTCGACTACATCGGACGTTCAGCACTGCGCTACCGGCTGCAGCCCGACCTGGACGAACGCTCGCGCCGCCTCGGCCTGAGCCTGCCGGCGGATTTCAACCCGCGCACGCACGCGCTGGCCGCACAATGGCGCCAGCGCCATGGCAGCGACGATGCGGCCATCGTGCAGGCCGCGCTGGCGCTGTTCCATAACGGCGGTTTCCGCTACACGCTGGCGCCGGCGCCGCTGGGACGCGACTCGGTGGACGACTTCCTGTTCGACACCCATGAGGGTTTCTGCGAGCACTACTCGTCGGCGTTCACCGTGCTGATGCGCGCCGCCGGCATCCCGGCGCGGGTGGTCACCGGTTACCAGGGCGGCTACTGGAACAAGTTCGGCAACTACCTGCTGGTGCGCTATTCCGACGCGCATGCGTGGAGCGAGGTGTGGCTGGCCGGGCGCGGCTGGGTGCGCGTGGACCCTACCGGCGCGGTACGCCCCGAGCGGGTTTCGCTGGGCGCGGCGGCCGCCGCCGGCGACCAGCTCGCCTGGTACCGCAACGACTGGCTGCAGGGCCTGCGCAATCGCTGGGACATCGTCAACCGCTGGTGGGACCAGGGCGTTATCGGTTTCGACGCGCTGCGCCAGCGCGGCCTGCTGACGCCATTCGGCATCCGCGACGCCGACACGGCGACGCTCGGCGTGCTGCTGGCGATCAGCGGCGTGCTGTTCATCGGCATCGGGCTGGCGTGGGCCTTGCTGCGGCGGCAGCCGCGCGACCCGTTGCGCGGCGCGCTGCGCGAACTGGAGCGGAAGCTGGCGCGCAAGGGCATTGCGCGCCGCCCGGCCGAAGGTCCGCAGCATTACCTGAGCCGTGCCGCCCGTGCGCTGCCCGGCCAGCGCGAGGAATTGGCAAGCCTGATGAGGAGTTACCTGGAACTGCGTTATGCCCACGACGAACCACCGACTGAACCATTGCGCGCGTTCCAGCACGCCGTGCGGGATTTCCGTATCGTCGACGTGGTCAAATAAGAGCCGACACGACGGCGCAGGCCGTCGCCCCTGGATGGAGAGATCCCCATGTCCCTGTACCGCCCGTTGACCCTCGCCGCTGCGCTCGCCCTGCTGGCCGGCTGCGCGACGATTCCGAAGCCGCTGGAAGGCACCTATACCGACATTTCCACCGCCAGCGCCCAGCAGGGCGGCGCCGGCGGCACGCGGGTGCGCTGGGGCGGCGAGATCATCAAGACCGAACCGGGCCCGCAGCAGACCTGCTTCTACCTGCTGTCGCGTCCGCTGGACAGCCAGGCGCGCCCGAAAACCGGCAACAGTGGCGAGAACCAGGGCCGCTTCGTCGCCTGCCGCGACGGCTTCTACGACCCGGAAGTGTTCGTCCGCGGGCGCGAGCTGACCGTCACCGGCACGCTGCACGGCACGGTGTCGCAGAAGGTGGGCGAATTCGACTACGCTTATCCGCGCGTCGAGGCCGACGTGGTCTACCTGTGGCCGAAGCGCCCGGTCATGGTCAACTACCCGGCGAGCTTCTACGACCCGTTCTGGGGTCCTGGCTTTGGCCCGTACTGGGGCGGTTATCCCTATTACGGCGGCTATTACCCCCATCGCGTGATCGTGGTTCGGCCGCCGCCCGCACCGCCACCTGCGCCGAAACCGTAAGCGCACATGAAAACGCCGGCTCGAAGCCGGCGTTTTCATGTGCGGGATGCAGCGCCGCCGTGCTCAGAGCTTGTGAAGAAAACCACTTCCTGTGGTTTTCTTCAATCGCGAATCAGGCACTTGCGTGCCCGATCCGCGCCGGGCCGTCGGGCAACCGCTCCTGCGTTGCCTCAACTCGGGCACCCATGCCCTCGCCATGGCCGGGCTTCGAGGTTGAAAAAATCACAACCTCTCAGCCCGGCGGCCAGTGCATGCGGCGCCCCGCCAGCAGGTGGACGTGCAGGTGGTACACAGTCTGCCCGCCATCCTCGTTGGCGTTGATCACCGTGCGGTAGCCCTGCTCGGCAAAACCCTCCTGCTTCGCGTATGCCGCCGTGGCCAGCAGCAACTTGCCGAGCAGCTCGGCGTCGCCCGCTGTCGCATCGTTGAGCGTGGCCAACGGCTGCTTCGGAATGAACAGCACATGCACCGGCGCCTGCGGATTCAGGTCGCGGAATGCGAGCACCTCGTCGTCCTCGTAGACGATGTCGGCCGGAATCTCGCGGCGGACAATCTTGCTGAAAATCGTGTCGGTCATGATCATTCCCCTGCGGTAATCAGTCGAGCAGTTGCCGGCCGCCGAACGCATGCGCCAGCGTGCTGCGGTCGACGTACTCCAGTTCACCGCCCAGCGGCACGCCGTGCGCCAGCCGGGTCGGCCGCACGCCGCCGGCGCGGGCCAGCTGGGCCAGGTAGTGCGCGGTGGCTTCGCCCTCGACGGTGGGATTGGTGGCGATGATCAGTTCCTCGATCTCGCCCTCGCCCAGGCGCTGGGCCAGTTGCGCCAGCCCGAGTTCCTCCGGGCCCAGTCCGTCCAGCGGTGACAACCGCCCCATCAGCACGAAATACTGGCCGCGGTAACCGGTGGCCTGCTCGATCGCCGCCAGGTCGGTGGGCGACTCCACCACGCACAGCAGCTGGCGGTCGCGGGTACTGCTGGCGCACAGCGCGCACAATGGTTCCTCGCTGAAGTTGCGGCAACGCTCGCAATGGCCGATGCGCCGCATCGCCTGCTCCATCACCGCCGCCAGCTTCAGGCCGCGTTCGCGCTCGCGCTCCAGCAGATGGAAGGCCATCCGCTGCGCACTCTTGCCACCCACGCCGGGCAGGCAGCGCAGGGCTTCGATCAGTTCGGCGAGGAGGGGGGAGCCGCTCATGCTTGTCTCAATCCCTCGTAGGAACCCGCTCGCGGGCGATGCTTCCGCTTTGGAGCTCCAGAGAAGGAGCATCGCCCGCGAGCGGGCTCCTACAACGTATTCGAATTCATCAAAACGGCATCTTGAAGCCAGCCGGCAGGTTCATCCCGGCGGTGACGCCGCCGAGCTTGTCCTTGCTGACCTGGGCCACCTTGTTCACCGCGTCGTTGATGGCGGCGGCGACCAGGTCCTCGGCCATCTCCGGGTCGTCCGCGAACGTCTGCCGGTCGATCTGCACGCGGCGCACCTCGTGCGCGCCGGTCATCACCACGCTGACCAGGCCGCCGCCGGCGCTGCCGGTGACTTCGAGTTTCGCGATTTCTTCCTGCGCGCGCTTCATATCTTCCTGCATGCGCTGGGCCTGCTGCATCAGCTGACCGATCTGTCCTCTCATCACCTGGCTCCGGATTCGTTGTCAAAAGGCTTGATGGATTGCGGCACCACGCGCGCGCCAAACTCGCGCTTCAGCGACTGCACCAGCGGATCGCTCTCGATCGCCTGCTCGGCGGCGGCCTGGGCGCTGTCGCGTGCCTGCGCGGCGCGAGCGGCCGGAGTCTGCGCACCCGTTGCCCGGTTCTGGCTGACAAAGCGCAGCTTGATGCGCTCGCCAAGCGCGTTGCCGATGCGCTCCTCCATCTGGCTGACCATCGGCTCAACCGCCATGCTCATGTGCGCCGGTTGCAAGGCCAGCACCAGGGTCTGGCCATCGCGTTCGCGCAGGATGGCGTTCTGCGCCAGCACGCTGAACGGGCCGCGCAGGCCGGCACGCTCGATCAGGGACTCCCAATCCGGCAAACCATGGGCGTCACGCGCTACCGGAGCGGCCACGGCTGGCGCAGGAGTTGGCGCAGGCGTCCGCGGTATCGGCGCTTCCGCCGCACGCGTCGGTATGGGTGGCGTCCGTGCCGGCGCGGCCGAAGCTGGCCGTGGCGCGGCGGGCTGACTGCTCGTTGCTGCCCGCTCGGCGCGCGCGGCCGGTGCGCCATCGCCGGGGCGGAACGCCAGCATGCGCAACATCGCCATCTCGAAACCGGTGCGCGCATCCGGCGCCAGTGCCAGGTCGCGCCGGCCCGAGGTGGCGATCTGGTAGTACAACTGCACGTCTTCAGGCGTCATGCGCTCGGCCAGCGCCATCAGCGCGCCGTCGTCGTCGCTGTCTTCCTCCGGGCGGTAACCGGGGATCAGCTGGATCAGCTGCAGCCGGTGCAGCACGCTGGCGACGTCGTCCAGCACGCCGCCGAAGTCCGGTGAGTAAGAGGCGATCTGCGTGCATTCGGCCAGCAGCCGTTCGCCGTCGCCAGCGGCCAGCGCGTCGAGCACGCCGATCACCTGCCCGCGCGCCACGCTGCCGAGCATGTTGCGCACGTCCTCGGCATGCAGCGCGCCGCCGCCGTAGGCGATCGCCTGGTCCAGCAGCGACAGGCCGTCGCGCAGCGAACCGTCCGCGGCACGGGCCAGTTCGCCGATCGCGCCATCGTCGTACGTGATGTTCTCGGCGCCAAGGATGTGCCGCATCTGGCCGGAGATCTGTTCCGGCAGCAATCGCTTCAGGTTGAACTTCAGGCAACGCGACAGCACCGTCACCGGCAGCTTCTGCGGGTCGGTGGTGGCGAGCAGGAACTTCACGTGCGGCGGCGGTTCCTCCAGCGTCTTCAAGAGCGCGTTGAACGCGTTCTTCGACAGCATGTGCACCTCGTCCACCAGGTACACCTTGAAGCGGCCGCGCGACGGCGCGTACTGCGCGTTCTCGATCACCTCGCGCACGTCGTCCACGCCGGTGTTGCTGGCCGCGTCGATCTCCAGCAGGTCGACGAAACGCCCCTCGTCCACCGCCGTGCACACCGCGCATTCGCCGCATGGATCAGCCGACTGCCCGCGCTCGCAGTTCAGCGACTTGGCGAAGATGCGCGCGATGGTGGTTTTGCCCACGCCGCGAGTGCCGGTGAACAGGTAGGCGTGGTGCATGCGCCCGGTGTCCAGCGCATTGGTCAGCGCACGCACCACGTGTTCCTGCCCCACCAGTTCGGCGAACTTGCGCGGGCGCCACTTGCGGGCGAGTACCTGATAGGACATGGCTACCAACGTTGGGGCAAAGGTTGATTGTGCCAAGTCGGCGAAGACAAGTCAGTAAAGCGCGTTCCGGAATGGCGGCGGCCCCGCCAGCCACACCCCGGCACCCGAATCATTCGCTACCGTTGCTTCCTTCCGGACCTGGCGGAGTTTGCGAACTATCGTCGCGGGGGGACCGACGGGGCCACCATGGACGTGCACGACGATGGTCGTGACTCACTTGAAACTGGCGGAGAGAGCGGGATTCGAACCCGCGATACGGGGTTAAGCCGTATACACACTTTCCAGGCGTGCTCCTTCAACCACTCGGACACCTCTCCACACACTTGACCCTCTTTGCGGCAATCCAGTCCTTCAAAGAGTCAGCAAGAATAACGGCAGCGGGGCCATACAGGCAAGCGAGCGGGCACGGATTCAACCAGCGTCAGCCCTGGGTTCCATTGGGGCGGGCAAGGCAATGCGTTCACCGGGGCTGGCGACGCGATAGCCGAATGCAGCCAGCGCGGTGCCGTCGGCTACGCTGCCGTAGTGGTAGAGCAGCAGCCGGGCGCGCAATGCTTCGGGATACTCGCGTTCGATATCGTCGACGCCGGTATGCGATGGGTTGCCGACCAGGCCGCAGTCGTGGGCAATGACTTCGCTGCTGCCGGCCCGGCTGGCCAGCACCTCGGGGATCGGCCGGGTATCGCCGGTGTAGACGAAGCTGCCGTCCAGGGCCAAACCGTAGGAGGTGCCCGGCACGTGGTGGCGGGTGGCGAACACGTCGAACCACAGGTCGTCCAGCCAGAAGCCGCGGGTGCAAGGCACCAACCGGAACGCCTCCCAGAAGTTGGCGCCACCCTCGGCCAGTACACCGGGATAGTCGCCCACGCGCGCCTGCAACCACGGGACCAGCGTGGCGTGGGCGAACACCCGGGTGGTGCCGCGCAGGTGCGGGTCGAACCACAGGCGGATGAACAACTGCTCCAGCCCGGCCACGTGATCCATGTGGGTGTGCGTGATGAACACGGCCGGTGGCAGCGCGTCGTACACCGCCAGGTAGCGATCGAGCGTGTCGGGGCCGCAGTCGACCAGCAGCAGCGGCACCCCGGCACGCTCCAGCACCACGGCCGACGACCCCAGCGCTACCGCGTGGGCGGCGCCCACGCCCAGAAAATGCAGATGCCAGTTCATGGCTTCAGCGTCCGCCCATAGCGGTACAGCAGCGGTTGCCAGGTCGCCTTCTCGAACGCCGCTTCACCGCCGGCGGCCGCACCGAGCTTGAGCAACGACCGGCGCAGGCGCCGCAGGTTCGCCTCTTGCCAGGAGGCCGACGGGATGCGCATGCGGCCGCGGTCGAAATCGATCAGGTGCAACCCATCCGGTGTCACCAGCACGTTGTGCGCGTTCAGGTCGGCATGCCAGATGCCGGCACGATGGAAACGCGCCACCAGCGCGCCAACCTCCTCCGCCAGCTCGCCATCCAGCCGCCCCGCCGCCAGGCATTCGGCCAGCGTCCGCGCGTCGGCGATGCGGCGGGTGATCAGGTCGGCGCTGTAGAACATGCCGTGCCGGCAATATCGCGCGGCCACCACCGCCGGACCGGGCAGTTCCAGCCGCGCGATCTCGGCAAGCAGGCGGAATTCCGCGAACGGGCGCGTGCGATCACCCCCGGTCCACAGATACCGATCGCCCATCAGCGCGGCGACCAGGCCGCCACGACGATAATGCCGCAGCACGCATTCGCCCACCGGCGTGGCCACGATCGCCACGCCGCCGCGACCGCCAGGCTGCGTGCGCAGCGCACCACGCCCGCGCCAGTAATCCGGCGCGAACCAGTCGTGCCCGACTTGTGGCGACGCATCGGCGTCGAACAGAATCGCGCCTTCGGCATCGGTGTGGGTTCGTTCCTGCATCATCATGCCCGGTGACTGCCCCGGATTCTAACCCAGCCCCATGACAAGCCCTTCCTCGATCTGCCTGCTGCGCACCTCCGCCATCGGCGACGTCACCCACGTGGTGCCGCTGCTGCGTACCCTGCAGCAGGCCTGGCCGCAAACCTCGCTGACCTGGATCGTCGGCAAGCTGGAACGCAAGCTGGTCGGCGACCTGCCCAGGGTAGAGTTCGTCACCTTCGACAAGGCCGCGGGATGGGCCGGCATGCGTGCGGTGCACGCAGCGGTGCGCGGCCGGCGTTTCGACGCGCTGCTGCAGATGCAGGTGGCGCTGCGTTCGAACCTGCTGAGCCTGGGCATCAAGGCCGACCGGCGCATCGGCTACGACCGCGCCCGCGCGAAGGACCTGCACGGCCTGGTGGTCAACGAGCGCATCCCCGCGCGCACCGGCCAGCACGTACTGGACGCGATCGGCAGCTTCTGCGAACCGCTGGGTCTGAAGCAGACCCAGGTGCGCTGGGACATCCCGATTCCCGACGAGGCGCATGCGTGGGCCGCCGAACAGCTGCCCGGCGACACGCCGACCCTGCTGGTCAGCCCCACCTCCAGCCACGCGCTGCGCAACTGGCGGCCAGAGCGCTACGCCGCCGTGATGGATCACGCCGCCGCGCGCGGCTGGCGCGTGGTGCTGGTCGGTGGCCCCTCCGCCTTCGAGCGCGAGATGGCGGACGCCGTGCTGGCGGCATGCCAGTCGACACCGCTCGACCTAACCGGCAAGGACACGCTGAAAAAACTGTTGGCCCTGCTCGGTCGCGCCCAGCTGCTGCTGACCCCGGATTCCGGCCCGATGCACATGGCCAACGCGGTAGGCACGCGCGTGCTGGGCCTGCACGCAGCCAGCAACCCCGGCCGCTCCGGCCCCTACTCCGATCGCCGCTGGTGCGTGGACAAATACGATGAGGCCGCGCGCAAGTACCTGGGCAAGCCGGCCAGCGAGATTGCCTGGGGTACGAAGATCGAGAAGCCCGGAGTGATGGACCTGATCGGCGTCGATGAAGTGATTGAGCGCTACGAGGCCGCCGCACAGGCCATGCATCTGCCATAGGAGCCCGCTGGCGGGCGATGCTCTTCATTGGACATCCAGAACAAGAGCATCGCCCGCCAGCGGGCTCCTACGCACGCGTTATACGGCGCGGTAATCCTGGTACGACTTTTCCTCGACCAGCTGCGAGCCAAGCTTCAGATTGATCTCGCGCTTGAACGCGGCCCGTTCGTCGTTGCGGAAATACACCGAACGCGCCAGCTCGATGAATTCGGCGTCGAACGCCTGCGCCCGCTCCTTCAGGCGGATGCGGTCCTCGATGTCCCACAGCAGCTCGTTCACCGCCAGCAGGCGCGCACGTTCGTCGCCGATGTCGGTACGCGAGGCTGCATCGTTGGCCCAGGTCGCATTGAGCAGGTCCAGCTCGTTGCGCACGTTGGCCAGCTTGGCGGCGTCGGTGATGCGCCGCGACTTGATCTCCAGGATGGTGATCTTGTCGATCAGCTCGCCGTAGGACACCGGGGTCTGGATCAGGCTCATGGTCTTGGCTTCCGTCAGAAAGGGTGAATCATGCCGCCGGGTGCAACGCGCCCTGCTGCACCAGCGCGCAGACCATGCGCACGTCACCGTCCATCGCGCGGTCGCGGTGCATGAAGCCGATGTGCCGGCGCAGGATCGCATGCGCCTCGCGCACGCTGGCACCGGCATGGAAATCGCCGGCGCCGGCCAGCGCCGCGGCGAGCTGCTGCACTTCAGCGACGAACTGCGTGTAGTGTGGCTGACCTTCTCGCGGCGCGTTGGCGATCTTCGCCGCCAGCGCCTGCCAGCCACCGCGCGTCGCCAGCCGCCGCGCCGCATTCAGCATCTCCTGGCGGTAGTCCAGCGCCTGCGCGGCGGTGTACAGCTCCAGCGCCAGCACGTGGCCGAGGTCTTCCATCATGTCCAGCACGTGGCGCGCCTCGTTGGCGCCCATCGAGACGTGATCCTCGGCATTCGCGCTGGTCGGCACCGAATACACGCTGGCCGGATGCGCGCGGGTGGCCAGGTCGTTGACCAGCGCCGCGGCGGTGTACTGCACGATCATGAAGCCGGAATCGGTGCCGTCCTCGTTGCCGGTGAGGAAGGCCGGCAGGCCGTCGTTGGTGGCCGGGTCGACCAGCTTGTTGAGCCGGCGCTCGGAAATCGAGGCAAGCACCGGAATGGCCGCCTTCACGTAGCTCATCGCCAGCGCAAGCGGCATGCCGTGGAAGTGGCCGGCCGAGATCACCTGCTCCTCGATGAATTGCGCGTCGCCGTTGTCCGGGAAGATCAGCGGGTTGTCGGTAACCGAGTTCAGCTCGATGTCGATCACCCGGCAGGCCTGCGCCCAGGCGTCGCGCACCGCACCGTGTACCTGCGGCATGCAGCGCAGGCTGTAGGCATCCTGCGGCTGGTGTTTCTTGCCACCCTTGAACGGCAGGAAGCGCGCGTAGAACGCCTCGCGTCCATGGCGCTGGTTGGCTGGCACCCAGTCCCAGCCGATGTCGAAGCTGAGCGCCTGGTCATCCGCTTCACTCCACGCCTCGGCGCTCCACGGCTTGAAGCGCGGCACCAGGTGGTACGGAATGTCGAGCAGGGTGGAATCATCCAGCAGTTTGCGCACATGCGCGGCGGTCTCCACCTGGCCCGGATGCGGGCGCAACGCGTGGACGTCCGCACGCAGGGCGCCGCTGCGGCCGGCGAAGGCGTCCAGCGTCATCGCCGCGGCGAGGTCAGCGGTATCCAGCAGGTGTTCCAGCGCATCCAGTGCCAGCGCGGCGGTGGCCAGCATCTGCGCGGTGCCGTTGTTGAGCGCCAGGCCTTCCTTGAACGACAGCCGGATCGGCACAAGCCCGGCGCGCCTCAGCGCCTCAGCGCCGCTGAGCCGCTCGCCCTGCCAGAACGCCTCGCCACCGCCGAGCAACACGATCGCCAGGTGCGACAGCGGTGCCAGGTCGCCGCTGGCACCGACCGAGCCTTTCTCCGGCACCACCGGCACTACGCCCGCGTTGAGCATTGCGGCCAGTGCTTCCAGCGTGCTCACGCGGATGCCGGAGTGCCCGCGCATCAAGGTGTTGATGCGGATCAGCAACATCGCCCGCACCACGTCGGCCGCAAACGGTTTGCCGACGCAGACCGCGTGCGTGATGATCAGGTTGTGCTGCAGTTCCTCCATCAGCGTGCCTTCGGCGGGCTGGCTCCCCGGCAGCTCGTCGCGCACGCGGTGTGCGCCGAGCAGCTTGTCGGCGTTGCTCCCGAAGCCGGTGGTGACGCCATAGGTCGGCTCGCCGCAGCTGACCTTGTCGGCGAGGAAATCGGCGGCGCGCTGCACGTGCTTGAGCTGCGCCTGATCCAGCACCACCGATGCGCCTTGCCGTGCCACCGCCACCAGCTGTGCGCGGGTCAGGCTGCTGCCGTCGAGAAGAATCGTTTCACCCACTGCAGTCATGCTCCATGTTGTTGCCGTCATTCCCGCGAACACGGGAATGACAACGTCAAAGGCAATAGCGCCCTCACCCCATCGCCGCGGCCTGCTCCAGCTCCACCCGCAGCGTCTTGACCAGTTCGCTGCGCGCCACCTCGAACTGATCCTCGCGGCGCAGGTCCTTCACCGTCACCACGCCGCGGGCGATTTCGTCCTCGCCCAGCACCACCACGAAGCGGATGCCGGCGCGGTCGGCGTACTTGAACTGCTTGCCCAGCTTGCCGCCTTCCAGCACCACCTCGGTGGCGATGCCGGCGCCGCGCAGCTCGCCGGCCAGGGCGAGATAGGCGGGCAGTTGCGCCTCGTTCATCTGGGTCACCAGCACGTCGACGGTGCTCTTCGCGGTATCGATCAGGCCGGCGTCGCGCAGCTGCCAGTACAGCCGCGTCAGGCCGATCGAGATGCCGACGCCGGGCAGGTGCGACTTGGTGTACTGGCCGGCCAGGTTCTCGTAGCGGCCGCCGGAGCAGATCGAGCCGATCTGCGGATGGTCGTTCAGCGTGGTCTCGTAGACCGTGCCGGTGTAGTAGTCGAGGCCGCGGGCGATCGACAGGTTCAACGCGTAGTGCGTGTCCGGCACGCCGAAGGCGTGGATCAGGCCCAGCACTTCCTTCAGTTCGGTGCGGCCCTGCTCCAGCGCTTCCGGGCCGGGGCCCAGCGCATCGAGCTTGTCCAGCGCGTCCTGCAGCGAGGTCGAGCGCACCTGCACGAAGGCGAGGATCTTCGCCGCCACCTCGGCGCTCAGCCCGAACGCGTCGCCGGTCAGCGTGTCGCGCACGTAGTCGGCGCCGCGCTTGTCCAGCTTGTCCACCTCGCGCAGCACCAGCATCTGCTGCTCGCCGTCGACCACTCCCAGACTCTCGAAATAGCCGCGCATCAGCTTGCGGTTGTTGAGCTGGATGGTGAAGGGGCCGATGTCGAGCTCGCGGAACACGCTGTAGATCACCGCCGGGATCTCGGCGTCGTAGCGCACCGACAGCGCGTCCTTGCCGATCACGTCGATGTCGCACTGGTAGAACTCGCGGAAGCGCCCGCGCTGGGCGCGCTCGCCGCGGTACACCTTCTGCATCTGGTAACGGCGAAACGGGAAATTGAGATCGCGCTCGTGCTCGGCCACATAGCGTGCCAGCGGCACGGTAAGGTCGAAGCGCAGCGCCAGGTCCGGCTTCTCGCCCTGCTCCAGCGCGCCGGTGGACTGCACGAAGTACACCTGACGCTCGGTCTCGCCGCCGGTCTTGGTCAGCAGCACGTCGGCGTACTCGATCACCGGCGTCTCCACCGCGAGGAAGCCGAAGCGCTCGTAGTTGCGGCGGATCACGTCCAGCATGCGCTGGAACGCGATCTGGTCGAGCGGCAGCAACTCGAGCACGCCGGGCATGGTGCGGGCCGGGGTAAGCGCCATGGAATCCTCTACTGAAGATGGGAACATTCCGTCCGGCGCAAGGCGCGCGGCGGCAGCCGTCAAGATTAACAGAACGGTGCCGGCCTTCCCCAGCGCGATCGCCGGGCGGATGCATCGAACCTGTTGCCAAGCCCCCGATCCGCGACTAAGATACGCGGCTTCCCACGGGGTGTAGCTCAGCCTGGTAGAGCGCTACGTTCGGGACGTAGAAGTCGCAGGTTCGAATCCTGTCACCCCGACCAAGTTCCAACGTGAAGCCGGCCTTGCGCCGGCTTTTTCGTGCAGGTGGCACGGCTTCGTCAGCCGGTTGGGGCCAGCGCGGCAAGCCGGTCGAGCTCCTCCTCGACGAAACCGGCTTCCAGTCGCGCCGGTCGGTTGAACGGCCCGCGCAGATTCACGCCCATGTAGTCGCGCAGCAGGGTGAAGAACGTCTCGATCGGGTCGAGGCCATCGCGTTCGCAGCAGTAGCGGTACCAGCGGGTGCCGGCGGCGACGTGGGCCACTTCCTCGCGCAGGATCACCCCCAGGATCGCCACCATGCGTTCGTCGCCGAGGCCGCGCAGCCGCTCGATCATGCCGGGGGTGACGTCCAGCCCGCGTGCCTCCAGCACGCGCGGCACCAGCGCCATCCGCGCGGTGTCGTGACTGGCGGTCTTCTCAGCCATTTCCCACAAGCCGTCGTGCGCGTCGAAGTCGCCGTAGGCGTGACCCAGCTCGGCCAGGCGGTCGGACAGCAGTGCGAAATGGCGCGCCTCGTCATGGGCGCAGCTGGCCCAGTCGCGGTAGTAGTCCGCCGGCATGCCGCGGTAGCGGTACACCGCGTCCCAGGCGAGGTTGATCGCGTTGAACTCGATGTGCGCCACCGCATGCACCAGCGCGGCGCGGCCTTCCGCGCTGCCCAGGCCGCGCTGCGGGAGCTGGCGGGCGTTGACCAGCTGCGGTTTCGCGGGACGGCCGGGCGGTCCGATCGGCGCTGGCGGCGGCGACGCGGGGTCAGCGCGCAATTCGCCGGCGAGGAATGCCCGCCAGGTTTCGTGGGTGAGACGCAGCTTTTCGGCCGGATCGGTGGCGTCGAGGCAGTGCTTGGCGGCGACGTGCAGGTCGGTCATGGCATTTCCTGTAGGAGCGCACCCTGTG
>NZ_AJXW01000038.1 GCF_000264375.1 Rhodanobacter thiooxydans LCS2
ACGCGCTGGTGCTGGCCGACGCCGACGGCGCGATTGCCGCCTTCCACCTCGCCGAGCAACCGCGCGCCGGGGCGCGCCGCCTGCTCGACGCGCTGCGTGCCGACGGCATCGCCGTCGCCATCGCCAGCGGCGACCACGCCGCCCGCGTGGCCGCGCTGGCCGACCGTCTCGACGTCGCCGATCGCCATGCGCGCCAGTCGCCCGAAGACAAGCTGGCCCGGCTGCAGGCCGCGCACGCCGAAGGCCGCATCACCCTCGCCGTGGGCGACGGCAGCAACGACGCTCCGCTGCTGGCCGGAGCCGATGTCTCCGCCGCGCTGGCCACGGGCACCGAGCTGGCGCAGTCCCACGCCGACCTGCTGCTACTCGATGGCCACCTCGGCAGCCTCGCCGACGCCCGCGCGATCGCACGCCAGTTGCAGCGGGTGATCCGGCAGGGGCGGCACTGGTCGCTGTGGTACAACCTGGCCGCGGTGCCGTTCGCCGCGTTCGGCCTGGTGACGCCGTGGCTGGCCGCGATCGGCATGTCGCTGAGCTCGCTGCTGGTGGTGCTGTACGCCCTGCGCGTGGGTCGCGGCGCCCCCGGCCCGACCGATGCCCCGCACCCGCCGCTGCACCCACGCGAGTTGCACGCATGAACATCCTGCTGGTGCTGATACCGGTCACCCTGCTGATCGTGGGCGTCGGGGTGTGGCTGTTCTTCTGGGCCGTCAATCACCAGCAGTTCGATGACCTGGACAGCCCGGCGGTACTACCGCTGCTGGATGACCCGCCCAAGCCGGCACCGCCGGCGAAAACCCCGCCGCACGACCCCACAGAGCCACCGTAGGGCCCGCTCGCGGACAATGCTCTTTCGAATCCCGAATCCAGAATCCAGAATCCCGAAGAAAGAGCATCGCCCGTGAGCGGGCTCCTACGATTGGCGGCGCAGCGCGGCTTGCAGCAGGCGTCGTTGCGCGCGTCCAGACCAGTTTGTCGGCGCGTCCAGACCCATTCGCGCCAGTGCCTCATCCTCGCCATCCGCGACGTCGCCCGGGCGAATGACAGCACCCAGCAGGTGCCACTTGCCGCGCCAGTTGCCGCTGGCGGCCTTCAACCACTCCAACGCCGGCAGCAGGCGCTGCTCGACCTCGGTGAAATCGCTGCCGAACGGAAACACCGGCAGCAGGCCCTTGTGCCGCAACGGCCCCAGCGCCTCGTGCAGGTGTTCCGGCCGATGTCGGCGCCAGGCTTCAGGGATCACAAAGTCCGCCGCCAGTTTGCCGTGCGCCTTCGCCTGCGCGCACAGCGCGTCGAGGAAGCGTGCGTCGGCGATCGACAGCATCGCCTCGACGCACTCGCCGTCGCTCTTGCCGCGCAGGTCGGCGATGCCGTATTCGGTGATCACGATGTCGCGCAGATGGCGCGGGATGGTGGTCTGGCCGTAGTTCCAGCGGATGTTGCTCTCGATCCCGCCACGGCTGTTGCGGGTGGCGCGCAGCAGCAGCACCGAGCGACCGTCCGGCAATTCATGCGCCATCGCCACGAAGTTGTACTGGCCGCCGACGCCGCTGACCACGGCGCCGTCCTCCAGCGTGTCGGACACCGCCGCGCCGAGCAGGGTCGCCATCATGCAGGTATTGAAGAAACGCGCTCCGCGCCGCTGCAGCGTCGCCAGCGCCTGGTGGTCGCCGTACAGCTGATTGACGTTGGACACCGCACACATGTCGATCGCATCCGGATCGGCCGCCTCGGTGGCGTTCAGCCATGCGTACAATTCGCGCGAACCGAGGAAGAACGCACCGCGCAGGTAGTGCCCGCCCGGCGTGGCAGGGTTCAGGCGACCATCGGCCGCGGCGCGCTCCAGCGCCAGGTTGTCCCAGCTGCGCCGTTTCAGGATGCCGCCGCGCTGCAGGTGCATGAAGCCGTCCATCACCATCTCGCTGGCGCCGTACAGGCCGGCCTCGAACGGCGCCAGACCGCCAAGCCGCCCGGCCAGCGCATGGGTGGCGCCAACCGGATCCAGCGCCACCAGCGCGCGACGCCACTGCGTGTTGTCGTGCTGGCGCAGCAGCAGCGTCTTGACCAGCGCGTCGGACAGCGCACCGATGCCGATCTGCAGGCAGCCACCGTCCTTGACCAGCGCGCTGGCGTGCAAGCCCAGCGCGTACTCGGCCAGATCCACCGGCGAGCGCGGCAGCGCGAACAGCGGCGGCGACGTTTCCGGGCGCAGCTCCACGTCGAAATACGCGGCGGCCACCTCGGCGTCGCCGCCCAGGTACGGCAGGTCCGGATGCACCACCGCCACGCACAGCGGCCGCGGCTTGCCGACCTGTTGCAGCTGGCTCAGGAAATCCAGGGTGAGGTCGGGGTTGCACGACAGGCTGTAGTGCACGCCATCCGGCCCCTCGCGCCGCGCCACCAGTTGTACCAGCAGGTTGATGTCCTGCGGCACCAGGTCGCGCGCCACGTGGGTGTAGTTCTGGCTGATGTAGCTGCGCTGCGCGCTGGCCGAACGCAGCAGTGCGCCGGACTGCATGTAGAACTCGTGCACCTCGACGTTCGCGGGCAGCGCGTCGCGCGCCCGATCCAGCGCGTACTGCGGGTCGACCGCATCGACGCCGAAGTGGCGATCGAGGAACGGTCCGAGGAAGCGCCGCTCCAGCCCCGGCGCCGGCTGTGGCCGGGTCAGCGACAGCGCGGTGTACAGGCGCATCGAACGCCCGCTATCGGCGGCGACCAGCCGATACAGCGCATTCAGCAAGCCATGCGGCTTGCCCAGGCCCAGCGGCGCGGCGATGCGCAGGTGCGGGCCAAGTTCGTCCGCGAGGTGGCGCGCGCAGGCATCGGTGTGGGCGTAGCGGTGCTCGATCGGCATGCGTCCGATCATGCCAGAAGCCCCGCGATGCCGGCGCGCCGACAGGCCATCGCCTACACTCGGGCCATGCCCACGCCACTGACCCCTGCCACCCCGAGCCGCCTGCTGGCCGAACAGGCATTGAGCCGCGCCGCCGGCGCGCCGCTGCTCAGCGGCAACGCGGTGGACCTGCTGATCGATGCCACCGCCCATTACGAGGCCTGGCTGGCGGCAATCAGCGGTGCGCGCCGGCGCGTGCTGCTGGAGAACTACATCATCCGCGACGACGAAGTCGGGCGCGCCTTCCGCGATGCACTGGTCGAATGCGCCCGGGCGGGCGTGTTCGTCGCGGTGGTGGTCGACTGGCTGGGTTGCCTCGGGCAGTCAGGTCGTGCGTTCTGGGCGCCGCTGCGCGCGGCCGGCGGCGAGGTGCGCGTGTTCAACCCGCTGCAGCTGGGCGAACCGCTGGGCTGGGTCAGCCGCGACCATCGCAAGCTGCTGGTGGTCGACGGCGAGCTCGGCTTCCTGTCCGGCGTATGCATCAGCGCGAAGTGGCTGGGCGACCCGGCACGCGGCGTGCCGCCGTGGCGCGACACCGGCGTGGCGCTGCGCGGCCCGGCGGTGGCCGAACTGGAAGCGGCGTTCGCGCAAAGCTGGGGCGAGACCGGCGCGGCGCTGCGGCCGTTCGCGGAGGCCCCGGCGCCGGCCGTGCCGGCCGCCCACGTGTCGCTGCGGCTGATCGCCACCCAGCCCTCCACCGCCGGGACGTACCGGCTCGACCAACTGATCGCCGCCATGGCGCGCAAGACGCTGTGGCTCACCGACGCCTACTTCGTGGGCCTCGCGCCGTACGTGCAGGCACTGGTCGCCGCCGCGCGCGACGGCGTGGACGTGCGCCTGCTGGTGCCCGGCAGCAGCGACATCCCGATCGTGGCCGGCATGTCGCGCTCGGGCTATCGGCCGCTGCTGAAGGCCGGCATCCGCGTGTTCGAATGGAACGGCTCGATGCTGCACGCCAAGACCGCGGTCGCCGACGGGCAATGGGCGCGGGTGGGCTCATCCAACCTCAATATCGCCAGCTGGCTTGGCAACCGCGAACTGGACGTGGCGGTCGAGGACGCCGGCTTCGCCGGCCAGCTCGCCGCGCAATACGAACAGGATCTGGGCAACGCCACCGAGATCGTGCTGGCCTCGCGCCGCCGCCGGCACGGCAACGGCAGCCGTGAACGGGTGTGCCGCAGCGAGGCGCGGACGCCGCACGTGCGCCATGCCGGCGGCAGCTCCGGCCGTGCCGCCGCAGGCGCGCTGCGCATCGCCAACAGCGTCGGTGCCGCGCTGTCCAACCGGCGTGTGCTCGACGACACCGGCAGCGGCTCGCTGGTGATCGGTACCCTCGTGCTCGGCGCGCTGGCGGTGGTCGGGTTCGCCTGGCCGGCGGGGATCGGCTGGCCGCTCGGCGCCCTCGCCGCCTGGTTCGCGCTGAACCTCGGCGTCCGCAGCTTGCGCATGCGCAAGCGCCGCTGGCGCGAACTGCGCGACGCCGACGACGACTGAGCTTCCTGAGGCGCCGCATGCGTTTCATGCGTCAAGCGGATGTTTTCTCACAACTTGATACGCACCGCATGCTAGGCTCGCTGCCTTATGTCCGTGCCTTTCGACGACGCCGCGCCACGCCACGTGCTCACCCCCAGCTCGCTCAACCGGCTGGTGCGTGACCTGCTGGGCGACGCGCTGCCGCAGGTGTGGATCGAGGGTGAATTGTCGAACGTGGCCAGGCCGGCATCTGGGCACCTGTACTTCACCCTGAAGGACAGCGGCGCCCAGGTGCGCTGCGCCATGTTCAAGATGAAGGCGGCCACACTGCGCTTCCGCCCGGCCGACGGCATGCAGGTGCTGCTGCGCGCCAGGGTCGGCCTGTACGAACCACGCGGAGAATTCCAGCTGGTCGCCGAGTACATGGAGCCGGCCGGCGAAGGCGCGCTGCAGCGCGAGTTCGAGCAACTGAAGGCCCGGCTCGACGCCGAAGGCCTGTTCGACGCCGCGCGCAAGCGCGCCCTGCCCGCCTACGCGCGGCGCATCGGCGTGATCACCTCGGCCACCGGTGCGGCGGTGCGCGACGTGCTGAGCGTGCTGGCGCGCCGCTGGCCGCTGGCCGACGCGGAAGTGCTGCCGGTGCCGGTGCAGGGCCGCGAGGCGCCGCCGGCGATCGTGGCGATGCTGCGCAAGGCCTCGGCCAGCGGCCGTTACGACGTGCTGCTGCTGACCCGCGGCGGCGGCTCGCTGGAAGACCTGTGGGCGTTCAACGACGAAGCCGTGGCGCGCGCGATCCACGCCAGTGCGGTGCCGGTGGTCTCCGCGGTGGGCCACGAGATCGACTTCAGCATCGCCGACTTCGTCGCCGACCTGCGCGCCCCCACGCCCTCGGCCGCCGCCGAACTGCTGGTGCCCGACGCGGTGGCGGTCGGCCACCACCTGCGACAGCTGCGCCAGCGCGCGGCCACCCTGCAGCAACGCCGCCTGCAGGCGCTGGCGCAACGCGTCGACCACCTGTTCGCGCGACTGCAGGCACAGCGCCCGCAGGCGCGCCTGGCGCGCGACCGCGAGCGCCTGCAGCACCTGCGCCTGCGTCTGGCCGTGGTGGCGCGCGAACGGCAGCAGCAGCGTCGCATGCACCTCGACCGCCTGCACGCGCGCCTGCTGGCGCAGCACCCCCGCCTGCGCCTGCCGCTGCTCACGCAACGGCTGGACGAGCAGCAACTGCGCCTGCGCCGCGTCATCGCGCACATCCTCGAACGCCGGCAGACAGCGCTGCGCCACGCCGGCCGTGCGCTGCACGCGATCAGCCCGCTGGCCACGCTGGAACGCGGCTACGCCATCCTGTTCGACGCCGACGGCCAGGTGCTGCGTTCGGCCCAAGGTGTCGTCGTGGATGCGCGGTTGCGTGCACGTCTTGCCGACGGCGAGCTGCCACTGCGGGTCAGCGACGACTGACCGCCCTACTCACGCAAACTGAACGCCGCGGCCCGCATCCTTCACGCCTCTCCCACGGAGGCGATGCATGAAGGCAGCGGCGTTGTTCGTGAGGGCCCTCGAAGCCGAGGGCGTGCATTGCATCTTCGGCGTGCCCGGCGAGGAAAACCTCGACCTGGTGGAAGCGCTGCGCGAGTCCTCGATCCGTCTGATCGTGACCCGCCACGAACAGGCCGCCGGCTTCATGGCCGCGACCTGGGGCCGCCTGACCGGCGAGGCTGGCGTGGCGCTGGCCACGCTCGGCCCCGGCGCCACCAACCTGGTCACCGCGGCGGCCTATGCCCAGCTCGGCGCGATGCCGATGCTGATGATCACCGGCCAGAAACCGATCCGCACGCACAAGCAGGGCCTGTTCCAGCTGGTCGACGTGGTCGACATGATGCAGCCGCTGACCAAGTACACGCGCCAGCTGGTGTCTGCGCCGACGATCCCGGCGCGGGTGCGCGAGGCGTTCCGCCGCGCCGAGGAGGAACGTCCCGGCGCGGTGCACCTGGAACTGCCGGAGGACATCGCACGCGACGACGTCGAAGACGCGATCCTGCTGCCCACCGGATACGCGCGCCGTCCGTCGCCCGACGATGCCGCGCTGGTGCAGGCGGCCGAGGCAATCAGCAAAGCATGCAAGCCGATCCTGATGATCGGCGCCGCCGCCAACCGGCAGCGCACCGCGGTGGCGTTGCGTGCGTTCATCGACAAGCTCGGCGTGCCGTTCTTCACCACCCAGATGGGCAAGGGTGTGGTCGACGAGGACCATCCGCTGTGGCTGGGCAACGCCGCGCTGTCGGACGGCGACTTCGTGCATCGCGCGATCGATGCCGCCGACGTGATCATCAACGTCGGCCACGACGTGGTGGAGAAGCCGCCGTTCTTCATGCAGAAAGGCCGGCGCACGGTGATCCACATCAACTTCGCCTCGGCCGAGGTGGACACCGTGTACTTCCCGCAAATCGAAGTGGTGGGCGACATCGCGCATACGGTCGAACGGCTCGCCGATGCGCTGGAACCGCAACCGCACTGGGACTTTGCCGGCTTCGACAAGGTGCGCCAGGCCTTCCACACGCAGCTGAAGGAACACGCGGACGACGCGCGCTTCCCGATGCATCCGGTGCGCATCGTCGCCGACACCCGCCGCTTCATGCCGGACGACGGCGTGCTGTGCCTGGACAACGGCATGTACAAGCTGTGGTACGCCCGCTACTACCGTGCGCGCCAGCCGAACACCGTGCTGCTGGACAACGCGCTGGCGACGATGGGCGCCGGCCTGCCCTCGGCGATGGCGGCGAAGATGGTGCATCCCGAACGCAAGGTGCTGGCGATCTGCGGCGACGGCGGCTTCATGATGAATGCGCAGGAGCTGGAAACCGCGGTGCGGCTGAAGCTCGACCTGGTGATCCTGCTGCTGCGCGACGATGCCTACGGCATGATCCGCTGGAAACAGGCCGAGATGGGCTACGCCGACTACGGCATGCAGTTCGGCAACCCGGATTTCGTGCTGTTCGCCGAAGCACATGGCGCGCACGGCCACCGCCCGGCCAGCGCCGACGAGTTCCTGCCGAACTTGCAGCGCGCCTATGCGCAAGGCGGCGTGCACCTGATCGACCTCGCCATCGACTACAGCGACAACCACCGCATCCTCGACGAGGACATCCGTCGACTGAGCGCGGCCGTCTGACCCGGAGATTCCCATGCTGGACAAGACCTATCCCTACTACCTCGCCAACCAGCCACAGACGTCGAAGGACATGCTCGACGTGCGCGACAAGTACAGCGGCAAGCTCGCCACACGCGTGGCGATGCCGGATGCGAAGACCACCGAGAAGGCCATCGCCGCCGCGGTGAAGGCCGCGAAGCCGATGCGCGAGTTCAAGCCGTGGGCGCGGCAGGCGGTGCTGCAGCATTGTGCGCAGCGCTTCGCCGAACGCCGCGACGAGCTGGCCGAGGCGCTGTGCATCGAGGCCGGCAAACCGATCAAGGATGCGGCCGGCGAGGTGACCCGACTGATCGAGACGTTCCGCATCGCCGCCGAGGAGGCTGTGCGCATCAATGGCGAGACGATCAATCTGGAACTGGCCGGTCGTCTGGACGGCTATCACGGCTACACGAAGCGCGTGCCGATCGGGCCGGTATCCTTCATCACGCCGTTCAACTTCCCGCTGAACCTGGTGGCGCACAAGGTGGCGCCGGCGATCGCCGCCGGCTGTCCGTTCGTGCTGAAGCCGTCGGAGAAGACGCCGATCGGCGCGCTGATCATCGGCGAGGTGCTGGCCGAGACGGACCTGCCGAAAGGCGCGTTCTCGATCCTCACCCTGGACGGCGCGCACGCTGCACCGCTGGTGGAGGACCCTCGCTTCAAGCTGCTCTCCTTCACCGGCGGGCAGATTGGCTGGGAGCTGAAGGCCCGCGCGGGCCACAAGAAGGTGACGCTGGAGCTGGGCGGCAACGCCGCGTGCATCGTCGACGCCGACCAGGGCCCGAAGCTGGACAAGGTGGTCGCGCGGCTGATTTTCGGCGCGTTCTACCAGTCCGGCCAGAGCTGCATCGGCGTGCAGCGCATCTACGCCCATGCCGACATCTACGACGCGCTGAAGCGCAAGCTGGTCGCCGCCACCAAGAAGCTCAAGGCCGGCGATCCGAAAGACAACAGCGTATTCCTCGGTCCGGTGATCGACGAGGCCACCGCCGAGCGCCTGCACGGCTGGATCCTCGAAGCGAAGAAGGCTGGCGGCAGGATCCTTTGCGGCGGCAAGCGCAACGGCAACATGCTCGAGGCCACCTTGATGGAAAACGTCCCGGTCGACGCGAAGGCGAATCGCCAGGAAGCGTTTGGCCCGTTCGCCCTGCTCGCTCCGTTCAACAAGTTCGACGACGCCATCGCGATGGTCAACGACTCCGACTACGGTCTGCAGGCTGGCGTCTTCACCGACAGCCTCGACCATGCCATGCGCGCGTGGAACGAACTGGAACAGGGCGGCGTGATCGTCAACGACGTCCCCAGTTTCCGCGTGGACAACATGCCCTACGGCGGCGTGAAGCTGTCCGGCCTGGGCCGCGAGGGCGTGCGCTACGCGATCGAGGACATGAGCGATGTCCGCCTGATGGTGATGCGCGAATCGTAGTCAGCGCGCGTCGGATTTCGTTGCCGCGACGTTCCAGCCCATCGCGTTGTACACGTGGTAACGCACGATGCCGGTGTACTCGTGCAGGGCCAGGTCGGCCATGGCGAAGTTGTACGACAGCGGCAGCCAGGACAGCATGCCATCGACGTGATCGGCGGACACCGGCACGGCATGCACGCCGAAGTGCGTGAAGTACAGCATGGCGCGGCGCAGGTGGTACGCGGACGACACCAGCAGCACGCGGTCGGCGCCGTACGCCTTCAGCAGCGGGCTGCTGAACTGCGCGTTCTGCCAGGTGTTCATGCTGCGCGTTTCCAGCAGCAGGTCGGCGGCATCTACGCCGAGCCGTTGCAGGTCGGCGTAGACGGCTGCCTCTGACTGGCCGAGTCCGCGCGCATCGCCGCCGCTCACTTCGATTTTGCACTCGCGCCCGGGCCGCCGGCATTCGCGGTACAGCTCCGCAGCCTTGCCGATCCGCCCGTAGGCAACCAGGCTCGCCTCGATCTTGCCGCTGCCCGCCACGCGCTCCGCGCCGGCACCCAGCAGCACGATCGCATTGCGCTGGCCCCAGTCGATCGGCGCCGCTGCCGCAGGGCTGGACTGCAGCTGCGCCATCAGCCAGATCGGCAACGGCCCGCAGCCGGCGGCCAGCAGCAGGATCAGCGCCGACGCCAGTAGCGCGCGGCTGCAGCGGCGCCACTTCAACCGCGCCAGCGCGGCGGCCAGTACGATCAGGACCAGCAACACGTTCACGGTCATGGGCAAGCCTGGTGGAGATGGCGGGACACTGGTGCCATTATGCCGGTGCGCCGCACGGACCAAGTCCCCCACGCATGCGGCCCCACTGTCGCGCGGACTCTTGTCGGAACGGACCACTGCACGGGAGCTGAGCCATGACCACCCTCGTCTTCGTCCACGGCTGGAGCGTCACCAACACCTCGACCTACGGCCAGCTGCCGCAGCAGCTGCAGCAACAGGCGGCCGCCGCCGGCCTCACGCTGACCCTGGCGGACCTCTGGCTGTCCGAGTACGTGAGCTTCGACGACGCGGTGACCATGCCCGACCTGGTGCGCGCATTCGACCATGCCTTGCGCGACCTGCATCTGCTGGACGCCAGCTTCGCCTGCATCACCCACTCCACCGGCGGCCCGGTGGTGCGCGAGTGGCTGCGCGCGCAGCGCGACAAGCCGGCCACGTACAGCACGATCAAGCTGAGCCACCTGGTCATGCTGGCACCGGCGAACTTCGGCTCGGCGCTGGCGCAGCTGGGCAAGGGCCTGCTCGGCCGGCTCAAGGCCTGGTTCGGCGGGGTGGAACCGGGGCAGCGCATCCTCGACTGGCTGGAGCTGGGCAGCGCCGAGTCGCTGTCGCTCAACCTCGACTACATCCACAGCGACGACCCGGTGAAGCGCGGGCAGTTCCTGTTCGTGCTGACCGGCGACCGCCCCGATCGCTCGCTGTACGACCACCTCAACAGCTACACCGGCGAGGACGGCTCCGACGGCGTGGTGCGCATCGCCGCGGCCAACCTCAACGCCCACCATGCCGTGCTGTCGCCGCAGGCCAACAGCGCCGGCGGCATCGACACGCTGGCGCTCACCCTCAGCCGCGGACCGCGCTGCGCGTTCAAGCTGATCGCCGGCGCGGCGCACTCCGGCGACGAGCGCGGCATCATGGCCAGTGCCGCGCCGGCCACCGTGCAGGCGATCCTGCGCTGCCTCGGGGTGCGCAGCGCGGACGACTACGGAAGCCTGTGTGACGCTTTCGAGCGCGAGAACGCCGCGCGCGACGCCGACAAGGTGGAGCTGGAGCCGGCCGGGCCGTTCGCTCCGCGCGTGCACATCCACGACCCGCGCAGCCTGCTGATCCTGCGGCTCGCCGACGAGGCCGGCGAACCGCTGGTCGGTGCCGGCTTCCTGTTCACCGCCGGCGTGCAGGCCAGCCCTGACCTGCTGCCGGCCGGCTTTCTGCTCGACCGCCAGGCCAATTCAAGGCAGCGCACCACCATCTCGCTGTTCCTCGACCACAGCCTGCTCGCCGGCGACGACCGCGTGGCCGACCCCCGCAACAGCCGCAAGACGCTGCGCCCCGCCGTCGACAGCCACCGGCCCTACGGCGCCAGCGTGCAGCCGGTCGACCTCGCCGGCCTGGTTCATCATGCGCTGGCGCGGAGCGCCGCCGGCGACGACCTGTTCGCCATGCTCGGTCCGCACCAGACCACCGTGCTCGACGTGGTGCTGCCGCGCAAGATCCACGAAGGCGTGTTCCGGCTGACCCAGGTGCTGACGCCGCAGGATTTCAGCGAGCCGGTGGCTGGGCCGGTGATCGGCTGACCACGGCGCCGCGCTGGCACCCGCCTTCCGCATGAAGTTACGATAGCGGCCACGGCGTGCCGCACCGCTGCCGGCACGAATGGAATCCGATATTCACTCCAGGGAGAAGGGCATGAAGAAAGTGATCCTGCTGATCGTCTTGATCGCCGCCGCCGTGTGGTACTTCGACATCAGTCGCCGGATGACCGAAGCGGCGGTCCGCGAGAGCTACCAGACCCAGGTCGAGGCGCTGCAGCGGTTCGACGCCGAGCCGCTGTGCGATTCGCTGGACAAAGGCTACTCGGAGAGCGTGGTGATGCGCGGCGCCAGCGCACCGGCAAAGATGCAGGACAAGGCCACGGCCTGCGCCGAACTGACCCGCACCCTGCGCCGGTTCAAGACGCTCAGCGAACGCACGGCCGGCATGATCGAACCGGATTACGACTATGAAATCCAGTCCATCACGCTGTCGCCGGACCGCAAGCAGGCGACGGTCGAAATCTCCAGCACCATGCGCATCGGCGACATGACGCTGGCTCGCTCGCATTCGGTCGAACACCTGATCCGCCGGCTTGGCCGCATCCGCAACACCGGCGGCGAATCCACCGTGTGGACCTACCAGGGCGAGTAGACCACCCGGGGCATCCCTCCCTGCGTGCGGCCAACGCCAGCTGACCGGGAACACCGGCACGCTACGTGCCGCAACGCGGATCAGCCATACTGCGCACCCAGAGCCCCGCCATGCGGCCGGGCTGCCGTGGCGTCCGCCGAACCGACCCCCGCATGCAGAAAAAACCGATCTTCTTCGACCCCACCGGCCGACGGGCCAGCCATGTCTCGCGACTGGCGCTGGCCGCCGCGGTGATCAGCACGCTGTTCGTGGTGGCCTGCGCGGCGAGCCTGTTCGTGTGGCCCAGCATGGCCGGCCTGCACATCGGTGAACACGCCCGCACCCGGCATGCGCTGGCCAACGTGAAGGCGGCCGCGCCCGAACTGCTGAAGCCGGCGGCACGGCTGGCCGCCGAGGTGCGTGCCCGGCAGAAGCTGCTGCACCCGCCGCGCGCGCATGCCGGCAAGGCTTCCGGACACACGCCGCCGCTGTCGCTGGATAAGCCGGCCGACCGGCCGCTGGCGGTCGGCTTCTACGTCAACTGGGACGAAAGCAGCTACCCGTCACTGAAGCGCGCCCTGCCCACGCTGGATTGGGTCATCCCCTCATGGATGCATGTTTCCGGTCCGGACATGGCGCTGCACACCGGCATCGACGCCAGGGCGCTCAAGCTGATCCGCGCGCAGAAGCCATCCACGCCGATCCTGCCGCTGCTGCAGAACATGGTGAACACGGCCTGGGACGGTCCCGGCCTGGCGCGCATGCTGGCCGACCCGGCGGTGCGCCAGGCGCGCATCGCGCAGATCGTCGCCTTCATCGACGCCAACCACTTCCAGGGCGTGACCATCGACTTCGAGGACGTGCCCCAAACCTCGCAGAAGGACCTGAAGGCGTTCCTCACCGAGCTCAACGACGCATTCGATCCCCACGGCTGGGGCATCGTGCTGTCGGTGCCGTTCGACGACGCCGACTGGGACTACGCCGGCTACGCCGACATCGTGGACTTCGAGCTGCTGATGGCCTACGACCAGCACTGGGCCGGCAAGGACCCTGGCAGCGTCGCCGGCCAGGGCTGGTTCGAGGACATGCTCGACAAGCGCATGAAGGTGCTCGACCCGAACCAGGTGATCGTGGCGATCGGCAGCTACGGCTACGACTGGTCGCATGGCAAGAACGCCGAGGCGCTGACCTTCCAGGACGCGATGGACCGTGCCAGCGACGCGCAGGCGGTGATCGCGTTCGACCCGGACACGCAGAACCCGACCTTCTCCTACGGCGAGGACGACGGCAGCACGCACCAGGTCTGGTTCCTCGACGGCGTCACCGCCTACAACCAGATCCACGCCGCCGACGACTACAAACCGTATGGCTACGCGCTGTGGCGGCTGGGTTCGGAGGACCCCTCGGTGTGGTCGGTACTGGGCCGCCCCTATGGCGCCGCCGCACCGGACGCGCTGCGCACCATCGGCCAGGGCGAGGACATCGACATCCAGGGCCAGGGCGAGGTGCTGGAAATCGCCGCGCAGCCATCGCCCGGCGCACGCACCATCGAGGTCGACAAGGACGACGGCAGCATCGACGACGAGAGCTACAGCGCGCTGCCCAGTTCCTACGTGATCCGCCGCGCCGGCACGCTGCCGCACAAGATCGCGCTGACCTTCGACGACGGCCCGGACGCGCAGTGGACGCCGCAGATCCTCGACATCCTCAAGGCGAAACACGTGCCGGCGACGTTCTTCATCATCGGCGCCAGCGCCGAGATGTCGCCGAAACTGGTGCAGCGCGAGGTGGCAGAGGGCCACGACGTCGGCAACCACACCTTCACCCACCCGAACCTCGGCGACAGCCCGCCCGGCATCGTGTCGCTGGAACTCAACGCCACCCAGCGCCTGTTCGAGGCGCTCACCGGCCGCTCGATGCGGCTGTTCCGCGCGCCCTACTTCGGCGATGCCGAACCGACCACCGCCGACGAGCTGGTGCCGATCGGCATCGCGCAGAAGATGGGCTACATCTCGGTCGGCCTGCACGTCGACTCGGAAGACTGGCAACGCCCCGGCGCGGACCAGATCGTCAACAACGTGCTGACCCAGGTCGCCGCCAGCAATTCCGAGCGCACCGGCCAGGTGGTGCTGCTGCACGACGCCGGCGGCGAACGCTCGCAGACCATCGCGGCGCTGCCGCGCATCATCGACGGCCTGCGCGCGAAGGGCTACGACTTCGTCACCGTGTCGACACTGGCCGGGCTCACTCGCGAGCAGACCATGCCGCCGCTGCCGCCCGGCTCGCTGTCGCGCTGGGCCGACCGCTCGGTGTTCCTCGCGCTGGGCTGGTTCGGCCACCTGATCGGCTGGCTGCTGACCACCGCCATCACGCTGGGCGTGGCCCGCCTGCTGCTGCTCGGCGTGCTGGCACTGGTCAACCGCTGGCAGGAGCGCCGGCGTGTACCGCCGACCCTGCCGGCCGATCCGCCGCTGGTCTCGGTGCTGATCCCCGCCTACAACGAGGAGAAGGTGATCGCCAGCTCGATCCGCCATATCCTCAAAAGCCGCTACGCGAACCTCGAGGTCATCGTGGTCGACGACGGCTCGATCGACGCCACCTCGGCCGTGGTGCGCCAGCACTACGCGCACGAGCCGCGCGTGCGGCTGCTCACCATTCCCAACGGCGGCAAGGCGCACGCCGTGAACACCGCCCTGCGCGAATCGAACGGCACGGTGGTGGTGGCGCTGGACGCCGACACCCAGTTCGAACGGGACACCATCCCGCACCTGGTGCGTTGGTTCATCGATCCGAAGGTCGGCGCCGTGGCCGGCAACGCCAAGGTCGGCAACCGCATCAATCTGATCACCTTGTGGCAGGCACTGGAATACATCACCGCGCAGAACCTGGAACGCCGCGCACTGGCCGCACTGGGCGCGATCACCGTGGTGCCGGGCGCCGTCGGCGCGTGGCGGCGCGAGGCGCTGGAACAGCTCGGCGGCTTCCCCGCCGACACCCTCGCGGAAGACCAGGACCTCACCATCGCGGTGCAGAAAGCCGGCTACCACACCCTGTTCGACGCCGAGGCGATCGCCTGGACCGAGGCTCCCGATACCGCCCGCGGCCTAGCCCGCCAGCGCTTCCGCTGGGCCTACGGCACCCTGCAATGCCTGTGGAAACACCGCGACGCCACCTTCAACCCGCGCTACCGCGCGCTGGGCATGGTGGCGCTGCCGCAGGTGTGGCTGTTCCAGATCCTGTTCTCGGTGGTGTCGCCGCTGGTCGACCTGGTGCTGGTGTGGCAGATCGTCAGCACCGGCATGGACTACCTGCAGCATCGCGCCCAGTTCGACGACACCAACCTGCTGCGCATGCTGGCGTTCTACGCCGCCTTCATGGCGGTCGACCTCGGCGCCTCGGCGCTCGCCTTCGCGATGGAGAAGAAGGAGAAGTGGAGCCTGCTGTGGTGGCTGGTGCTGCAACGCTTCGGCTACCGCCAGCTGATGTACTACGTGGTGGTGCGCTCGGTATGGACCGCCATCAAGGGACCATCGGTGGGCTGGGGCAAGCAGGAGCGCAAGGCGACGGTGAACGCCAGCGAGGAACTGAAAGCGTGAACGGCGGCCGCGCCGGCTAGTTCGCCAGCGGCTCCGCCAACGCGGGCCGCTGCACGCTCAGCGCGGTACCTGCGGCCGCCACGATGATCGTGGCGATGGCCAGCCACTGCAGCAGGCTGAGCCGTTCGCCCAGCAGCGCCACCCCGGCGACCGCTGCGATGGCCGGCTCCAGGCTCAGCAAGGTGCTGAAGGTGCGCGCCGGCAGGCGGGTCAGCGCCACCATCTCCAGCGAATACGGCAGCGCCGAGCTGAGCACCGCCACGCCCAGCGCATACGGCAGCAGCGCCGGCGACAGCAGCGCGCTGCCGGCATGCGCGATGCCGAACGGGATCGCCAGCAGCGCACCGACCGAGGTGCCCAGCGTCACCGCGTCCGCGCCGTGGGCCGCCCCCGCCCGCTTGCCCAGCACGATATACAGCGCCCAGCCTGCGCCGGCCGCCAGCGCGTACATCACGCCCACCGGATCGAGCGCATGCAGCTGCCCGCGCAGCGGCAGCAGCAGGGCCAGCCCGGCCACCACCAGCGCGACCCAGACGAAATCGAGCAGCCGGCGCGAGCCGAACAGCGCCAGCGCCAGTGGCCCGGTGAATTCCAGCGCCACCGCGATACCCAGCGGGATCGTGCGCAGCGACATGTAGAACACCAGGTTCATCGCGCCCATCGAGAGGCCGTAGCCCCACAGCGCGGCCCAGTCGCGCCGGCCAGCCGAACGCCGCCACGGACGCCGCCACAGCAGCAGGATCAGCGCGCTCAGCCCCAGCCGATACGCGGTGGCGCCCTGCGCACCCACCTGCGGAAACAGCTGCTTGGCCAGCGACGCGCCGCACTGGTACGAGACCATGCTGATCAGCAGCATGCCGACGGCGAGCGCGAGCGGCGCAACGGTAGAGCGTGGTGACATGAACGCAGCCATGGCGGAAGACCCCGCCATGATGCGCGAAGCCTCCGGCGGAACCCACCCTGCCGGCCACTTTGCCGCCGCCATTGCTGCCAGCGCCTGACAGCAATGTGCGGCGCATGCCGCGGGCGATGCGCGGATGCCGCCGGCCGTGGCCTATCCGCAAGAACTTTCGACCGCGTTTTGACGATTTTGAGCAGTCAGTCAAAGATCGACGCACTCGCGATCCCGCGCTTGTCATCTTGTGCTGGGATAACAGGCAGGTCGCGCCAGAAGCCGGGGGGCTCTGCGCGACCCACTCAACCAGGGAACCCAACCAAATGAACTGGAAAACCAGGATTGCTGGCGGCTTGCTGCTGGCCTGCACGATCGTTGCCGCCCCGGCGTTCGCCGGCAGCCTGCCTGATCACGAAGAGTTCGAAACCACGCTGCAGGTGCCGTTCCGCAGCACCGGGGCGCGCCCCGTGACCATGTCCTTCTCCTATCCCGGCGCCGCGCCGGGGACCCAGGTGGCATGGGAAGTCGCCCTGCTCGGCCACGACGGCGCCGAGTTGCGCACCTGGCAGGGACACGGTGCGCTCGGCGCCGGCCGCACGCAGGCCCGGGTGTCGTGGGACGGGGTGGATCGCCAAGGCCACGCCGTGCCCGCCGGTTACGTGACGGTGCGGCTGCGCGCGGTGGCGCTGGATGGCGCCACGGTGACGCGCATCGGCAGCAGCCTGCCCGGCCAGGCGTTGACGCTGGCGCAGCAGCGGGCACCGGAGCTGATCGAGGAGCAGCGCTACGATGTGATGGTGGGCACCGTCGCCGCGCCTGCCATGCCGCACTTCCAGGCCCTGCGCCGGCACACCGGTACCACGACGGCACTGTCGCCGATGTCGGCGACAAGTACCGGCGGCCTGCCGTACACCATCTACTTCGGCAACCTGCACAGCCAGACCAGCCACAGCGACGGTGGCGGCGTGCTCTCCAGCTGCACCGGTGCGCAGAACCCGCAGAGCGGCGCGTACGGCCCGTCGGACGCCTACCAGTACGCCCTGAACGACGGACTGGACATCCTGATGACGTCCGAGCACAACCACATGTACGACGGCTCGACCGGCACCAACACCTCGGCCAGCCCGACCACCGCGCACAACCTGTACCAGTCCGGCCTGCAGGCGGCCAGCGCGTTCAACGCCGCGCATGCGAACTTCCTGGCGATCTACGGCCTGGAATGGGGCGTGATCAGCAACGGCGGCCACCTCAACATCCTCAACACGCCCAGCCTGCTGGAGTGGGAATACAACGGTTCCGGTCAGCTGATCGGCGACGTGTACACCGCCAAGAGCGACTACGGCGCGCTGTACGCGCTGATGAAGGCGAACGGCTGGGTGGGTCAGTTCAACCATCCCGCCACCACCGGCCAGTTCAGCATCGGCGGAACGAATCTCGCCTATAGCGCCGACGGCGACGCCGTGATGGTGCTGACCGAGGTGCTCAACAGCTCGGCGTTCTCCACCAACACCAGCGAAACCGAGACCAGCCGTACCAGCTACGAGGCGGCGTTCAACCTCCTGCTCTCACGCGGCTACCACGTGGCGCCGAGTTCCGACCAGGACAACCACTGCGCCAACTGGGGCGCCAGCTACACCAATCGCACCGGCGTACTGATTCCCGACGGCACGGCACTCAGCCTCACCAGCTTCCTCGATGCGGTGCGCGCGCGCCGCGTCTACGCCACGGAAGACAAGACCGGCCAGATCGTGCTGACGGCGAACGGCCACGTGATGGGCGAGCGGTTCGCCAACAGCGGCCCGCTGACGCTTACCGTCAACTACGCCAGCAGCGCCGGCCACAGCGCGCAGCGCGTGCAGGTCTTCGAGGGCGTGCCCGGTGGCAACGGTGCGGTGACCACCACGTCGAGCACGGCCACCACCACCATCACGCCGGCCGATGGCGACCACTTCTACTACGCCAAGATCACCCAGGAAGATGGCAAGCAGTTGTGGTCCGCGCCGGTATGGGTCACCCAGGGCGCGGGTAGCGTCGACACCACGCCGCCGACGGTGAGCGCGTCGGAAAGCGGCACCGCAGGCACCATCACGCTGTCGGCCAGCGCCAGCGACAACGTGGGCGTGACCAAGGTGGAGTTCTACATCGACAATGCACTGAAGGCGACATCGACCAGCGCGCCCTACCAGGCATCCATCGACTCCACCACGCTGAGCAACGGTGCCCACAGCCTGGTAGCCAGGGCCTACGACGCGGCCGGCAATGTCGGCAGCAGCAGCGCGGTCAGCTTCAGCATCTCCAACAGCAGCGGCACCGCGACCGAACTGGTGAAGAACAACAGCTTCGAGAACGGCACCACACCGTGGACCCAGACCAGCGGGGTAATCACCAACGCCAGCGGCCAGGCGGCCCGTACCGGCAGCTATAAAGCCTGGCTGGACGGCTACGGCAGCGCGCACACCGACTACGTGCGCCAGAGCATCACCATCCCGGCCACGGCCACCAGGGCCACGCTGGATTTCTACATGCACATCGACACCGCCGAGACCACGACCAGCACGGCCTACGACAAGCTCAGCGCGCAGGTGATTACCTCCGCCGGCAAGTACGTGACACTGGCGACCTGGTCGAACCTCAACGCAGCCAGCGGTTACGTCAAGCGTTCCGTGGATCTGTCGGCCTATATCGGCCAGACCATCCAGGTCAATTTCTACGGCGTGGAAGACAGCTCCAAGCAGACCTCGTTCGTGATCGACGATGTCAGCGTGACAGTGCAGTAAGCGGAAGGGCGGGAGTCCGACGACGGACTCCCGCCTCCTTCACCCCGGTTGCGCATGCATCGGCACAGCGGGGCAACGGCGAGCGCGCACGAAACCGTTCAGGCGTCACTGCGCACCCGCATGGTCAGTCCCTTCAGGAAATTCCGCAGCAGCTGGTCGCCGCACAGCTTGAAGTTCTTGTGGTCGCTCTGGCGGAACAGCGCGCTCAGCTCGGGCTTGGAAACGGGGAAGCCCGCGCTTTCGAGGATCTGGTGCATGTCCACGTCCTTCAGCTCGAACGCCACGCGCAGCTTCTTCAGCACCACGTTGTTGGTGACGCGCTTCTCCGGCGGGCGCGGCGGGCGGCTGTCGTCCTTGCCGCGGCGATGGAACACCAGGCCATCGAGGAACAGCGCGAGCGTCCTGTTGCTGCATTCGGCATAGCCCGGCTCGTCGTCCTTCTTCAGGAACGCCTGCACGTCGTCCTTGCCGACCGCCGCCGACGGATCTGCCAGATGGATGATGTCGACCACCTTGCCGTCGCTGAGGTCGAGCATGTAGCGGATGGCGCGCAGTACGTCGTTGTTGATCATGGTGTTCCGGTGGATCCTATCGAAGGCGCCATGTTACCGCGCGGCGATCAACCCCATTCGGCACGGAGCGGCGTTTCACCTTCCACCCACCGGAGGAGAACCGCCCCATGAACGTGAAAATGCTGCTGCGCAGCCTGCTGCTGGCCCTGCTGGTGATCGGCGCCGGCTGCAGCGTATCCCGGCCTGACACCGACCGCCCGGTGCGCAGGATCGAGCGCACACCCGCGCCGCCACCCGTCGAACAGCCGATCGCCAGGCCGGCCCCGGCCATGGCGCGGAACCAGCATCGGGACAAGGCCGATGGCCGGATCGACCGCCAACCCGCAGCGACACCCGCCCCTCCCGCTCCTCCCGCGCCGCCCGTGGTGGCGGAAATCGCCGCGACGGCCGACAGCGCGCAGGGCGCACAGCGCATGGCTTACATGCCGGCACCACTCCCGTCGATGCAACCGATGCCCGGCGACATCAACCGCGAGAACTACACCCACCGCGACAGCAACCCGGTGCAACTGGCCAGCGAGCAGCCAGTGTCTACCTTCAGCATCGATGTCGACACCGGCGCGTACACCAACGTGCGGCGCATGTTGAACGCGGGCCAGCTGCCGCCGGCCGACGCGGTGCGCGCCGAGGAGTTCATCAACTACTTCGACTACGGCTACGCGCCACCGGCCGATCGCGAACAGCCGTTCAGCGTCACCACCGAACTGGCGCCGGCACCGTGGAACGCGCAGCGGCAGCTGCTGCTGGTCGGCATCCAGGGCTACCGCGTGCCGGCGGCGCAGATCCCGGCGTCGAACCTGGTATTCCTGATCGACACCTCCGGCTCGATGGACGAAGCGGACAAGCTGCCGCTGCTCAAGGCCTCGCTCAAACAGCTGGTGCGCGAACTGCGCGCGCAGGACCGCGTGGCCATCGTCACCTACGCCGGTTCCGCCGGCGTCGCCCTGCCGTCCACCGCCGGCGACGGCCACGCCGCCATCAATGCCGCCATCGACAGCCTCCGCGCCGGCGGCTCCACCAACGGCGGCGCCGGCATCGAGCTGGCCTACGCGCAGGCCGAGCAGGGTTTCATCAAGGGCGGCGTGAACCGGGTGATCCTGGCCACCGACGGCGACTTCAACGTGGGCACGGTCAGCGAGGAGGCGCTGAAGACCACCATCGAGGATCACCGCAAGAGCGGCGTGGCATTGACCACGCTGGGCTTCGGCGAGGGCAACTACAACGATGCGATGGCGGCGATGCTGGCCGACGTCGGCAACGGCAGCCACCACTACATCGACAGCTTGCAGGAAGGCCGCCGCGTGCTGGTCGAGGAGATGTCCGCCACGCTGCTGACGATCGCGCAGGACGTGAAGATCCAGCTCGAATTCAATCCTGCGCAGGTGCAGGAATACCGCCTGATCGGCTACGAAAAGCGCCTGCTCAAGCGCGAGGATTTCAACAACGACAAAGTCGACGCCGGCGAGATCGGCGCGGGCGCCAACGTCACCGCGATCTACGAGATCACCCCGACTGGTTCGGCCGCCGCACGCATCGACCCGCTGCGCTACGGCGCACGCCCGACCCCGACCAAGGGCGGCCATGAGCTGGCCTTCCTGCGCCTGCGCTACAAGCTGCCGGGGCAGTCCGCGAGCCGGTTGATCGAACAGCCGATCGCCGCGCGGGTCGAGGCACGGGCCAGCGAGCGCCTGCGCTTCGCCGCCGCGGTGGCCGCATTCGCCGATGCCCTGCGCGGCGGCAACTACCTGGACGGTTACGGCTACGCGCAGATCGCGCAACTCGCCAATGGCGCCCGTGGAGGCGACGCCGACGCCGACGGCTACCGCGCCGGCTTCGTGCAGCTGGTGAAACTGGCTGATGGCCTGGCCACGCGCGGCCATGACGACGCCAGCGATACGGCGGTGCGCTGAGCTTGCCTGCTTCGCGGGCGGGCAGAAGCACCCCACCCCAACCCTCCCCTGCACGCAGGGGAGGGAGCACGGCGTTCGGCTCTTCCCCTGCGTGCCAAGGGGCTGCAGCATCATGCTCCTCCCCCTGCTGGCAGGGGGAGGCTGGCGACCGCAGGGAGTCCTCCAGGTGAGGGGTGAGGCTTTGCGCGAAACGACCCGCGAGCTATCCGGCGCCCGCCGATTTGCCTTACCCTCGCCATCCATGGATGCCGCCGTCGATCCCGATGCGATGCTGATGCTGGCCTACGCGCGCGGCGACCTTGCCGCGTTCGAGGCGCTGTACGCACGCCATCGTGGCATGCTGTACCGGTTCCTGCTGCGCAGCGTGCGCGACCCGCAGCGCACCGACGAGCTGTTCCAGGAAACCTGGAGCCGGGTCATCAGCGCGCGGACGCGCTACCAGCCGCAGGCGAAGTTCAGCACCTGGCTGCTGCAGGTCGCGCACAACCTGATGATCGACGGCGTACGCCGCCAGCGTCCGATGGCCGACGGCGAGGAGGCCGAAGTTGCGCTGGCCAACTTGGCCACGCCGGAGCGGGAACAGCCGGATCACAGCTTGTCCGAATTCCAGCGCCGGCGCAGCCTGCAGCGCACGATCGAGCAGTTGCCGGACGAACAGCGCACGGCGGTGCTGTTGCGGCTGGAACAGGAACTGAGTCTGGAGGAGATCGCCGCGGTGACCGGCGTCGGCCGCGAAACGGTGAAGTCGCGCCTGCGCTATGCCATGACCCGTCTACGCGAAGTGCTGTCCGAATGACCACCCCACTGCCACCGACCGATCCGACCGCACCGGACGACAAGCTGCCCGGCGAAGCCGAGCTTGCCGCGCTGTACCGGCAGTTGCCGCGCAGCGAACCGGGTCCCGCGCTGGATGCCGCCGTGCTGCAAGCTGCAGCGCAGGCATTGGCCGACGACGAACACCCGCTGACGGTCGAGCGGCGCCGCGGCCCGCGCGAACGCGGCGACTGGGTGCGCCCGAAGTATCGGCCGCTGCGCGACCTCGATGCGATCGGCGTGGAGCCGCGCCGGCGCCTGCCGCCCTGGCTGCTCACGCTGGGCAGCGCCGCCAGTCTGGTACTGGTGGCCGGGCTCGCCTGGCACCTGCACCAACGGCCTGCCGTCAGCGTGCCCGCCGCGCCGACGAGCGCCGCGCCAGCCGCGTCCGCAGCGGCGG